>JAVVDS010000015.1:0-57336 GCA_032251295.1 Desulfuromonadales bacterium | reverse complement strand
GACCCGCCATCACCTCCGGTGCCGACTCGTCGACATCGGTCACAGTCAGGGTGACGACCTCAGCCACCGACCAGTTGCCGTCGGCATCACCGGCTTCCACCGCATACGCAAAACGGTTGTCTCCCGTCTCAAAGTCGTTCTGGGCCATACCGACCGCCGCCCCCGCTGCGGTCAGGCTGATCTGGCCGTTGGCGGCAATCTGGTAGTAGCCATCGGCACTCAAATCCGTGCCCGTCGCGGCAAACCGAAACCCGCTGATCCCGGTATCGTCACTGGCCGCAACCGTTCCGACCACCTCCCCGGCGATCCGGTTCTCCGCATACTGGAAACT
Organism: Desulfuromonadales bacterium; assembly: GCA_032251295.1. GTDB lineage: Bacteria > Desulfobacterota > Desulfuromonadia > Desulfuromonadales > BM103 > BM103. The sequence continues at coordinate 57,005 of JAVVDS010000015.1, read as the reverse complement.
CTGACCCGCCATCACCTCCGGTGCCGACTCGTCGACATCGGTCACAGTCAGGGTGACTGTCTCAGTCAAAGACCAGTTGCCAACCGAATCTCCCGCTTGAATATCGTAGGTGAAACTGTTCGATCCTGTTTCATAATCGTTCTGAGCAACACCGGCCGCAACTCCTGCTGCCGTGATCCGAATCTGCCCATTGCTGTCAATCTGGTAATAACCATCCTCACTTGTCGTGCCCGTCGTTACACCATCAGCGTAAACAAACCGGAAGCCTGTAACGCCGAATTCATCTGTTGCGGCGATGGTTGCAATGACTGCGCTTTCGACTCGGTTCTCCTGGTAGGAAAATACTTGTCCCGGAGTAACCACAGGGGGGGTCTGATCTACGGGTGATGGTGGATTTTCATTGATATCGAGAACATTGAAAGTGACCGTTTCAGGCGCCGACCAATTCCCCGCGGCATCACCCGCTTGCACGGTATAGTCAAAACTGTTCTCACCGGTTTCGAAGTCGTTCTGGGCGATACCGACCGCGGCGCCTTGTTCGGTAATGAAGATCTGGCCGCTGGGAGAGATCCTGAAATAGCCGTCCTGCGAATGATCGGATCCGGTCGCACTGAACCTGAAGGACGTCACTCCACCGGCATCGTAGGCAGCGACAGAGCCGATCGCGCTGTCGGCAACCCGGTTTTCCGCGTAGGAAAGAATCTGCCCTGAAGGAATTTCCGGGGGTGTCGTGTCGATCTCCTTGATAGCGATGACTTCAAGTTTAACGGTTTCCGCCGTCGACCAGTTCCCCGCAGCATCGCCCGCTTCGATGCTCAGATCATAGACCCCGCCTGCCGGACCGCCACTGCTGACCAGAGAAACCTGACCGTTAGCCCCAATCCGGAACAGGCCATCGCCAGACAGGTTGGTCCCCGTATCGGCAAAACGAAAACTCGTCACCCCGAAGTCATCCTCCGCGGCGACGGTTGCGACAACAGCACCCGGCAAACCTTCCTCATCGAAAATAAAGGTCTGCCCCGCAGTGACAACCGGCGCCTGTTCGTCGAGATTGGTCACCCGCAAGGTGATGGTTTCAGCGGCAGACCAGTTGCCAGCGGCATCAACCGCTTCCACCGAGTAACTGAAGCTGTTGGGATCGGTTTCGAAATCGTTCTGGGCAGCTGATGCACCGGCTTCGGTCAGGACCAGTTGACCGTTATCGGTGATCGTGAAGAAGCCATCGGCGCTCTCCGACGTCCCGGTGTCGCTGAAGCGGAAGCCGTCGACATCAACGTTGTCGGAGGCGGCCACCGCAGCGACTACCGCTCCGGAGCTCTGATTCTCCTCGTAACTCAGGGTCTGCCCGGGCGTGATCACCGGGGCTTCAACATCGACCAGGTAGGTCTTGGTATCGACAGCGACCTCACTTGGATTGCCGGCGGCATCGTCGACTGTGGCAACGCTGGCTTCGACGGTCTGATCCTCATCGGCAACAAGGGCACTACCGGGAATCTCGACACTGAAGCGCAGATCTGCGTCGACCAGGGCGGTATAGTCGCGACCATCGACGGTCAGGGTCACGGTATCCCCTGCAATGGCATCTCCACCGACCCGGCCGGTGACCGCCACGGGTTCGCCGGATTCCAGAAGATTTATCAGGTTGTCTTCGGTGATCAGGTCGAGATCGATGGTCGGTTTTGGCGGGGTGATATCGACGCGATAGTCTTCCCGGTCAAACACAGTCTCCCGAACTGTCGTCAGGCTCCCGTCGATGTTGTTGTCGTCATCGGCGACCAGATCAGCGCCCGGGACATCGATACTGAAGGTGAGGATGGTCTGGATCAGACCAGTTTCCTGATCGACATAGTCGACTGGACTGATCGGACCCGTAAAGTTCGTCTCGTTAACCGTCAAGGTCACCAGATCACCGGTGTCGGCATCCCCATAGACCCGGCCTGTGATCGGAATGATCGAATGCATCTCGGCGATATTGATGATGTCGTCGGCCGTGATGTTCCGGTCGATCACCAGAATCGCATCGGCAACCGTCTCGATCTCCTGGGCATCCTGATAGACGGTCGGTCGCGGTGTCGGCTGTGGCGAGACCGGATCGGGTTCTTCCGGATCGGCGGACGGCATACGCGGCAGATTTCCCCCCGGTCCTGTGCCAAGACTCCCTTCTTCCATGTTGGACATGGTATCGACAATCGGCGTATTCGCCGTAGTACGTTGCGACGGTGAATTGTTGGAAGCAGACCGGTTCGGTGCTGCCTCCTGAGATTCGGCGGGGAGTTCCAGCGACAAATCGTCGACGACATCGAAACCACTGAGGCGCTGCGTGACGACCCGCAGGCTCCCCCCTTTGGCAAGGTTGACGGCATCCGCCATCTTGAAGAGGTCGGCCAACGTGCGTGACGCGCTGTCCACGGCACTTTCTGCCGCATTCACCTCTTCTTCGGGCTCCAGGAAGACCACCTGCGGCACCGACTCACCAATCGCTTCGATGGCTCCATTCGGAATGATGACGAAACTGCCATCGGCAAAGGTCAGCAGCAGATCGACATCGGCGATTTCCACCGACTGGAGGTTCGACAGGGAGTGCCGGACCGTCACGGTCCCATCACCGTTGATCGAGACCCGCTCGAGCAGATGCTCCTGCCCGTTGATCTGCACAACCGTCTTCACATTACCGTCATTGACCTTGTTTGCCATAGTCGCCTCTTGCCGTTAACAGCCTGCGCCCGTGTGACACGACCGAATGAGTTGCCAGCGTTCGTCCGGATCAATCAGGCGATCTTCTCTTCCGCACGCTCTTCCTCGACATTTCCCTCGACCGACGGCTGGGCCGCGCTGGCCATCCGGCCGATCAGTTCGCCGATTTTTCCTGCGATCTCGTCGTTGCCGCGCTGCATCAGCTGATGCCCCGAACCGAGCTGTCGGTCGAGTTGCTGCAGTTCATCGCGCAACTGGGAACTGATGGTGTCGAGATGACCAAGAGAGCTTCTGGCGCCGTCGGAGAGCAACGTCATCAGTTCGGAGAAGTTCTGACTGAGCCCATGGTTGCCCTGCTCCAGCACCGCCGCGCCGCTTTGCACCTGACTGGCCAGGCCCTTCAGCTCGGAGCGCAGCCAGCTGCCGAGGCTGTCGAGCTGCTGCTGGGAAATACGGGCATTCTCAACCAGTCTGGCGGTCAACTCCTGAACCCGGCCGACCAGCTCCTCATTCCCCTTACCGGTCATCTGACAGCCGGTATCGACCTGCCCGGACAACCGCTCCAGGTCGCTCTGCAGCTGCCGGATCAGGGTGTCGAGCCGTTCGCGGGCCGCTTGTCCGTCGGCCGCGAGCTGACCGGTCAGCTCGGCGATCTGTCCGGCCACATTTTGACCGATCTTCTCACTCAACTGCTGTCCCCGGTCGAACTGGCTGTCGAGCAGCTTCATCTGGTCGCTCAGTTCGCCACGCAGCAGATCGAGCAGCCGGTGCGCCTGGCGCGCATCGGCCGCGCTGTGCACGGTCAGTTCGGTGAGTTGATGTGCCAGTTCGGCATCACCCTTTTCAATGACGGTGTAAATCGATTCGAGCTGGCTGCCGATCTGCCGCAGTTCGCCCCGCGACCGGTTGTTCGCCTCGGTCTGCTCGGCCAGGGCCTGGACGACCTCGGCGCGCTGCTGCTGCAGATCGTCCATGACTGTTGTCAGGGTGCGCTGCTGGGTACGCGCCCCTTCGGCCAGACGCTCTTCAATATGATAGGAATCGATATGGTCCTTGAGCTGCTTCTGCTCGTCGACCTGCTGGGTCAGAAGCTTCTGGGTCTCGCGGGCATGGGCGGTCAACTGCACGGTCAGTTCGGCCAGCTGCGCCGACACCTCGCTGTTCCCTTTCTCCATGGCGTTGCCGAGACTGCCGAACTGCCGGCCGAGCTGCTGCAGTTCGCCACGCACGCCGTTGCTCGCCTCGGTCTGTTCGGCAAGCGCCCGCAGCAGATCGGCGCGCTGCCGCTGCAGATCGTCGGTCAGGACAGCAAGTGCCCGCTGCTGGGCGCGGGTCGCTTCGGCATAGCGCTCGTCAATGCGCAGCAGGACGTTGCTGACGTCACCGGCAGGTGCCTGACCGGCCACAGTCGCGATCTGCAGGGGATCCCGGGAGAGGGCGAACTCGATGTGCCGGGCGACTTCGGAGCTGAGCACCGAAAACATATCCCCCTGCAGACGCCGCAAGCCGACCATCATCAGACCGAGGATGATCGAGCCGAGCAGGCCGAACATCGATGCCGAGAAAGCGATCCCCATCGACTGCATCGGCGCTTTCATCCGCTCGATCATGGTTCTGAAAACCAGAAGCGGGCTGGCGTTCTGCATATCAAGATCGGCGAAACTGCTGATCAGCACCGTGATGTCGTTCAAAGTCGCCAGCAGGCCGATGAACGTCCCCAGCAGCCCCATGCCGACCAGCAAACCGGTCAGGTACTGGGGCAGGGCGTTGCGCCGCAACAGGCTGGAACGGGCATTGCCCAGCTCGTTCTCGATGGCGACCTGTTCCTGATGAGAGATGGTCCGCCCCTCAGTCGCCGCCATCATCTGCAGCAGGCAGGCCGACTCGCCACTGTAACCACCGGCCAGCTTCTGCAACGACGCCCCGTCTTTTTTGGCACGCACCGCCGCGAAATATTCGAGAAAAGACCGTGCCTCGCGAACCAGACGATGGGCGTTGAGCAGCACCAGGCAGCCGCCGATCAGGATAATGGCGAAGATCGTATAGTTGATCTGCGGATGCGGGTTGCGGACGATAGTCACCTTGATGCCGTCGAAGAAAATCGTCGCGCCGACCAGCAGCATGACAAACGGCAGGGCGACAAACACGTAGTAGATCTTGAGCTGTTTGAACATAGTCGACTCTCTTGCTTCGTAAGAGGTTGGATGGCTGTAAAAATCGGAATTCAGGAGCCAGCATCCGGAATTCCGAATGGGGTACAAAAACGATGCAACAGTGCATCAACCGCTCAGTTCGCGCGAAACGCACCGTCGCGAAACTCCAGCAGCGGCGACAGCAAGTAGGACAGAATAGTGCGTTTGCCGACGACAATGTCGGCACTGGCCGCCATGCCCGGCATCAGGATCCCCGGCTGGCGGGAACCGGAGGTTCCGGCCGCCATATCGACTTCGACATTGACCCGGTAAAAACGGTTGCCGCGATCATCGCTGAGGGTATCGGCACTCACTTCGGTGACGGCGCCGTTGAAGGTGCCGTAAGTCGAATAGTCGTAGGCGCCAATCCGCACCCGCGCCGGCAGTCCCTGGCGAAGATGAGCCCGGTCGTCGGGATTGGAGCGGGTCTCGATGACGATCCGCTGATTGCTCGGCGTAATCTCCAGGAGAATCTCGCTCGGCCGGATCACCGCGCCGACAGTCGTGATATTCAGCTTGTTGACCAGGCCGGTCACCGGACTGCGCACCACATTGCGCTCGAGGCGATCGAGGCTGCTGTCGATTTCGTGGGTCAGTTTTTCAATCTCCTGCCGCACCTGGGTCAGCGTCGCCGAAGCCTCGGCGCGAAAGCGGGCGATCGCCTCCTTGACCCGCGCCTCGGACTCGGTCAGCGCCGCCTCAAGACGCGGCACAGCATTGGTGGCGTCGGCAATCTCCGATCTGAGTCGCTGAATGCGCATCCGGCTGTCGAGCACTTCCATTTCCGACGCCGCATTGTCTTTGTACAACGTATCGATCACCTGATGCTTCTGTTCGGCCAGTTCCAGTTCCTCGAACAGGTTGAGCCGTTTGGCACTGATCTCCTCCAGCTCGCTGCGGGTCTGGAGGCTCAGCGCCTGCAGAACCTGCACTTCCTCGTCGAGCTGGGAGCGACGCGCTTCCCAGGCCCCGGTCTCTCCGGCAATGACGTTGGCATCGGTCAGATCCGCAGGGAAACTGATCCGGGTGGAACCGTTCAGTTCGGCGAGCAGACGCGCCTCCCGGCCACGCAGGGCGGCAAGCTGCGACTGGCCCTGGCCGAGGCTGGAGCGGGTCTGGACATCGGAGAGTTCGATCAGCGGCTGTCCGGCGACGACCATCTCACCCTCCTGCACCAGGATCCGGCGGACGATGCCGCCTTCCAGATGCTGTACGATCTGCGACTTGCCGGCCGGAATGATCTGCCCTTCCGTGCGGACAATCACATCGACCTCAGCCAGTGCCGCCCAGAGAAACAGCAGCAGCGAACTGGAGACCAGCAGCAGCACGAACAGGCGGCGCGGCGTCAGGCGCGGCGTCAGAAAACGTCTGGCGGCTGCGGACTCAAGGGCTGCCATCAACGCGCAGTAACTCTGACCAGAGAGGCATTGGCGTTCTGCATCCCTTCGACCACCGACAGGTTGATCTGCTCCTTCGGCACATCCATTTCGAGCAGCAGGTTGCGCACGGTCATGGCGCGATAGAAGCCCATCCGTTTCGACTCGGAGAAGCCGACCGGGACGATCACTTCGACATTGGCCTGCCCGCTTGCCGCAATCGGCTGCAGAGAGATGCGCAGCTGATCGAGTTCCTCGGGGGTCAGGTTGACCGCCTCCTCGGCAAAGCGGACCACGACCTCGAAATCCTCGGCCAGAGTACTTTGCAATCCGAGGAGCGGCTTGGGAGCCACAGACGTGGCGGCAACGGTTTCAACCCGCCCTTCCGGCTCGACCCGTGCCTGCTCGCGTTCTGCCAGCACTCTGTTCAGACGTTCGATTTCACGCTTGAGGGCACTATTCTCATCGGCCAGAGCACTGTTGCTCTGCACAACAGCAACCGCCTCCTGATTGGGGGTCGGTGTCGCCGCCGGCATGGTCGCCTCAACCTTGCTGGAACGGCCGAGTTCGAGGGCGAACATGAAGACGGCAACGATCAGAATCGTCAGCAGAAACAGAAGGTTGAGAATCAGGTTGGTCGTGGCGTCGACGTAACCGGGCCAGAAGATATCCGACCCGTCTTGATCATCGTGACGTGCTGACATGCGTCATCTCCATTCCGGCAACATTTCCGCTCTCGGCATCAGAGATCCTGCTTGTCGGCAGCGGAAGAGGATTGGGGTTCAGCGGCGACCGCGAGGCTCTCGGCGTCGATCGTCCAGGGGGTTCCATGGGTCAGGCGGATCAACTGGGCGACAGTGCTGATCTCGAACAGATGCAGGCTGATCAAACGGGAGCGGGCCTGGTAAAAACGGTCGTAGACATCGAGCAGATCGAGCAGCGACTGGTTGCCGGCGAGCATCCGCTTCGACATGGCCTGCGCCGCCGTGGCGATCGACGCCAGCTCCTGGTAACCGAAGACAATCCGCTCCCGGGTGGTTTCCAGGGCGGAGAAATGGCTCGACAGGGCCTGGATGACCCGGCGGCGCTGGTCATCGAGCCGGTACTGCAGCTCCCGATGTCGCGCGAACCGCTCGACCCGCGTGTAATAATCCTTGCCGCCGCTGAGCAGATTCCAGTTCAGCACCAGCATCAAGCGTCGGTCGCGCTGGCCATTCGGGTCGTCATCGCCGCCGGCCCCTCGCGAGAAGGTGTCGGAGTATTCGGCGTCAAGGCTCGGCAGGTACCGGGCTTGCGCAACTTTCTGATCGGTACTCGCCGCAGAGACTTCAAGAGTCAGCGCGGCAATTTCCGGGTTGCGCTGCAGGGCGAGCCGCACCGCGGCATCAAACGTCTCCGGCAGCAGAGAGCCGCCGACATCGTCGAGGGTCGGCAGCCGCAGTTTTTCAGGAAGGAAGTTGGTGAGCCGGACGAACTCCACACCGGCGGTCGCATGTGCCGACTCCTGTTCCAGTCGGGTGGAGAGCGTCTCCTGAATCCTGGCCCGCACCCGGGCCATGTCGGAAACACTCGAAGCCCCGGCAGTGGTCCGCTTTTCGATGTAGTCGAGAAGTTCGCCAAGGCGCGCCTCGAAGTCGCGGGTCACATCGGCCTGCAGGCGACTGGAGACCAGGGACACGTAGGCCCTGACCGTGTCGAGAAAAGCATCGCCGTCACTGCCCCGGAAGTTTTCGCTGCGCGACTGTTCGACGATCTTGCGGCGTTGCCAGTCGAGAAAATCCGGCAAGTTGAAAAGGGGTTGACGCAGGGTCATGGAGGCGTCGGTGCGCATGTGCGTATCGGAGGAGACCAGCTCGCCACTGGCCGGATCGATGATAACAGAAGGCTTGGAATTCTCGTAGCCGCGACTGGCCTGGGCGTTCAGGGAAGGAAGGAGCAGCCCCCTGGCCTGGCCGGACTGGGCCCGTGCCTGCTCCTGTCTGGCCAGAGCGGCCTGATTCTCCCGGCTGAACATCCGGCCGGCCTGAACCGAATCGAACAGGTCGGCCGCGCTCGCCCGGCCGGCCACCTCATCGGTAAACAGCGGGTAGCCGATCATACCCTGCACAAAACGGTCGTCCACATTATCGAGTACGGCAATATCCGCCGAGCCGACCAGCTTGTCCAGCCGTTCTTCCGCAGGGGCAATGAACGCGGCGGCATCGACACCGTTGACCGACGGCACCGGATCCCGTCCATCCTGGTCCATGGCGAGAGCCAGCCCGGCCGACAGCAACAGCGGCATCAGCAGGCCGGAGACAAAAACGGTTGATCGCAACCTGTAGCGCACGAGCAGCAACTCCTGAATTTTCGCGAACGAGTCGTTCGCAACCTTTGCCGCCGGCAGACACTTGACCGGCGCAAAAAAGGCATCACAGCACAGCCAAACAGCCAGAATTAGCGTGTTAAATAGCCACGTTAAAACCGCTTCACCCGCTGCATCAGACGACAAATCCTGCCAGTCCCTCCCGCAAAATGCCGTGAAAACAGGCGGCGGGGCAGGCTCCGGTCCATACCGGTAAAACAGTCGAAGAGTACTTGCAAACCTCGGGCCGTAATTCAGCACCCAGCCCTGACCGCCCGGTTTTGCCGTTGCACCGGCTTGATCAGCCCTAACGGCTTAAAACACCCGAGCCTATTTTTCTGCTTGACTCGATTCGCAATGGAAACTAATATTCGCGCCATGTTCCCCAGACACTGGTCTGGGAGTTGGCCCCGTGATTCCCCTCCTTCACGGGGCTTTTTTTATCCTGCCGACGCTTGTCCGTGTGACCGCTCCCCTGCTAGACTGAGTGGCAGGAGGCGACCATGAGCCAGCGGGATTTCGATATCAGCACCCTCGATCGCATCGACCGGACCGACCTCCCCGCCGATGGTGGCGAAGCATTCAACCGCCTGATCTTCAGCGACAGCCCCTACCTGCGGCAACACGCCAGCAACCCGGTCGACTGGTACCCGTGGAGTGCCGAGGCGTTCGCCAAAGCCGCTGCCGAGGACAAGCCGGTCTTCCTCTCCATCGGCTACTCGACCTGCCACTGGTGTCACGTCATGGCAGCGGAGTCATTCGCCAATCAGGCCGTGGCCGAGCTCCTCAACGCCGGTTTTGTCGCCATCAAGGTCGATCGCGAGGAGCGGCCGGACATCGACAACCTGTATATGAACGCCTGCCAGCTGATGACCGGCAGCGGCGGCTGGCCACTGACCCTGCTGCTTACCCCGGATCAGCAGCCGTTTTTTGCCGCCACCTACCTGCCGCCACGCGGTCGGAGCGGCCGCTTCGGTCTGAGCGAACTGCTGCAGCGGGTCGACAGCCTCTGGCGCGGTCAGCGTGATGAACTGCTGCGTAGCGGCGCCGAACTGACCCGCACCCTGCAAGCCCTCGACAGCAGCCCGGCGGCAGAGATCACACCGAGCGAGCAGCCGCTGCGCCGGGCCCTGAACGACTACCGGCAGACTTTTGATCCCCAGGCCGGCGGCTTCGGTACGGCTCCCAAGTTTCCGACCCCGCACAACCTGTCGCTGCTGCTGCGGCTCAGTCAGCGGTTGGCCGCACCGGATGCCGGCCGCATGGCCTGCGCCACTCTCGACGCGATCCGCGCCGGCGGGGTCTACGACCAGGTCGGCTTCGGCCTGCACCGCTATGCCGTCGATGCCGGCTGGCGGATCCCGCATTTCGAAAAGATGCTTTATGACCAGGCGCTGTTCATGTTGGCGGCCCTCGACGCCTGGCAGACAACCGGCGATCCCGACTACGCGGCCATGGTCAGCGACACCGCCGACTACCTGCTGCGCGATCTGCTGACCGATCAGGGGGCGTTTAGTGCCGGCGAGGATGCCGATTCCGCCGGCGAAGAAGGGAGTTTCTACCTCTGGACGCCGGCCGAACTGCACAATCTCCTCGGCCGGCCGCAGGCCGAGCTGTTCGGCCACTGCTACGGCATCGACAACGCCGGGCAGCTCGCCGGCAAAAGCGTTCCGCGGCAGATGGCGCCCTGGGCGGAGCTGGCGGCGCAGACCGGTCTGGAGCTGGCGACGCTGCGCGCCCACCTCGACTCAGCCCGGCAGACTCTGCACAGCGCCCGCCTGGATCGGCCCCGGCCGGCACGCGACGACAAGGTGATTGTCGCCTGGAACGGCCTGGCGATCACCGCTCTGGCACGCTGCGGCGTGGCCCTGGCCCGTCGCGACTGGATCGAGACTGCGGCCGGCGCCGCCCGCTTTCTCCAAGACAAGCTGGTCGACCGTAACGGCCGGCTGCGTCGCTATTTTCGGCGCACAGCAACCGACATTCCCGGCTTTGTCGACGATTACGCCGCCCTCGCCTGGGGGTTGTTCGAACTCCATCAGGCCGATTTTCGCGATGAAGATCTCGCGGCGAGCTGTCACTGGGCAGAGCAGACTCTGCTGCTGTTTGGCGAGGCGGGCGATCTGTACGACAGCGGCCACGATAGCGAAGCGCTCATCAGCCGCAGCCGCACCCTGGTCGATGGCGCCGTGCCGAGTGCCGGAGCGGTTTTAACCGGCCTGCTGCTCCGTCTCGCCGACCTGACCGGCGAACAGCGCTTCGCCGCAGCTGGACAGACCCTGCTGGCAAAGCGGCTTGGCCATGCCGAACGCCAACCCACCGCCCATGCCCAACTGCTGCTGGCCCTCGACCATCACCTCGGCCCAAGCCAGCAGCTGACCATGCGCACGGCGACTCGCGAACGAGCCGAGCCGTTACTTGCCACCGTGTACCAGCGGTTCCTGCCGCGCCTGGTCGTGCGGATCGAGCACCGGGCAGGGACAGACCCGAGGCGGGAGGACGCGCGCACCGGGCAACCGGCCGTCACAGCCAGCCTCTGCGCCGACCGGGTCTGTCTCCCCGAAGTTACAACCCCGCGCGACCTGGCCACCCTGCTCGACCGGCTCACCATGTCGCCCGTCAGCTCGTCTTGAATGTCTTGAGCAGGTGCGGCATCAGCTGTTTTTTGCGCGACAGGACCCCTTTGAGTTCAAACAGCTGCGGACCGAGGCGCGGATAGCCGACCTGTTCGACCAGATCGGCGTCGCCGCAGACCAGCAGCTGGCTGGTCTGGGCGACGATGTCAGTCACCAGCAGACCGGCCAGGCTGAGCTGTCGTTGCGCCAGCAGCTGCCCCAGACCGACGGCGAACTCGGTCTGCCGTTCGGCAAATTCCTGTACGGCAACGACTTCGATCTGACCGATGCCGATGCGCCGCTCTTCCAGTTGATACTCCTTGAAATCGGCGGTCAGCAGGCTCTGGATGTCGGCATCGGCGCCGAGAGCGCTGCCGGCGCGGAACATCCGGTTGCCGAATTCGAACGGGTCGAGACCGGCCAGGCTGCTCAACCAGTCGAGCAGTTCACGGTCGATATCCGTGGTGGTCGGCGACTTGAGCAGGACCGTGTCGGAGAGGAGACCGGCCATCAGCAGTCCGGCGATTTTCGGCTCCGGCTCCAGGCCGGCCTGGCGGTAAAGGCCGGCGACCACCGAGCAGGTGCTGCCGAGGGGCTGATTGATGAAACGGATCGGCGCATCGGTGTGAAAATTGCCGAGACGGTGATGGTCGATCACCTCATCGATCTCGACCTGATCGGCGCCGGGGACCGCCTGGGAGAGTTCGTTGTGATCGACCAGAATCAGGCGGGTCGCCGAACTGCGCAGCAGGTTCGACTTGGTGGCGACTCCGCTGAGGCGGCCGCCACCGTCGACCACCAGGGCGCCCGGCACACTGCCGCGCAGCAGCAGCCGGCGCAGGCTCTCGACCCGGTCGTCCGGGTCGACCTGCGGCACATCGTCACTTACCAGATGACGTACCGGCGTCGACATCCGCGCCAGCAGAGCGCTGGTCGCCGTATCGAAGGGGCTCTGCAACACGGCCACACCCCGTTCGCGGGCCGTGGCGAGCAGCGCGGCATCGACCGGCAGTCCCCCGGTGACGATCAGCATGCGTACACCGAAGTCAACGGCAACCCGCTGGATCTCCTCGCGATCACCGGTGAGCACCACCACCCGCTGCAGGTCGGTCTGCTGCAGGGCGGTGCGAAAAGTCGGCTCCGCCATGGCACCGACATACAGGTCGAGGAGCTCGACCCGTGCGGCATCTGGCAAAAACAGCGGCGTCCCCTGCAGACAGGCCTGAATCGACGCCGGCGAAGTCAGCACCTGGCGGATCGGCCGCCCCTGCCGGGGGAGAAACAGATGTTCCGGCAGCCGCTTCAAAATCAGCGCACCGAGAGGTGTCCCGTCGTCCTCAACCACCGGCAGCATGCGGATATCGTGACGGCGCATCAGTTCCATCGCCTCGATCAACGGCCGATCGGCGGCGATGGTCACCGGCTCGCCGGTGAGAATATCGCGCAGCCGCGGAAAGACATCGGTCAACAGTACCGGGGCACTCTGCTCGAAGCTCTCCAGAATAAACTCGGTCTGCCGATTGACGGTGCCGGCCCGCGCCGGCAGCACCCGCTCGCGCCCCTGGCGCCGACAGAGTTCGGCGTAGGCGATGGCGCTGCAGATCGAATCGCTGTCCGGATTGCGGTGGCCGATCACATAGGTACGCGCTTGCGTCATGGCGCTGTCTCCTCCTGATATCCCCTGACATCCCCCAGGCCGATCACATCCTCGATAATCCCCCTGGCCGGGACCCCGGCCTCATCGAACCAGATGAACAGCTCACCGCGGCTGGTGCCGAACACCTCGGGATCGATCCGGCACCGGAGCAGCCAGCCGCTGTTCGGGAAAAACCGGTACGGGGCGCGCTCCGCGACGGTCAGCACATCGACGACGATCTCCCGCAGTCCCTTGCTGGTGAAGGTCGGGATGAGAATCTTTCGCCCTGGCACGATCTCGCCATAAACGCCGAGGCGCAGATTGTAGAACGCGGTCAGGATATCGGCCGGCGGCTCCCCGGCAGGCAGCTCGAAGACCTTGCCCGGGATGAACACGCCGTCCTTACTCTTTTCCTGTATGACCTGCCGGTGGTCGGCGGCGAAGGTAAAGCGCTTGCCGCTGTGCCGCCACTCCCCCCTTTTGCGCTTGTCGATCTGCGATTCGTGCACCAGGCTGTGCAGGCGGCCGTCCTCGTCCCAGCGCATGCGCGTCCGGTAGTGCTGGGTGCGGTCGCCGGTCAGCCAGGCGGCAACGCCGAGGGTGCGGCCGATCAGCTCCGCCTCGTAGATCCCCGCCTCGTCGGTCGGCCGCAGTGTCAGTTCTCCGGCGGCGATCCGCTTGAAGACCATGAAGTCGATGGCATAGACCAGATGTTCACCAACCAGCTGATCGAGACCGAGCGGCGGCAGGCTGGCGGGCACGGCGGCCTGCCCGGTCGTGCTGAGTGAGGTCAGCAGGCAGAGGCCGAGCAGCACTGTACGGACAACTTGTCTCATCAGAAAAACAGGCTCGCAATGAACAGGGAGTAAGCGCCCAGCAGCAGACCACCGCGATAGCGGCCGAGCCGCCGCCGCGGCTTGCCGGCGAGCAGCAGCACGACCAGCAGCAGACAGAAACCGAGCATCACCGGAAAATCGACCAGCAGCACACGCGATTCAATGGCCAGCGGTCGCACCATCGGACAGATACCGAGGACGAACAGCACGTTGAAAATGTTGCTGCCGATCACGTTGCCGACGCTGATATCCATCTCTCCCTTCCAGGCGCTCATCAGCGAGGCGGCCAGTTCCGGCAGGCTGGTGCCAAGGGCGACAATCGACAGGCCAATGATGACTTCCGGGACGCCGAACCATGCGGCGATGATCACCGCGCCGCGCACCATCATCTCCGCGCCGGCGCCGAGGCCGACGATGCCGAACAGCACCAGCCACAGATTGCGCCGCCGGTCACCGGCAATGCCGGACACCTGCTCGCGCACGGTCTCCGTGGTAAAATCGGTCGTCGTCCGGGCCGTGGCGACACAGTAGCCGATGAACAGCAGCAGACCGGCGAACAGGATAAAGCCGTTGCCGAAACCGAGAATACCGTCCCAGGCGAACAGATAGACCAGCAGCGAGGCGAAAATCATCATCGGGATTTCCCGGCTGAGGGTCGAACGGGCGACATCGAGGGGGTGTAACAGGGCGGCGACGCCAAGAATCAGGGCGATGTTGGCGATATTGGAGCCGACGATATTGCCGGCGGCGATCGAGTCCGAACCCTTGATGGCGGCAAACAGGGAGACCATCAGCTCCGGCATGCTGGTGGCAAAAGCGACCACGGTCAGGCCGACGATCAGCGGCCGGACACCGAAGTCGAGAGCGAGGCGGGAACTGCCGGTGACCAGGGCTTCGGCCCCGTAATAGAGCAGCAGCAGGCCGGCGACGGTCAGGAACACGGCGATCAGCATCGAGGCATCTTTCCGACAGGATTAACTTGACTCCACCCCGCCACGACCAATAAAATCCATATATTCAGAAAATCATTGTGACAAGGCAGGTGACCATGGCCGAGATCGAATTCGACAAGACCATCAACCTCGACCGCGAAGCGGAAATTCTCAAGGTCATCGGCCACCCGATCCGGCTGAAGATCGTCGCCGGGCTGATGTCGCAGAGTTGCAACGTCAAAAAGATCTGGGAATGTCTCGGGCTCCCCCAGGCGACTGTCTCCCAGCACCTCGCCCTGCTGAAGAACAAGGGGATCATTCAGGGGCGCCGCGAGGGGGTGGCCATCTTCTACCACGTCACCTCGGAACAGGCAAGACGGGTCGTCGCCGCTCTACTCGGCGACAGCGTCTGTACCACAGCACCGCAGACTGACGACTGACCACTGCTCGCTGCCACAACCGCCAGGCGCGGCAGCGTTGCCCCATCCTGCCGAACAATCAGTCCGGCTTGACCGCAATAGCCAGAATCACTTCATAGCTCGCCGGAATCCCCGCTGCGCTCCGATACAGATCCTCATAAATCGCCATCATCTCCTGCATTGTCCGCCGCGACGCCAGCCCGCGCGGCCGGTCGACCGCCGCGTTGCCGGCACCGATCTGCTTGAGCTGACGCAACAGCTCGGGCACATCGGCATGCTGCTCGACCTCCATGACACTGCGTAACCGGCGGGTGGTCAGGCCGGCCGCCGCCAGTGCCGCGCCGACCTCGCTCCGCTCGGGAAACGTCTGCATGTGCGACGCTTGCGCCAGGCCACTGCGGGCGACGGCGATGCCGTGCGCTCTGCGCAGTTCATGCAGGGTCTGCGCACCGAACAGGGCGACGGCGAACAGCCCGCCCGGACGCAATGTGCGGGCGGCTTCACGGAACGCCGTCGGCAGGCACTCGACCCATTGATAAACTGAGCTCGACACCACCGCGGCAAACGCGCCGGCGGCAAACGGCAGGCAGACGGCATCACCGTCACAGGCCAGGACATTCGGGAGACGCGACCGGGCGGTGCGGGTCATCTCGTGGGCGAGATCCATGACCAGGATCTCCGCTGCCGGCTGCTGCTCCCGCAGCGCCACGGCCAGGGCGCCGGTGCCGGTGCCGATATCAAGAAGCCGTCCGTCAGCCGGCAGACCGACTTCGGCCAGACTGGCACAGAGATGTTGCACCACCCGCGCCTGCACCACCGCATAGCGGTCGTAGTCGTCCGCGTGACTGGCAAAGTTGCAGCGGACTCGCCGCCGGTCGATCGCCTTTATCGGCACCATCGCCCCACCTCCGCAATGATCAGATTCGCCACGTCCTGCGGGCGGCTCCAGAACGGCGCATGGCCGACACCCGACAGAATCTGCAGCCGCGCCGAACCGGTGGCCGCGGCCAGGGCTTGAGCCGCGCCCGGCGGGACGATCCGATCCGCGCCACCGTGCACGATCAGGGTCGGCAGGGCCAGACGACCGAGGAGCGCCCGCTGGTCCTGGCTCTCCAGCAGGGCGAGCATGGCGGCGGCGCTCGGCGCATCGGGCTGCTGGTCGGCAGCGCCAGACAGAGTCCGCAGCGTTGTCTTGCCCTCGGCATCGATGGCGTCACCGGCCAGGGTCAGTTCGAAAAAATCGTCGAGGGTGGCCGCAAACCGCCGGGACAGGTTGCGGCGCATCGCCCGGATCTGGGTGGACGGCAGACCGTGCGGCCAGTCGTCGCCGCGGGTGAAGCGCGGCGTGGTGGCGAGCAGGAGGAGACCGGAAAAACGCTGATCGGCACCACTCGCCAGCTGGATGGCGATCATACCGCCGAGGGACCAGCCGCCGAGGCAGACCGGCCCGGTGCAGACCTGGCCGAGCCAGACATCGAGGTCGGCGACGAGGCCCTCCAGACTGCCGTCAGCCACCGGCGCGGAGTCGCCATGGCCGGGGAGATCGGGGAGCAGCAGGCGAAAGTGCGCCGCCAACGGCGCGACCAGCGGCGTGAAAGCGAGGGACGAACTGCCCCAGCCGTGCAGCAGCACCAAGGGAGGCCCCTCACCGCTCTCCCGCCATGCAAGCCGTCGTCCGTCCGGCAGAACGGTCTGCCGGAGCGTCATGCCGCACACCCGGCGACCGTCCGGACAATGGTCGCCGCCGCCCGGCGCAGCTCGGCCGGATCGTGACTGGCCATCACCGTCGCCCGCAGCCGGCAGAGCCCCTCGCCGACCGTCGGCGGCCGGATCCCCTGCAGGAAGATCCCGGCGTCGAACAGGCGGCGGGTCATCGTCATGGTCGGCGCCGGCTCCCGGGTCAGCACCGGGACGATCTGGGTCGAACTGTTGAGCAGATCGAGGCCGGCGGCACGCAGTCCGGTCGCCAGCGCGCGGCGGTTGTCGGCGAGCCGCTGGCGCAGGCTGACCCCTTCGTCAGAATCGACCAGGTCGAAGGCGGCCTGGGCGGCCGCCGGGATCGCCGGTGGCAGACTGGTGGAAAAGATCAGAGGCCGGCTGCGATTGATCAGTCGATCGATAACCGTGCGTGACGCCGCCAGGTAGGCGCCAGCGCAGCCGAGGGCCTTGCCGAGAGTCCCCATCTGCAGATCGATGCGCGCCAGACAGCCGAGCAGTTCGCCGCTGCCGCGTCCGCTCGCGCCGAGGACACCGGTGCCGTGGGCATCGTCGACCATCAGCAACGCATCGTAGCGCTCCTTGAGGTCACAGAGCGCTGGCAACGGGGCCAGATCGCCGTCCATGCTGAACACGCCGTCGGTGACGATCAGCCAGTTGCCGCGCCGCTTAGGCAGCTCTGCACGCAGCATCGCTTCGAGAGCATCGACATCGCCGTGGGGATAGACCCGGACCCGGGCAGCGGCGAGACGGCAGCCGTCGATGATCGAGGCGTGATTCAGGGCATCGGAGAAGATCAGGTCGTCGGCGTCGAGCAGTCCCTGCAGGATGCCGGTGTTGGCCGCGTAGCCGCTGTTGAACAGCAGGGCCGCCTCGGTCCCCTTGAACGCCGCAATCTGCTCCTCAAGCGCAGCGTGCGGCGTCATGCTGCCGGAGACCAGACGACTGGCGCCGGAACCGACCCCATAGTCACGGATCGCCCGGATGGCCGCCTCGACCAGCCGCGGATGATTGGCCAGGCCGAGGTAGTCGTTGGAACAGAGGAGCAGCAGCTCGCGGCCGTCGATGCGAATGTGCGGCCCCTGGGCGCCTTCGACCGTACGCAACTGTCGCAGCATCGCGCGGTCGGCCAGGTCGACCAGTTCGTCGCGCCAGGTGTTCATGCGGGCTCGCTCCAGAGGGATGGTGGATGGATGGTGCCGACTGCGGTGAACAGCACCGGCTGCCGCTCCAGATAGTCAACGAAATCGCCGAGGGATCCGTTTCCGGCATCGACAAACAGGGTCCGCCCTCCCCGTCTGTCGCCGACCTGTTTCAGCGGACTGATCCTTTGGTAGCCGGCTGCCGGGGTAGCGACATAGCCGGTCGCATAGGCCGGATCGTCGGACCAGCAGAGCTCGGCGACAATGCCGGGAGCGTGCAGCACCTTGCCGGCAAGGACCAGAGCCTCGGCAACCCGGTGATGCGTCAGACCGGCGGCGGCCAGTGTGGCCAGCAGGGCGTCACGACACGCCGGGTCGAGATCCATCCGGCTGACTCGCACGCCCCTGGCGCAATCCTCTTCCAGGCGCTCGCCGCTTTGCGCATCGACAAGCATGGCGCCGCGCATCACCGTCCCGTCCGGTCCGGGACCAGCGGCCAGAGCCGACAACGCCGTTGCCACCGCAGCCGGAGAGACTCCTGCGGCCACAAGCCGTTCTGTTGCCAGCCGGCGACCGGCCCGCCAGTCCGCCACCTGCCAGCTGCGCACAGGGGGGAGAGCGTAGCGGCGGATCTCTTCGGGTTTAAGTGCCTCGGTGGTGGCGTGAATCTCGTCTGGGAGAGATTGCGCAGCGAGAGCGCGATTGAGCAGCTCGGCGGACACTTCGCGCAGCTGATGGACCGGGACGATCCGCTCGGCTCCACACAGATGCTGTCCAGAGCGGGAGGCGCGCATGCGCAGACTGTAATAGACGGGGTTCATGGCGCCAGAACCTAGCAGCGGCGCAAGCGATTGTCAACCTGGATCAGCTATTCTGTTGACAATCGTTGAGTCTCAGCGAAGACACCAAAACATCACGTCTCTCCACCAACCTCTCCCCGGCAAAACGGATCGAGGGTTATCGAAAAACGAGGCTGTAGTTAACGGACAGTGAACTCCATATGTGTGACCGGCGCCGCCTCCCCCCCTCGGGGCGACAGCCGCAGTTCATAACGCCCCGGTTCTGCTGGCGCCACAATCTGCAGACTGGTGAAACCGGCCGGATCGGTTTCGATCGCATGCCGGCTGAAACATGTTCCCTCAACCGGGGCGCAACAGAGTTGCGCGCGCGGGTCGACATCATCGGTATACGCCACCTTCACCAGCATCGACTCCCCCGGCCGGAAAGACTGCTTGCCGAGCATGATTACACCTCCGGACCGGAGTAGCCCCGCGTCCTGCATGGACACCAGCAACTTTGCCCGTAACGCTTGAGGCAGGATTGGTTGCTGCAGGAAGAGATCGAACCAGATGGCGGTGGCAGTCAGTCCGACGGTCAGTCCGCTTAAGGTACACCCGACTGAGAACCAGCGACCGGGGAACCTGAAGCGCAACCGGCGCCGAGGTGGAGCAGACTCATCGACCGGGCCCCGCTGCTGCGTCAGTTCTTGCCAGGCATCCCACTGTTCTGGACTGTTGGTACGCAGTAGAGTACCGTCATCGGTGGACGTGAAGACCGGTTGCAGCGGAAAACTCCGGCCGCAGCGAATACAGCTGACCTGCCCGGCGTCTGCCGGCAGTTCGGTCTGTTCGACCGCCTTGACAAAGCCACATCCGGGACATTCGATAAGCAAACCGGTCATACCCTCCTCATTGTTCGAACCGGGAATGAACACACACAGACGTATCCATCACCCCTGTTTGCATCTCAATCAGCCAGATAGACCGACTCCAGGGCTTCCAGGCCGGACTTTTCGCCGATCACCATCAGGCGGTCGCCGGCGCGGATAACGGTGCTGCCGTCCGGCACGAACGCCTGGCCGTCGCGGGTCAGCATCACCACCAGGCAGCCCCTGGGGATCGCCAGATCGCGCAGGGGCTGATCGATCATCTGCGCCGTCCGGTCATGAAGGCTGACGTTCAGCAGCAGGAAATGGTCGTCGTGCAGCAGGCTCTGGCGCAGCTCGTCATCGGTTTGCGCCAGGGTCCACTCACCGAGGAAGCTCTCCTCGTCGACCCGTTCGGCGATCCGGGCGAGAATCCGCAGGTGCTGGGTCGGGTTCTGGTCGGGGCTGACCAGGAAGAACAGCGCCTTGACTACCTCCTCCCCTTCTTCAGCGTAGGTCAACGGGTTGTAGAGGCGGATGCGAACCCCGTCTCTGGCGCGCACCAGCACCATGTCGGCCCGCTCGATCTTGTCGGAGCGAAAGTGCGGCAGCGCCACACCGCGGGTCACCGGCGTCGCCCCGACCTTGTTGCCGTCCATGATCTGCTTGCAGATTTCCGCTTCCCGCAGCGGCACCACGTCGCGCAACCTGACGGCAGTCATACCGACCACCTCATCGAAATCGCAGGCCCGGTCGAGATCGATCACCTGGCTGCGCAGGACAATCTCGTCGAAAGGATCTTCTGCACGCAGACCCTTTTCGCGCAGAATCCCGCGCAGCTCGGTATCGAGATCGTCATGCTTGCCGCGGCCGAGACGTTCAAACACATGAAAAATGGCACCGGCCCGGTTGACGCGGCGCCGGACATAACCGAAGTACCAGCCGCTGGCGACGACGACCAGCGCGACCGAAAACCAGATCGAGAGCGCCCCCATCTGGAAGATCAGCAGCAGCGGCAGGGCGATGCCGGCGAGTTGCATCCAGGGGTACCAGGGGGAACGGTAGCCGGGATCGTACGATTTGATCTGGCTCTCGCGCATGACAATCACCGCGAAGCAGACCAGGGCATCGAGCAGCAGCTGAAACGAGCTGGCCAGCTTGGCAATCCGCATCGGGTCGAGCAGCAGGATCACCAGGATAATGGCGCCGACCGTCACCAGAATCGAATGGCTCGGGGTATCGTAGCGACTCAGACGCCGCAGCCGGGACGAGACCAGATGGTCGCGGCTCATGGCGAGGGGGTAGCGGGTGGCGCTGAGCAGGCCGGCGTTGGCGACCGAAACAAACGCCAGCATTGCGGCCAGCGACAGCAGGACCACGCCGGGGAAGCCGAGAGCATAGTCGGCGGCGACAGCGACCGGCGTCAGGGTGCTGCGCAGTTCATCAAGGGGGATCAGACCGACCATGACGCTGGTGCCGACACCGTAGACCAGCACAGCGGTCGCCAGTGCCAGGATCACCGCCCGCGGCAGGTTGCGCTCAGGATCGGTCACCTCCTCGGAGAGACTGGCCACCTTGGTGACACCGACATAGCTGATATAGACCATGCCGGCGGTCGACAGGATGCCGTTGAACCCGGCCGCGAAAAAGCCGTCGAAATGCGCCGGCTGGAACTGCAGCAAGCCGCTGCCGAAAAAGAGCAGCAGCAGCACGAGCAGGCTGAAAACCATGGCGATCTGCAGGCCGCCGCTCTTGCCGGTACCGAGATAGTTGACCACGCCGAGAGCGAGGGCGATAGCGACCGCCACCGGGCCGATCTGCAGGGTCGGCAGAAACAGATAGATGTAGGCGCCCATGCCGACCAGGGCGAAGGAGACTTTAAGAACCAGCGCCAGCCAGGCGCCGATGCCACCGATGGTGCCGACATAGGGTCCGAGGGAACGGTCGAGAAAGTAGTAGACGCCGCCGGCCCGCGGCATGGCAGTCGCCAGTTCGATGACACTGAACATGGCCGGCACCATCGGCACGGCGGCGAGCATATAAGCGAGAACCAGCCCCGGTCCGGCCTCGATCGCCGCCAGCCCCGGCAGCAGGAAGAACCCGGCACTTAAGGTCGCGCCGGTACCGATGGCGTAGATATCGAGAAGTTTGAGCTGTTTTTTCAAACGGACATGCGCCATCAATCCTCACCTCGACCAAACGGCACGAATCACGGGTCACGGGTCACGGACCGGAGACTTTACCACAACTCTTTTGACACCTCGAAGCGCATTCGACACAGCGATCCGCCACGGCAAATCCTGTCCATTTTTGCTTGGAAGGGCGCGCACCCCCATGCTAGCCTCCCCGGCAATAATCGAAATCGTGCGACGAATCCTGCTTGAGGCCGTCATGAAAACACTGCTCTACCTGCTGTTCGCCCTTTACCTCTGTTCGGTGGCCGGTTACCTGCTGCGCCTGGTCTGGAACCGCCCCTGGCTGGCCCGTCTTGCCCTCGGCCTGGTGATGAGCGGCGTCGCCCTGCAGACCGGCCTGCTCGGCTGGCGCTGGTGGCAGGCCGGCTACCTGCCGGTGACCAACCTCTTCTCGACACTGTTCTTTTTCAGCTGGGCCCTGGCACTGATTTATCTCTATTTCGAACTGCGCTACAAGATCGGCGCCACCGGGCTGTTCGTCATGCTGCTAAACCTGGTGCTGCTCGGCGGCGCGCTTCCGCGTGAAGCGCAGATATCCCCGCTGATCCCGAGCCTCGACACGCCGCTGTTCACCCTGCACATCCTGTTCTCCTTCACCGGCTACGCCTTCTTCGCTATGGCCTTTTCCATCGGCGTCCTCTACCTGGTGCAGAGCCGGCTGCAGACCCGTCACCTGCCGGACAAACTCCTGCTGCGGCGCATCAACGAGGAGTCGATCTTTCTCGGTTTCGGCCTGTTCACCCTCTGCATGATCGCCGGCAGCTACTGGGCCTATGTTGCCTGGGGCTACTGGTTCTCGTGGAACATCAAGAGCGTCTGGTCGTGCCTGGTCTGGATCTTTTACGCCGGCATGTGCCATGCCAAGTTCGTGCGTCGCTGGCAGGGAGGCGTCTACGCCTGGCTGTCGATCGCCGGCTTCGCCGTGGTTCTGTTCACCTACCTCGGCATCGGCCTGTTGCTGGAAAGCAACCATCCCCTGGAGTAGTCGTCATGCCACCGACCACCGACATGACCCTGCCGCAGCGGCTCTGGAGTTGGGGCTGCTCCCTGAAACTGGCGATTTATGTCGCCTCCCTGGCCACCCTGCTGATTATGGGCGGCTCGCTGACCATGCACAAGCATCCGCAGCTGTTCGGCCCGATGGACGACATGCTGATGGCCGACTGGCTGGCCGGCGCGTGGCAACAGGCACCGCAGCGGGTCTGGTGGATCCCGGCCAGCGCCCTCTGTCTGGTGATCTTCGCCATCAACACGCTCTGCTGCCTGATCGACTGGCTGCTGAAGATCGGCAGCCGCTGGCGCAAAACCGGCGAGTATCTGATCCACACCGGCTTTATTTTACTGGTGATCGCCTACGGCTGGAACAGTTTCGCCGGCTTCCGTTCCGGCCCGCATCGCCTGTTCCCCGGCGAGCGCCTGGAACTGCGGCCGATGCCCGGCTATGCCATTCAGTTGGAAGAATTCACAGCAGAGTTGAGTGACACCGGCCGGCCCCTCGACATGATCAACCGACTCTCCCTCTGGCGCGACGAGGCCCCGATCAAGGAGCGCGAAGTGCGCATCAACCAGCCGCTGACCCATGGCGGCCTGGTGGTTCTGGCGACCTCCTTCGGCCGCAGCCTCACCGGCTTCACCTTCCACCTCCCCGGCCGCGGCCTGTTGGACCTGGCACCGGGGAGTCGTCTCGAGCTGGATGACGGCGGCAGCCTGACGGTACTCGCCCTGCTGCCGAATGTCCGCCGAACCAGTGCCGACCAGGTGCAGCCGATCGGTGACCAGCTCGGCAATCCGGCCCTGCAGCTGCGCCTGCAGCGCGCCGATGGCAGCAGCTGGCAAGGCTGGTATCTGTTGCGCGAGCCGCCGCCCCGGGAGCTGCGTGCGGTCAACCTGCACCTGCGGCCGATGGAGCCACGATTTCGCGACTACAGCCTGCTGACCATCAACCGCGATCCCGGCAGCGGCCTGGCTGCTGCCGGCGCTCTCTGTATGACTTTCGGCGTGCTGCTCGCCTTCGTCTCGTTCTACGCCAAGCGCGCGCGCGGCGACCGTCCGGAGGTCTGAACGATTATTTCGCCACCTTGAGCCACTCGCCGACCGCGACCTGATCGGTGAGCTGCTTGCCATTCAGCCAGGCGACCTCCTGCCAGAGCTCCTTGTCGACCCCCTGGGCTCGCAAAAACGCCTGCATGCTGGTCGATTGCGGCGCTGCCTTGATCTGGATGCGCCGCGGCTGCCGTTCCCGCTTGTTTTGGTCGGCGATTTTGGCAAAACTCGCCGCCGGGCCGGCCAGCAGCGCGTGCCGGGAAGGGAACTCGGCGTCTTCGGCCAGACCGTGGAAAACAAAGATCTGACCCTGACCGAGGATGAAGTCGGATTGAATCCGGATCGTCCGTTGCTGGTCGCTGACCTGCGAAATCACCTGCCGTGACGGCAGCCCGGCCCGGGTTCCGGTTGTCGACTTCAGCACTTTGGCCTGCATGCCCTCGACAAACTCACTGAGCGCGGCATCAAGACCGGTCCCTTCCTTAACCTCGAAAAGGACCAGAGCTTTCTTGTCGGCAGCCGCCATCCGTGCCTGCAGCGCGGACCTGTCAAAACTCCACTCGTCGGGGATCCGGAACTGCACCCCCGGTTCGGGGAGGTAGTACCAGTCGCCCTCGCGAAACCCCTTGCGCGGATCATCACCGTAGACCAGACCGTTGATTCTCTGCAGATAGCCCTTGTGATCCCTGCGCAGAGTCCGCTCGGGCAGGCGCCGCTGCCAGTCGGCGGCCATCTGGCGAACGCTCGCCTGCCGGTTCTCCGGACTGGGATGGGTGGAGAAGAATTCCGGTAGCCGGCCGCCTTCGCCCTCCCGGGCGTTCATCCGTTCCAGACTGTCAAAAAAATTGGCCAGCTGACCGGCATCGAACCCTGCCTTGCTGGCGTATTCGACCGCCAGGGCATCGGCCTGGCGTTCATCGTCGCGACTGTATTTCAAAAACAGCAGACCGGTGCCGACCTGCAGCAACGGTTCGATAACATCGCCATAGTCGCCGGCGAGACTGACGCCGAGGCCGACGCCGAGGCTGGTCAGCAGCGTCTGACTGTAACGGCGCGCCGAATGGCGGGCGGTCACATGGGCGATTTCATGGCCGAGAACCCCGGCCAGTTCGGCTTCATCGTTGACCGCGGCGAGCAGACCACGGGTCACGTAAATGTAGCCGCCGGGGGCGGCAAAGGCATTGACCACCGGCGAGTCCATCACCTTGAAGCTCCAGTCGAGCTGCGGCCGATGCGACAGTCTTGCCATCTGCTGGCCGAGGCTGTCGACATAACTGTTCAGGGCTCCGTCCGGGTAGAAGCCGTACTGCTCGACCACCGACAGGTCAGTCTGGCTCCCCAGCTGCCGCTCATCCGCTTCACTGAGCAGCATCAACTCCTGCTGACCAGTCACCGGATTGATCGCGCAGGCCGATAACAGCAGAGTCAGAAGAACCGGCAAGAGATATCCACACCGTGTTGCTTTCATCATCACCTCCAGGTCAGTTGCGCCGTTATAGCTTATGCGTTCGTAACTGTTCAGCGAGTATATCGGCTTGGCAGAGAATCGAGAAATTCAGGATTCAGGATTCAGGATTCAGGATTCAGGATTCAGGAGAAAATCGGACATTGAACCCTTTAAGGCAAGGGGAATGACAGATTTATGGTTCTGTATTCTCTGGTGACGGAGCAACCGAGACACTGCTCATGACGGTGTCATGGTCTGGCCGTAATTCTGAATCCTGAATTTTCAATCCTGGCTTCCCGTTTTCCCAGCAGAAACGTTCAAGCTGAAGTTACATGCGTTCATTATACAAGGGAGACTGCTGGCGTCATCAACAGGACGCATCGAACAGTCCCAGCAGCATGACGACTGAAAACCTGATCAGGCCCCAAGGCCGATCGCATAGGCGGGATCGAGCCCGGTTTGCACCGTCTTCACCCGGCCCCCGCTTTTAATGCTGCCTTTATGCCCTGCAGGAAAGTGTCGCGCAGATCGGCCGGTGCCAGAACCTCGACGTGCGGCAGGTAGGAGTAGAGCCAGGCGAGGATTTCCCGTTGGCCGCTAGCAGTCAGGCGCACGGTCAGGCTGCCGTCGGCATGTTCGGTCAGCTGCTGGCTCGGGTGCCAGATCCGCTCGCGAACCAGGTGGGCGACCTCGGCGGCGAACCTTGCCTCAAGAGCGAACAGCTGTTCGTCGACCAGGCCGAACGCCATGCCGGTCAGCTGCTCACTGGCAAAGTCCTCCGGCACCTCGAAGCGCTGCTCCAGAAGTTCGACGGCGACGATCCGGTCGACCAGAAACAGACGCAGTGCTTCGCGGTTATGGGCGTAACCACCCAGGTAGAGAGCACCGTCGTAGAAAAGCAGCCGGTAGGGGTCGAAGCGATAGGTCTCGGTGGTGCGCCGCGGCGGCGTATAGGTCAGGTTGATCCGCTGCTGATAGAGCAGCGCCCGGCGCAGCTGGCGCAGCAGCGGATCCTTGGCGCGGTAGTCGTGCACCCCCTGGAAGCGCGGCGCGCCGGCGGCGGCGATCCGCTCCAGATGGGCGACGCTGCGCGGTGGCAGGCTGGCACGGATCCGGGAGAAGATGGCGTCGAGATCGTCCTGGAACGGGGTGCCGGCGAGAAACGCGAGCTGACCGCGACAGAGATGCAGGGTCATCAGCTCTTCGAGGGAGAAGGTGATCGGCGGCAGCTTGCGGAAGCCGGTCAGAAAGCGGTAGATAGTGTCGCCACACGGATCGACATCGGTCACCAGCGGGTAGCCGGCGTCGCGAATCGCCTGCAGATCCCGGTAGACCGTGCGCCGGGTCACCTCGCACTCCTCAGCCAGCTCGTCGACCGTCGCCCCGTAACGGGCCTCGAGGATGCGGATCACATCGTGCAGGCGGGCGGCCTGACTGTACTTTTTGGCAGGCTTGCCGGGTTTTCTCATTGGAGGAGTCGCAAGCTCATTCCCATTCGATGGTCGCCGGCGGCTTGCTGGAGATATCGTAGCTGACGCGGTTGACGCCGCGCACTTCGTTGATGATCCGGTTACTGATGCGTGCCAGGTCGGCGTAAGGCATCGGGTACCAGCCGGCGGTCATGAAGTCTTTGGTCTCCACCGCGCGCAGGGCGATCACGTACTCGTAGGTGCGGCCGTCGCCCATGACGCCGACGCTTTTCACCGGCAGGAAGACGGCAAACGCCTGGCTGATCTTGTCGTAGTGCCCGCTCTGGTAGAGTTCGTCGATGTAAATGGCGTCAGCCTGGCGCAGGATATCGCAGAACTCCTTGCGGACTTCGCCGAGAATGCGCACGCCGAGCCCCGGCCCGGGGAACGGATGGCGCCAGACCATGCGGTGCGGCAGGCCGAGCTCCTCGCCGATGGCGCGCACCTCATCTTTGAACAGCTCGCGCAGCGGCTCGAGCAGCTTCAGAGTCATATAGTCGGGCAGGCCGCCGACATTGTGATGGCTCTTGATATTATGCGCCTTGCCGGTCTTCGCCCCGGCCGATTCGATCACGTCCGGGTAGATGGTCCCTTGTGCGAGCCAGCGGGCGGCGGGGAGCCTCTTCGCCTCCTCTTCGAAAATATCGACAAACAGGTTGCCGATGATCTTGCGCTTCTGCTCCGGGTCGGTCACCCCGGCCAGCCGACCGAGAAAACGCTCCTCGGCATCGACCCGCAAGACCTTGACCCCGAGGTTCTGCGCAAAGGTCGCCATCACCTGATCGCCTTCGCCGAGGCGCAGCAGTCCGTTATCGACGAACACACAGGTCAGCTGCTCGCCGATGGCGCGATGAATCAACGCGGCGGCGACTGACGAATCGACCCCGCCGGACAGCCCGAGGATCACCTGTTCGGTACCGACCTGCTGGCGAATACGCGTGACCGCATCCTCGATGATCTGCCCCGGCGTCCACTGGCCGCTGCAGCCGCAGATCGTGCGCACAAACCGATCGATCAGGATCTCGCCGCGCGGTGTGTGATTGACTTCCGGATGGAACTGCACGCCGTACTGCCGGCGCTCCAGGTTCTGAATGGCACAGACCGGCGCATTGACCGTGCCGGCGACCACCTCGAAACCGGCCGGAACAACCTCGACATGATCACCGTGGCTCATCCAGACCGGGCTGTGGCCTTCGATGAAGAAGCCATCGAACAGCGGACCCGGCGCACCGGTCGCCAGCAGATCGGCATGACCGTACTCGCGCTTGCCGGCCGGCACCACCGCCCCGCCGAAATGCTGACAGACCAGCTGCATGCCGTAGCAGATGCCGAGGACCGGCACGCCGAGTTCGAACAGCGCCTCGTCGACCGCCGGTGCGCCGGCCTCGTAGGCCGACTTCGGCCCGCCGGAGAGGATGATCCCCTTTGGCGCGAACGCCCGGATCTCGTCGAAACTCATATCGAAGGGGTGCAGTTCGCAATAGACGTGCGCCTCGCGCACCCGGCGAGCGATCAGCTGGGTGTACTGCGAACCGAAATCGAGGATCAGAATTTTTTCCGCATGAATATCCATGGGGCTCATCCGATTTTCTCAACCCGGTAGTTCGGTGCTTCGTGGGTGATGGCGACGTCGTGGACGTGGGATTCGCGCAGGCCGGCGTTGGTGATGCGGATAAAGCGGCCGTGCTCCTGGAGTTCGCGGATGGTGCGGCAACCGGTATAGCCCATGCCGGAGCGCAGGCCGCCGACCAGCTGATGGATATTGGCCGACAGCAGGCCGCGATAGGGGACGCGCCCCTCGATCCCTTCCGGCACCAGCTTGACATCGGTTTCAACATCGGCCTGGAAGTAGCGGTCCTTGCTCCCCTGCTTCATGGCGCCGAGGCTCCCCATGCCGCGATAGGTCTTGTAGGTCCGTCCCTGATAGAGGATCGTTTCGCCCGGCGACTCGTCGGTGCCGGCGAACAGCGAGCCGATCATGATGGTGTCGGCCCCGGCGGCGACCGCCTTCGGCAGCTCACCGGAATACTTGATGCCACCGTCGGCAATCAACGGCACACCGAGACGACGGGTCACCGACGCGACATCGGCAATGGCGGTGATCTGCGGCACGCCGACTCCGGCGACCACCCGGGTGGTACAGATCGAACCGGGACCGATGCCGACCTTGACCGCATCGACCCCGGCCTTGACCAGCGCCTCGGCGGCCTCGGCCGTGGCGATGTTGCCGGCGATCAGGTTCAGGTCGGGGTAGGCGCGCCGGCTGTCGACAATGGCGTCGAGCACCGACTGAGAATGGCCGTGCGCCGTATCGATGATCACCGCGTCGACCCCGGCCCGCACCAGCGCTTCGAGACGCTCCTCGCGATCGCCACCGACGCCGATCGCCGCACCGACCCGCAGGCGACCGATGTCGTCTTTGCAGGCGTTCGGGTACTTACGCACCTTCTCGATATCCTTGATGGTGATCAGCCCTCTGAGAACATACTCATCATCGACCACCAGCAGCTTTTCGATCCGGTGCTCGTGCAGATGCTTCTTCGCCTCCTCCAGGGTGGTGCCGGGCGGCACCGTCACCAGTTTGTCCTTGGTCATGACATTGGCGATCGGCTGGTCGAGGCGGGTCTCGAAGCGCAGGTCGCGGTTGGTCAGAATGCCGACCAGCCGGCCGTTCCTGGTGATCGGCACCCCGGAAATGCGATACTTCTCCATCAGTTCCAGGGCTTCGTGGATCTTCTGGTCGGGATCCATGGTGATCGGATCGACAATCATCCCCGACTCCGACTTCTTCACCTGGTCGACTTCAACCGCCTGCTCCGCCACCGACAGGTTCTTGTGGACAATACCGATCCCCCCTTCGCGCGCCATGCAGATGGCGGTACGTGACTCGGTCACCGTGTCCATGGCAGCCGACAGCAACGGGATGTTCAGCCGGATTTTCGGTGTCAGAAAGGTCGACAGATCGACATCACGCGGCAGTATTTGCGAGTGGGCCGGGAGCAGGAGGACATCGTCGAACGTCAGTCCTTCCCGAATATCGGTATCGAGCATCAGTAACCTCCGGAGGGTGAGAAAGGGGGGGGAGAAATATTAATCGATGAAATTAGTTGACCAGCGGGGGCGAGTCAAGACGAAATATCCGGAACATCGTTATAAAAGCGAGAAAAAATTGGCCCGCCGCAAGGGCGGGCCACAACACATAACATGGAGACTCGTCATCGAATCTCAAAAAAGTCGCTCCCGCGCCCCTCAGGCCCAACAGGGCCGCATCGCATTACACAACACCCTCTGAAAATCCCCTCCGGCCATTGGCCAGATAACAAGACCCTCCCGATTGAGGGCATGTCATGTTCCTTGCGCGGGTTGATCGACTTTGAAAAAAATAACGTGTTCCTCCTTTCACAATGCTGACTTCACCTGAGACACAAATGGAGCGACAGATCGAGGCGACGCAGTGCGTGCCGTTCACCGTAACCCTGGGCGGGAGAATGCTCGATCGTCGTGGAGACCTGATCCGAACGACACATGATGGAGGCAGGGCGATGGTGCAGACGGGCTGCCGTTGCCGTCCCCTGACCATACGGACCGACGGAGACGGCTCCGACGATCGTGCCGACCGGAAAGGGGCAGACAACGGCACGGACAGTGCATGACAACCTGTTCAAGGACCCTCTCCTTCAATGTTAACAAAGACAGGCGACCGATGATCCATCACGGCCATAACATGACGCAAAAAAGCCGGATTGTCTGGATCAGACTCCAGCGACAACCCGGCTGTCTTCTTCACCCTTATACAGGGAAGACCCGTGGCTTTCCGTCCCCCTCTCACAAGGGGTTTGGCTTTAACGCAACGTTAACAGAAACAAATTTTTGCGAAAATTTAAGGAGATTGCCCGGCGTTGTCAACTGAAAAATGAAAGCACGTCAATTTTTTGCGCAGATCTACACTGTACGGGTATGGTATTGATGGTGCGTCTCCAGAAAACGTCATCCTGCAGCGAAGAGGTGTCGAATGATGACCACTCCCCGGATCACCGAGAGCCGTCGTTACCTGGTCGGTTTGCTCTTTTTGTGGACCATGGCTGTGGCCGGCTCCCTGGTCTGGAACACTTATGCCGAGCAGCGGCAGATCCGCGAGGAAGCCTTGCTCAAGGCGCGCACTCTGGTACAGAAAGATATCCAGTACCGCCGCTGGAATGCGTCGTTCGGCGGTGTCTACGTCGATATGCGCTCCGGTGTGAAAGCCAACCCCTACCTGGCCGAGATGATCGGTGACCGCGATGTAACCACCACCGACGGAGTCGTGCTGACCAAAATCAACCCGGCCTACATGACCCGCCAGGTGTTCGATCTGCAAGAGAAGGAACTCGGCCTGAAAAGCAGTATCACCAGCCTGCAGCCCATCAATCCTCTCAACAAGCCGGACCCCTGGGAGAGCTGGGCCCTCGAGCAGGTCGACGAACGTTCGACCGAGATCGCCGAAGTCATTTATGTCGGTGATGAGCCGGTGCTGCGCTACCTGCTGCCGATCATCACGGAGCAGCCCTGCCTGGAGTGCCATGCCAGCCAGGGCTATCATGCCGGCGACCTGCGCGGTGGCATCAGCCTGACGGTTCCGCTGGCCTCTTATCTGACGGCATCCCGGGAAGGCCAGTCGATCATGGGCTGGACTCACGGCGTACTCTGGTTGCTCGGCGTCTCTGGTCTGCTCTGGGGCTACCGTAACTTCTCCCGCTACGAATTGGCGCTGACCGGGGCGCGACGGGCCGCGGAAGAAGCGAGTCAGGCGAAAAGCCGCTTTCTGGCCAACATGAGTCACGAAATCCGGACACCGATGAACGCCATCATCGGCATGACCGACCTGACTCTCAATTCGACCCTGAACCGCGAGCAACGCAGCTACCTGGAGATGGTCCGCTCGTCATCCGACATGCTGCTGCGGGTCATCAATGACATCCTCGACCTTTCCAAGATCGAGGCCGGCCGTCTCGATCTGGAACTGACCGAGTTCGATCCGCGCGACACGATCGAGACGACTTTGCGCACCCTGGCGGTGCAGGCCCAGCAAAAAGGGCTGGAACTCTGCTGCGCTATCGACAGGAAGATCCCGGCCAGCTTGCTGGGTGACCCGGTCCGCCTGCGCCAGATCCTGATGAACCTGGTCGGTAACGCCATCAAGTTTACCGAACGCGGCGAAGTTGTCGTCCGCTTGCAGGCTGACTGTGACCCCGCCACGTCGCCACCGGTCTGCCAGCTCGACTTTTCCATCCGTGACACCGGGCCCGGCATGACGGCCGCACAGCTGCAGCAGGTTTTTGAGAGCTTCACCCAGGCGGATGCCTCGACCACCCGCCGCTACGGCGGCACCGGCCTCGGACTGACCATTGTCCGCTCTCTGGTTGAGCTGATGGGCGGCAAACTCGACGTCTCCAGCGAGGAGGGGCACGGCACCGAATTCCGCGTCGCCATCCGCTGCCCGCTCGCCACCGACAACAGCACCGGGCAGGAGTCGCCACCGGTCGAACTGCAAGGCTTTAACGTCCTGCTGGCCGACGACAACCAAACCTGCCGCAGCATCCTCAGCGAGATCCTGGAAGACTGGCAGATGAACGTACGGGTCGCCGCCAACGGTATCGAGGCCTGGAGATTGATCGAAGAATCGGTCGCCCACGCAGAACCGTTCGACCTGGTGCTGCTCGATGGGCAGATGTCCGATCTCGACGGCTTCCGTCTGGCGAAAATCCTGAATGACTCTCCCGAACAGAAGAGCCGGACAATCCTCATGGTCACAGCCGACAACCTTGCTGCTAACAGTGAACTCTGCCGAACTCTCGGTCTGAAAAGCTACCTGCTCAAACCGGTGACCCGCAGGAATCTGCTGCGGGAGATTCGCGGCCTCAGCACCATCAGCGGCTCGCTGCCAGACGCCCCCCGGCAACAGCACTCACCCGGTTCAGACCCCGTTGTAGCTGCCGTCGACACTCCCCGCATTCTGCTGGTCGAGGATCATGAGATCAATCGCAACCTGGTGCTCGCCCTGCTGCGACAGCAGGGCTGGCCAGTCACCTGGGTTGAAAACGGCGCCCTGGCCCTCGACGAGGTGACCCGCGGCCAGTACGATCTGGTGTTGATGGACGTGCAAATGCCGGTGATGGACGGTCTGGAGACCGCCCGGCGGATCCGGCAGCTGTCCGGCGCCGTCGGCAAGATCCCGATCATCGGCCTGACCGCTCACGCCACGGCAGACGATCAGGCCAGCTGTCTGGCAAGCGGCATGGATCGCTACCTGAGCAAGCCGATCATTCCCCACAAGCTGTACGACACCATCAGTGAGCTACTCCCTGCGAGGCGCGTCGACAATCTGCCGTCATCCGGCCGGATCAATCTTAAGGAGTTATACGAGGTCCTGAACAACAATCCGCAGGAAATCGATGATTTCATCGCTCAATTTGTGAACGACTGGCCCGACACCCGCGACACCATGAAACAGGCTATACACAACGGTGATTTCCTCACACTCGAACAACAGGCCCATAACTACAAGTCGGTCGCCGGCATTTTTGGCGCAACCGGCGCAGTGCAACTGGCGATGCAGCTGGAAAAGTCGGCCCGCAGCCAGCAAATGCAGCGGGCTCGTCAGCAGCTGCACGAGCTCGAAACAGAGATGAGTCAGGTCATCGCCAACCTGCAGCGCGAACAACAATCCGTCTAGGGGGGGAGAGGATCTGCACAGGGAGACACCTCCCGCAACAGAGCGACGCAAAGAGGGAAACCGTTCTTCAGGCCGGGTCAGTTCATCCCCTCCTGCCGAGGGGAAAAGGGAGTTTTTCGTTGTTTCCCGGAGCGATCCCCCTGTGCTAAAGTTGGCCCATACCAATGCAATCCTGATCGTGAGGGGAGAATGACATGACCATGAGACAACCGCAACCGACCCTGATCACCCGGTTCCTGCTGCTGATGCTGGCGATCCCCCTGCTGACGGCAACAGCTTTTGCCGGGGAAAGCGAGCTGACTCAGCGCGACTGGATGCTCGAACTGGTCGATACTCTCGGCCTCTCTTTCGGCCTGCCGGACACCCCCACTGATGCGGACTACCTGTTGGTGCTGAGTGGCCTGCGCCAGTTCCGCTTCGAAGCCGAGGATGTCTATACACCGGAGGAAGATGAAGTTTCACGCATGTCGTTTCGCAACTTCGGCGATTTCAGCGGTAGCGCATGGCTGAACGGACTGAGCCGGCCGACCCGCGTGCAACTGCGCTTCACCCTCCCCTTGGGCGGCCGTTACCGGTTAACTGCCGGGCTGCGCAACGGCGAGCACCTGTTCCGGGTTGGCGGACAGGAGCTCGTGGTGACCGGCTCTGCCACCTTCACCGGACTGGACGTTGGCGAGATCGACCTGGAGGCAGGCCCCCAGGAGGTTGTCGTGATGCTGCCGCCAGGCGGGGCGATCGACTACATTGAGCTGGCCGCCACCGGCCTGAAACCGATCAGTCCGCTGCACGGCTGGCAACCCGGGACGCCGCTGCAGTGGGACGATATCCGGATCACGCTGCTGCAAGTCTTTTCCCTGGGCGACCTTCTGGAAGAGACCGGGACGCTCATCACTGTCGAAGCCGAGCAGCTTGCGTCTTTTCCGGTTGAGACCTTCACTATCACGGATATCGGCTACTTCGGCCGGCCGAGCGGCGACCTCTGGCTGCGCACCGGTGCCCTCAGTGCCCGGCTCGATGTTTCCGTCGAGCTGCGTGACGGCGGATATTACCAGCCTGTCGTCCGCCTGCTGGGGAACCCGGTCGCGATCGACATCAACCGTCAGACCAGCCTGGAGATCGCAGGACACCCTTATCTTGAGGACCACCCCCTGCCGGCCCAGTTTTTCGTCCCTGGCACCAACCTGATCAGCCTCGAATTCCCTCCCGGCGGCGGACTGGATCGACTCTCCCTGACCCGGCTCGACAGCTCGGCCAGCGCCGGCAACCGGCTCCTCGGTCTGGCGCCGCAGTCTGCTCCCCCGAACCGTTCCGATCTCGCCCATCTGACCCGTCTGGTCGCCGCCTTCGGCTCCGACCGCTGATCTCCAGGTGACCCCGTACTGGCTGCTCGCCGCGTTGGCGGCGGGCATCGTCCTGGCACGACTGTCGCCCGGCGAGCTCCCGCCGAATCTGGTCTGGCCGGCAAGCGCGCTGCTGACCTGCCTGTGGCTGCCGGCACGACGCTCCGTCTGGGCCTGGCTGCCGCTTTTGGCCGGCGTGACCTTCTGCGGCCTGCTGCTCGCCAACAAGGCGCTGGTTCCGCCTGACGACCCGGCGCACATCAGCC
The DNA here is from genome assembly GCA_032251295.1 of Desulfuromonadales bacterium. Lineage (GTDB taxonomy): Bacteria > Desulfobacterota > Desulfuromonadia > Desulfuromonadales > BM103 > BM103. Next base: position 21,986 of record JAVVDS010000015.1, on the reverse strand, counting down.
GCTTCGTCAGCGAGCAGCCGACCATCATCGAAGGGCGGATCGTCTCCCTGGAAGACGATGCCGTCCAGGGGCAACGGGTCATACTGCAGGTGTTGACGGTGATCGACGCCCGTTTCAAAGCGACGCCATGTCGCGGACGACTCAGACTCGGGGTCGGCGAGGGCGCGCTGACAGCACAACCGGGGCAGGTCGTCCGCTTCCGCGGCCGGCTCCGCCTGCCGAGCCGGTTCGGCACACCCGGCGAATTCGACTACCCGCTCTATCTCGCCAGCCGCGGCATCTACGCCACCGGTTTTGTCAAACAGGCCGGGCAGGTTCTGGTGCTCCCCGAACATGCCGGCACCCGCGCCAGTTTCTGGGAAAATCTGCGTGGCCGACTGGCACGGCAGATCGACCAGAGCGTCGCGGCCGAGCAGGCGCCCCTGGTCAAGGCTCTGACCGTCGGCATGCGCGCCGGGATCAACGACGAACAACGCAGCGTGCTCAGCGCGGCAGGCGTCGCCCATCTGTTCGCCATTTCCGGCCTGCATTTCGGCCTGCTCGGCATCCTGCTCTATACCGTGGGGAGCTGGTTGTATCGCCGCAGTACCTGGCTCGCCCTGCGGCTGCCGGCACGGCGGATCCTGCCGATCCTGCTGATCGCCCCCCTGGCCGGCTATCTCTGCCTGACCGGCGACAGCTGGTCAACGCAGCGGGCGTTCACCATGGCGGCGATCGGCGCCCTGCTGCTGTTCGGTCGCCGCCGCACCCCGCCGTTGGCACTGCTGGCAACCACCGCCCTGCTGGTGCTGCTCGGCGCCCCGCTCGCCCTGTTTCAGCCCGGCTTTCAGCTCTCCTTCGCCGGACTGGCCGGAATTCTCGCCTGGGGTCCCTTCTGGCAGCCCCGCCTCAGCGCCCTGCCGATTCTCTGGCGCTGGCCGCTGACGATCCTGTTGACCACCACCGCCGCCACCCTGGCGACCGCGCCGTTTCTCCTCTGGCATTTCCACGCGATCGCACCGGCCGCCCTGCCGGCCAATCTGCTCGCCATTCCGCTGATCGCCTGGGGAGCGGTCCCCGCCTGCCTGGCCGGCGCCCTACTGCACGCCCTGGCACCCGGCGTCGCCGCCCTGGCGTTTCAGAGCGCCGGCCTGATCATCGATCTGACCCTCGCCGGCGTCGGCGCGATCAGCCGACTCCCCGGCCTCGGCCCCCTCGACCTGCCGCTGACCCGCGCCGACATGGCCGCTCTCGGCACTCTGCTCGCCGTCATGCTCTGGCAGGGCAAGCATCGCGGTTTCGCCTGGGGACGGCTGCTGCTGCCGGTGCTGGTCTTTCTCGCCATGCCGACAGACAGGCCGGCAGCCGATGCCCTGCAGATCACAGCCCTGAGTGTCGGCCAGGGGGACGCCACCCTGATCTCCCTGCCGGAGGACCGGCATTTCCTCGTCGATGGTGGCGGCCTGCCCGGCGCACGCTTCGATCCGGGTGAACGCCTGATTGTACCGGCTCTCGGCCGTCTCGGCATTCGCCGCCTGGACGGTGTGATTCTCAGTCACGATCACCCGGATCATCGTGATGGCCTTCTCGCCCTTCTCGAACATATCCGGGTCGACACAGTCTGGGCGGCCATGGCCCGCGACCGACTCCATCCCCCATTGCGCCAGGCCATCGAGGATAACGGCGTCCACTACCGTCAGCTGCCGGCCGGCTGGCTGACGCTGATCGACCAACCCGATCATCTCCTGCGGCTGTTCACCCCGCAACAGGCGGGAGGCGACCTGAACGAACAGTCCGTTATCGTGCTGGTCGGCGACCAGCACAACCGGGCGCTGCTGACCGCTGACCTCGGCCCGCCGGGTCTCCGGCAACTTGCCGCGACCTGGGACGAGCCTCCGGTCTCGCTGTTGAAAGTGCCACATCACGGCAGCCGGCGTTCGCAAACGGACCTGTTCCTCGACCTTTTGCAGAGTGACATCGCTTTCATCTCATCAGGACGCGGCAATCCTTACGGTTTCCCGCATCAAGAAACCCTGAACGCCCTCACCGCTCGCCAGATTCCGGTCTATCGCACCGACCGCGACGGCAGTCTGTTCTTCATCAGCAGGCCAGAGGGCTGGAAAGCCTCAACAACCCTGGCAGCAAACGGGAGTCGTCGGGAGTCGTTGATACAGATTGACTGAACTTATCGATTTTGCTAGTTTGACCCACCGATGTGGAGGCCGTAACATGGCGAAACCGATCATACTGGTTCTGGGTGACGAAGAGATTTGTCACTTGTTGCAGACAGAAAACCCGGTCCGGACAGATAACTGGCAAACCGCCGCGGTCGACTCCGCACCGCAGGCCGTGCAGCGGATCGGCCAGGGAGACGTCGATGTCGTTCTGGCCAACCTGAACAGCCTCGGTACGCGGCTCCACGAATTTCTCAAACAGAGCCGCCAGGGAAGCAACCCGCCGGAAATCATCCTCCTCTGTGACGAAAACAGTACAGAAACCGCCTGTCAGGCCCTGAATGAGGGGGGGCGTGACTTTCTGGTCAAACCCTGCCATCGTGAGCACTTGCGGCTGGTGATCCACTCCTGCCTGGAGCAGCGCCGACTGATCGAGGAGAACCGGCAGCTGCGCACAGAGAACCGCCTGTATCGCAACGGTCGCAACATCGCCAGCCAGATGGAGATCGACAAACTGTTCACCGAGGCGTTGAACGTCCTGCTTGCCGAAGTCGATAGCAACCGTGGTCTGGCCTATGCTATCCAGGGCGACAGCCTCTGCTACAGTCTGACCAGCCCCGGCATTGACGACAAAGCCGTGCAGCCGCTGGCACAGCAACTGGCGAGACTGAGTGGTGCCGACGACGAATTCCGCTACCTGCACGGTGCCGATCTGAGCGAGATTCACCCCTTGCCGGACGACCTGCGCTCCGCCCTGCTTTTCCCGCTCAGCGCCGCTGACGACATGCAGGGTGCGATTGTCCTGTTCAACCGTTACGGGGTCGATCTGCCCGAACCGACCTCCCGCGACAACCTGCTGTTTCTGACTGAACAGCTCACCTTGGGATTTCGCAACGCCTGCCAGTATCGGGGAACCCGCGAACTGATCTACACCGACGATCTGACCGATCTGTTCAACCAGCGTTACCTGAAAATCGCCATCGACCAGGAGTTGCATCGGGCCGAACGCTACGGTCTCGAATTCACCCTGGCTTTCATCGATCTCGATTACTTCAAGACGGTCAACGACACCCACGGTCACCTGGTCGGCAGCAGTATCCTCAGACAGGTGGCCAAAGTTCTGCGCGATTGCGTCCGCGAGGCCGATATGCTGTTTCGTTACGGCGGTGACGAATTCACCGCTTTGCTGGTCGAAACCAGCAGCAGCGGGGCAGCGGCAGTTGCCGAGCGGATCCGGCGGCGACTTGAGGACCACAGTTTCGAGGTGAATGACGGGCAGAGTTGCCAGGTGACCGCCACCATCGGCTACGCCACCTACCCGGGCCACGCCACGATCATGCACGATCTGATCGAATTGGCCGACAAGGCGATGTACCAGGGGAAAGTCCGGCGCAACAGCACCTGCAGCGCATCAGAACTCCGGCAGCGCTGACCGCCCCCGAACTGTTCGTCCTGACAGCAGATCGCCACACCGCCCCGACCTCCCCGCGGCCAACGCTTCGACCGGTACGCCAGGTGACACAAGCGGGTTGACGCTCCGGCCGGAAACAGTTCATAAACCTGCGCTGCACAGCGTTAAACTCCAACAGGAGAGAGCACGTTGAACATCACCGCGATCAAAGGGATGAACGACATTCTGCCGGGCGAAGTGGAGACCTGGCAACACCTCGAAGAGCAGGCCCGGCGGATCTTCGGTCCATACGGCTTTCGGGAAATTCGCCTGCCGTCCCTGGAAAAGACCGAACTGTTCTGCCGCTCCATCGGCGAGACCACCGATATCGTCGAAAAGGAGATGTACACCTTCAGCGACAAGGGGGGGACCTCCATGACCCTGCGTCCGGAAGGGACTGCTCCGGTCATGCGCGCCTTTATCCAGCACAAGCTGCATGCCGTCGACCCGGTCAGCAAGCTCTATTACATCGGCCCGATGTTCCGTCACGAACGTCCGCAAAAGGGGCGCTATCGTCAGTTCCACCAGATCGGGGCCGAGGTGATCGGCGTCGATGACCCGAAGATCGACGCCCAGGTACTGGCGATGCTGAGCCACTATTTTCAGGCTCTGGCGATCCCCGATGTCGAACTGCAGATCAACTCCCTCGGCTGCCCGGAATGCCGTCCCGCCTACCGGCAGGAACTGATCGGCTTTCTTGAGAACTCTCTCGACCGCCTCTGCGAAGACTGTCAGCGCCGCTACGTCAACAACCCGCTGCGGGTGCTCGACTGCAAAGCTGCCGGCTGTCGGCAGGCGACCGGCAACGCCCCGGCCATGCTCGACCGGCTCTGCACCGGCTGTGCCGGTCACTTCGACCGAGTGCGCGGCTATCTGAGCGACCTCGCGGTCCCTTTCACACTCAACCCGCGGATGGTCCGCGGTCTCGACTACTACACCAAAACGACCTTCGAGATGGTGACCGGCAGCCTCGGCGCCCAGAACGCCGTCGCCGCCGGTGGCCGCTACGACCGCCTGATCAGCGACCTCGGCGGGCCCGACCTCCCCGGTATCGGCTTCGCCATCGGCCAGGAGCGCCTGGCCCTGATGCTCGACGCGCACAAAGTGGCGGCACCGCGTCTGCAGCTGTTTATCGCTACGCTGGGGACAGCGGCCGAATCGGCCGGTTTTCACCTGCTCAGCCGATTGCAGCGACGCGGGATTCCTGCCGAAATGGAGTACAGCGGCAAGAGTCTCAAGGCGCAGATGCGCCGCGCCGACAAACTGCAGGCGCGCCGGGTGCTGATCCTCGGCGAGGAGGAGCTGGCCAAGGGGATCGTCCAGTTGCGCGACATGGACCAGAGCAGCCAGGAAGAGGTCGCCCTGGCCGACCTCGAAGAAAAACTTGCCGCCGAGGTCTCACACCTTTCCGTTTAAGTTCCGGCTTGACGACCATCGGCTGCACAGCTAGTATGCGAGATTGCGCCCGCGTCGAAATTCGCTTGCCAGTGGCGGCTCTGCCCGCCCCTTACAATGTTTTCCGGCGACCGCATCCAGAAAGCCCGGTTGCAGAGAGTCAGCCGGACAGAACACACGCAACAGATCACGCGAGAAGGAGCTACCCTTGAACGATATCCTCGGCAACTGGAAGCGCACGCACTACTGCGGTGAGCTGCGCAAGGAGCAGATCGGCCAGCAGGTCTGTCTGATGGGCTGGGTGCAGCGCCGCCGTGACCATGGCGGCCTGATCTTCATCGACCTGCGCGATCGCAGCGGCATTGCCCAGCTCGCCCTCGACCCCGAGCGAGACCCCGAGGCCCACGCCAAGGCGGAGAGTGTGCGCAGCGAATTTGTGCTTGCCGTCGTCGGCACCGTCTCGCCGCGGCCGGCAGGGACGGTCAACCCGAAAATGCCGACCGGTGAGGTCGAGATCGAGATCAGTGAACTGCGGATTCTCAACGTCGCCAAGACGCCACCGTTCATGCTCGACGAATTCACCGAGGTCGCCGAAAACCTGCGCCTGAAGTATCGCTACCTCGACCTGCGACGGGAATCGATCCAGCGCAACCTGATCCTGCGCCACCAGGTCGCCCAGACGGTGCGCGGCTACCTGACGGCCAACGGCTTTCTCGAAATCGAGACCCCGGTCCTGACCAAGAGCACACCGGAGGGCGCACGCGACTACCTGGTGCCGAGCCGGGTCAATCTCGGTAATTTCTATGCCCTGCCGCAATCGCCCCAGCTGTTCAAGCAGTTACTGATGGTCGCCGGCTTCGACCGCTACTTCCAGATCGTCAAATGCTTCCGCGACGAGGATCTGCGCGCCGACCGCCAGCCGGAATTCACCCAGATCGACTGCGAACTCTCCTTTGTCGACCGTGACGACGTCATGGCCGTCATGGAGGGGATGATCGCCGAAATCTTCCGTCAGTCCCTCGGTATCGAACTGAGCCTGCCGATGCCGCGCATGACTTTTACTGAGGTCATGGACCGCTATGGGGTCGATAATCCCGACCTGCGTTTCGACCTCGAGCTCAAGGACATCACCGGCCTGGTCGCCGGCAGCGGCTTCAAGGTCTTTGCCGATGTCGCCGCCAAACAGGGCCTGGTCAAAGCGCTCAACGTCAAGGGCGGGGCGAGCTTCTCGCGCAAGGATCTCGACGACCTGACATCTTTCGTGGCGATTTACGGCGCCAAGGGGCTCGCCTGGGTCAAGATCCAGGACGACGGCGGCTGGCAGTCGCCGATCGCCAAGTTCTTCAGTCCGGAAGAACTGACCGCCATCGACCAGGCTCTCGATGCGGCACCGGGCGACCTGCTGCTGTTCGTCGCCGACACCGCCAAAATTGCCAATGAAGCCCTCGGCCGGCTGCGCGGCCATCTCGGTCACAAGCTCGGCCTGGCCGACCCGAAGGTCTTCAAATTCGTCTGGGTCACCGATTTCCCGCTGCTTGAATGGGACGGTGAAGAGCGCCGCCACGTCGCTGTCCATCACCCGTTTACCGCCCCTCTCGACGAAGACATCCCGCTGCTCGACGGCGAACCGGGCAAAGTGCGCGCCAAGGCCTACGACCTGGTGCTGAACGGCTCGGAAATTGGTGGCGGCAGCATCCGTATCCACGACCCGTCAGTGCAGAGCCGCATGTTCAGCCTGCTCGGTATCGGCGACGAGGAAGCCCGGCAGAAATTCGGTTTCCTGCTCGACGCCCTCGATTACGGCGCCCCGCCCCACGGCGGCATCGCCTTCGGCCTCGACCGGATCATGATGATTTTGACCGGCGCCGAATCGATCCGCGACGTGATCGCCTTCCCGAAAACCCAGAAGGCGACCTGCCTGATGTCGGAGGCGCCCGGTGTGGTCGACGACAAGCAGTTGCGGGAACTCGGCATCCGCCTCGCGGCCCGACCGAAATAGGTTTTTTGAATTTTGCTGTCAGCACGCACGATTTTTCTGCCCCGCATTCTGGCTATTGTCGCAACAGGCCTGTTCCTGATTCTGCCCGGCTGTGCCAAACCGCCTCTGCAGAAGCTCGACGCCGCCGATTATCTGCTCGCACGGGCGCAGACCCTGGAAGCGCAGCAGCATGCGCCGACCGAGTTCGAGTCGGCCCGCCAGGCCCTGGACGCTGCCCGGTCGGCGCTGCAGAACCGGCAATACCAGCAGGCAGAAACCTCTCTCGACTTTTCCCTGGAACATGCTCGTCGTGCCATCAGTCTGACAGAACAGGCCCAGGCAACCCTTGCCGCCAGACAGGCCGAAGCAGAGCGGTTGGCTGCGGAGGAACAGGCGCGGCAGGTCGCCGAAGAGCAGGCTCGCCTGGCCAGACAGGCAGAAGAGCGCCGCCGTCAGGAAGCCGCCGCCCGCAAAGCCGTTCAGCCGGTACAGCCCCCCCCTGCCGAACCGACCCTGACCTACCAGGTCGGCGACGGCGAAAATCTCTGGACCATCTCCGCTCATCCGCGGGTTTACGCCGACGGCTTTCTCTGGCCTCTGCTCTATCAGGCCAACCGTGACCAGATCAAGGATCCGAAGCAGATTTACCCCGGGCAGATTCTCAACATCCGCCGCGACCTGTCAGAACAGGAAAAGGCGGAAGCCCGGCAGAAAGCTTTGGAATCCGACATCTTTCCGCCGCCCCAGCCCTGAACCGCATCCGGTCAGATACCTGCTGTAAACAGCCATTCGCCGGACTTCGCCAGGCTGAAGGCCAATCTGAATTTGCTTGACAGCCCTCCGACCATCTGTATACTGTATACACTTTGACGAGCCTCGCATCTCCTGGTCAACGGCACCGGAACAAGACCGGGACGACAGCGAAAGCCCGTCCAGCCACCAGCGACGACACCAGCAATTCGAGCGTGCCTGTGGTCTTTGACAGGCAGGTCGGTCTGTATTTCATGAAACCCCGCCAACAAAGGAGAGAACATGAGCGAAAAGAAAGCAACTATCATCTGGTCGGAAATCGACGAAGCTCCGGCTTTGGCCACCTATGCGTTCCTGCCGGTTGTCCAGGCGTTTACCAAGGGAGCCGGTATCGATGTCGTCACCAAGGACATCTCCCTGTCCGGGCGGGTCATCGCCGCGTTTCCGGAGCGCCTGAAACCCGAGCAGCGCATCGCCGACCACCTGGCGGAACTTGGTGAGCTGGTCAAGACGCCGGAAGCCAATGTCATCAAACTGCCGAATATCAGCGCCTCGATTCCGCAGCTGCAGGCCTGCATCAAGGAACTGCAGGCCCAAGGCTACGATATCCCCAGCTACCCGGAAGAAGCCATAACCGACGAAGACAAAAAGCTCCAGGAGCGTTTCGCCAAGGTCCTCGGCTCCGCGGTCAACCCGGTGCTGCGTGAAGGCAATTCCGATCGCCGCGCCGCCGCGTCCGTCAAAAAATTCGCCCAGAAAAACCCCCACAAGATGATGCAGGACTGGCCCGCTCCCGGCACCTCCAAGTGCCGTGTTGCCCACATGGACAGCGGCGACTTTTACGAAACCGAAAAGTCGGTCACCATGGACAAGGCCGACACCGTCAAGATCCAGTTTGTCGACGAGGCGGGCAAGGTCGAAGTCAAGAAAGAAGTGGCCCTGCAGGCTGGTGAAGTGTTCGACAGCTCGGTAATGAAGGTTGCCGAACTGCAGAAATTCTACGCAGCCACGGCACAAGAGGCCAAGGAAAAGGGCGTGCTGCTCTCCCTGCACCTCAAAGCGACCATGATGAAGATTTCCGACCCGATCATGTTCGGTCATGCCGTCAAAGTTTACTTCAAGGATGCCCTCGACAAGCATGCCGACGCCCTGAAGTCGATCGGCGCCAACCCGAACTACGGCATGGGCGATATCCTCGGTCGCCTCGACAAGCTGCCAGCCGACAAGAAAGCTGAAATCGAAGCCGACATCAACAAGTGCTACGAGACCGGCCCGGCTCTGGCCATGGTCGACTCCCGCAAGAACATCACCAACCTGCACGTACCGAACGACATCATCGTCGACGCTTCGATGCCGAACGTCGTCCGTGACGGCGGCCGCATGTGGAATCTGCAGGATGAACTCCAGGACACCATTGCCATGGTTCCTGATCGCTGCTACGCCACCATGTACCGTGAGATCATTGAAGACGCCAACGCCAAGGGCCAGTTCAATCCGGCCACCATGGGGAGCGTCGCCAACGTCGGTCTGATGGCGCAGAAAGCCGAAGAATACGGCTCCCACGACAAGACCTTTGAAGCACCGGCCAACGGCAAGTTCCAGGTCGTAAACTCTGCGGGTGATGTTCTGATGGAGCAGCCGGTTTCTACTGGTGACATCTATCGTTCCAGCCAGGCGAAAGACATTCCGATCAAGGACTGGGTCAAGCTGGCCGTCAACCGCGCCAAGGCGTCGGGTGAACCTGCTATTTTCTGGCTCGACGAAAAACGTGGCCACGATGCCCAGATCATCAAGAAGGTCAACAAGTATCTGGCCGAGCTCGACACGACCGGCCTCGATATCCGCATCATGGAGCCTGTCGCCGCCATGAAGTTTTCCCTCGAGCGCATTCGCCGGGGTGAAAACACCATCTCCGTTACCGGCAACGTGCTCAGAGACTACCTGACCGACCTCTTCCCGATCCTCGAACTCGGCACCTCGGCTCGGATGCTCTCCATCGTGCCGCTACTGGCAGGCGGCGGTCTGTTTGAAACCGGCGCCGGCGGTTCGGCACCGAAGCATGTGCAACAGTTCCTCAAAGAAGGTCACACCCGCTGGGACTCCCTCGGCGAATACTGTGCCCTGGTGCCGTCTCTGGAACTGGTCGCCAAGAACTACAACAATAACAAGGCCGCCGTTCTGGCCGAAACTCTTGACGAGGCGATCGGCCAGTACCTGGAGAACCAGAAACTGCCGTCACGTAAAGTCAAGGAGATCGACAACCGCGGCAGCAGCTTCTGGCTGTCGGTCTACTGGGCTCAGGCTCTGGCCGCCCAGGACAAGGACGCCGAACTCAAGGCGCACTTCGCCCCGGTCGCCAAGGCTCTGACCGACAACGCCGCCAGGATCGATCAGGAACTGATCGACTGCCAGGGCAAACCGGTCGACATCGGTGGCTACTTCCGCCCCGACCCGGTCAAGGCGGCGGCAGCCATGCGCCCGAGCCCGACCTACAACGCGATCATCGACGCCATGTGATCACTGTCGACAGCTGCAGATCGAAGACCCGCCCCACGGCGGGTCTTCGTTTTTCTGCAGAAAATCGCCGCAGCCGGCAAAGGTTCTTGACAGTCAAATGGTGTTTGTATACTGTATACAATGTTTCCGTCGTTGGATATTTTTAATACCCGTTTCGTTTCAACCTGGCCTGAGTTGCAGGCCGACACAATAACTTCCAAAGGAGAGAGAAGATGGCGAGACCGAAAATTGCATTGATCGGTGGTGGGCAGATCGGTGGCGTGCTGGCACAGCTCTGTGCCCTGCGCGAACTGGGTGATGTGGTGATGTTCGACATCGTCGAGGGCATGCCTCAGGGCAAGATGCTCGATATCGCCGAAGCGGCTCCGGTTGACGGCTTCGATGTCAGCCTGACCGGCACCAACAGCTACGCCGACATCGAAGGCGCCAACGTCGTGATCGTCACCGCCGGTCTGCCGCGCAAGCCGGGCATGAGCCGCGACGACCTGATCGAAGTCAACTCGAAGATCATGACTTCGGTTGCCGAAGGGATCAAGCAGTATGCGCCGAACGCCCTGGTGATCGTCATCTCCAACCCGCTCGACGCCATGGTGACCCTCTGCCAGAAGGTCACCGGCTTCCCGTACAACCGCGTCATCGGCCAGGCCGGCGTTCTCGACTCGGCCCGCTTCCAGGCTTTCATCGCCTGGGAACTGGGTGTGTCGGTCAAGGATGTCAACGCCATGACCCTCGGCGGCCACGGCGACGACATGGTGCCTCTGGTCCGCTACGCCAGCGTCCAGGGGATCCCGGTCCTCGAACTTCTCGAGAAGAAGTACAACTCGAAGGAGAAGGCCAATGAGGTCATGGAAGCCATGGTCAAGCGCACCCGTGGCGCCGGTGGCGAAGTGGTCGCCCTGCTCAAGACCGGCTCGGCCTTCTACAGCCCGGCCTCCTCGGCGATCGCCATGGCGGAATCGTTTCTCAAGGACCAGAAGCGCGTCCTGCCGACCTGCGTCCATCTCGACGGTGAATTCGGCGTCAAGGGCTACTATGTCGGTGTGCCGGTGGTGATCGGTGCCGAAGGTGCCGAGCGGATTCTCGAATTCCAGCTCGACGCTGAAGAGCAGGCGATGATGGACAAGTCGGTCGCCGCCGTCAAGGGCCTGGTCGACAGCCTCAACCTGTAAGCCGTCAAGGTCTCATTTCTGAGTCCATGGAAGGGCAATGGCAACATTGCCCTTCTTGCTTATCCTGACAGAAAACCTTCTGTTTTACGGTCGTTTTTTTAGTCTCGTTAAATATGGAGGGAAAGTGTCGCTCCGGCAAAATAAATTGTGGAACACGAAAAGCAATCGTGCTATCGTTCGCCGCGAAATTCGCTATTTCAGCGATAAACCAAGGATAAAAGGAGACAAATCAGAATGAGTGGTGCCAGACTCGAAATCATCGAGCGCAACTGCAAAGGCTGCAGCATCTGCGTCGAATTCTGTCCGAAGAATGTCCTGGAGATGGATGTCTTCCTGGTCACGGCCCCGCGGCCTGAAGACTGCATCAAGTGTATGCAGTGCGAACTGCTCTGCCCGGACTTCGCCATCAAGGTTCATGACCAGTAATCAATCCATTACCATACAAGGAGAGTGAACGTGGCTAAAAAAGTTGCTCTGTTACAGGGGAACCAGGCCTGTGCTGCCGGCGCGATTTACGCCGGGGCCAAGTTCTTTGGTGGATACCCCATCACCCCGTCGACCGAGGTCGCCGAGGAACTGTCGAATGAACTGCCGAAAGTCGGCGGCAAATTTATCCAGATGGAAGACGAAATCGGTGCCATGGCGGCGGTTATCGGTGCATCCCTGACTGGTGCCAAATCGATTACCGCGACCTCCGGCCCCGGGGTCTCTCTCAAGCAGGAACTGATCGGCTATGCCTGCATCGCCGAAGTCCCCTGTGTCATTATCAACGTCATGCGCGGCGGCCCCTCAACCGGCATGCCGACCGGCCCCGGCCAGTCCGATGTCATGCAGGCCATGTGGGGGACCCACGGGGACCACGCGGCCATCGCCCTGGTACCGAACTCCTGTCAGGAGATTTTCAGCGAGACTGTGCGCGCCTTCAATCTGGCCGAGAAGTATCGGATGCCGGTGCAGGTGCTGTTCGACGAGATCGTCGGTCACATGCGTGAGCGCATCGTCTTCCCCGAGCCGGGCGAGCTCGAAGTCATCGATCGCCAGGCTCCCGGCGATCCACCGGAAACCTACAAGCCCTACGACGCAACCAAGGGGCAGGTCCCGCCGCTGGCTTCTTTCGGCTCCGGTTACAAGTTTCATGTCACCGGCCTGAACAAGGCAGCCGACGGTTTCCCGACCACCAAGGCCGAATACGTCGACGCCGAAGAGCGTCGTCAGATCGCCAAGGTGATGGACAACATCGCGGATATCGAAAAGAACGAAGAGTACCTCACTGAGGACGCCGAAGTGGTCATCTGGGCCTACGGTTCGACCTCCCGCTCGGCCCGTTATGCGGTGAATGAACTGCGCAAAGAAGGGGTCAAAGCCGGTCTGTTCCGTCCCCTCACCCTCTGGCCCTTCCCGGAAAAGCGTACCGCCGAACTGGCCAAACAGTGCAAAGGCATCGTCGTCGCCGAGATGAACCTCGGCCAGATGGTCTACGAAGTCGAGCGCGTCGCCAAGGGCAACTGCACCGTGGTTCATGAAGGTCGGGTCGACGGTGAGCCGATCAACCCCGGCCAGATCATCGCGAAAGTCAAGGAGGTCCTCTAATGGCTTACGATTACGAAAAATCGATCCGCCCTGGCAAGCTGCCGCACATCTGGTGCCCCGGCTGCGGGCATGGCATCGTCATGAAGGGCCTGATCCGGGCCATGGATACCTGCGGTCTGGATCGGAACAACACGGCCATCGTCTCCGGTATCGGCTGCGCCAGCCGCCTGCCCGGCTACCTCGATGCCTGCACCCTGCACACCGCCCACGGTCGGGCTGCCGCTTTCGCCACCGGCGTCAAGATGGCCAAGCCGGAAATGACTGTCATCTGCTGCGGTGGTGACGGCGACGGCACCGCCATCGGTGGCAACCACTTCATCCACGCCTGCCGCCGTAACATCGACATGACCTATGTGTTGATGAACAACTTCATCTACGGCATGACCGGTGGTCAGTTCTCCCCCTGCACGCCGACCGGCGCCAAGGCCTCGACCACGCCGTACGGCAACCCCGACCCGATCTTCGATATCTCCAAGCTGGCCATCGGCGCCGGCGCCACTTTCGTTGCCCGCACCACGGCCGCGCACCCGCGCGAGATCGACAAACTGATCGTGCAGGGGATCCAGCACAAGGGGATGGCTATCATCGAGGTGCTCGACGACTGCCCGACCACCTACGGTCGCCGCAACAAGTTCCGTTCGGTGGTCGACATGATGAAACACCTCAAGACCAACGCCGTGCCGGCCAAGGCTGCTGCCAAGATGTCGGCCGAACAGCTCGAAGGCAAGTTCCTCACCGGTGTCCTCTATCACGACACCGAAAAGCCCGAGTACTGCTCGCAGTACGCCGAAGTCATCAAGAAGGCGCAAGGCGCCTGATCATTTCACTAAGGAGAATGAACCATGGCTGAACGTTATGAGCTTCGCTTTTCCGGTGCGGGTGGTCAGGGTCTGATTACCGCCGGCATCATCCTCGCCGAAGCCGCTTCCATTATCGAAGGCAAGAGCGCCGTGCAGTCGCAGAGCTACGGCCCGGAAGCGCGTGGTGGCGCCTCCAAATCTGAAGTCATCATCTCTGATGGCCCGATCGACTACCCGAAGGCGACCATCGTCGACGCCTGCCTGGCCATGACCCAGGAAGCCGCCGACAAATACGCCAACGGCATCAAGGACGGCGGCATCCTGCTGCTTGATGACGACTTTGTCCAGCGCTCCCCGGAAGGCAACTTCAAGGTGCTGCGCCTGCCGATCATGCGTATGGCCAAGGAAGATATCGGCCGCGAGATCGTCGCTAACGTGGTTGCCCTCGGCGCCATGATCGGTCTGACCGGCGTGGTCTCCAAGGAGGCCGGTGAAGAAGCGGTCCTGCGCAAGGTTCCCGAAGCGTTCAAGGATCTGAACAAGAAAGCCTTCAACCTCGGCTACGAAAAGAGCAAGGAACTGCTCAATTAGCCGCCAGACCTTGCGTCACGCACACAACAAAGGGGACATGTCATCACGACATGTCCCCTTTGTTCATTCCGAACCGACGGACTAAGGTGTTGTCCGCGCCTCAGAGCCTCCGCGTTTCATCGTTGCTCCGTGACTTCGACCAATGCCCCGGTCAGGTCTTCACCGCTGTTCGCCCTGTCTGAGGGCCGCGATTCGTTCCTCCAGCGGCGGATGGGTCATGAACAGGCGCCGGAGACCGGAGCCGCGACCACCGGAGATGCCGAAGGCTGACATCTGGTCGGGCAGGTGCGGCTGGGCGACGCTGGCCTGCAGCCGCTCAAGGGCAGCGATCATCTTGCCGCGACCGGCCAGGGCGGCGGCACCGGCATCGGCACGGAACTCGCGCTGGCGGCTGAACCACATGACGATGATACTCGCCAGGATGCCGAACACCAGCTGGGCGATGATCGAAGTGATGTAGAAGGCCGGCCCGTGACCGCGCTCGGTCTTGAAGACCACCCGGTCGACCAGGTGGCCGACCACCCGCGAAGCGACGATGACGAAGGTGTTCACCACCCCCTGGATCAGCGCCAGGGTGATCATGTCGCCATTGGCCACATGACTGACCTCGTGGGCAAGGACCGCCTCCGCCTCGTCACGGCTCATGCTGCGCAACAGACCGGTGCTGACCGCCACCAGGGCATTGTTGCGGTTCATGCCGGTGGCGAAGGCGTTGACATCCGGCGCGTCGTAGATCGCCACTTCGGGCATACCGATGCCGGCAATCTCCGCCTGACGGCGCACGGTAGCCACCAGCCAGACCTCGGTCTCGTGCCGCGGGTCGGTAATCACCTGCGCGCCGGTCAACCGTTTCGCCGTCCACTTGGAAATCACCAGCGAGATCAACGAGCCGCCGAAGCCGAAGACCGCGGCGAACACGATCAGGCTGGCCATGTCGAGATTGACCCCCTGCTGGTCGAGGATTCGGTCGACCCCGAGCAGGCTCAGGACAATGCTGAGGATAAAGATGATTGCCAGGTTGGTGCCGATAAACAACGCCATTCTCTTGAACATTTTTCTTACTCTCCTTACCTTCCCGTTGCAAAACCGCACAACCGGCTGGCTCCGTTAACCTGCCGTTGCGTTTAACCTTCGATCAGCAATGTAAGCATCCAGTCTGCGGCTGTCAAACAGAACCGGCCGTCTTGCAACCGATTTCGGAGAACTGATCTGATCAACGGGAAACCCGTTTGTTCCAAGGCAATACGGCCCGAGGCTGTGAAGCAGGTGATCGCTAGGTCAGCTCCTCCGTGGACGGCGGCTGATAATCGTCATACTTCTCCCGCCGCCAGCGAAACGACAGGTCGACAATCGTCCCCGGTTCCCGAATCTGGTAGAGAGCGCGCAGAGTTTCAAGGACCACTGCCCGCTGCTGCGCCAGGTTGTCCGGCTCGCCGACCGGGTGACCGAACGGCCAGCGCAGAAAGACGGTGCGCGGCGGCTGAACTTTCTCCGCATACTCCCGGACGATGGAAATCCCGACAGTAGCGATCCCGACCTTTTCAATCTCTCTCTGGATCAATCCCACGGATTGATTGCAGATCCCTCAGGCGGGGGTCAGCAGCACCAGGTCGACCTGATCGGCCTTGAGCCGATTCGCCACCTCCCGGGCGGTCACGGCCACCAGGGTGTTGATGTGGCGGCCGTCGATATGCCCCATGAAGGCATAATGGCTTTTGGCCAGACTGCCGAGCACACCTTCAGCGACCAGCTGCCGCAGCGGCTCCAGCGGCAGGATGATATTGGGATCCCGATCGGCGTCGCTGTGATCGTAATAGTCGTGGGTGATCTGAAAATCGGCGAACAGGCTGTCGCCGTCGAGCACCCGGTAGCTCGGATCACCATCAACGTCGTGCATGTCGAACGGCGGCTGCTGACGATGATGGATCCCCGAAGTGGTCACCAGGGCCAGCTTCGCCTGGCGCAACGGTTTGGCCGGCTCGGTCCACGGGATCTCGCCGGAACTTTGCTGCGCCTGATAGTTGGCAGCAAAGCGCTCTCCGATCGCGGGGAAGCGCGTCGCCAAACGTGCCAGCAGCTGATTTTTCACTCGATGCCAGGTGTTCATCGCACCTCCTCTACCCCTCTTCCTCGGCGATCAGCGTCTCGGCCATGGCGACCGCTTCCCGGGTGCCGATGAAGATCGGGGCGCGCATGTCGACCCGCTCCGGCTCGATATCGAGGATCCGTTGCCGACCGGTCGATGCGGCGCCGCCAGCCTGCTCGATCAGATAAGCCATGGGGTTCAGTTCGTAGAGAAGACGCAGCTTGCCGTCCGGTGCATCGCTCAGGTGAGGGTACATGAACAGGCCGCCGCGTTTGAGCAGCACCTGGTTGATGTCGGGCACAAACCCGCCTGAATAGCGCAGTTTGGCACCGTTGTTTTCCAGATACTGGGCGAACTTTTCCGTGCCGGGCGTGTACTTGCTGCGCTGCCCGCCCGGCGAATAGATCCTGGCCGGTCCGGCCATGCGGATGTTTTCATAGTTCAGCGTATATTCCATCAGGCTGTTCATGCCGAACTCGTGAACCCCCTTGCCGGTCGAGTAGACCAGAGTGGTGCGCGGTCCGTAGAGAATGTACATGGCCGCCACCTGGTTGCGTCCCGGCTGCAGCAGGTCGCACCCCTTGTAGATCGAGACGATGGTGCCGACGGCGAGGTTGACGTCGACCAGGGACGAACCGTCGAGAGGGTCGAAGGCGACCGAGAACTTGTGCTCGCAGTCGGGGTCGACCTCGACGATCTCGCCGCTCTCCTCGGAAACCAGGTTGGCAACGACCCCGGAATGCCGCAGGCGCTTGATGATAATCCGGTCAGAGAGGACATCGAGGGCGAGCTGCTCTTCGCCGTACAGGTTGGAGGTCCCCGCCACCCCCAGATCGCCGGTGCGGATCGCATTGATGATATACTTGGACGCATCGGCAATCTCGCAGATCAGGCGGGTCAGGTCGCGATCCTCATCATTTTCCCGCAGATGTCGGCGCAGATCGATCTGCAACGGAGTTCTTCCTGGTTCTGGCATGGCATTTCTCCCCTGATGATTGATGTTCAAGCCCTTTCAGGCTCCCGTAGTGTAGTGCAAACCGACGCAATCGGCAACAGTCCTGGCGACGAGTTTCGGTAAAGGTTGCCGAGCAGATTCGCTGGGTGCCTCCTGCCGGTTTCGATTCCGGGGCGCTCGTGGACTTAGCGGCTTACCAGGCACCAATCATCGTCGGGCGATGACGTTGAGGTTGTCGCCACGGCCGATCAGCCAGCCGCATAACGGTAGCGGCGCCAGGGCGAGGGTCGCCAGGAGTCTCCGGGAGCCGACCAGCCGGGCGAGCCGGGAACCGGGATATTTGCGCATGACGCTGCTCGGGGTGTAAAACGGCGACGGCGTCCGGGTGAGATGCAGCAGCTCGAAACCGCAGCGGTCGAGAAGAGCGGTCAACGCTTGCGGGTTGAAGAACTGGCAATGGTGGGGCAGACCCCACGACCAGTTGGCGCCGAAGACCGAGCGGCCGAGGCTGTCGATATTCGGTACGGTCGCCAGCAGCAGCCCCCCTTCGGCCAGTGCTTCGCGCGCCTTATGCAGGGCGGCGGCCGGCTCAGCGAAATGTTCGAGGACATGGCGCATGACAACCACATCGAATTCACCGTGGAACTCCGTGTTTTCAAGGTAGTCGCGAACCACCTCGATCCCGTAGCGGTCGGCAGCGACTTCGGCCCTGACCGGTGACGGCTCCAGACCGACCACCCGGAAACCGTGCCGGGCGTACAGATGGGTCATCCAGCCGGTGCCGCAGCCGATATCGAGCAGCCGCAACGCCCTCCTCCCGAGAAGCTCGCGGACCCTGGCCGCCTCTCTTTTCAGAAACAGATTGATATAGGCCGCTTTTACCAGGGAGAGATTATACATCTCGGCGGTGTCGATATGGTTCATCTGCCGATCGTCGAGCCGGTCGAGCAGCAGCGGACGCAAAAACATCAGACAGCACTGGTCACAGCGGAAGATCTGCGCGGACGAGGCCCCATCGCGCCAGACATAGACGACCTGCCTGACCGGCTGCCGACAGCCAGGGCAGGTCTCCGGCTCTGAGGCGAGGTATCGCTCCAGCGTCAGCATCGTTGCAGCCGGCGGTTGACTTCGGCATGGACCCGCCGGCAGCTCTCGCCGTCCCGAAAGCGGTGAAACCGCTCGGCAACCGCCCGGCGCTGCGCCGCGTACCGGTCCGGTTGCTCGATGGCTTCGCGGATGCACGTGCAGACCTCAGGCCAGCTGCGCGCCTTGGGTCCGGGAGTGACCTCATCGTAGTCGTAGTAAAAGGTGCGGGTCCGGCGGTTGAAATCGTCCACATCGAAGGGGGCAAAGATCAGCGAGCGGCCGGTCAGCAGATAGTCAAAGTAGATGCTGGAGTAGTCGGTGATCAGAAAATCGATCTGCGCCATCTCTTCATAGATGTCGTCCTTGGGGAAGAACGAGATGCGCGGGGCGGCGGCGATCTCCGCCATGATCCGGTCGCCGGGCCGGTTGAAATGGTGCAGTTTCAGGTAGAGGTGGGCATCGAGCTGTTCCAGGCAGGTGTTCACGGCAACGGCATCGAAGCCGAACGGTTCAAAAAAGTCGCAGGCCGTCCCCTCCTGCCCCCGGAAGGTCGGCATGTAGATGCCGATGAAACGGGCTGTGGGCGGAAGATCGTTCCCGACAGTCCAGGACATGGCATCGTTGCGTGGGTAGCCGGTGATCACAACAGTCTCCGCCGGCACCCGAAACCCGGAGCTGAAGGAACGGCGGTCCTCGTCCGAGCAGGCGATGGTCAGATCAGGGTCGCGGCGAAAACTCGGACAGAGCAGGCGGGAGAATGCCTGGGCCAGGCGAAACGTCGGCTGGTTGCGGATATCGGAGACTTCGTCATCCTTGGCAATCCGTTTCAGGGGGATACCGTGCCAGAGGTTGACCAGCAGGGTGTTGCGACCCAGAACAAACGGCCGAAAATCGCGGATGACGCTGTGCGAGATAAAGCCGGCGGCGGCACGCATGGCGAGCCAGGTTCCGGCCGGGCTGTAGAAACGGTACGCCTCGCCTCCCCTCTCCCTGATCGCCGCGACCGTCCGTGGGCTGCGTGACAGCCATACGGCACGGATCTCCCGGTGCTCGCGGCGCACATAGTCATAGAAATACTTGCTGTTATCGGCGTATTTTTCACCAAACATCGAGCCGAAGATCCAGATGCGCGGCGATTTCGGCACCAGATACGACAGTCCGTAGAAGAGGTTGTCGAGGAGGCTGAGGAGAACTTCGATGATGAGCTTCGGAAGGGGCATCTGTGCAGGTCCAGGCCGTTTGCGGCAGAAAAGAGTCAGGAGGATGACTTCGGGGGATTGACCTGCTTCTTGAGAAACGACGAGGAAATATCCCGGGTCCGGCTCAGGTAGATCACCTCGCAGTGTTCTTTCAGAAAATCGAACTCGCCGGCCCAGTCATCGCCCATCACAAAGAGATCGACGCCGTGCTCCCGGATATCGGTCACCTTCTGCTCCCAGCAGGTCTCCGGAATCACCCTGTCGACATAGCGAACCGCTTCGAGGATCTCCTTGCGCTGCTCAAAGGGGAGGAAGGAGCTTTTGTGTTTGATGGCGTTGAATTCGTCGGTGGAAAGGCCGACGATCAGTCGGTCGCCGAGGGCTCTGGCGCGCGCCAGCAGGCGGATGTGGCCGACATGGAGGAGGTCGAAGGTGCCGTATGTGAGTATTGTTTTCACGATATGTTCCCTACCTTGCCGTTTAGGAATTGGTCAATTGAGAATATTCCAGGGGATCGCCAGGACATCGTCACTCAGCAGCCGCGGTTTTTCAACGGCACAGACCAGCGCTCCCATTGCCACTCGGCGCGGTTCGTGGGCAGCCCTGAATGCCCGCAGCCCGGAGAGGTCATGTCTCCCGGGGTTGGCGGTCAGTTTGAACTCAACGGGATAGAGAACATCATCGCGTTCCAGCACCAGGTCGACCTCCGCACCTCCGGTCGAGCGCCAGTGATAAAAGGCAGGTTTGACCGACAGGAAAGCTGTCTGCTTGAACAGCTCCTGCACCATCGCACTCTCGAACAGAGCCCCGTACATCGGGTGCGATGCCAGGGTGGCGGCGCTGGAAATACGGGCACTGTAACAAGCCAGACCGGTGTCGAGAAGATACCCCTTGGGGCGCTGCGAGACCCGCTTGAGCGGGTTGCCGGCAAAGGCCGGCAGCGAAAACCACTGAAAGGTGCCTTCGAGAACGGCCAGCCAGCGGCGCGCGGTCTGCGGGGTCATGCCGATTTCCCGGCCGAGCTGGCTGTAATTGATCTCCTGGGCCGTCAAGGCGCAGACCAGGCCGAAAAACCGGCCGAACTCCTGCCAGTCGGAAATTTCACCGAGGAGACGGGCATCCCGTTCCACATAGGTTCGGTGATAACCGGCCCAGAAGTCACCTACCAGACCATCGGGCACCGTCAATAGACCCGGCAGGCTGCCACGCCACAGCCAGCGGTTCAAGCGCAGCGGGCTGTAGTCGGCGTTACGACATCCTGCAAGGAAGGCGTCTGGCTCCTGTAACCAGCGATTCAGCCAGCCACTGGACACGCCAGCCAGTTCCTGCAGGGACAGGCCGAGGAGATCGACAAAAGCGGCCCGGCCGGCAAGGCTTTCGGCCAGGGTTTTCAGCACCTGCCATTGCTGGGAGCCTGTCAGCAGATACTGGCCAGGTCTGGCCGCAGTACGGTCCACCGCGCGTTTCAGCGCCGCAACCACCTCCGGAGCGTACTGGATTTCATCAAGGATGACGGGCGGAGGGTGATTCTGCAGGAACAAGTCAGGCTCTTTGCGGGCCTGCTCGATATCGATGCTCGGATCGAACACGACATAATCGTAACCGGGGAAAAGGTGTCTGAGCAGGGTTGTTTTACCGACCTGTCGGGCACCACTGACCACCGTCACCGGGAATGTCTGTGACAGCTGCACGATCCGTTGAGTTAGCAGGCGTTCGCAGTACATGCCATGTATTTTAGTGATATCATCATCAATCTGCAAGGTTGTTTTGTTCGATGGTGCAGCAGAGTGTCGCCTTCTGGCGCGTTGCCAGTGACAGAGGCGACGTCTGCCGGAGACAATAGCCCCTGCTCCACATCAATCCAGATATAGTGTCTATCAGGAATCTCACGGATCACGGCTCTCGGCTGCCAGGGTTTCACCCAGATCAGTTTTGCGGCTATCCTGCAACCAGTCATGGCCGGCTGCTTCCGGTAGAGTATGATACAGATCGGCCACGGCCTCTAAAGCCGTCATGCTTCCGGGTCGGGGGAGTAAGCGTCCAATCTGGCGGCTGTTCCGCTCAATAATGATTTCTTCCGGCTCCGTTGCCAGACGGTCCAGCACCTGGCGAAGATTGCGTGCTAATTCAGTGGCCGTAATCGTTCGCATCACACCTCCTGACAATATGATTGAATCATACTTGATGCAACCGCGAAAAGTCAGCATACCCGCGAAGCCTGTACTCGAAGGCTTGAGTCGGGTGGCGGGCATCCAGAGGTTTTGTAT
>JAVVDS010000014.1:0-58440 GCA_032251295.1 Desulfuromonadales bacterium | reverse complement strand
AGCTGCACGAATTTGAAGCACTTCTTTTTGCCGACCCAGGGAAATTGATTTTTTATTATCCCGATCAGCAGCACCGGATCAGGCGTTTGATCGAAGTTGCCGATGCTATCGGGAATCCAGAGTTGATTAATGGTGATCCCGCGACGGCGCCATCCAAGAGAATTATCAAGGAATTATCGTCCTATGCGGGTGATAAGGCTGCGGCAGGTCCAGAGGTCGCAAGCCAGATCGGCCTGGAGGTCATGCGCGAAAAGTGTCGCCATTTCAATGAGTGGCTGGCAGCTTTAGAGGTGCTGGACGAAGCATGATTTCAGGGACGTTTTATCGTCACAAAGCTTGTGTAAAGCAATAGGGCCTATTGCTTTACACAAGCGAGTTTGACGCTATTGGACTGTACACAAAGATGAGGTAAAAAGTGGCTAAAAAACCAGCTAAAACCAAAGCTGTTCCCTTGAAATTTGATAAACGGCTGGTTCTGAACCAGTGGCTGTTGTCGTTGTTCGAAGTCAGCGGTATTGATGAGTTTTACGGCATCATGCGCGACGCCGGCGAAGGGTACGACGAGAACAATATCTCCCGTTTTTATTATCGGATCACCGAGCGGCTCTTTGAACGGCAAGAGCTGAATAACGATCTTCTGCTCGCTTATGACGAGAATATCTTCAGCCACACCCAGGCCATCGCCGGCAAGCGCGAACCCAGGGTTGCGTGGAAGTATTTTCAGTATCTGGCGCTGCTGCTGACCGAGATCTATCTGGATCGTTATTTTACCGATGCCGATGCTCTGCTTGAAGCCTTGAATGCCCATGTGACAGTCTTCAACGAGGGCCGGCCGGCGCGTGATCAGGTCACGGCCTTTGAGCGCGACGAACTGAAGAAACTGGCGTTCTGGAATGCGACCGGTTCCGGCAAAACCCTGCTGATGCATGTCAATATTCTGCAGTATCAGCACTACCTGCAAAAGCATGGGCGGCAGAACGAACTGAACCGGATCATCCTGCTGACCCCGAACGAAGGGCTCTCCCGGCAGCATCTCGGCGAGTTCAAGCTGTCAGGCCTGAAAGCCGAACTGTTCGATAAGGATGGCGCGACGCTTTTTACCGGCAAGCAGATCGAGATCATCGACATTCACAAGCTCAAAGATGAGATGGGCGAGAAAACGGTCGCCATCGATGCCTTTGAGGGGAACAACCTGGTACTTGTCGATGAGGGCCATCGTGGCGCCAGTGGCAAGGACTGGATGGACAAGCGCAACAAGCTCAGCGAGCAGGGTTTCTCCTTCGAGTATTCAGCGACTTTCGGTCAGGCGGTGGCCGGAAATCAGGAGTTGTCGGGGGAATACGCCAAGTGCATCCTGTTTGATTATTCGTACAAATATTTTCACGGCGACGACTACGGCAAGCATTACTCGATTCTCAATCTGGCCGATGACTCTGACGAAGCGATTCGGCAGCGGTATCTGACCGCCTGTTTGCTGGCGTTTTATCAGCAACAGGCTCTCTTTGCCGACAAGAAACAGGAGTTTGAACCCTACCTGCTGGAAAAACCGCTCTGGGTGTTTGTCGGCGGCAGCGTCAACGCCGTGCGCACGATCAATAAACGGCAGGTCTCTGATGTCGTCGATATCCTGCTGTTTCTGCAGTCGTTTGTAAAAGACAGGGCCGGCAGTATCGCCAACCTGAAACGGCTGATGGAGGGCTCGGCCGGTCTGCTGGATGAGCGTGGGCAGGACATCTTCCATAAAACCTTTCAGTATCTGCAATCCAAAGGTGTGACCGCCGAGGAAGCATTCAGCTCCATTCTGACGACCTTGTTCAACTGTTCGGTCGCCGGTGCCGAGCTGCATCTGGAAAATCTGAAGGGCGTCGGTGGCGAGATCGGGCTGAAGCTGGGCGACAACGACTGTTTCGGCGTGATTAATGTCGGTGACGACAGTGCCCTGCTCAAACTGTGCGAGGAGCAGGGTCTGTCGGTGGTGCAAAAGGAGTTTGCGACCTCGCTCTTCCGCGAGCTTAATCACAGGGATTCTGCGGTCAATATCCTGATCGGCTCGAAGAAGTTCATGGAGGGCTGGAGTTGCTGGCGGGTCAGCACGATGGGACTGATGAATGTCGGCAAGAGCGAAGGCTCGGAGATTATCCAGCTGTTTGGACGCGGTGTCCGCCTGAAGGGGAAAGATTTTTCGCTGAAGCGCAGCAGTCGACCCGAGACAGAGCAGCGTTCACCAAAGTTCATCCGCATGCTGGAGACCTTGAACGTGTTTGGCGTGCAAGCCAACTACATGCAGACCTTCCGGCAGTATCTCGAAGAAGAGGGTCTGCCAACCGGCGCCGAAGATGTTGAGGAATTTTTCCTCCCCGTACTGAAGAACCTGAACGGTAAAAATTTGAAGGTGATTCGGGTCAAGAAGGGGATGAGCTTCAAGCGGCAGGCTCCCAGACCGGTCTTGACCGGGGCCGCTGCCAATGGTGTCAGAGTGGTTCTCGATTGGTATCCGAAGATTCAGGCTATGAAGAGCGGCGATAAAAAGGCGCCGCTGACTATCCTGCAGAAGAATCATCATCGGCTGACAGCCGCCAATATTGCCTTTATGGATCTGGATCGGCTCTGGTTTGAGCTGCAGAAGTTCAAGAACGAACGTTCCTGGTACAACCTGACCTTGACCCGAGAGGCGATTCCAGCGCTTTTGGCTGACGACAGCTGGTACAAGCTGCTGATCCCCGCCGAAGAATTACTGTTCACCGGCAGCGATGATTTCAAACGCATTCTGCGCTGGCAGGAGATTGCCGCTGCGCTCCTCAAAAAATATTGCGAAGCGTTTTTTACTGCTCAGCAGACCAGATGGGAAAGCGCCCATTCGGAATATGCGGAGCTCACAGAGGAAGAATTCGGGCTCGTCCGGGAGGCCGATGGAACCACTGGGTATAGATTCAGTCTCGACAAGAATGAACATCTGGACGTCCTGGAAAAGCTGAAGCAACTCAAAATTGCTGTGCAGACCGGCAAGCTCAAGGATCTGGAAGCAAGACAGAGCGTGCTGACCAGCTTCAATTTCGTCCGCCACCTGTATGGCCCGCTGATCCATATCGCGGGCACATCTGGCGTGCAGGTTGCACCGGTGCATCTGAATGACGGCGAGAAGGATTTTGTCTGTGACCTGCGAGAGTTCTATCACTCACACGCCGCTTTCTTTGAAGGGAAAGAGCTTTACCTGTTGCGTAATCAGAGCAAGGGGAAAGGTCTTGGCGTGCATACCGAAAAGTCTCCATTCTATCCGGACTTTATCCTCTGGCTGGTTGTCGGCGGCAAGCAGTATGTGACCTTTGTTGATCCCAAGGGGATACGTAATCTGAATGGTCTGAAAGACCACAAGATTCAATTCCATAAAAACGTCAAAGAGATCGAGGCTCAGCTGGCGGATAAAGACGTGGTGTTGAACTCCTTTATCGTCTCAACGACGCCTTACAAAGATGGCGGTTGGTGGGATGATACCTGGACGCTTGAAGATTTTGAGGCCAGCAATCTCCTGTTTCAAAAAGATGATCCGGCCTATGTCGGGAAAATTCTGGAGAAGATCGTAGCTTGATGAGGGACGCGGCCAGGGGATTGAGTTTTATCTGTCTCCGTCTGCTGAATCGTGGTCGATCAATCACCCCTTGCTACGCTTCAACGGAATAACCTTCGCCCCGGATTTTATCCCGTACAGATAGTTTCCCCAGCGGTTCATCAGATCCCGGCGTTCTTTCAGGAAGCTGGTGCGGTTGTAGGCCCGGCCGAGGGCGTCGGAAACTTGGTGGGCCAGCTGGGCCTCGATGATGTCGATCCGTTCCTGAAGGATCTCGTCGGCAAGAGTGCGGAAGATCGCCCGCCAGCCGTGGCTGACAAACTCTTGCCCGTTATAGCCGAGTCGACGCGGGGCAGCCTTGACGGTTGGACTGCTGTCGAAGCCGTTAATCGCCCGGAACAGCGCGCCGACTTGTGAGCGGGACGGATGCTTTGGGTATGAAAATTTTGCCTCCAGGGAAAGAAAATTTTGGTCGAGGGCAAAATTTTGAAAAATCCTTCCCCGGAATGTGCCGGAGGTCAAAAGATGATATGGTGCGGGAATGGACGGTTTGACGAGAGGAAGCGATTGATGGCAGGTTTGATTCTATTCCTTAAATAACTGAAAATAAAGATGTATTTGGATTGATTTTGACATTTTTGGATCGCATTGGACAAAGAAAAAGCCCCTGACGAATCAGGGGCCATTTCTTCTTGTTGGTACCGAAGGCCGGAATCGAACCGGCACGGGCTGAGCCCATCGGTTTTTGAGACCGACGTGTCTACCAGTTCCACCACTTCGGCAAATTGCTCTGTATTATAGGCAGTCAGTGACCGGTGGTCAAGGCTGTTGCGTCGGGCTTTTGAGCAGTTCGTCGGCGACGATCCGTGCGATCGCCCCCCAGCGGAAGTTGAGCAGGTGCCGGCGCCAGAACAGTTCCTGCTTGTCGCAGACGGTGGAGACGCTGAACTCGTGAATCTCGCCGCGCAGCAGCTGTCGGGACGCGGCATCGAGATCAGCCTGCTCGCTGCAACTCAGACGGGCTTCCAGTTCCCGGGCACGCACGATGCGCTGGGCGATCGCCCGGCCGCGGCGACGACCGATCCGGCCATGAGTCATTTTCAGCTGATTGAGTCGTTCCGCAGCGACATAGGTCGACTCGACCAGTTCGTCGCGGTTCATCCAGTCAGTCTCGTAGTTGAGAATCTGTTTCCAGGACGGCTGTAACAGCAGCTGCCGGTGCTCGGCGAGGGTATGGGCGAGCAGCCGGTAGCCGTTGGTGCCGGAGCCTTCGAAACAGAAGCTGCCCGGATCGAGAAACGGTCCCATCGGCGAGATGAAGCAGGAGAGGCGGCGATCGCAGGTTGAGAACAGCTGTGCGCAGTAATCGATGGTCTGCATCACCGAATCCTTGCTCTGCCCCGGCAGGCCGATCATGAAAAAAAGATCGACCCGGTGGCAGCGCAGACCGAGAGCGGTTTCGATCACTGCTTCCATCTCGGCATTGCTGTAGAAGACGTGCCGGTCCTGGCGACGACGGACCTGTTCGTCGTGGCTTTCCGGCGAGAGTTCCAGACTCCAGTTGCGCACCGACGCATCGATGCGTTGCAGAAAGCCTGCGGGCGGCATGCTGAACAGTTCGAAGACGATTTCGTTGCGGATGCCGCTGGCGTGCAGCAGGTCGAACACCTCGCCAGTGTAGCCGGTGCCGGCCTGCTGAAGATCGCCGACCAGGAAGATCGGCCCGCGCGAGATGCGGCTGATCGCCAGCATGTTGTCGACCAGGTTGCGCGGACTGCGAAAGGTCGGCGCCGTCCGCCTGTTCAGCAGGCTGTTGGCCTGGTGGGAGCCGCCGCAGGTGACACACTGATGGGCGCAGCCCTTGACAGTGAACACCGCCGTGATCGGATTCTGCCACCAGCCGTTGAACGGCAGAACGCTCTGCAGGTCGCGATGGCGTACGACCATGCGGATCATCTGCTCGGGGCCGATGTCGGCGTAGTCGATCTGGTCGGGGACAAAGCTCAGCGGGTTGACGTGTACCTCGCCGTGCGCACTCTTCCAGGTCAGGTTGGGGATGGCGGCGCACGCCTGCGCATCGCCGAGATGATCGAGGAGCTGATGCAGCAACGGTTCGACAGCATCGCCGCGCAGGATGAAATCGACTTCCGGAGTGCCGATTAACTCCTCATGGAAGTAGCTGGCCGACAGCCCGCCGAAAACGATCGGGATGTCGGGGTGGAGCCGCTTGAGAATTCTGGCGATTTCGATGGCGCCGTGGGCGTGCGGCAGCCAGTGCAGGTCGATGCCGAACGCCCTCGGACGCAGGCCGGCCAGGAAGGTCGGGACGTCGAAACGGCGGTCGTTCATCATGCGCAGTGCCAGGTTGACGATGCGTACCTTGACGCCACGCGCTTCGAGGTAGCTGGTCATGGTCAGAAAACCGAGCGGGTACATCTCGAAAACCGGCGACGAGGGGATCAGGTCGCTGATCGGACCGTACAGGATCGCTTCCTGACGAAAGTCATAGACGCTGGGTGGGTGCAGAAGGATGAGATCGGGATGTGACATCTGCCGGCCTGTCGGTGAATGAGCCGATGTTAGTGAAGTATAACAGGCAGATAGAGAAACGCATGGCACAGGGGAGAGAACCGCGCCATTGACGACCCCGCTTGCCGCTGCTGCGCACTCATCCAGACGGGGATCGATGCGTGCCGTCATCACGACTTGACGTCGAATGAGACTTGGCGTAAGACAAAGCGCCGGCGCCGCTCTTCCCGGGTACGGGTCAGCTTGCGCCGAAAATCGCAGATCACATGGAGGTCACACATGAAACAGCAGATCAGCACCGCGGCGGCGCCGGCGGCGATCGGCCCCTATTCCCAGGCAGTGAGGGCGGGACAGACCGTTTACTGCTCCGGGCAGATCCCTCTCGATCCGGCCAGCGGTGAACTGGTAAACAGCGATATCGCGGCACAGACCCGTCAGGTGATGGTCAACCTCGGTGCCGTGCTCGCCGCGGCCGGTCTCGACTATGCCGACCTGGTCAAAACGACCATCTATCTGACCGACCTGGCTGACTTCGCCATGGTCAACGAGATCTACGCCTCGTTTTTCACTGGCACGACGCCGGCGCGCGCCTGCGTGCAGGTCGCCGCTTTGCCGAAAGGGGCGGCGGTGGAGATCGACGGGATCGCGGTCGGTTAGAGGCAGGGACTGGTTGAAGGCGTGAGGCGTGAGGGGAGAGGTCGAAGACACGAAAAAAAACGGGAACGCCGTGCAGGCGCCCCGTTTTTTTTGTTCAGGTAACCAGTTAAGGTCAGCTGGCCTTTTTGACCGCTCCGGACCGGATGCAGCGGGTGCAGACCTTGACCCGGCGCATGGCGCCGTTTTCCACCGACCGCACTCTCTGCAGGTTCGGTTTGAAAACCTTCTTGGTCTTGTTATGAGCATGACTGACATTGTTGCCGGTCATCGGTTTCTTGCCACAGACTTCACAGACGTTTGCCATCGCTCTACTCCTCCCTGACATTTTGAACGCAAACTTCTAACACGAAAGTTTCCGCAATGCAAGAGGGGAGTTGCGGTCTGTCGTGAAAAAAATGCGGAGATGAACCCGTTGATGCGTTGAATTGTTGAATCGTTGATTCGTTGGCTAGGGAATCTGGGTTCGGCCTGAAAAGCTGTTTTTTTGAACGATTAACCGATTCAACAGCCATGGCACCCTCGAACGTGGCTAAGCAGCTGCTCTTCGCTAAACACGTCCAGCCCGGCGGTCTGCAGGCGGGCGGTGGTGACGCCCTGGCCGGGGACGATCGCGCCGTTACGGTCAATCTGCCGGACGCCGCAGGAGGGGCTGCGCTCCTTGAGCAGCGCGGTCCGGCAGCCGCACAGGTGGGCGATCGCCAGGGTCTGGTCGGCTCCGCGGATAAAGGCTTCAGTCTGTGTTTGCCCGTCATGGGTGACGACATCGGCCTGGCCGTTCAGGACGGCGGGACCGTCTTCGCTGGCAAAGCGGCTCGCCAGCCGCGGAGTCGGCAGGCCGGCCAGTTGTTCGGGACAGACCGGGATCGGCGTCAGCTCCTGTTCGGCGAGCCAGGCGAGCACGGCCGGGTTTTGCTTGCTGCGGCCGTCGTAACGGCAGGCGATACCGAGCAGGCAGGCGCTGACCAGGATCGGTGTTTTCATGTCTTCAGGGGCTCGGATTCCGGCCTTTAGCCGGTGAGTGACGGATTGACCAACGCCTCGACCGACGGGGCTGATGGCGGGTCGATGATGACTTTGCGGCCGTCGATACGCACCCGTCCTGTGGCGATCAGCTGGATTGCACGTGGGTAAATGCGGTGCTCCTGTTCCAGAATGCGCGCGGCGAGACTGTCGGCGTCGTCGTCCGGCAGGATCGGCACCACCGCCTGGATGAGGATCGGCCCGGTATCGACACCGCTGTCGACGAAATGGACGGTGCAGCCGGAGAAGCGGGCGCCGTGGTCGATCGCCTGCTGCTGGACATGCAGGCCGGGGAAGGCCGGCAGCAGGGCCGGATGGATGTTGATGACCCGCTGCGGGAAGGCGTCGAGGAACTGCGGGGTGATGATGCGCATAAAGCCGGCCAGCACCACCAATTCGACACCCGCTCCCCGAAGGGCGTCGATCATCGCCCGGTCGAACGCCTCGCGATCGCTGAACTGACGATGGTCGATGCACTGGTGAGCGATGCCGGCACGTGCCGCTCGCTGCAGCGCCCCGGCGTCCGGTCTGTTGGTGAGCACCAGGGTGATCTCCGCAGCGAGGCTACCGTCGTGACAGCGGTCGATAATCGACTGCAGGTTGCTGCCGCCGCCGGAAGCGAGCACGCCCAGGCGCAGAAGTTTACTACGTGACATCATCGTCTCCAGCCCCCAACTTGTCCGCCATCGCCTTGGTGAAGGCGGGCTCCTGCCTTCAAACCAGCTGCAGTGACGGTAAATCGTCGGCGGAAGAAGCAATTTCGCCGATCCGCCAGGCCTGCTCCTGCAGGCCGGACAGGCGCAGCAGCACGTCCTCGACGCTCTGCTTGGGGACGACCAGCACCATGCCGATGCCGTAATTGAAGGTGCGGTACATCTCAGCCTCTTCGACCTGGCCGGCAGTGCGCAGCAGCTCGAACAGGGGAAGTTTCGGCCAGGCATCACGGCGGATCAGGGCGCGGCAGTGGTGCGGCAGGATGCGCGGCAGATTCTCCGGCAGGCCGCCGCCGGTAATGTGTGCCATGCCGTGGATCTGGAAATCGCGCAGCAGGTTGAGGACGGTTTTGACATAGATGCGGGTCGGTCGCAGCAGCAGCTCACCGAGGGGCTCGGCGCACTCCGCCACTTTCGCCTCCAGGCCGCCATCGACCCGTTCGGCGATGATCTTGCGCGCCAGGGAGTAGCCGTTGGAGTGCAGGCCGTTGGAGGCGATGCCGATCAGTTGGTCGCCAACCTGGATCGACGAGCCGTCGATAATGGCATCGCGCTCGACCACGCCGACGGTGAAGCCGGCCAGATCGTATTCGCCGTCGGCGTACATGCCGGGCATCTCCGCAGTCTCGCCGCCGATCAGGGCGCAGCCGGCCTGACGGCAGCCTTCGGCGATCCCCTTGACGATCTGCGCGGCCTTCTCCGGGGCGAGCCGGCCGGTGGCGAGGTAGTCGAGGAAAAAGAGCGGTTCGGCCCCCTGGACGATGATGTCGTTGACGCACATGGCAACCAGGTCGATACCGACACTGTCGTGGCGGTCGAGCTGAAAGGCGAGTTTCAGCTTGGTGCCGACACCGTCGGTGCCGGAGACCAGCACCGGGTCGCGGTACTTCTGGGTGTTGAGCTTGAACAGCCCGCCGAAGCCGCCGATATCGGCGAGCACCTCGGGACGGCTGGTCGATTTGACCAGCGGCTTGATCAACTCGACGAAACGGTTGCCGGCTTCAATATCGACGCCGGCTTCCTTGTAAGTCATGCCAGATTTGTCAGACAAGATGGCTCTCCTGAAAGCGAAAAGGTCATCATAAATAAAGCACCAGGTTGCGCGATGTCAATTGCTAAACAGCCGGCAATCTCTCCTTTACTCGGCACGGGGGCTGGCATAAGATGTTCGCCCGGAAAGGATGTTGTTGGTCATGCCGTCTTGCCCTGACAGTGCCGTTGCGGAGGAGGCTGGTCGTCTGGCGTTGCCGGCGGACGACTTGTTGCGCCGGGCGACGCTGGCCGATCTGGACGGTTTGTGCCGGATCGAATCAGCCAGTCAGGCCCATCCGTGGACACCCGGGCAGTTTGCCGACGAACTCGGCAATCCGGCCGCCTGCATCGACCTCTATCTCTGCCGGCAACAGCCGGCGGCGTTTCTCTGCTCCTGGCTGATCGCCGGCGAACTGCAGATCCAGAACCTGGCCACCGACCCCCGTTTCCGGCGCCGGGGGATCGCCGCGCGCCTGATCGCGCACGTCCTGCAGCGCAGCCGCCGGCTCGGCATGCAGTCGGCCTGGCTCGAGGTGCGCGCCGGTAACCAGAGCGCCATCGCCCTGTATGAGCGGTTCGGCTTCCGCACCGTCGGCCGCCGTCGGGCCTACTACGCCGATGGCGAGGATGCTTTGCTGATGGGGCTGGAGGCGGGAGCCGGGGACTGAGAAGTGGGGGCTGTTTTTGACCTTAACCAGCCCCCAGCCCCGACCGCAGTCAACCAGCCCTCGCAGTGAACCGGACCTTCACACGACATTGAGGATCCAACCACATCATGAAAAACTACAAAACGATCATTCTGTCCAACGAGGAGATTTCGCCGGGCTACTACCGGATGCGGATTCTGGCGCCCGGTTTCGGCGTCAGGGCCCATCCGGGGCAGTTCGTCATGTTCCGCGTGCAGCGTTCGCTGCCGCCGCTGCTGCGTCGGCCGTTCGGCATCTTCCGCACCGGTTTCCTGCCGGCCGACTGTGACGGCCTGCCGCCGAAGGAGTATGTCGAGATCCTTTACAAGGTGATCGGCCGCGGCACCACCATCATGGCCGAACTGCACGAAGGGGACCGGGTTGAACTGCTCGGGCCGCTCGGCAACGGTTTCGATCTGCGTTCGTCCGGTCGGGCCCGCATCCTGGTCGGCGGCGGCATCGGGCTGGTGCCGCTGTTCATGCTCGCCGGCGAACTGGTGCAGGCCGGCGAGACGGTGCGCCTGCTGATGGGCGGGCGCAGCCGCGACGATATCCTGGCGGTGACCGAATTCGAACGTCTCGGCGTTGAGACCTATGTCTCCACCGACGACGGCAGCCTCGGCGAAGAGGGCCTGGTTACCCGGGTGCTCGAGCGCAAGCTGCAGAAGTACCCGGACGCCGAAGTCTACGCCTGCGGACCGATGCCGATGCTCAAGGCGGTGCGCGACATCTGTCTGCGTCATAAAACGCCGCTGCAGGTGTCGCTGGAAGAGTTCATGGCCTGCGGCGTCGGCGCCTGTCTCGGCTGCGTGGTCAAGGGGGCGGGACACACCGACGAAAAACCGAGCTACCTCTGCACCTGCAAGGTCGGCCCGGTTTTCAAGGCCGAATATCTCGACTGGAGCGCTATCGGTCGCGAGCAGACAACCTGTGGAGGCTGTGCCTGATGCAACAACAGACCGCAAGCAAACGTCCCAACCTGGCGGTGGAGATCGCCGGTATCCGTCTGCGCAATCCGGTGATGCCGGCCTCCGGCACCTTCGGCTACGGCGAGGAGTACGCACCGTTTCTCGATCTCGAGCAGATCGGTGCGGTGGTGACCAAGGGGCTCTCCCTCAAGCCGAAAGCCGGCAATCCGACACCGCGCATCGCCGAAACCATCAGCGGCATGCTCAACGCCATCGGCCTGCAGAATGTCGGCGTCGATGCCTTCATCAAACACAAGCTGCCGTTTCTGCGCACCATCAACACGCCGGTGATCGTCAACTTCTTCGGCAATACCCTGGAAGAATATGGCGAAGTCGCCAGCCGGCTCGACGAGATACCGGAGCTGGCCGGTGTCGAACTGAACATTTCCTGTCCGAACGTTAAGCAGGGGGGGATCGTCTTCGGCACCGATCCGAAAGCGGCGGCCGAGGTCGTCGCCCTGGTCCGCAAACGGCTCAGCAAGCCGCTGATCGTCAAGCTGACGCCGAATGTCACCGACATCAGCGTGGTCGCCCGGGCGGTCGAGGAGGCCGGTGCCGATGCCCTCTGCTGCATCAACACCCTGACCGGCATGTCGGTCGACGTGCATACGCGCCGGCCGCGTCTGGCCAACCGCACCGGCGGGCTCTCCGGCCCGGCGATCCGCCCGGTGGCGGTGCGCATGGTCCACCAGGTGGTGCAGACGGTGTCGATCCCGGTGATCGGCGTCGGTGGCATCATCCGGCCGATGGACGCCCTCGAATTTCTGATTGTCGGCGCCAAAGCGGTCCAGGTCGGCACCGCCAACTTCGTCGATCCCGCCGCCATGCTCAGCATCATCGACGGCATCGAAGCGTTTCTGGTTGCAGAAGGACTGGCGGATATCAATGAGTTGATCGGCAGCCTCAAGACGTGAGGCGTAAGAAGTGAGGGGTGAGGGGACGATGCATTCTGTCCTTTAACTCCTCACTCCTCACTGATCACTCCTTACGACCATGGACATCATCACCACCCATATCAATGCCGATTTCGACTGCCTCGGTTCGATGATCGCGGCGCGGCGGCTCTATCCGGAGGCCGAACTGGTCTTTCCCGGCGGTCAGGAGCGCAGCCTGCGGCAGTTCTTCCTGAAGAGCGTCCAGTACGCCTACGGTTTCAAACGGCTGCGCGACATCGATCTTGAGTGTATCGAGCGGCTGGTGCTGGTCGATGTCAGCCAGAGCGCCCGCATCGGTCCGTTTGCCAGGATCGCGACCCGTCCGGGGGTCGAGCTGCATATCTACGATCACCATCCGCCGCGGCCGGGTGATCTGTGCGGCGCTGTACAGTGCATCGAGCCGGTCGGTGCGACGGTCACCATCTTCTGCCGGCTGTTCATGGAGCGCGGCCTGGTGCCGACCCCGGACGAGGCGACCATGATGATGCTCGGCCTCTACGAGGACACCGGTAGCCTGACCTTCAACACCACCACCGGCGCGGACTACCGGGCTGCGGCCTTTCTCCTCGACGCCGGCGCCAACCTCAACACCGTCGCCGATCTGCTGGTTCAGGATCTCACCCGCGACCAGGTGCGTCTGCTCAACGACCTGATCGCCAATCAGAGCGTCCTCAATGTCCACGGCATCGATGTGACCGTCGCCCACGCCTCCATCGACTATTTCGTCAGCGATATCGCCACCCTGGTGCACAAGCTCAAGGAGATGGAGAATCTCGATGCCCTGTTCGTGGCGGTGCGCATGGAGAGCCGGGTGTTCATGATCGCGCGCTCGCGGGTCGAGGCGGTGCCGGTCGGCGAGATCCTCGCCGAGTTCGGCGGCGGTGGTCATGCTGCCGCCGCCTCGTGTACCGTGCGCGACCAGACGTTGCTGCAGATCCTGGAACGCCTGCCGCAGGTCTTGCAGCGTCACGTCCGGCCGAGCTGGCAGGTCGGTCAGCTGATGTCGGCGCCGGTGAAAAGTGTCACCCCTGACGAGACCATCGCCAGCGTCCACCGCACCCTGTCGCGCTTCAATATCAACGCCGTGCCGGTGGTCGAAACCGGCCGGGTGCTCGGCGTCATTACCCGGCAACTGGTCGACAAGGCGGTCTACCACGGCCTGCAAGATCAGCTGGCCCGCGAGTACATGCTCACCGATTTTCACTCGGTCGAACCGCAGACGCCGGTTGAGGTGCTGAAGAACCTGGTGGTCGAGAGCAACCAGCGTTTCGTGCCGGTGGTGCGCGACGGCCTGCTGGTCGGCGCGGTGACCCGTACCGACCTGCTGCGGCACATGGCGAGCGGCAGCGGCGCCCGTCCGGGGGGCGGGGCCGCCGGACTGCTGGCGCACGGCGGCAAGCAGTACAAGCCGAACCAGGTGCGGCGCCTGATGCGCAACCGCCTGCCGGGTCGTGTACAGCAGCAGCTGACCCGCCTCGGTGAAGTCGCTGCCGAACTCGGCGTCAGCGTCTATGTAGTCGGCGGTTTTGTCCGTGACCTGCTGCTCAACCAGGAGAATCTCGACCTCGATATCGTCGTCGAAGGGGATGGTATCGTCTTCGCCGAGGCGTTTGCTGCCGACCATAACTGTCGGGTGCGTTGCCACCGCAAGTTCGGCACGGCGGTGATCATCCATGCCGACGGTTTCAAGATCGATGTCGCTTCGGCCCGCATGGAGTTCTACCTGCATCCGGGCGCCCTGCCCGATGTCGAACACGCCTCGCTGAAGATGGATCTCTATCGGCGCGATTTTACCATCAACACCCTGGCGATCTGTCTCAATCCCGACCGACACGGCGAACTGCTCGACTACTACGGCGGGCAGCGTGATGTCAGCGAGGGCGCCGTCCGGGTGCTGCACAACCTCAGTTTCGTCGAAGATCCGACCCGGATGTTCCGGGCGGTGCGTTTCGAACAGCGGCTCGGCTTCAGCATCGGCAAGCAGACCGAGCATCTGCTGCGCAGCGCGGTGCGCCTCGGCCTGCTCGACAAGGTCAGCGGTAAACGCCTGTACAGCGAGCTCTGCAACATTCTCAACGAGCGCGACCCGCTGCCGGCCATCGAACGCCTGTACGCCCTCGATCTGCTGGCCGGGCTGCATCCGCGTCTCGCCGGTCGTCAGGAATTCAGCCGTCCCTTCGCCGAGACGCGGCGGGCCATCGACTGGTACGAGCTGCTCTACACCGGTCGCTCCTGTCAGTCCTGGCTCTGCTATCTGCTGGTGCTGACCGCACCGCTCGATACGACCGCCATCCGCTCGTTCGCCGAGCGACTGCAGCTGCCGTCCCGGTTGCTGCAACTGCTTACCGAACAGCGCCACGAGGCGTTGGCGCTGCTGCGCCGGCTCGAGCGCCGCCATGCCCGCTCGGCACCGCGCGACAGCAGTCTCTATCGCTGGTTCGAGGCGTTGCCGACGGAACTGCTGCTGACCATGATGGCCCTAACCGGCAAGGAGCAGGTCCGCCAGTGGCTTTCCCGGTTCATCAGTCAGTTGCGGTCGATCGAGCCGCTCATCAACGGCCACGACCTGGCGCGGCTCGGCATTCCGCCGGGACCGGCCTACAAGGCGATCCTCGACGAACTGTTCCGCGCCCAGCTCGACGGCCGTGCGACCAGCATCGAAGAACTCTCGCGCTTGGCCCTGCGCCGCGCGGCAAAAGAAGATTGTCTGTCGTGAGGTGATCTGTTAAACCTGGCGTAGTTGTTGAGAGGGAGTTCGGGGGAGCAGAAGGTTTCCTGGATTCGGGATTGAGGATTCCGTATCCAGGATTCAGGAGAAACCCTCTGATTCCTATGGGAGATATTGGCGACTTTGTGACGCCGCAAGCCTGGCGAGCCAGCCATCAAAATTCGGAAAGGTTCCGGATTTTGATGTTTTTCTGAATCCTGAATCCTGAATTCTGGATCCTGGATACCAGATTGTTTTATGGAAAGCATCCTGCTGAAAATATCGATCATGCTGGTGCCGGCGCTGCTGGCGGTCACCATTCATGAAGTGGCGCATGGGCTGGCGGCCGATCGTTACGGCGATCCGACGGCGCGTCTGCTCGGCCGGCTGACCCTGAATCCGCTGCGCCACCTCGATCCGATCGGCACCCTGGCCCTGCTGGTGTTCGGCTTCGGCTGGGCACGGCCGGTGCCGGTCAACCCGAACAACTTGCGGCGCGACCGGCGCAGCATGCTCTGGGTGGCGCTGGCCGGACCGATGTCCAACCTGCTGCTCGCTCTGTTCTGCGCCTTTCTGCTCCGCTTCGTCGTCGGCCTGGTCGCTCACATGGCTGAAGGGAGTGACCTGCTGCGCTTTATCGAGCCGATCGGCCTGATGGCGGCTTTCGGCCTGTATATCAACGTGATCCTCTGCCTGTTCAACCTGCTGCCGATTCCGCCCCTCGACGGCGGTCGGGTGCTGATGGATCTGCTGCCGGAACGGCAGGCCCTGCTGCTGCGCAAGATCGAACCGTTCGGCTTTCTGATCATCGTCTTCCTGGTGTTCGGCACCTCCCTCTGGCAGCAGGTGCTCGGTCCGCTGGTCTTCTCGCTGGTCGCCCTGCTCGCCGGGCCGCAGGTCAATGTGGTCGAGCACACCATGCGCCTGCTCTTCTACGGCTAGACGCCATGGACGCCTTTGCTATCCGTCTGGAGAACTTCGAAGGGCCCCTCGATCTGCTGCTGCACCTGATCAAGAAGAACGAGGTGGAGATCACCGATATTCCGATGGCGCAGATTACAGCACAGTATCTGGCGATTATCGACGCCATGCAGACCCTCAATCTCGATGTCGCCGGCGAGTTTCTGCTGATGGCGGCGACCCTGCTGCATATCAAGTCGCGCATGCTGCTGCCGAAGACGATCGACGAGGAGGAGACCGAGGAAGAGGATGACCCGCGTGCCGAACTGGTGCGTCGTCTGCTCGAATACCAGAAATACAAGGAAGCAGCGGTCGAAATCGACCAGCGGCCGCAGCTGGAGCGCGACCTGTTTGCCCGCACCCGGCCCGAGCCGGAACTGTCTGAAGAGAGCGAGAGCGAATTCGTCGCCGTCAGTCTGTTCGATCTGGTCCAGGCTCTGGCCGAAGTGTTGCGCCAGAGCCCGGAGCCGGTCGCTCATGAGGTCGATGTCGAGCGGCTGTCGGTGACCGAACGGATCACGCAGGTCCTCGAACGCCTGCACGGTCAGGAGAGCCTGGCGTTCAAGGAACTGTTCCCGCCGCTGGCGGCGCGCAGTGAGGTGATCGTCACCTTTCTTGCCATGCTGGAACTGGTCAAAATGCGCCTGGTGCGGCTGATGCAGAACCAGCGCTTTGGCAGTATCTGGCTCTTTCCCGCGGTTGCCGCCGAGGATGCTTCGGAGATCGATTCGCAAGAGGAGAGTCTTGGATACTGCTGACCTGAAACCGCTGGTGGAGGCGTTGATTTTTGCCGCTGACGGCCCGGTGCGACTCGAACGGCTGGTCGAGGTGATCGGCCTCGAGACCGAACCGGTCGCTGTGGCGCTGGCCGAACTGGAGCGCGATTACGCCGCGCAGCGGCGCGGTTTTTTTCTGCAGCAGGTGGCCGGCGGCTACCAGCTGCGCACCCGACCCGAGTACGCAGACGACCTGCGCCGCTTCGGTCGCGGTCGGCCGTTCAAGCTGACCCGACCCGCTCTGGAGAGCCTGGCGATCATCGCCTACCGGCAACCGGTCACCCGCGCCGAGGTCGAGTACCTGCGTGGCGTCGATTCCGGCAGTGTCATCAAGACCCTGCTGGAAAAGCAGCTGGTACGCATCCTCGGTAAGAAGGACGTCCCCGGCAAGCCGATGATCTACGGCACCACCCGTCAGTTCCTCGAACTGTTCGGGCTGACCGACCTGAGCGCCCTGCCGACCCTGCGCGAGTTCAACGAGCTGCTGCCGGAGCAGACCCTGGCCACGGAGGGTATCGATGTCGAGTCGCCGCTGCTGGTCGAGGAGGACGCCGTCGACCTGTCGGCTGTGCCCGGAGAAGAGCGACACGATGAGCAGAGCTGAACGGCTGCAGAAGGTGATTGCCGCCGCCGGCCACTGCTCGCGGCGCAAGGCCGAGGAGTTGATCGCCGCCGGGCGGGTGACCGTCGATGGCCGCACCGCCGCACTCGGCGAAAAGGCCGAACCGGCGGCGACGATCCTGATCGATGGCCGACCGCTCGGGCGGGCCGAAAGCCACGACTACGTCCTGCTGCACAAGCCGGTCGGCGTCGTCTGCACCCTGCACGATCCCCAGGGGCGGCAGCGGGTCACCGATCTGGTCAAGGAGGTCGGTGGCCGTCTCTACCCGGTCGGCCGGCTCGACCTGACCACCTCCGGTCTCCTGATTCTGACCAACGACGGCGACCTCGCCCAGCATCTGGCCCACCCACGTCACCAGGTCGACAAGACCTATCTGGTGCGGGTGCGCGGCCGGCTCGACCGGCAGGCTCTCCGCCAGCTGGAGCAGGGGGTCGTGCTCGACGACGGCCCGACCGCGCCGGCCCGGATCGCCGGTCTGCGCCACAGCGCCAGCCACAGCTGGTTCGAGCTGACTCTGCACGAAGGGCGCAACCGTCAGGTGCGGCGCATGTGCGAGGCCATCGGCTACCCGGTCAGCCGGCTGGCGCGCATCGGCTACGCCTTCCTCACCCTCGACGGTCTGGCGCCGGGCGCATACCGGCGGTTGACTGCCAGCGAAGTCGCCCGCTTGAAGGCGTTGTGAGAATCATCGGGAGGGGGCTGTCCCGGCAGTTCACGGGGCTGTCCCCGACTTGCGAGTGATCAGAAAGTATCAGCATCAGCCTCAAGGAGGAGAATCATGTCAATCACCTTTGATTACAGCAACCTGATGGCCGACAATATCGGCGAGCCGTTCGGGATTCGCGATGAGGAACTGGTCGGGCTGCGTGAGCCGACGCGGGCGCTGCACGCCGGAATCATGCAGCGGCGCCAGCAGGGGGGTCTGCCCTTTTTCGACCTGCCGAACGACACGGCGATGCTGGAGGAGGTTCTCTCTTTGGCGGCGGAGCTGCGCGGCCGCTTCGCCACCCTGATTGTCCTCGGCATCGGCGGCTCGGCACTGGGAACCATCGCCCTGCTGCGCGCCCTGCGCCCCCTCGGGCATAACCTGATGACACCGGAGGCGCGGGCCGGCCTGCCGCGCCTGTTTGTTCTCGACAACGTCGATCCCGACGGCTTTGCCGCTCATCTCGATCTCTGCGATCCGGCGACCACCGGTTTCTTCGTGATCAGCAAATCGGGGTCGACGGTGGAGACCGCCTGCCAGTTCATGGTCGCCCGGCACTGGGTCGAAGCGGCGGTCGGCGCCGGCTGGCGCGAGCATTTCGTGCTGATCACCGACCCGGCGAGCGGCGGTCTACGGGCCATGGCCGACAGCCATGGCTATCGCTCCTGTGCCATCCCGCCCGGGGTCGGTGGCCGCTTCAGTGTCTTTACCCCGGTCGGCCTGCTGCCGCTCGCCTGTGCCGGTGTCGATGTCGGTCGTCTGCTCGCCGGTGCGGCCGATTTCGCCCCGCGGGTCTGTCACGATGACCTGGTGACCAACCCGGCCTACCTGAACGCTGCCCTGCACTATCTCGCTTACGGTCGGGGGCTGCATATCAGCGTGATGATGCCGTACAGCGACCGTCTGCGTGATCTGGCCGACTGGTTTCGTCAGATCTGGGCAGAGAGTCTCGGCAAGCGTTTCAATCTGCAAGGCGAACTCTGCCAGGTCGGACCGACGCCGGTTAACGCCCTCGGCACCACCGACCAGCATTCGCAGGTCCAGCTTTACATGGAAGGGCCGGTCGACAAGCTGGTCACCTTCATCACGGTCGAGCAGTTCGATCGTGACCTGTCGATCCCGCCGCATCCGGACAGTGCCGGCCTCGACTACCTGGCCGAACATAGTATGGGTGAACTGATCCGTATGGAACAGTTGGCCACCGCCGCTGCCTTGAGCAAGAACAGTCGGCCGCATTGCACTCTGCGCATCCCTCGGGTGACCGAGGAGGCCCTTGGTGCCCTGATCTATCTGTTTGAGGTGCAGACCCTGTTCGCCGGGGCGCTGTTCGATGTCAATCCCCTCGATCAACCGGGTGTCGAAGAAGGGAAGAACTTTACCTACGCCCTGATGGGACGACCGGGTTACGAAGAGCAGGGGCGCGAATATGCGACCCTGCAGGCGCGCATCAAGCCGCGGGTTCTTAGCTGTGGCTGAGGTGTAATTGCTTGAAAATCAAGAAGAATCCCCGTTCGGTTGCCGCAAGGGAAAACCTTGACAGTTTCCGTGCCGATCGTTTAGAGTCACGTGCTATGCTTTTGCTTTTGACACGAGGCGGCTGACATCTTGGCTAACAAAGATAAAATACTCGCCAATGCGCAGAAATTCCTCGGCAAGGGGCAGATCGCCAAGGCGATCACCGAGTACCAGAAGCTGCTCAAGGCTGCGCCGAGCGACGTGCGCAACCGGCAGAAACTGGCGGAACTGCTCAGCCGCGACAAGCGCCATGATGAGGCGATCGCTGAATATGAGACGGTGGCACGGCATTACGCCGAGAGCGGTTTCTATCTCAAGGCGATCGCCGTATACAAGCAGGTTCAGAAGATCGATCCGGCGCGCGCCGAAACCTATCATCGACTGGCCGAACTCAACCAAAAGCAGGGTCTGGTCGGCAATGCCCTGAGTGAATACCGCAATCTGGCGGTTTTTTACGAGCAACAGGGTCAGCCGGAAGAAGCGCTTGATGTTCTGCGTAAAATTGTCGAGCTCGACCCGGCCAACCTCAATGGCCGGGCCAAGCTGGTCGAACTGCTTATCAAACAGGGCGAAACGGAACAGGCCTTCCAAGAGTTTTCCGGCATCGTCGATACTCTCGCTGCCGGGTCGGAACACGCCAAGATTGTAAAGCTTTACAAACAGTTCGACGGGATCTGTCCGGCGACCGCCGAGGCCCGTCTGCCGCTCGCCAGCGCGCTGCTCGGTTGCGGGCAGAGCGACCAGGCCCTGGCCCTGCTGCACGATCTGCTTGCAACGGAACCCGACCATGCAGACATCGCGCGGCTCATCGATCAATGCTCCCGGCCCGCGCAGGCGGCTGTCGTTGCCAGCCAGCCACCCCCGGGCGAACTCGATGAATCGGCTGCCGTCGTGTCGTCCGCTGTCGATAGCGACAGGGAGGCGAACGTCCCGGCCGCAACGTCAGCCGCACCGGCAGCAGACGGTCAGGTGAAAGCCGATTCGACCTTGATCGACCTCGATCTCGACCTCGATCTGGAAGAAGCACCGTCGCTCTCCGCGGCCGCCGCTGTTGCCGAGTCGAGCGTGCCGGCGTCGGTCGCAGACGAATCGGAGCAGGTCGATCGTACCGAGCCGGTCGAGGAAGAAGTCGAAGCTGAAGTCGAAGCTGAAGCCGAAATCGAAATCGAGATGGATCTCGACCTCGATTCGCTCGAACTCGATCTCGACCTGGCGGACCCGGCTGAAGCTGCAGAGACGACGGCTGAGGAGAATGCCGCGGCGGCGAACGACAATGCGACCCCGGAGCTTGAGATCGAGCTTGAACCGGAGCCTGGGGCAGAGCCCGAAGTCGAACCGCTTGCTGATGTCGCCCTGGAGACGTCAACCGGTCCGGAGACGGAGGCTGCAGGAGAACTGGAGCTGACGGAAGAGTTGGAGACCGTCTTCGCTCCCGAAGTGGCCGAGGGGGAGGAGCTGGTTGCCGAGCCCGAGGTTGTTGCCGAACTGGAAGCGGTCGCCGACCCGGAGACGGTCGAGGAGCCGGAAGTCGACCTGGAACCGGAAACCGTCGAGGATCTTGAAATTATTGAGGATCTTGAGGCGATTGAAGAACAGGAGTCGATCGAAACTCTGGAACCTTTTGTGGAACCGGAGATGCACGAGGAACCGGCCGTTATCGACGAGCCTGATCTGATCGATGAGGTTGAAGTTCTTGATGAGTTGACCGAGGACGATGAGCTGGTTGCCGATCAGCAGGTGTCGGCGTCAGCGCCTGCGGAGCCCGCAGTGCAACGCCAGGATATCGACTTTGCCGGTCTTGCTGCTGCTCTCGACGAGGATGAGGAGCTGTTCGGCAACGGCGATTTTCTCGGCGCGGGTGCTGCCGGTGGCGGCGAAGATCATGAGCAGAAACTGGTCAGTGAAGTCGCCGAGGAAGATACGGAAACACATTTCAATCTCGGAATTGCCTACAAGGAGATGGGGCTTTTCGACGATGCCATTGCCGAATTTGATCAGGCCTCCAGAGATCCTCGCCGCCTTGCTGACTGTCTGACGCTGAAAGGCCAGTGTCTGATGGCCATGGACGCCCTCGATGCCGCAGAGGAGGCGTTTCGCCAGGGGCTGACCGGCGACCAGGTTTACGGTGAGGCACGCATGACCCTTAATTACGAACTGGCCTTGCTCTACCAGGCGCGCGGGCGTGAACTCGAGGCTCTGGAGTGTTTTCAGGCTGTCGCCGACAAG
Source organism: Desulfuromonadales bacterium (assembly GCA_032251295.1). Taxonomy (GTDB): domain Bacteria; phylum Desulfobacterota; class Desulfuromonadia; order Desulfuromonadales; family BM103; genus BM103. The sequence continues at coordinate 36,823 of JAVVDS010000014.1, read as the reverse complement.
GATATGTTTTTTCGCGATGTTGGCGATAAAATCAGGTCGTTGCGCACACAACTGGGCCTGGAAGAGAGCCGAGCTGACGATGATCAGCCCAAGGGGGACCGGAGCCGGGTGTCTTATCTCTAACCTCTCCGGCAGGACGAAAGGCTTATGAGCTATCTGGAACATTACGGGCTGGAGAAGGATCCGTTCTCCAACGCACCCGATGCCCGTTTCTACTTTAACAGCGAGCAGCACAGTCAGGCGCTGTTGCGCTTGATGTACGCCGTCGATTCGAACAAGGGGCTGGCGGTGCTGGTCGGTGGGGTCGGTACCGGCAAGACGACCCTGGCCCGGCGGATGCTCGACAACCTGCCGGAAGAGAAGTACGAATCGTCCCTGCTGGTCATGCTGCATTCCGGGATCACCCCGGAGTGGATTGTCACCCGGATCGCTCTGCAGCTCGGGGTCGAGGAGCCGGCCGGAGATCCGCTCAAGCTGCTCAAGCAGCTCTATGCGCGACTGCTGGAGATCGAGGAGGAGGGGCGGCGCGCCGTGGTGCTGATCGACGAAGCGCAGATGCTGCAAAGCCGCGAACTGATGGAGGAGTTTCGTGGCCTGCTCAATCTCGAGATCCCCGGCAAGAAGCTGCTCAATATCGTCTTTTTCGGTCTCCCCGAAGTCGAGGAGTGTCTCGCTCTCGACGAGCCGCTCGCCCAACGGGTCGCGGTCAAATACCACCTCAAGTCGATGACGGTCGACACCACCGTCTCCTACATCAAACACCGCCTGCAGGTCGCCGGTGCCAAGCGCATGCTGTTTGACGCCGATGCGATCCCTCTGATCTACCGCTACTCCGGTGGCGTGCCGCGCCTGATCAACACCCTCTGTGACAACTGCCTGTTCGAAACCTATCTGCGCAAAATGACTGAGGTCGACAGCAAGATCGTGCACAGCGTGGCCGGCGATCTCGGCCTGCTACAGATGCCCATGGCCGAGAAGGCGCGGGCGGCCGGTCATGACGAACTGAACGACATCGAAAGCCTGCTCGACCGCCTGGAACAGAAGGGGTAGGTCCGAGTCTTTGATGCTTTCGCAGAAAATCCGAAATTGGATGGCTAAGCAAAAAACGCCAAATGCAAGGCGCGCAATTGTCGAGCAATGAGGCGTAGTTCCATACGTCGAAGCAGCGAGACGCTTGTGGCAACGCAGCCGTTGCTGAGTTTTTGCGACGCCATCAGTCTTTAGGTTTTTGCGATCATGCCCCTCATTTGGCCTTCGGCCACCTTCTTCCAGGGGGAGAAGGGCGTCTCTTTTCTGCGTTCCCGCGCCTCCGCGTTGCACCGGCTTTTTTAAAGACCACACCGAATATGGCTGAAAAAATCGCGAAAATCCGCATCCTCCCGGAACAGCTCGCCAACCAGATCGCCGCCGGCGAAGTCGTCGAACGGCCTGCTTCGGTGGTCAAGGAGCTGGTGGAGAACGCTCTCGATGCCTCGGCCAGCGAGATTCTGGTCGATATCGACAAGGGGGGGCGCGGCCTGATCCGCGTCACCGACAACGGTTGCGGTATGAGCCGCGACGACGCCCTGCTCTGTCTGGAGCGGCATGCCACCAGCAAGATCGCCGCCGCGGCCGACCTGTTCACCCTGCACACCATGGGGTTTCGCGGCGAGGCGCTGCCGTCGATCGCGTCAGTTTCGCGATTGCGCCTGACGACGCGCACAGTGTCCGAGGAGGCTGGCTGGCAGGTCTATGCCGAGGGGGGCACAGTGCGCCAGGCCGAGGCGGTCGGTGCGCCGCCGGGAACCCGGATCGAGGTGCGCGACCTGTTTTTCAACACGCCGGGACGGCGCAAATTCCTGCGCAAGGACGAGACCGAGTTCGGTCACATCGCCGATGTGCTGAGCCGGATCGCCCTGGCCCGCCCCGATATCCGGCTGCGCCTGACTCACAACGGTCGTACCTGCCTCGATCTTTACCGGCATCAGAGCCTGCTTGAGCGGGCCGCAGCGCTGCTCGGTCGCCAGCTGGTCGGTGAGATGCTCGAGATCTCCGGCGAAGCGCCGTTCGGCGCCATGCTGCACGGCCTGCTCGGTGCGCCGGGCTTGAGTCGCTCTTCGACATCCCAGCTCTACACCTACATCAACGGCCGCTTCGTGCGCGACAAGGTCGTGCTGCACGCGATCCTCGACGCCTATCGGACCTTGCTGGAGAAACGTCGCTACCCGGTCGCCGTGCTGTTCCTCGACCTGCCGCCCGAGCAGGTCGATGTCAATGTGCATCCGACCAAGCACGAGGTCCGCTTTCGCGACCAGCGTCAGATCCACGATTTCATCGTTGCGGCAGTACGCGCCCAGTTGCACGGCGCCACAGGCGCCCCCGGCGAACTGCCCGGCCGGCCGCTGGCGGCCACCGCCGACAGCCTGCCGGCGTCCGCACCGGTCAATCCGTCCGCTGCCATGGCCTCTGCGGCAACGGAGGACCGCTACCGGCAGCGAGTTCACGAGGCGCTGCAGACCTATCGGGAGGCAGCGAAGCCGCCAACACCGGCTCAGGCCGTCGCGACGGTCAAGGGGGAGGCGTTCGGCTGGGACCGGCCGACAGCAGCGAGCAGCGAGCTTCCGGCAGACTGGCGTGTCATCGGCCAGTATCTGAACAGTTACCTGCTCTGCCAGGCCGGTGACCAGCTGGTGTTGATTGACCAGCACGCCGCCCATGAGCGGATCGGTTTCGAGCGGCTGCGCCAGCAGCTGCGCGCCGGCCGGGTTGCCAGCCAGGCGCTGCTGTTCCCTTTGGTCATCGAGCTGGAGCACCGTGAAGCGACTCTGTTTACCGAGGTGCTCGACCGGTTCGACCGGTTCGGTTTCGAGATCGCCCCGTTCGGTGGCCGCTCCTTTTCGGTGCAGGCCGTGCCGCATCTGCTCACGGGGGCCGATCCCGAGCGACTGGTGCGGGATGTCGCCGCCGAACTGAACGAGATCGACAGCAGTGCCCAGGTCGATGCCGCCTTTGAGAAGGTGCTGATGGTTATGGCCTGCCATGCCATGGTGCGCGCCGGTCAGGCCCTCTCCCTGACCGAGATGCAGGCGCTGGTGCGCGAGCTGGCGGAGATCGGTTTCGGCAGCTGCTGTCCACATGGCCGGCCGGTGCTGCGCCGTCTGACTCGCAACGAGATTGAAAAGCTGTTTCATCGAACCTGATCATGACGCGGGCTTTCGATCCAGAACGGCCTCTGTTGCCGGTGATCTGCGGGCCGACGGCGGTCGGCAAGACCGACGTGGCGATCCGTCTGGCCGAACGGTTTGGCGGCGAGATCATCTCTGCCGATTCCCGCCAGATCTACCGTCTGATGGATATCGGCACGGCCAAACCGACCGCTACCGAGCTGGCCCGTGCCCGCCATCACCTGATCGATCTGGTCTGGCCTGACGAGACTTTCAGCGCCGCCCGCTTCACCGAACTCGCCGCGACGGCGATCGTCGGGATCGGCGAGCGCGGGGGCCGTCCGTTGCTGGTCGGCGGCACCGGCCTGTATATCCGCGCCCTGACTGAAGGGCTGCTCGACGCCCCGGCCGCCGATCCGCGGCTGCGCGCCGAACTGCGGGCGATCGCCGAAAGCGAAGGGAGCGCCGTGCTCCATCGCCGGCTGGCGGAGGTCGATCCGGTGGCTGCGGTGCGTCTGCATCCCAACGATCTGGTCCGCATCGAACGGGCCCTGGAGGTGCATGCTCTCACCGGTCGGCCGCTGTCGCAGCTGCAGCAAGAGCATGCCTTTGCGCAACGACGCTACCGGACGCTGAAGATCGGTCTCGATCTCGATCGACAAGAACTGATCGCCCGCATCGACCGACGTGCGACCCGGATGTTTGCCGAGGGCCTGCTCGATGAGACACGCCGCCTGCTCGCGGCCGGTTACGATCCCGCCTCGACGGCCCTGCGGACTATCGGTTATCGGCAGGCGGTTGCTGTTCTGCGCGCTGAAATGACAGAAGCCGAGGCGCTTGACGACCTGCAGCGGGCGACCCGTCGCTATGCGAAGCAGCAGCTCACCTGGTTTCGGCGAGATAAATCGATAATTTGGCTTGATTCCTTCGCCGACTTTGCTACAATCTTAAAGTTAATTGAAAATTTCTATGACGCTTAGCCTTGTAAGGAGCGGTTATGGCCAAGTCACCATTCAATATCCAGGATCAGTATCTCAACCAGGCCCGCAAGGAGCGGGTGCATGTCACCATCACCATGATGTCGGGAGACAAGCTGGAGGGGTATATCAAATCGTTTGACAGCTTCTGCGTGCTGTTCGACTGCAGCGGCGACCTGCTGCTCTACAAGCACGCTATCGCCTGTATCACTTCGACCGACGGCAGCTTCCGGCTGCACGGCGGACGTGACTAACAAGCGACACTTTCCCGGTTCCCGGAAGTGCATCGACAAAAAATCCCTTGCCGGCAGCTTCTGGTCTGGTAAGGGATTTTTGCGTTGACCGCGGACCATGACGACTGTTTGAGACCGATGCTGGAGATTCTTGGAGTCGATCGCGGCAGCATTGCCGCGGAGATGGCGATCGAAGCCGGCGACCGGCTGCTGGCGATCAACGGCCAGCCGGTGCGCGATCTGATCGACTATCTGGTGGCGGCCGAAGGCGGCGAGATTCTGCTGGAAATCGAGAGGAAAAACGGCGAGTTGTGGGATCTCGAGCTGGAGTACGATCCCGGCGACAATCTCGGTCTGCTCCTGCCGCACCCGCAGCCGGAGCAGTGCGGCAACAACTGCCTGTTCTGCTTTGTCCACCAGCTGCCGAAGGGGCTGCGCCGCTCCCTGTACGTCAAGGACGAAGACTACCGCTTCTCCTACCTGTACGGCTCCTATGTCACCCTGACCAATCTCGACCAGGCGGCAGTGGAGCGCATTCTTGCGCAACACCTCTCGCCTCTCTATGTATCGGTACATGCCACGGACGATCAGTTGCGCCAGCGGCTGCTCGGCCGCCAGTCACCGTCGATTCTCGAGCTGCTGCGGACTCTGGTGGCCGGCGGAATCGAACTGCATACCCAGATCGTCATCTGCCCCGGCATCAACGACGGCGTGGCGCTGGAGCAGACCTGTCACGACCTGCTCGACCTGGCGCCCGGCGTCCTCTCCCTCGCCCTGGTGCCGGTCGGTCTGACCGGCTACCGCCGACATCTGCCGGAGCTGCGGACGGTGACCCGCGACGAGGCGCGGGCGTTAATCGCCTGGGTACAGCGGCAGCAGGCCGATTGCCTGGCCCGGTTCGGTCGGCGCCTGATCTTTGCTGCCGACGAACTCTATCTCAAGGCGGATGCAGATTTTCCGCCGCTGGCCAACTACGAGGATTTGCCGCAGATCGAAAACGGCGTCGGCCTGATCCCGCTGTTCCGGCATCAAGCCGCAGAAGTCCTCGTTCAGGTGCGGCCGTTGTGCCTGCCGCCGGTCAGTCTGGTGACCGGTCGCTCGGCCGCCGGCGAACTGCAGCGCTTCATCGATGAATTGACGGAGCGTTGCGGCATCGACCTGCGCCTGTTTGTCATCGACAACCGGTTCTTTGCCGGCGAGGTGACGGTCACCGGCCTGTTGACCGGCCAGGATCTGCTCGAACAACTGGCCGACCAGAATCTCGGCCGGATCCTGCTGCTCCCCGACGTGCTGCTGCGCGATGGGGAGGATCTGCTCCTCGACGATCTGCGCATCGTCGATCTCGCCGAACGGCTCGGCGTCGAAATCGAAATCGTCGCTTCCGATCCATGGGGATTATGGGATATGCTGGAGGCGATCGAAGCGGAGGGGCAGGGGTAGAGGCTGGAGACTGGCGACTGGAGGGAAGAACGATGCAAGATCTGGAACTGACGTTAAACCGCGTGGAGCAGGCGCTTGAGCAGGGGGCGGCCGATGAGGCGGTGCGGCTGTTGCGCAAACTGCTGGCCGACAATCCGGGTCATCTGGAAGCGCGTGCCCTGCTTGGCGAGGCGCTGATCGAGAACGGTCAGCTGCAGGAAGGGGTACGGCAGATCGAAGAGGTTGCCGCCAACGACCCGCAGGATCTCGACCTGCAGTACACCCTGGGGGATGCCTACTTCGAACTGGGGCGCCCGGACGATGCCTGCCGGGTCTACCAGGCGATTCTCGCCCAGGCTCCCGATCAGGTCGATGCCCAGGTCAGTCTCGGGCTGGTCCACTACCACCAGGACCGCCCCGATGAGGCGGAAGCCTGTTACCGCAAGGCGCTGGAATCTGCTGCCGATTCCGTCTTCGCCCTCAACTCCCTCGGCGACCTCTGTTTTGCCCAGGGGCGCACGGCGGAAGCGAAAGAGTGCTTCGAGCGGGCTCTGGCCATCGACCCTGACGATCCGCAGGGGCATTTCAATCTGGCGGAGTTCCACTACGACAACGGCGATCTGCCTGCCGCGGAGCACTGCTGCCGTGAGGCGATCCGTCGCGATCCGCAATTCGCTTTCGCCTATCTGACCCTCGGCAACCTCTGTCTCGATCAGGAACTGGTCCAGGAAGCGGTGCAGTGTTTTCAGAACTTTCTGCGTCTGGAAAAGAGTCCGGACGCCGGCGAGATCCGCGAGGAAGTGGCTGCGCTGCTCGACGGCCTGCGACAGGAGACCTGAACCGGCCATGGCGATCGTGCGGGGCTTTTCGATCCTGCTCGCTTTTCAGTTTCTCGGTGAACTGGTGAGCACCCTGGGCGACCTGCCGCTACCGGGGAATGTTCTCGGCATGGGTCTGCTGTTGGTCGCCCTTCTGCTCGGCTGGATCAGGCTTGCCTGGCTGGAGGAGGCCGCCGAACTGCTGCTCGCCAATCTGGCGCTCTTCTTCGTGCCGGCCGGGGTCGGCGTGATGGTCTACACCGATCTGATCGCCCGGGAGTGGTTGCCGATCTCAGTCGCCACTCTGCTCAGCACCTTCGTGGTGCTGGCGGTGACCGGTGGCCTGGCGCAAGGTCTTGAGCGCACCGACGAGGCCGACCATGGCTGAGCTGCTCGGCGGCCCGCTGTTCGGCGTCAGCCTGACCCTGTTCGTCTACGCCCTGGCGCAGCTCGCCTACCGGCGGCTCGCTTCGGTCTGGGCCAATCCGGTGCTGGTGTCGATCGTCACCATCATCCTGCTGCTCAAACTCTCCGGCATCTCCTATGAGGACTATCGGCAGGGCGGCGATCTGATCCTGTTTCTGCTCGGCCCGTCGGTGGTCGCCCTGGCGGTGCCCCTCTACCAGCGCCGGCAACAGGTCTGGCGGAGCAAAATGCCGATCCTGCTCGGTATTTTCGCCGGTTCGCTGGTATCGATCCTCTCCGCTTGCGGCCTTGCCTGGTTGCTCGGCGGCAGCCGCGAGACGATTCTGTCGCTGGCCCCCAAGTCGGTGACCACGCCGATTGCCATCAGTATCGTCGACAAGATCGGCGGCATCGCCCCCCTGACTGCGGCTCTGGTGGTGCTGACCGGCTGTCTCGGCGCGGTCTGCGGTCCCGAGTTCTGCCGCCTGTTGCGGATCCGCTCACCGCTCGCCCAGGGACTGGCGGTCGGTACCGCTGCCCACGGCATCGGTACTGCCCGCATGCTCGAAGTCGACCGTCTGGCCGGGGCGGTCGCCGGTCTGGCCATCGGTCTGAACGGTCTGTTGACCACCTTTCTGCTGCCGTTGCTGATGGCGTTAGCTGCGGCCTGGTAACCAGGGAGAAATCACGTCATGCCGCGCAAACGGCCTCTGTCAGTCAAGGAAAAGACTGTCCGGCTGATCTTCTCCGCCAGCAGCACCCTGCTGTTGCTCGCCGCCCTGCTGTTTGCCCTGGTGCAGGGCCGCTTCATTTACCAGTCGACTCTGCAAGGACAACACTCTCTCGGTGATCTGGTCGTCAGCAACGCCCGGCTACCTCTGGCGCTGAGCGACGTGCGCCAGGCGCAGAGAATTCTCGATTCGGTGGCCACCCATCCGGAGGTTGCCACCGCCTATCTGCTGCGGACCAGTGGCGTCCCCCTGGCCGCCTACTTCCGTACCGACGCGACCCGCTGGCGGATCGATACCGCCGAGGATCTGCGCCTGCTCGAACAAGAAGAGGGACAGATCGCTGCAGGCCTCGAACAGGGCACCTCCATGGAGTGGCACCAGCGGCGCTCGCTGGCGCTGTTCAAGCCGATTCACTACGAGGGGATGCGTGTCGGCTATCTCTATCTGCGTGCCGATACCGCCGACCTTCACCGACAGATGCTCACCCTGGTTCTCGGCTGGCTCCTGCTCTGTGGCGTTGCTGTGATCCTCTCCTACCTGTTCAGTCTGCGCCTGCTGGGCTACATCAGTCGGCCGATCGATGGCCTGGTGACGCAGATGCGGCGGGTTTCTGAGGAAAGGAGCCTGGGCGGACTGCAGACCACCGGGGTGCAGGATGAATTCGCTCTGCTTTACCAGGGGTTTGACGAGATGCTGGCGGCTTTGCGCGAACGCGACCGTCGTCTGGAAGAGCACCGGCAGTCGCTGGAAAGTCAGGTTAAGGTACGGACCGCCGAACTTGAACAAGCCAGGGCCGAGGCGGAACAGGCCAGTCAGGCCAAGTCAAGCTTCCTCGCCAAGATGAGTCACGAAATCCGTACGCCGATGATCGGTGTCCTCGGCATGTCCGAACTGCTCTGCCAGACTGATTTGCCGGAGCGGGAGCGGGGGCTCGCCGCAACCATTCACAGTTCTGGGGAAGCGCTGCTGGAGATTCTGAATGATCTTCTCGACTTCTCCAAGGCCGAAGCCGGGCAGATGCCGTTGCGCAAGGTTCCGTTCGACCTGCGCGAGTGCCTGCACGGGGTCGTGGCGCTGCTGCGGGTCAATGCCGAAGCCAAGGGACTCAAGCTGATCCTTGACTGCTCTGAATCGCTGCCGACCTGTGTGGTCGGCGATGCCGGTCGGCTGCGTCAGTTGCTGCTGAATCTGGTCGGCAATGCCATCAAATTCACGGAACAGGGGGAGGTTGTCCTGCGGGCGGCGGCGTCGCCTTCGGTCGAGAAAGGCGGCGCGCGGCTGCTTTTCGAGGTGATCGATACCGGTATCGGTATCCCCGCCAGTGAGCAGGAGCAGGTCTTCGAGTCGTTCAGCCAGGGGAGTCGCGACCACCGCCAACCGGTTGCCGGAACCGGCCTCGGCTTGGCGATCGTCCGCCAGCTGGTGACCCTGATGGGCGGGACGATCGAGCTCGACAGCGAAGTCGGTCGCGGCAGCTGCTTCCGGGTTCGGCTGCCGATGGTTGTCGGCGACCTGCCAACGACCGAGCCGGCGTCGCCGCTGAGTCCGGCTGCCGGCTGCATCGAAGAGCGAACGGCGCAGTCATCGGCAGAGCGGGGCCGCCATGCTGGCCGACGGGTGCTGGTCGCTGAGGACACGCCGGCCACCCGGCAGCTGCTGGAGATTCTGCTGCACAATCTCGGGCTTCGGGTGACCATCGTCGATAACGGTCGCCAAGCCCTCGCCGCTTTTTCCCGGGAGACGCCCGATCTGGTGTTGATGGACTGCCAGATGCCGGTTATGGACGGTTATCAGGCCACACATCAGCTGCGGGAGAACGGTTATGCCGGGCCGATTGTTGCGCTGACCGCCTTTGCCAGAAGTGAAGATGAGGCGTTGTGCCGGGCCGCCGGCATGGACGATTTTCTGTGTAAACCGTTCCGCCAACATCAGCTGCGTACCATGCTCGACAAGTGGTTGCCCGCGCCGGCCGATGCGTTCGCTGCCGGTCCGGAGACCTCCTCGCCGGAGGGTCGCGGATGATCGGGGGCGGACGGTTGCGGGGGCTGCTCGTCCTGATGCTCCTGGTTTATCTCGGTTGTATCGGTCTTCTGGCTTATCGGCTTCTGGCCGACACCAGAACCGGTGTGCCGCAAGCGGCGACGTTTTCTCTGGCATACGATGGCGAACGTCCGGTCCTGCTGAGCAGCGGTGCCGGACCGCGCCTGGCCGGCCTGTCCGGGCTGCTGCTGCCGCTCAGCCCGGATGAACAGGGCTTGCCCGGCCTCCGCACCCTGTGGCAGCTGCTCGACAGAGAGCTGCCCCCGAACCAACCGGTGCCGGCCAACGGTTTCGACGGACTGCAGCTGATCGAATCGCCGGAGCAGGTGGCGTTCGGTGCACAGGCCCGACTCGAACTCGGTCACCCCGTCGAGGCGCTCTATCATCATGCCGGCTATCTTTACCTGCTCAAGAGAAGTGGATTGCTGGTGATTCTCGATGTGACGACGCCGCAGCGACCGGTGCTCCTCGCCAGGGAAAGAGCGGTCGACAACATCCGCAGCATGGCCGGACGGGGAGACAGGCTCTACCTGCTGAGCATGCGCGGCCCGGTCCTTTCGCCGCAGCTGGTGGTTCTCGATCTGAGTCGACCGGGTCGGCCGGTGGTGCAGACTCGTATCGACCTGGAACCGACCGCCCAGTCCCTGGCGCTGTTCGATTCGTTTCTCGGTGTTTACGCCGATCCGGCCGGATCAGCGACGGGCCGACTGCAACTGTATCGTCTCGACCCCGCATTGACCGAGGAGAAAGTTCTGGACGTGGCCGATGCCGACTATGTCCATCTGCCGCTCGGTGATAACTGGCTGCTGGCCGACAGCCGGGGCGGACTGCGGGTCGAGGCGCCGTTCCTCGCGGAGCCTGCCGGAAGTATCGCCGAGCTGCCCCTGCCGGGCAGGCTGCATGCCATGAGCCGGGCCGGGGACTCGCTGTTCGCCTGGGGGCGTCCCAGCGGGGGGAGTGGGCAGAGCCCCGGTGAACTCTATGTCATCGATATCAGTCGGCCGGCTCATCCTGAACTGAGCCTGGCCATCGACAGCCGGCTCGACAAGCTCAGCCAGGTCAAGGCGATCGGTCCCTGCTTCTACCTGTTCACTCGCTACGGTGGCCTCTATGTCCACAATCGCCAGTCGGAATGGCTGGTGGCGAGCAAGCACCTTTCCGCTGATATCGTGCTTCCCCGGCCCGATGGCGACGGTCTGATTGCCATTGGCCGCGCGCCGACCAGCGGTTTTATGCCGGGAGAAGATGGTTCTCCGGATGTCACCCTGCTGTCGTGGCCGCGGCCGGTTCTGGCTGCAGCCTGGTTCGGTGACGACCTGCTGCTGCTCGAAGCCGGCCGTTTGCAGTCGGTGTCGTTCCTGCCAAACGGCGAGGCGCGACCGACGGACCTTTTGAAACTGCCTGCCGGAGTCCGCTGGCTGGTGAGCAGCCACGATCGAATCTATCTCGGCGGTGACGAGCTGTTGCTGGTTGCCGGTCGTGATCAGCAGCAGAGGTGGCGACTCACCCGCCAGATCGCGCTCCCCGGTATCCGCAGTTTCTCGGCGTTGCCGGTCGCCGACAGCCTGCTGATCGCGGCCGGAACAGACGGACTGTTGCGCTATGACCTGACCGATCCGGATCGCCCGGCCCGGCTGGTGTCCTGGTCGGTCCCGACGGTCTATGCCTCTCTGATCGATGTCCGGCGTATCGCCGTTTGCGGACCGAGGATCTTTGCCGCGGCCGGCGCCGCCGGTCTGCTGGTCGGCCGTCTGCGGCCACAGGGGGACCTCGAACTGGACGGCCGACTTCCGTTCGCCAGCCCGGTCCGAGACCTGCTCCTTACTGCCGGTCTTTGCCTGGTGGCGACCGAGGACAAGGTCCACTGTATCGATGTGCGCCGCAGCGGTTTTCTGCAACAGCTCGCCACTATCCGGCTGGCTGCGGTGGGACGTCTTACGTTGTTGCCGGGCGCTCTCTGGGCTGGCCAGACCGGTGATCACACTATGGTCATTCTGCCTGTGCCGCGGATTCTGCTGCCCGACGTCTTTGCCGATGGCCGGGAATTCTTCAGTCTGCCGGCCTTGCCGATGTCTGTCCGTTACCGGCTTCACCTGTTCAGCGCCGCGAGTGTCTCCGCGCCGTTCATTCTGAGCGATCCGCAGCAGATCGGCCGCTTCGCCCCTCCGCCGGTTTCGACCGGATCCGGAGCACGTCGATGATGCACGCCACGCGTCTGCTCCGGTTGGTCGTCGCCGTTGGCGGCCTGTTGCTGCTTGCTTCGCTCCTGACGGGCACTGTTCGACCCGCCCTGGCCGGGCCGCAACCCCTGGCCTTGTCGGGGGTCACGGTGCAAACGGTCGGCACGGCATCCCGCCTGCACCTCCATGGCGACGGCCTGGATCCCGCATTCAAGGCGGTGCTGGTTCAAAGCCCCTGGAGCGTCGAACAGCGGAGCAACCACCTGCTCGCCGGAGAGACGATCCGGAGCATGGCGTTTGCCGGCCGCCTGCTGCTGCTGGCGATGGGCGACTCGCGACTGGCGGTCGTCGAACGGCAGGATGCCGGCTCCTGGCAGATTCTCGGCTCCCTCGACCTGCAGACACCGATCAACGACATCGTTCTCTGGGGAAAGTACGCCGTGGTCGCTCTGGCGCGTAACCAGGGGATCGCACTGGTCGATTTCAGCCGACCCGAACAGCCGACGCTCGAGCGCAGCATCCGGGTGGACGGTTTTGTCCAGTCGATGCGGGTGGTTGCTGACCAGCTCTATTTCACCGACTTCGACCGGGGGCTGGCCGTCCTTGCCCTCGACCGCCCCGATGCGACACCGACCCTCCTCGGTGAGGCCGTCAACGCCTGGCGGCTGGCAGTGCAGGGCCGCAAGATGGCGGTCGGCACGTCTGACGGCCGTCTCCAGTTCTACGAACGTCCCGCCAATGGCGATCCGTGGCTGCTGGCAACCATCGAGATGCCGGCGCAGGTGCGGGACCTGGTTCTGCATCGGTCGGAGCTTCTGGTCGCGACCTTTAACGGTCTGCTGTTTCGCTGGGATTTGACCGACTGGCCGAAACTGCCGCCGCCGCGGCGCCTGCAACTGCCGGGGGAGCCGATCCGTCTCGCTGTTGATGAGGCCAGCGGTGATCTCCTGGTCAGTCTGGTCTCGGCCGGGCTGCTCAGGGTCGTGATGCATGCCGATGGAGGGATGGAGAAAATCGGTCAGCTGTACTGGCCGACCAATTTTCAGCGACTGCAGATTGACGACGGCCTGCTGTACGCAGGTGGGGCGAATGGCCTCGAACTGTTCGCTCTCGCCGATCTGGCACAGAGTTCACCGCCGAGCGGAGAAATGCTCAGTGCCGAGGCACAGCGTCTGGTCCATTGGCAGGGGCGGGCATACGGCTATCGGCAACAGGCGTTGCATGCTCTCGATCCGGTCGGGACCGTCCGGCCGGCGCAGCAGAGCGGGCGGTCTGCCTGGTTGGTGCAGGTCGAGGAGAAGCGGATCGACTTCTTTCAGCCAGGGGCGGAAAAGGTGCTGCGACCTTTTGCCTCGATGACGTTGCCGGGGCGTGTGACCGGTGCCGTTCTCGATGATGCACGTTTGTATACACTCGGGGATGGCGGTCTGCAGATTTTTTCGGTGGCCGATCCCCGGCAGCCTCGGCTTCTCGGCGGATTGACCCTGTCCGGCCTGCCGCAGCGGCTGGCTGTCGGTCCGCGGGGGACGGTTCTGGTCGCAAACCATGGAGAGGGGCTTCTGGTGCTCGATGTCAGAAACCCGGCTCACCCGGTACTGATCGCCAAGCATCGCCCGGTTCGCCACCATGAGAAATACGCGCTTGCCAACGATCTGTTGTTGCTCGGTTCTCTGGTTTACATCGCTCAGGGGCTGGCCGGTGTCGATCTGCTCGATCTCACCGATCCGTCGGCACCGCGTGTTATATGCCGGATCGACACGCCCGGTTATGCCAATTCACTGACCCGGGTCGGCGACTTGCTGCTGGTCGGCGACAGTCTCGCCGGCGGTTTCATGATCGACATCACCGACCCGGCTGCACCGCAGCCGATCGGTTCCGTGGCGTTGCCGACCCGACCCCGCCAGGTCCTTGCCGCTGCTGACCGGTTGCTGGTGGCCAACTCCCACGGCGTTTACGCCATGCCGCTGCCGCGGATGCTGCCGAAACTGAGAATGGTTGGGCGGGACAGGGCCACGATCGACCTCCCTGATCGCATCGCTGGTGAAACCCAGGAGCTCACTCTGTACGCCGCTGACGGCCGCACCGCCAGCGCCCCGCTGCGTTGAGTGCGCAAGGCAGGAACCGGGATTGATGCCGTGCAAAAAAGCTAAGTCGCTGATTCAGAGTATGTATTTTCTGGGCAGAAAATCGAGAGATTCAGAATTCAGGAGAATCAGCCCCCAGCCCCCATCCTCTGCCCCCTAGAACGTGTAGCGTGCGGCCAGCCAGACCTGGCGGCCGAGTTCAAAGACGTTCTCCTTGCCGGCCACCGGCGGAGTGCGGTCGAAGACGTTGTCGATTTCCAGGCTCAGGGTCAGCGGCTGGCCGCTGTAGAACTTCGGCTGCCAGTCAAGACGCCAGTCGAAGATCCAGTAGTCGGGCTGCCGTTTCGAATCGTACGCGACAAGATCCACCGGGATGTCTCGGGCGGTTTTTTCCGTTCTGCTCAGCAGTTCCCGGGTCTGGTAGCCGCTCACATAGCGGGTGACGTTGGTGAAGGTCAGCTCGCCCGGCAGTCTGCCGGAATAGATCAGGTTCGCTGCATGCTCGCGAAACGAGTCGGAGCGCGGCAGACTCTCTTTGTCGATGACCTTGCCGTCGAACCAGACTTTTTCGTACCGGTCTTCCTCGTCGAACAGGTCGTCGTAGCTCTCGCCGTACGCCTCGGCATCGCTCCAGGTGTAATTCACGTGGAGAAAGTGCCGGTGCCAGTGACGTTCCCAGGAAACGTTCAGGCTCTCGTAGCGGCTGGAGCCATGGTTGTTCAGCAGCCATTCCCGGACGGTTTCACCGGCAAGCTCGACGACTCGCAACTCCTTGGCAAACTGGTCCCGGTTGCGGCGTTCCAGGTAGTTGATATCGAGGGTGCCGCCGAACAGCTGCTGCCGGAGGCCGATGTTCCACTCGTCCGAGTACGGCGTGTCGAGTTTCGAGAATTTTTCCGGAAGCAGATTCTGTGTACCGCTTACTGTCCAGTTGGTCAGGCGGTTGTCAGCCGTTTTGCTGCGGGACTGGATGATGTAGGGTTCTTTCGCTTCGCGCAGTTTGTAGGTCAGCAGCGTCTCGCCGTAGTAGCGATTGACGCCGCTGAGCAGGAGGGTGTCGCCGTTGCCGAACAGATCCCAGCTGCCGGCCAGGCGATGGGCCAGGTTGGTGTTGTCCATGAAGTTGTCGTGGCTGAGCCGGGCTCCCGGTCGCAGGCTGATCCTGCCGATATCGATCCGGTCTTCCAGGTAGGCGGCGTAGCGGTTGATCGTTGCCTCGGCGTCCTGGCTCTCGTAGAGGCGTCTTTCCCGAAAATAGACAAGACCGTCGAGGCAGGCCGGGTCGTCCGGTGCGCAGGCGATATCGGCATCTTTGACCGCACGGTTGAGGGCATGCACCAGGGTATTGTCCTTGCGCTGGTAGCTCCCGTGGTCGCGGCCGGCTTCAATGCCGGCATTGACTGTCTGAGTCAGAGGACCGGAACCAACCGGCCGGGACTCAAAGTCGATGTTCAGTTGCAGGCTCTCCTCGTCGGTGTCGATATCGCCGTAGCCGCCCTCGGCACTGTACGGCAGGTCGAGGCGCTCACCCCAATCCCTGGTCAGCGTGTCGGCTGGCCAGAAGGTGTAGCTGCTGGCTGTCGCGTCCCGGGAGTTTTCGTTGAACTGGTAGCCGGCGGAGATCACGAGGTCGCCGGCGTCCAGGCTGGTAGAGAATCTGCTGTTAAAGCCGTAGCCGCCGCGGCGGATGTCGAGATCGCTTTCCCGGGTGTTGACAATGAAGAACTCCGAGGAAGCCGGGGTGTAGGTCGCTGTCAGTTCCAGTTTTGAGTCGGTCGACGGCGTCCAGAGATATTTGAGGAACCAGTTTTCCGTCTGGTCGGACCATGTCTTCCAGTCGCCGAGGTGGTAGAACTCTTTGTCCGAGCGCAGGATGTTGTAGGCGGCCAGCACCGCCATGTCGGAGCGGAGCGGGATATTGAACTGCGCTCCCGCATCCTGTTTGACAAAACGCGGCTGTTGCTGGAAGTCGTTGGAGAGTTCGAATGCTTCGCGGCGCTGTGGATCGATATGCAGCTGGGTCCAGTTGTGGCGGGTGGTGCGATAGCGCAGGGCGCCGGACAGCTCCGGAGCCGGATCCCTGGTCTGCGCGTCGACGACGCCCCCGGTGAACCGGCCGAATTTCGCCGGGACATTGCTGTCGTAGACTGTCACCGACTCGATCAGATCCTGATGAATGAATGAGCGCTGCGGATGCCCGGGCACCTTGACGATGTTCTCCGCGAAGGTGTCGGTTGACAGTGGATCGAGCAGGCTGCCGATAGAGAGACCGTCGACGGCGTAGAAATTTTCGTAGGCCCGGCCGCCGGAGATCGAGATGCGCGGCGGCAGGATCTCGCCGGCATTCTCCGAGGTACGTTGCCCCTCGCCGATCTGGACCCGCGGCAGCAGGGTGATGGTTTCGGTCAGACTGCCGTTTTTCTGCGGCAGGTTCGATAGAACGGCGCTGCTCAGTTCCGAGGTGCCGGACAGCTGGTCGACTACGGTGCCGGTGACCGTGACCGGTGGCAGGGAAGGGGGGGCGTTATCGTCTGCGGCCACGACCAGTGGGCAGAAACTCAGCACGAAACCCCCCAAAAAAAATAGTCTTGTTATCACTCGGTTTTTCCTTCTACATGGAGGGGGAGCATGAACGATGACGTGAAAGGTCTCGACAAATCGACGTATTTTTGAAAAAATACCGATCCGGTGTCAAATGTTTTCTCGTGATCCGTGATCCGTGATCCGTGATCCGTGTTTGGTGAGTGGATGCTTGGTTTTCTGGTGTATGCGGTGGTCATGAACGGTATGGGTTGATCCGGTTTTGAACAGTCTGTCGAGTTTTTCGCGATTATTGGCCTGTCTGCTGCTCTCCTGCGGCTTGCATGGCGGCGCGTCGCTGCTGGAGTGGTCGAATGGGCCGGGCCAGCGGTCGATGGCGTCGACCGGAATGACGGTGAGTCTGGTGGAGATGCCGGTTGCATCGGCGGTGGTGGCGCCGGCGCCGGTCGTTTCTCCTCCACCGGCTCCCGCCCGAGCGCCCGAACCGCGTCGCCGTGAACCGGTCAAGAAAGAGCGGGTCGTGAGCGAGAGCGCTCGTGCTGTGGAGCCGCCGGTTTGTGCCGAGCCGCGGCCGCTGCCGACAGAGGTGGCGACTGAAGCGATGGCTGCGGTCACGGACGTCGCCGGAACCACACCGGTGGATCTGTCTGGCGGCGATGCTGGCGATGTCACTGTTTCTGATTCAACAGCTCACGTTGCGTCCGGGGGTGGTGACGACCGTGACGTGGGACCGGTGGCCGCCGCTCCGGCCGGTCAGGCCGGGTCTGCCATGCCGGCCCGGGTCGATGCCCGGCCCCGCTACAAGTCGAACCCGTTGCCCGAGTACCCTCATCAGGCGAGGGTGCGTCGCTGGACCGGGGACGTGCTGCTGCTGGTCGAGGTCGACGCCGATGGCCGCGTGACGTCTCTTGCCGTCGAGCAGTCTTCCGGGCATCCACTCCTCGATCGCGCCGCGCGACGTGCGGTGCGCCATTGGGAGTTTCTGCCGGCCAGTCAGGCCGGTCTGCCGGTGGCCAGCCGGGTGCTGGTGCCGGTCAGCTTTCAACTCGAAGGGAGTTAGTCCTGTCTGTCAGGTTATGCAGCGATTTCCCTTGCAATGCGTAATCGTCTCATGCTAGTTATTCGCCCCTCGGGGTGTAGCGCAGCCTGGTAGCGCACCTGCCTTGGGAGCAGGGGGTCGCTGGTTCGAATCCAGTCGCCCCGACCACATTACAGTCGAGCGCCAGTAGCTCAGCAGGATAGAGCAGCGGCCTTCTAAGCCGTCGGTCGGGGGTTCGAATCCTCCCTGGCGCGCCAGTTTGCGTGGCCCGGGGTGATTCCCGTTGACAGTCGTTCGGATCCTTGGCTAGAATTCAAAATCGTTTTCATGGTGGGTGTAGCTCAGTTGGTAGAGCACTGGATTGTGGCTCCAGTTGTCGAGGGTTCAAATCCCTTCACTCACCCCACAGTTCGTCCCGAGCCTGCCTTTTTCGCGGAGACCGTCAGTTGATGGCAGTTTCCGGAAAAAGACGGGCTCTTGTTTTTTGATGCTTTCGCAGAAAGTCCGAAATCGGATGACTAAGCAAAAAACGCCAAATACTAAGGCGCGCAATTGTCGAGCCAACGAGGCGTAGTGACATACGTCGAAGCAGCGGACGATTGTGACAACGCAGCCGTTGGTGAGCTTTTGCGGCGCCATCTTTTTTGCCCGTTCTCGATGCAATCAATCGTGCCGATTCCTGTTTTGTGTTCGCGGGTGTGGTGGAACTGGCAGACACGCCAGATTTAGGATCTGGTGCCGCAAGGCGTGGGGGTTCGAGCCCCTCCACCCGCACCAAAACGGCAGGATGCAGGAGAAAACCTCTCGATTTCGCTAGCGACGCCGATATCGCTTTCGATCCGGGTTGTCTTGTAAACGCATCAACGGTACAACATCAACCAGAACGAATCCTTTGTGCCTCTACGGCTAAACAATCCGAATAAGCACACTTGCGAAACCATCAAGATTATCAAGCGAGGTGTCCATCATGAATGTCAAAGTTGAAGATGTCAGCAGCATCACCAAGAAGCTGACGTTCGAAGTCACGGCCGACCAGGTCGAAAAAGAGATTGCCAGGGCGTTTCAGAAGATCGGCAAGAGCGCCAAGGTCAAGGGGTTTCGTGCTGGCAAGGTTCCCAAGTCGGTGCTGGAAAAACACTACGAAGGCGAGATGCAGCAGGAAGTGCTGACCAAGCTGATCAACGATACCTATTTCAGCGCCCTCGACAAGCACGACATCTTCGCGGTCAGTGATCCGCGGATCGTCGATGCTGGTGTGATCAGCAAGGGGGAGCCGTTCAGTTATGCCGCCGAAGTCGATATCAAGCCCGAAATCAGCGTCCGCGACTACCTCGGTATCCCGCTGCAAAAAGAGTTGTACGTTGAGGATCCGGCTCTGGTCGAGACCCGTCTCGAGGAGATGCGCACCTCCCGCGCCAGTATCGAAGTCAGCGAGCGCGACACCGCTCAAGGCGGCGATCTGGTGCAGATCGACTATCAGGGGTTTTTCGACGGTGAAGCGTTTGAGGGCGGTTCTGCAGAGGACTATCAGCTGGAGCTCGGCTCAAACAGCTTCATCCCCGGTTTCGAGGAGCAGTTGACCGGCATGCGGCGCGGCGAGAGCAAGGAGATCAACGTGACCTTCCCCGCCGAGTACGGCGCGGAGAATCTGGCCGGCAAGGCGGCGACTTTCAAAGTGACTCTGCATGAGATCAAGGAAAAAGTGCTGCCGGCACTCGACGACGAGTTCGCCGGGGAGTTCGGCGCCGAAAGCTTCGACGAACTCAAAGCCGATCTCGCCGCCAGTCACCGCAGCCGCGAGCAGAACCGGATCGACTCCGAGCTGCGCGAGCAGCTGGCCAAGATCCTGATCGAGCGCAATCCGTTCGAGATTCCCGAGGGGATGATCGCCGCCCAGCTCAACTACATGTACGACAACATTGTCGGGCGCATGAAGGCCCAGGGACTGACCCCGGAGATGCTCGGCATGACGCCGGAGCGGTTTCGCGAACAGTACCGCGACACGGCGAGCGACCAGGTCAAGGGGCGACTGATCCTCGAAGCGGTCGGCCGCCAGGAGCAGATCGCCGCCGACAACGACGAGATCGATGCCAAGCTGGCCGAGATTGCCGAGATGGCCAATGCTCCTCTGGAGATGGTGCAGAAGTATTATGCCGGCGAGGAGTCCCGCAAGGGGCTGCTCGACCAGATCGCCGAAGAGAAGACGCTGCAGTTTCTCCTCGATAAAGCCGAGATCACCGAAGTGCCCGCCGAGCAGCTGGCCAAGGAGGACGCATGAACCTCGTCCCGATGGTGGTCGAGCAGACCGGCCGTGGCGAACGTGCCTACGACATCTATTCGCGGCTGCTCAAGGACCGGATCATCTTTCTCGGCGGCGGCATCGATGACCAGGTCGCCAACCTGGTGATTGCCCAGTTGCTCTTCCTCGAATCGGAGGATGCCGACAAGGATATCCACCTGTATATCAATTCGCCCGGCGGGGTGGTCACGGCCGGCCTGGCGATTTATGACACCATGCGCTACCTCAAGGCACCGGTCTCGACCATCTGTGTCGGTCAGGCTGCCAGTATGGGGGCGGTGCTGCTCGCTGCCGGCACCGCCGGCAAGCGCTATGCTCTGCCCAACGCCCGCATCATGATTCACCAGCCCCTTGGCGGCTTTCAGGGGCAGGCGAGCGACATCAGTATCCACGCCCGGGAGATCCTGCGCATGCGCGAGGTCTTGAACCGGATCCTCGCCGATCATACCGGCCAGAGCCTGGAGCAGATCACCGCGGATACCGAACGCGACTTTTTCATGGGTAGCGACGCCGCGAAGGACTATGGTATTATCGACGGGTCGATCGTACGGAAAAAAAGTCTCGAGGTGAAGACGTGACCCAGAAAAAAAGTTCCCATGAGCATCTGACCTGTTCTTTCTGCGGCAAGGCCCAGGAGGAGGTCAAAAAACTGATCGCCGGCCCGGCGGTCTACATCTGTGACGAGTGCATCGATCTCTGCAAGGACATCATCGCTGAAGAAGCGCAACTCGAAGAGACGACCGCCGACAGCGGCCGGCTGCCGAAGCCGTCGGAGATCAAGGAGACTCTCGACGATTATGTGATCGGCCAGGAGCGGGCCAAGAAGGTGCTGGCCGTGGCCGTCTACAATCACTACAAACGGATCGAGTCGTCGGTCAAGCCGGGTGAAGTCGAAGTGCAGAAGAGCAACATCCTGCTCCTCGGCCCGACCGGCAGCGGCAAGACCCTGCTCGCCCAGACCCTCGCCAGAGTTCTCAACGTCCCCTTCGCCATTGCCGACGCCACCAACCTGACCGAAGCCGGCTATGTCGGCGAAGACGTCGAGAACATCATTCTCAATCTGCTGCAGGCTGCCGATTACGACCTGGAAAAGGCGCAGAAGGGGATCATCTATATCGACGAGGTTGACAAGATCGCCCGCAAGTCGGACTCCCCCTCAATCACCCGCGATGTTTCCGGTGAAGGGGTCCAGCAGGCACTTCTGAAGATCATCGAAGGGACCACCGCCAGCGTGCCGCCCAAGGGGGGGCGCAAGCATCCGCAGCAGGAGTTTCTCAAGGTCGACACCACCAATATCCTGTTTATCTGTGGCGGTGCTTTTTCCGGACTCGATGGGATCGTCCAGCAACGGATCGGTGCCAAGGTGATGGGCTTCGGCGCCGAAGCGCCCGACAAAACCGGTAAACGCAGCCTCGGCGAGATGTTTGCCAAGGTCGAACCGGGCGATCTGCTCAAATACGGTCTGATCCCCGAGTTCATCGGTCGCTTGCCGGTGCTCGCCACACTGAACGAGCTCGACGAGGACGCGTTGATCCAGATTCTCAGCGAGCCGAAAAACGCCCTGGTCAAACAGTATCAACGCCTGTTCGACATGGAGCGCGTTCACCTCAAGTTTACCGACGGTGCCCTGGTGGCGATTGCCCGGGAAGCCCTGAAACGCGCGACCGGCGCCCGGGGTCTGCGCTCGATCCTGGAAAATGCCATGCTCGACGTGATGTACGATGTCCCCTCCCAGGACCGGGTCAAGGAGGTCGTCATCAACGAAGAGGTGATCACCCGCGGCGCGCAACCGATTGTTTTGTACGAATGCGCCGAATCCGCCTGAGCCTGACGGTTTTCTTCCCCTCTCACTGACAGGATCTGCCTGTAATGACCGATACATTCCAGGATAGCCTTACGGAACAAGAGGCGCCGGAGACTTTTGCTGTTCTGCCGTTGCGGGATATTGTCATCTTCCCATACATGGTGACGCCACTCTTTGTCGGCCGCCCCATGTCGATTCGTGCCCTGGAATGGTCGGCGGAAAACGGCCGGATGATCTTTCTGGTGACACAGAGAGATCCGAAGACCGACGAGCCGGAAGCCGCGGATCTCTACGAGATGGGAACCCTCGGCAAGATCGTGCAGATGCTCAAACTGCCGGACGGCACGGTCAAAGTACTGGTCGAGGGGCGGACACGGGCGCGCATCGAACAGCTCGACAGTCACGACGATTGCGTTTTTGCCCGGTTACAGCCGTTTGTCGACACGGACCAGGACTCGGCTGAACAGGCCGCCCTGATCCGTAGCGTCAAGACCGCCTTCGAGAGTTACGCCAATCTGAGCAAGAAGATCCCGCCGGAGATGATCAGTTCGATCGGCAGTATCGACGAGGCCGGTCGATTCGCCGATGCCGTGGTCGCTCACATCAATGTGCAGATCGCCGACAAACAATCGATCCTCGAGGACATCTCACCCCGGACCCGCCTGGAAAAGCTGCTGGCGCTGCTCGAACGTGAGGTTGAGATCCTGCAGATCGAAAAGAAGATCCGCACCCGCGTGAAAAGTCAGATGGAGCGCAGCCAGAAAGAGTACTACCTCAATGAGCAGATGCGCGCCATCCAGAAAGAGCTCGGTGAGAAGGACGAGTTCAAGCAGGAACTACGCGAACTGGAAGAGAAAATCAGCAAAGTCCGTATGTCGAAAGAGGCGACAGACAAGGCGACTGCCGAACTGCGCAAACTGAAAATGATGTCACCGATGTCGGCGGAAGCGACCGTGGTGCGAAACTACATCGACTGGCTGGTCTCGCTCCCCTGGCGCAAGGGGAGCCGCGAGCGGATCGACCTGGAGCGGGCCGAGCAGGTTCTGGAAACCGACCATTACGGTCTGGACAAGGTCAAGGAGCGGATTCTCGAATATCTGGCGGTGCAGGCCCTGGTGAAAAAAATCAAAGGACCGATCCTCTGCCTGGTCGGACCGCCCGGCGTCGGCAAAACTTCTCTGGGCCGCTCCATCGCCAGTGCCACGGGACGCAAGTTCATTCGCGTCTCCCTCGGCGGCGTCCGCGACGAGGCGGAGATCCGCGGCCACCGCCGCACCTACATCGGCGCGATGCCGGGCAAGATCATCCAGGGGCTGCGCAAAGGCGGCAGCCGCAACCCGGTCTTTCTCCTCGACGAAGTCGACAAGATGAGTACCGATTTCCGCGGCGATCCGTCCTCGGCCCTGCTCGAAGTCCTCGATCCCGAGCAGAATCACACGTTTGGCGATCATTTTCTCGATGTCGATTACGACCTCTCCTCGGTGATGTTTATCGCTACGGCCAACAATCTCGCCGCGATCCCCGGTCCGCTGCGCGACCGGATGGAAGTGATCCGGATCGAGGGGTACACCGAAGAGGAGAAGGTGAGTATCGCCGAGCGCTACCTGGTGCCGAAACAGCTGACGACACACGGCCTGCACGCCGAGCGCATCGCTTTTTCCCAGGGGGCGCTCCTCGAGATCCTCCGGCTCTATACCCGGGAAGCCGGGGTGCGCAACCTGGAGCGCGAGATCGCTACGATCTGCCGCAAGATAGCGCGCAAGGTCGCCGTTGAGGGGCAGCCGAAACGGCGCATGCAGATCGGTGCGCCGCAGATCCGGTCCTACCTCGGCGTGCCGCGCTACAGTTACGGTAAGAAAGACGACGAGCAGACGATCGGTCTGGTCAACGGGCTGGCATGGACCGAGTTCGGCGGCGAGCTGCTGACGGTCGAGGCGACCACCGTCCCCGGTTCCGGCAAGATCACCATTACCGGCAAACTCGGCGAGGTCATGCGCGAGTCGGCCCAGGCCGCCTTGAGTTATGTCCGTTCCCGTTGGCTGCAGCTCGGTCTGGAGCAGGACTTTCACTGCAAGATCGATATTCATATTCATGTCCCGGAAGGGGCGGTGCCCAAGGACGGTCCCTCTGCCGGGATCACCATGGCGACCGCTCTGGTCTCGGCACTGACCGGGCGGCCGGTCGATGCCGATGTCGCCATGACCGGCGAGGTGACCCTGCGCGGCCGCGTGCTGACTATCGGTGGCCTCAAGGAGAAGCTGCTGGCCGCCCGCCGCGCCGGTATCCGCAAGGTGCTGATCCCGGCGGAGAACGAAAAGAACCTCGAAGAGGTGCCGGCCAATGTCCGCCGTTCTCTGGAGATCATCCCGGTCCGGCACATGGATCAGGTGCTCGACGAAGCGATCGCCGGCGGTATGCCGCTCGAGGTTGATGCCGGCAAGGAGGAGTATCCGGCGCGCGCCGAGAAGACCGTCCGGCACTGATGTCAGGGGCGCAGCCGGTGAGTTTTTGCGGCGCTTTCAATAATGTCTTGACTCGCTTTTTGGCTCTCTGCTATAACGAACACCGCTTTGAGCGGGGATGTTCATCACTCAATCACGTGGAGGTATGTTGTGACTAAAGCCGATCTTGTTAATGCGATTGCGGAGAAGGCAGGACTGAGCAAGGCCGATGCCGAGAAGGCACTCAAGGCCATGACCGATGCCGTGGAAGAGGCTCTCAAAGCTGGCGAAAAAGTCTCTCTGGTGGGGTTCGGTACGTTCAGCGTGGGGGAACGCGCTGCCCGCGAAGGCAAGAATCCCCAGACTGGCGCGAAGATCAAGATCGCGGCTGCCAAGGTGCCCAAGTTCAAGGCCGGCAAGGCCCTGAAGGACGCCGTCAACTAAAGAATTCGATAAGCGGCCGTCGTCGGTGAAGGCGACGGTCGCGATTATGTCTTAAAAAAGGGAAGCCTCGGGTCCCGGCTGATTAGAGGGCCTGACGTTTCCTGTTTTCTGTCTTATGCGGGGCTGTAGTAGAGTCGGTTACAACGCCGGCCTGTCACGCCGGAGGTCGCGGGTTCGAGTCCCGTCAGCCCCGCCAGCTTTTCCGGGCGAATAGCTCAGCTGGGAGAGCATCGGTCTTACAAACCGAGGGTCACAGGTTCGAGCCCTGTTTCGCCCACCAGAGATTTTTCATCAGGGGCTGTAGTAGAGTCGGTTACAACGCCGGCCTGTCACGCCGGAGGTCGCGGGTTCGAGTCCCGTCAGCCCCGCCAGATTATCCATGAGGCGACTTTTGCACGTGCAGAAGTCGCCTCGTTTCATTTTTGAACGAGGGGCAACGTTGGTAGTGTTTGACTCAATTCCCTGTTTTTCACTATGATAGCAAAATTGTGCATCCCAAAAGACCCTTGTTGCGAGGAGTTTGTCCATGAAACGAAACATTGCTCTCTGTGCGGTCGCTCTGGCTCTGGCTTTTTCCGGAGTTGCGGTCGCTGCCGACAACGCCGCCGAACTGGCGGCACGGACTGTTGCCAAGGTCGGCAATATTTCAGTGAATGCTCTGGAACTGGAATACAAGTTCCAGCAGAAGGTGCCGATGATGACCAGCTTTCACGGCGGCATCAAACCGGAGCGGGTCACTGAGCTGAGGCAGGAATCTCTCGAAGGTCTGGTCGAGCGCGCTTACAAAGTGCAATATGCCATCAATGAAGAGGTTTCCGTCGACGGCGCAACGGTTGAAGCCGAATGGCAGAAACTGTTGAGCAAGAACGCCAGTCTGGCGGAGTTTGCCAGGACACCGCAAGGCGGAAAGCTGCGGGCCAGCCTCTATTTTGACCTGCTCGCCGACCAGGCCGAGAAGGTCGCTGTCGAAGAAAACATCAATGTCAGTGACGAAGATGTCCGCAACTATTATCAGGCCAACAAAGAGAAATTTTACCGTCCCAAACTCTATACCGCCAGCCATATCCTGGTGCGGGTCGACCCGGCCTCCAACGCCGAGGAGCGGGCTGAACGTCTGGCTCGGGCCGAAGAGCTGATGAAACGGGCCGAAGACGGCGAGGATTTCTACAATCTCGCCTATTACGAGTCGGATGACCGCAGCAAATATGTCGGTGGCAGCCTCGGCTCCTTCCATGCCGGGCAGACCGTTGCCGAGTTCGATACGGCGATTCAGGAGATGCAGGCGGGTGAAATCGCCGGGCCGATCAAGACCATGTACGGCTACCACATCATTCGTCTCGACAAGGTCGATGCCGAGCGGCAGATGGAGTTTGACGAGGTTTCCGCCTCGATTCGCAGTTCACTGCGCAAGACGCAGCGCGAAGAGCTGTACGCGGCGTGGATGGATCAGCTCAAGGCGAAATATCCGGTCGAGCGCCTGGTCGACTAGAACAGAACCGACAGAATGGTGCGTCGAGCTTTTATTGTCGCCACTCTGGCGGCCGGTCTGGCCCTTCTGCTGCTGACCGGGTGCGCCGGGGTGAGCGGCCAGTCTTTCACCTGGCGGGATGAATCGATCGATCTGCGCTGGCCGGAGCCGCCAGACGCGCCGCGCATTGCCTATCTGCGGACTCTTTCCGGGCCGAAGGATCTGCGTCAGGAAAGTTCCCGCTCACGCTTCATGACCTGGCTGCTCGGCGAGCGCCAGGATGAACTGCCTCTGTTGACCCCGTTTGCTGTGGCGCTCGCTGGCGACGACCTGCTCTGGGTCGCCGACAACGGCGCGCGCATGCTCTACCGCTTCGATCTCGCGCGCCGCAAAATCGACTATTTTCAGGAAGTCGGTGGCCTGCGTCTGTTCGCGCCGAACGGCGTCGCCGTCGATACGGCCGGCAACCGGGTCTTTCTCAGCGATGCCGCGCACAGCAAGATCATCGTTCTCGACGATCGCGGCCGTTACCTCGAAAGTTGGGGCCCCGCTGAGGGCTTTGCCCGCCCAGTCGGTCTCGCTTACGACAGTAACAGCGGCCGCCTGCTGGTCGCCGATGCCATGGGCGGACAGGTTTTCGTCTTTTCTGCCGAAGGCCGGGAACTGCAACGCTTCGGCAGCCGGGTCAACGCCGATGGCCGGTTCGCCCGGCCGCTGGCGGTGGCGTTCGGTCCGGCCGGCGAAATTGTCGTCCTCGACGCCCTGTCGTTCCGGGTCGAAGTGCTCGACGCCCAAGGCGAACTGCTTGCCAGTATCGGCCAGGTCGGTGACGCGGCCGGCTACCTCGCCCGTCCCAAGGGCCTGGCGGTCAACGCCGCCGGCGAACTTTTTGTCAGCGATGCGGCTTTCGACAATATCCAGGTGTTTGACTTGAGCGGCAACCTGCTGATGTACTGGGGCGGGAGCGGCCGCGGTCCCGGCCAGTTCAGTCTGCCGGCCGGACTGTCTGTCGACGGTCAGGGACGGCTGTTTGTCGCCGACTGGTACAACCACCGGGTGCAGGTGTTTGAACGTCTACCATAAGTCTCTACCGTCTGGCGTGCTTATTGCAAACGTTTTTGGTCATGATCTTTGATCATGATCTGTTGCCGGCAAGAGGCCGAAGTCGAAATGATTCCGCAGCCCCGGATTGTTTGGCCACAGAGGCACAGAGTGCACAGAGAAGGTCCGGAACCGGGAGACTTCTGAATCCTGAATCCTGAATCCTGGATCCTGAACTTTCACGTTTTGAGCCAGAGCGATCCATTATGACGCACACGTTTCTCCCGGAAAACGGTCTGCCGATCATGTCTTTTCGCGGAAAATCCTTCGCCTGTTTGCTGCTGCTGCTCACAGCGCTGCTGCTGACGGCTGGTGCAGTGCTGGCGGTGCCGATTGCCGACCCGGCCAACCGGCATAACCTGTCGAGCCTTGCCTCCCACGGCGGACCCAAGGCGGCGGCACCGACCTCCGGCGGCACCGACCAGATCTGCATCTTCTGCCACACACCGCACTCGGCGACACCCGAGTCGACTCTGTGGAGCCGGCCCGATCCGAATACCGCGGTGTTCCCGCTCTACGCCCAGCCGCTGGTGATCAAGGGGGACTATCCCGGGTCACCGGCCGGCTCTCAGGATCGCAGCCAGTACAAGAACGACGGTTCCGTCACCTACCCGAACGGTGCGTCGCGTCTCTGCCTCTCCTGCCACGACGGCGCCACCGCCATCGGCATTCTCAGCGACGGCAGCAGTATCGCCATGGCCGGCGGCGCCGATTTTGTCACCGGCACGGCGGTGATCGATCTGTCGACCTCGCACCCGATCTCGTTTGTCTATGACGGTGCGGTGCGCGACGATATCAATGCGGCACGTGGCGCCGGCAGTTATCGGCTGCCCGATCCGGCCGATGCCGTCGATACGCCGCTCGATGGCCAGTCGCGTATGCAGTGCACGACCTGCCACGATCCCCACGACGACGCCAGCGGTTTCGGCGTGCCGCCCTTCTGGCGACAGACCAGTACGGTCTTTCTCAATCCGTATGACGATGTCTGCAACGCCTGCCACATCGCCGCGCCGGCCGGCGTGCCGCCGCTGCACGATCTGCCCTGAGGGCAACGATACGTTGTCGCATGAGAGTTGACATGATCCGGATTGCTGCTTTTCTGACTGTCTGCCTGCTGCTGGCCGTCGTCCCGCTCCTGATGCTTTCCCCTGTGACGGTCGATGCCGCGCAGAGTACCATGCTGCAGGGGAGCCACGGCAATCGCTCGGCTCTGCCGAAGAGTTGCCGCGCCTGCCATCGCGGCATGACCATGGCTCTGAGTGGTGAGGAAGGCACCTGCCTCACCTGTCACGGCAGCGAGAGCGCCCGGCAGGAGATGGAAGAGAAGGGCTATCTGAAACAGCGCGGCCAGATTGTGTTGCATGACATCGAAAGTGAACTGCGCAAGCCGTACAATCACCCGGTACTGACCGTACGCGGTGTCCACCAGAAGTTCGAGGCGCTGCCGGAGGAGGTGGTCAACGCCACCCGCCACGCCGAATGTGTCGACTGCCATGAGCCACACTTGACCGTGAAGGGCGCGCCGTTTCGTGGCCTGACAGGGAGACGGGTCGGCAATCTGACTGCCGAGATCGAGCAGGAGTACCAGCTCTGTTACCGTTGCCACGCCGAGAGTGCCAACCTGCCGGGGCGCTCCACCAACAAGCGCGAAGAGTTCAAGACCACCAACCCGTCCTACCATCCGGTGGAAGGGGAGGGGAAGAACACCTTCGTCATCAGCCTCAAGGAGCCGTATGCGGCGCAGAAGCAGCGGCCGAACGATATCTCCATCATCCGCTGCAGCGACTGCCACGGCAGTGACGATCCGGACGGGCCGAGAGGGCCGCACGGTTCGAACAACCCGGGGCTGTTAGTCCACAACTACGAAATGGGGGACGGCCGTTCGGAAAGCTTTCAGGCCTATGCCCTCTGTTACACTTGCCATGAGCGCTCGAGCATTCTGGCCAACGAGAGTTTCCCCTACCACGCCCTGCATATCCAGGGACGGGGCGGCGGGTCGGACGGCACCTCCTGTTTCACCTGCCACGACGCCCACGGCAGCACGCGCTACCAGCACCTGATCCGTTTCAACGACGAAGTGGTCGCGGCGAATCTCGACGATCAGCTGAAATATGAAGCCCAGGGCTACTCGGCCCGTCACGGCGCCTGCTTCCTCAGTTGTCACGGGGTCGAGCATGGCGTGGTCGATACCCTGCTGCCGTCAACGTCGCCGGTCGATTCCGGCAGCCTGCTTACGCCTCTCGGCAGCCGGGATGCCGGCAGTCTGCTTTTGCCTCAGCCGGAGAGTGCCGCCCGACGGGTCGATGGGCGGTACTAGCGAGACGCGTAACCCAGTTTCATGCGGCGGCCGGTCATTGATCGGCCGTCGGCGTTTGCTGCTGCGCTGGCGTTTCTGGCCATTCTCTTTTCTCGTCAGTTGTGATAGCCTGCACTGCTGATGCCATCCTATCGCTGTAAAATCGGTACCTCCGACGGCCGGGTTCTGGAGCGGGAGTTCGAAGCCGCCAGTCAGGACGCCCTTCGCGAAAATCTCGAGGGGCAGGGCTTCTTTGTCTTCAAGATCCGCAAGCAGTCCTTCCAGTGGCTGACTCGCGATACCGCAGGCGGCCGGCTGAGCGGGCCGCGGTTTCTCGCCCTGAATCAGGAAATGCTGGTGCTGCTCCGCTCCGGACTGCCGATCCTGCAGGTCCTCGACACCCTGGTCGATCGCATGGAGGCCGGCCGGCTGCTGGAGACCCTGCAGGAGGTCCGTAGCGAGGTCAAGGGGGGGAGCGCTTTGTCGGATGCCTTCGCGCGCTTTCCGAGCCTTTTCCCGCAGCTGTATGTCGCCTCGATCCGGGCTGGCGAACAGTCGGGCGATCTGCCGGTGACCCTGGGGCGCTTTATCGCCTTCCAGAAGAGGGTCGAGGCGATTCGCGCCAAGGTGCGTAGCGCCACCTTCTACCCGATCATTTTGTTTGTGGCGGTGGTCGTCGTGCTGGCGTTCCTGCTGTTTTATGTGATTCCGAGTTTTACCCAGATTTATGCTGATGCCAATGTCGAACTGCCGCTTTTGACCCGGCTGGTGATCGCCCTCTCCACCGGTCTGGTCTCGGGGGTACCGTTCTGGTTACCCGGCCTGATTATCGCCCTTTTGGCGGTGCGCTTCTACCTGAAGACAGAAGCGGGAGCGTTTCTTCTCGATCGGGTCAAGCTGCGCCTCCCTTTTTTTGGCGCCATGCTCGGCGAATATGCCCTGTCGACCTTCTGCCGGACTTTAGCGACCACCCTCGCCAGCGGTATCCCGCTGGTGCAGGCGATGCAGATGGCGCGCGGCACCCTGAACAACCGGCTGCTGGAGAGGCAGCTGACCGGCGCGATCAAGCGGATCCAGGAGGGGAGCAAGATTTCCGATGCTCTGGAACAGACCGGCAACTTCCCGGTCATCGCCCTGCGCATGATCGGTGTCGGTGAAACCAGTGGCTCGCTGAACGACATGCTGGTCGATATCGCCGACTACTACGAAAGTGAGGTTGAACGGCGCCTCGATCGCCTGACGACCATGATTGAACCGTTGATGATGCTGACCATGGGCCTGCTGATCGGCGGCATCGTCGTCGCCATGTATGTGCCGATCTTCCAGCTGGCCGGCACGGTGCGTTGATGTGGTTGCGAGCCGGCGGGTCGCCCCCGGGCGAGATTGTTGAACACGAATTACGGATTACGGATCACGGATCACCATCCTGATGAGCTTCGAACGTCGTAAAATCGGTGAAATCCTGGTAGAAATGGGGGCTCTGGCGCCGGCCGAGGTGCGTCTGGTGCTGGAGAAGCAGGCCCAGCTCGGCCGGCGTTTCGGCGAAGTCGCCCTGGCCGAGGGGCTGCTCAATAGCGAACTGATCGCCCAGGCCCTGGCGATGCAGTTCGGCCTCGACTACCTCCCCCTCGACCAGTTCGTTGCCGATGCCGAGCTGATCGAGTCGCTGCCGGCCGATCTGTCCCTGCGTTTCGAATTCGTGCCGATACGTCGTGCCAACGAAACCCTCGTCATCGCCATCGCCGATCCGACCCATGTTGCCCGCATCGACGAGCTGGAGATGCTCCTCGATACCCCGGTCGAATGTCAGGTGGTCGCCGCCGACCGGCTGGCGGTTCTGCTGGAGCGCGGCCAGGGGGCCAAGCAGGTGCTGCACCAGGTCTCCGAGGATTTCAAGCTGCAGCTGGTCAAGGAGACCGACAAGGGGGAGGAAGTCCTCTCCATCGAGAAGTTGACCGACGACAGCAGTCCGATCATCCGCCTGATCGACTCGACTCTGTTTGATGCCCTGAAAAAGCGGGCCAGCGACATTCACATCGAGAGCACCCAGAACGGCGTGCAGATCAAGTACCGGGTCGATGGTGTGCTGTTCCGGGCCACCGAACCCCTCGACGGCCGCTTCCAGGGTCCGATCATCTCGCGGATCAAGGTGATGAGCGATCTCGACATCTCTGAACGACGCATCCCCCAGGACGGCCGTTTCAAAGTGAGGATGGGCGGCAAGTCGATCGATTTCCGTGTGTCGATCATGCCGAGTATCTTCGGTGAGGACGCCGTCATCCGGATCCTCGACAAGGAGAGTATCGCCAAGGATCTGCACGGTCTGACTCTCGACGTGCTCGGCATCGAGGAGCGCGAGCTGGTTCGTTTCCGCCGCCTGATCCGCGAACCGTACGGCATGGTGCTGGTGACCGGGCCGACCGGTAGCGGCAAGACGACGACCCTGTACGCCGCCCTGACCGAAATCTACAACGAGGAAGAGAAGATTATCACCATCGAGGATCCCGTCGAGTACCAGCTGAAGGGGGTGGTGCAGATTCCGGTCAACGAGAAGAAGGGACTGACTTTTGCCCGCGGTCTGCGCTCGATCCTGCGCCACGATCCGGACAAGATCATGGTCGGCGAGATCCGCGACCCGGAGACCGCCCAGATCGCCGTGCAGTCGGCCCTGACCGGCCACCTGGTCTTCACCACGGTGCATGCCAACAACGTCTTCGACGTTCTCGGCCGTTTCCTGCACATGGGGATCGATGCCTACAATTTCGTTTCCAGTCTCAACTGCGTTGCTGCCCAGCGGCTGGTGCGCAAGATCTGTATCCACTGCAAACAGCCGGTCACCTACAGCCGCGAGGAGTTGGAGAGCGCCGGCCTCGATTATGCGCAGCTCAAAGACCATCCGTTTTTCGAGGGGGCCGGTTGCCGGGAGTGCAACGGCCAGGGCTACCACGGCCGGGCGGCGATTTTCGAGCTGTTACAGCTCGACGATCATCTGCGCGACATGATCATCAACAAGAGCTCAGTCAGCCTGCTCAAGGAGGCGGCCCGGCAGGCCGGCACCGCGTTCCTGCGGGAATCGGCCGTCCACAAACTGCTCGCCGGGCAGACGACCCTGCCGGAGATCAACCGGGTCACCTTCGCCGAAAAAGTGGAGCTGCGCCGATGAGTCGGATCTACCTCGGTATCGATCTGCAGCAGCAGGGACTGACCTTCGCTGCCCTGTGTCGCGGCAAGTCGTCCGGTCAGCTGCACGGGCTGCGCTTCGAAAGTCTCGACGATGTCTTCGAGTTTTCCAGCCGTCAGCCGAATGTGCGCGATACCCGCCGTTTCGTCGAGGGGCTGCGGCGCGGCGCCCAACTGCTCGCCGGTCGCGAGGAGCGGATCGCCCTCAGCCTGCCCGACCGGATCGGCCGGATCCTGCTGCTCGATGTCGAGCAGGCGTTCAAGTCGCGCCAGGAAGGGATCGATATCCTTAAGTGGCGCCTGAAAAACTCCCTGCCGCTGCCACCGGCGCAGACCCATATCGACTACCAGGTGCTCGAACGCAAAGAGGACGGTCGTCAGCGCTGTCTGGTCGCGGCCATCGCCCTGCCGATCCTCGATCAGTATCAGGACCTGGTCAACGAAGCCGGCCGTCACGCGGTTGACATCGATTTCCATTCGCTGAATCTGTACAACTTTTATCGGCCGCGCCTCGACCTCGGCGAGGAATTCGTACTGGTCGGCCTGCAGCAGGACCAGCTTTCCTTCCACTATTTCCAGAACCGACAACTCGCTTACCAGCGCAACCGGGTCGCCAAGGCCGAGCCTGAAGCGATTTTTCGTGAAGTCAACCGGACCCTGGTCGAACTCTATGAAAACTTCGGTGCGGCACGACGCTGCCCGGTCTTTGCCCACGTCGACCCGGGGCTCAGCGGTTTCGCCGGCGAACTGCTCGACAAAGCGTTTGAACGGCAAGTGCGCCTGCTCGACTCGGGCCTGCGCAACCTGGCAATGGGAGCGGTCGGCGGTGGCCTGGAAGCGACCGGAACCGTGCTCGCCGCCCTCGGCTGCGCCGAACGGCTGATGAGAGCCTGAGCATGGAATTGCGGATCAATCTGGCCAATCGGCCCTATCTGAATCGACGTGTCGCCTGGCGTTGGCTGCTGCTGGCCGCCCTTGGCCTGCTGCTGATCCTGGTCTTGAATCTGAACAGCGGGCTGATCAGTTATCGCCAGCTGCGGCAGATTGAAACGCGCATGACTGAACTCGACCAGCAGTTGGTCGGTCTGCAGGGAGCGGCCGGGCGTTATTCTCCTGAGAATCACGCGAAAATTCGCAAGCAGGTTGACGAGATTAACCGTCTGATCGATGCCGACCAGTTTCGCTGGACCGCTCTCCTCAGTCGATTCGAGGAGCTGTTGCCGGCGGATGTGAGCATTGCCAGTCTGCAGCCCGATTTCAAACAGCGAGCTCTACGCCTGGATGCTGAGGCGAAAGACGTGACGGCGATGCTCGATTTCATTGACCGACTGCTCGCTGCGGACGATTTCAACCGGACTTACCTGCTCCGCCAGGCGGCGACGGACGGTCGGGCCGGAGCGCCTGCCCTGATCCGTTTCTCTCTGGAAATCCGGGAGGCGTTCTGATGCCGGTCCGCCAACTCCTCCTGCACCTCTGGCAGGCACACAAAACGATGCTGGTCCTGCTCGGCATGCTGCTGCTTGCCAACCTGGGCCTCTACCTGGCCCTGGAGCGGCTGCTTGTCCCTGAACTGAGCGAACTGGAGAGCCAGTACATCCGGCGTCAGGCGGAGGTTCGACAGCTGCTGCGTCACCAGACAGGCCAGGCCGAAAGCCCACAACAGCAGTATCTGCTGGCCAGCCAGGATCTCGATACATTCTACCGTTCGATTCCGCGCTATACCGCTTTCACCGCTCTGGTCGACGAGTTGGTGACCCTGTCCGGCAGGGCCGGACTGGAGATCACCCAGATCAATTACCAGCCAGAGCGTGATCGCCAGGGGGAACTGCTTCGCTACGATCTGGCGTTCAACGTCAGTGGACGTTATGAACAGCTCAAGAAATTCATCCATGCGCTCGAACAGTCCGGCCGGCTGCTGGTCATCCGCAGCATCGGCCTGCAGGGGAGTGACGAGGGGAGTGTCAATCTGCGTCTGAGCCTGGAAACCTATTTTCGCCCGGAGGCGCCGCCGCATGAACCGTAAGCGCCTGCTCCTGACGATCCTCCTCGCCATTCTGGCCCTGTGTCTGCTCTATGCCTACCTGGCGACGCCACGACTGCAGAAAGCACCGCCGCGCGATGTCGCCCGGCAGAGCCGGCCGGTGCAGGCGGGCAAGGCGACTGGGACGACGGCTACCAGTCGGGTCCGCCTGGCGGTATTGCAGGAGGAAGAGGCCGAGTTTCCTGGCGCTGCGCGCGATATCTTCCGCTTCCGGCCGAAGCCGGCGCCCAAGCCGCGGCCGGTGGAAGTTACACCCGTCGAAGTGGTTGAACCGGAACCGGTGACGATCGTTCCTCCAGAGCCAGTGCCGCCGACACCGGTCGAAGAGGTACGGGTCGCACTGTCGCGTTTCACTTTCCTCGGTTTTGTCGCCAGGGGCGGAGAGCATTCGGTCTTCCTCTCCAGTGGCGGGGAACTGTTCGTCGTCAAGGCGGGGGAGCGGTTCGGCAAGGAGCAGGAGTTTCTGGTAACCGCCATCGAGGAGCAGCTCCTCGAAGTACGACGCGACGGTCAGACGCAGACAATTCAGATCCCGCTGGTGGAGCAGGAGAGTCTGCGTCCGGCGG
Organism: Desulfuromonadales bacterium; assembly: GCA_032251295.1. Lineage (GTDB taxonomy): Bacteria > Desulfobacterota > Desulfuromonadia > Desulfuromonadales > BM103 > BM103. Next base: position 1,573 of record JAVVDS010000014.1, on the reverse strand, counting down.
TCAGCAAGCCTGCGCGCCGTCCACCCATTGCTCTGCCTGAGTCTGAGCTGGCCCCGGTTCCTGAGCAATTCCAGGAAGCACTCGAGCGTGCTCGCGAGAATCCCGTCGCGCCTGAAGGTCGACCGGAAGTTCCGACAGGCGAGAGCCCGCTGCTGCAGAACCTGCAAAATCTTTTACAGGGAGGTGCCGATGGCACGAACCGTTAGAGCCTTGACTTTCCCCTTGCTGACGTTGCTGTTGCTCGTCTGGCTGGCCGGTTGTGCGGCCTATGTCGGCCGCCAGGCCTTCGAAGAGGCCGAGGCTTTTGAAGCCGAGGGGAATTACGCCATGGCCGTCGGCAAATACTTCCAGGCCGCGGAGCTGGTACCGGATAACCGGCTCTACAAGCTCAAGCTGCTGGCAACCCGCACCCGTGCCGCTGGGCACCATGTGCAGAAGGCTCGGGAGTTGGCGAAGCAGGGAGAGGTCGATGCGGCGCTGGACCATTACCGGCGCGCCCGTGGTTTCGATCCGTCGATCGAAATCGCCGCCCAGGAAGAGAAAGTGCTGCTCGATCGCCGTCAGGCCGAAGTGCATGCCGCCGAGGCCGCGGAATTCTATGACAGCCGTCGGCTGAGCCTGGCACGCAAGGCGATCGGCCAGGCGCTGCAACTCGATCCGCACAACCCCCGGGCTCTTGCCCTGCAGGATCTCCTCGACAAGGGACGGGCGACGCTGGCCATGGACGGTTTCGAACTCGACCTCAGTTCCAGTGAACCGATCACCCTGCGCTTCAAGGATGCCAACATCAAGGAGGTGTTCGGTATTCTCAGCAAACTGACCGGCATCAATTTCATCTTCGACGCCGATATCCGGGAGCAGGGTGTCTCCGTGCTGCTGGAGAAGGCGAGTCTGGCCGAGGCCCTCGAACTGCTGCTGCAGATGAACGGTCTCGGCAAGAAGGTGCTCAACAGCAAGACCATCATCATCTACCCGCAGACCAAAGAGAAGGAGAAGCAGTACGAGGATCAGATCATCCAGACCTTCTACCTGTCGCACATCGACTCCAAGAAAGCGGTCAACCTGCTGCGCACCATGCTGCAGCTGCGCAAGATCTACGTCCACGAAGAGCGCAATGCTCTGGTCATCCGCGATACCCCGCAGGTGATCCGCCTGGCCGAGCAGGTTCTCGACGCCGCCGACCGCGCGAATTCAGAAGTACTGTACAGTCTTGAAATTATTGCGGTGCAGAATACGGATGATTTCAGATTCGGCCCGAAGCTGAGCACGTACGGCGTAAGTGTCGGTTTTTCCGACGGTGGCGGGAAAATCGCCGCCGATTCGTTGAAGCCCGGATCGTCCGTAAATGCGACCAACGAGACCGAGACTGGAGATTCTGTCGACGGAGCCATCCAAAGTCTCAACGGTCTACAGACGTTCTACACCCTGCCGACCGCCACCTTCGACCTGGCGAAAACTCTGACGAACACCGAAGTTCTGGCCAGCCCAAAAATCCGGGTGCGTAACAAGGAGAAAGCTAAGGTACATATCGGCACTCGTGAACCGGTCATCACCGTCACGACAACGAACGATA
>JAVVDS010000013.1:0-60146 GCA_032251295.1 Desulfuromonadales bacterium | reverse complement strand
TCTAGCGCAACCTCCATTTGGAATTTCAACCCTTGCCATTGCGGAGAAAACAGCCCATTATGTCCGCATATCTTGCGGAGAAAAACCATGTTGATCTGGGAACGTGTGGATTGGCCTGACTGGTCCTATGATCTGGAGACTTTGGCAGGACCTCTTGGTAAGGTCCGGCACCATCAAGGCCGCTTTCTGGGCCGCATGGAGTCCCTGGGCTTCAAGCTGCGGGACGAAGCCCTTCTTACGACGCTGACCCTGGATGTCGTTAAAACCAGCGAGATTGAAGGCGAACACCTGAACACCGCTCAAGTTCGGTCCTCGATTGCTCGGCGTCTCGGCATCGACTCAGTGGCGCTGGTACCGTCCGACCGCCACGTCGGCGGCGTTGTGGAAATGCTCCTCGATGCCACCCGCAACTATGACGAGCCCCTCACTGCCGAGCGTCTTTTTTCGTGGCGCGGAGCACTCTTTCCGACGAGGCGCAGCGGCTTGAATCAAATAATGACCGCAACCTGGCGGGATGATGCCAAGGGGCCGATGCAGGTGTTCTCCGGCCCCTATGGGCACGAAAAGATTCACTACGTCGCACCGCCAGCGGAACGCGCCCCCCAGGAAATGGACAGGTTTCTCGCCTGGTTCAATACCGAGAACAGCGACGTTGATCCGGTATTGAAGGCGGGCCTCGCGCACTTCTGGTTTGTAACGATTCACCCCTTTGACGATGGCAACGGTCGGATCGCCCGGGCCATAGGGGACATGGCGCTGGCGCGTTCGGAACAGACGGCCTATCGCTTCTACAGTCTTTCCGCCCAAATCGAAGCGGAACGCCGTGCCTACTACGAGATCCTGGAGCGGTCACAAAAGGGGTCCATGGATGTGACCCTGTGGCTGGCATGGTTCCTGGACTGCCTGGGCTGCGCCTTGGACCGCGCCGAACTCACCATGGAAACGGTCCTGCAGAAAGCCCGTTTTTGGGAGAGGCATGCTGCCCGGGCCTTGAACGAGCGGCAAATCATGATTCTCAATCGGCTGCTGGACGGCTTCGAGGGAAAGCTGACCACCACGAAATGGGCCAAAATCGCCAAATGCTCACAAGACACTGCCTATCGGGACATTCTTCAGCTGGTGGGGTATGGAATGCTGCGAAAAGGGGAGGCGGGGGGCCGTGGCACCAACTACGAGCTGGCCATTGAATAGAGGGGAGGGGAATGAAGCGGGAGGGTCTGGAAATGACCGAGAAGCGGCTACGACAGGTTTGCCCGGCCCGACTCTGGTAGAATGAAGGGACATGAACTGAGGCGGCGTGAAAATCAACACCAGCGATGGAGGTCGTTATGCGAGTCGTGCTCTCTGTTTTGCTTGTCTGTATGTTTACTGCCAGCGCCATGGCGGCCGGTGAGGTAGTCAATTACCAGGTTGATGAACAGCCCTACGAAGGCTACTACGTGAGCCCGGCGCCTGGCGCGCCGCTGGTCATCCTGCTCCACGACTGGGACGGGCTGACCGCGTACGAGATCCAGCGGGCAAAGATGCTCGCCGTTAAAGGGTACGCGGTGTTTGCTGCCGACCTGTTCGGCAAGGGTGTGCGTCCGACCGAGGTGGTCGACAAACGCCAGCACACCGGAGAACTCTACAAGGATCGGGCGAAGATGCGCCGGCTGATCCAGGGCGCTGTCGATACCGCCAGGGCCAGAGGAGCCAGAGTGGAGAACGCGGTGGTCACGGGGTACTGTTTCGGCGGCGCTGCCGTCCTCGAGTTCGCACGTTCCGGCGCTCCCATGAAAGGCTACGTTACCTTCCACGGTGGGCTGGCAACTCCGGAAGGGCAGGACTACAGCCAGGCACAAGGGGCCTATCTGATTTTGCACGGGACCGCCGATGCCAACATCACCATGGAGGATTTCACTAACCTGGCGATCGCCCTGGAACAGGCCGGACTGCCGCATGAAATGATCACGTATGGTGGCGCCCCGCACGCTTTCACGGTGTTTGACAGCGACCGCTATCGCGAAGATGCCGACAGCAAGTCGTGGCGAAGCTTCCTGATGTTCCTGGAGGAGACGCTGCGGTAGGTGCATTCCGGTGCAAGAGGAACCTTGTTCCTTTGCGACTTGGTTATTTCTGATTCCCGAGAGCCTTGTCGATGTCGGCGGTTTTGCCGAGGATGACCAGGATGTCGCTGTCCTTGATGGTGTAGGTTGGCGGCGGCGCCGGTATGAACTGATCGGTCAGCACATCCTTGATGGCGATGATGTTCAGGTGGAACTGTTTCCGCAGATCGAGGTCGATGAGCGTCTTGCCGAGAAAGTGTTTCGGTGGCGCGGTCTCCGACAGCGAATATTCCTCGGCGAGGGGGATGTATTCGAGCACATTGGGGCTCGACAGGTTGCGGGCCACGCGGATCGCCATATCTTTTTCCGGGTAGATGATATCCGTCGCCCCCACCCGGTCGAGAATCCGCCCGTGGTCTTCGCTGATCGCCTTGACCACGATGCGTGGCACTTTCAGCTCTTTCAGGTAAAGCGTCATCAATGTCGACAGGTGGGAATGTTCTCCCGCTGACACCACCACGGCATCCATCTCCCGAACCCCCTGCGCCTCAAGAAAATCCTTGTTGGCAGCGTCGCCTAAAATCGCGTAATCACAAAGATCCTTGATCGCCTGCACCTTGTCCTTGTCGTTGTCAATCGCGGTCACCTCGTGCCCCTCTTCATAGAGGGTCGAGACGATATGTGAGCCGAAGTGACCGAGGCCGATGACGCAGAATCTCTTTTTCATCAGAAGTTCTCCTGTTATCCGATCATGATGTTCTCTTCGGCGTAGCGGGGAGCATGCCGTCTGGTCCGTCCGGCGATGGCAAAGGCCATGGTCAGCAAGCCGACCCGGCCGACAAACATCAGCAGGATGATGATCAGTTTGCCGGAAGAGTTCAGTTCGGCGGTTGCGCCAAGGGAAAGTCCGACGGTCCCGAAAGCGGAAAAAGCCTCAAAGGCATAGTCGAGAAATTCCATGTTGTCATGAGCCGGGTCGCTGCTCTGCACGATCACCAGAGCGAACAGCGCCAGGGCGACCAGGATGATGGCGAGCAGGACCAGGACGAGCGCCTTGGTGATCGCCTCGTCGGGAACGGACCGGCGGAACAGGCTGACATGCTGGTTCCCCCGGAGCCGGTTAAAGAAAATCGCGAAGAACAGGGCCATGCTGGTGGTTTTGACGCCACCGCCGGCCGATCCCGGCGACGCGCCGATAAACATCAGGAAGATGATCAGCAGCACGGTCGGAGCGCGCAGCGTCTCCAGGTCGATGGTGTTGAAGCCGGCGGTGCGGGCCGTCACCGATTGAAACAGAGCGGTCCAAAAACCCTCGGCGAGTGACATGCCGGCCAGGGCGTTGCCGCTCTCCAGCCAACCGAACATGACCGCGCCGTAGACGATCAGAAACGAACTGGCGGTCAGGACGATTTTGGTGTGCAGAGAGATTTTCGGTCGCAGGGAGCGTTTCTCGACTTGCGAAGTGCTCACCTGCAGCAGTTCCCGGATCACCAGAAAACCGATACCGCCGAGAATGATCAGCCCCATGACAGTCAGGTTGACCAGCGGTTGATCACGAAAGCCGCTCAGACTGTCGGTGAACAGGGAGAAGCCGGCATTGCAGAAGGCTGAAATGGAATGGAAAATGGCGCTGTACAGACCTTGCCAGAACCCGAGGAGCGGAACAAAAGCGAAGGCGAGCAGCAGCGCCCCGACCGCCTCGATCGCCAGCGTCATGAGAACAATTCCCCGAATCAGTTCGTGCCAGGAGCTGACCGGGGTGTGCATCAGAGTTTCATGGATAATCCAGCGGCCGCGACTGCTCATGCCGACTTTCAGGTAAATGAACAGGTAGACCGAGAAGGTCATGATGCCCAGACCGCCGATCTGGATCAGGGCGAGTACCACACACTGGCCGAACAGGGTCAGCCGGGTGCCGGTGTCGACCACGATCAGACCGGTCACGCACTGGGCCGAGGTGGCGGTGAACAGGGCGTCGAGAAAGGAGAGCGGTTCATCGTGGGCGGCCCATGGGGTCGCGAGCAGGCCGGTGCCGAGGAGGATCGCGAGGGCATAGTAGAACACCAGCGCCTGGGCCGGTGAGAGATTCGCGATTCTGCTGAGCGGGCGGGCCGTATTCATCTGGTTGCGTCTCTGTTCATGACTATGCGCAAAAAAGACTGTCAGAGCATCTTCTCCGGGTGCGCCAGGGCGTCCCGGGTGGCTTTGACCACGACTCCGGACAGGCCGATCAGGCCGATCAGGTTGGGAATGGCCATCGCTCCGTTCATGGTGTCGGAAAAATCCCAGACGAAACCGACTTTCTGTATCGCGCCGAGGGCAATGACCAGACAGAAGACCCAGCGGTAAGGGGTGCGCGCCTTGAGCCCGAAAATGTATTGGATGCACTCTTCGCCGTAATAGGCCCAGCCGATCATGGTCGAGTAGGCGAACACCACGATGCCGAAGGTGACGATCAGGCCGCCCGGCCCGGGAAGGCCCTGCTGGAACGCGAGGTAGGTCAGTGCACTCGACGTTTCGCCACTGGTCCAGGCTCCCGTGGAGAGGATCACCAGCGCGGTCATGGAACAGACGACGATGGTGTCGAAGAAAACTCCGGTCATGGCGATCAGCCCCTGGCGGACCGGGCTGCTGGTGCGCGCCGCCGCATGGGCGATCGGCGCACTGCCGAGACCAGCTTCATTGGAGAAGACGCCGCGCGCCACGCCGAAACGGATCGCCGCCGACACGGCGGCACCGGCAAAGCCGCCAGCCGCCGAAGCCGGGGCAAAGGCATGAGAGACAATCAGACCGAAAGCGTGGGGCAGTTGGTCGAAATTGAGCAGAAGGATGACCAGGGAGCCGAGGACGTAGCAAATCCCCATGATCGGCACCAGCTTTTCCGTGACCTTGCCGATGCGCCGGATGCCGCCGATAATCACAACGCCGGTCAACAGCGCCAGAACCACGCCGCTCAGTGCTTCCGGGACGTTCCAGGTCTGCTTGAGGGCGAGGGCCACCGAGTTCGACTGCACCATGCTGCCGATACCGAACGCGGCGATACTCCCCATCAGGGCGAACAGCCAGCCGAGCCAGCGCAGGCCAAGACCGTCGGCGATATAGCGCATCGGGCCGCCCTGCATGGTGCCGTCGGGCAGATGCTGGCGGTAGGTGACTGCCAGCACCGCTTCGGCATATTTGGTGGCCATGCCGAAGACTGCGCAGACCCACATCCAGAAGATCGCCCCGGGACCGCCAAGGAAAATGGCCGTGGCGACGCCGGCGATGTTGCCGGTGCCGATGGTGGCCGAGAGTGCCGTGGTCAGGGCCTGGAACGGACTGATGTCTCCTTCACCGCGGCCCTCGGTTTCGCGTCGGAACACCAGCCGCAAGGCGCGCGGCAGCTGCGTAAACTGCAGAAAACCGAGGCGGACCGACAGGAGGATCCCGGTGCCGAACAGGAAAGCCAGCATGACCGGTCCCCAGACAAAAGCATTGGCCGAAGCCATCATTTGCGTCATGTTCATCGATTGACCCGTTCCTGGAAATTGTATGGTTGCGAGAGAAACACAGGAATATTACCACCTGCACCCGAGCTGCCAACAGAAAATTGTCGGGCGTAAACAGTTGCGGTCTCGCGGCAGACGGATCGGTCCTAACAAAACGGCCTCCCGAAGGAGGCCGTTTTGATGGTGTCGGTTATGGAGGGCGCTATCAAGCGCATTCGCTGTAGCCGCAGGCGTGGCAGACGCAACAGCCACCTTCGTGTTCGACCGGCCCGCCGCATTCGGGGCAGGCGCCACCGCTGGCGGCATGGGTCAGATCGTCTTCGCCATGTTCGGTCATGTGCATCTGAATCGCCTTGGCGACGGCGTCGGCACAGGAAGTGATGCGGTTGTTGCCGAAGCCGGCGGGCTTGTGGCAGGTGATGCCGATCAGCTGCTTGACCGCCTGGCGGGCCTGCACGCCGCTGCGCCAGGCCAACGACACCAGCCGGCCGATCGCTTCACACTGCGAGGCGGCACAGCCGCCGGCCTTGCCCATGGTGGTGAACAGTTCGAACAGGCCGTTGTTGTCCTCGTTGATGGTCACATAGAGCGGCCCGCAACCGGTCTCCATCTGGTAGGTCGCCCCGTTGAGGGCGCGTGGCCGTTCGCGCTTGCGGCCGGCCTTGCCGCTCTCCACCGGGATGGTCTTCTCAGCCGGCTGCTCTTTTTTCAGCGACAGGACCTGCATGTCCCGCGAGCCGTCGCGGTAGATGGTCACCCCCTTGCAGCCCATCTGGTAGGCCAGGCGATAGACGGTTTCAACATCGGCGCGGGTCGCGCTGTTGCAGAAGTTGACGGTCTTCGAGACGGCGTTGTCCGTATGCTTCTGGAAAGCGGCCTGCATGCGCACGTGATCCTGCGGACTGATGTCGTGGGCGGTTAAAAACAGGTCACGGATATCGTCGGGGATTTCGTCCATCCCCTGAATGGTGCCGTGCTCGGCAATCTTCTGCATCAGCTCCTTGCTGTAAAAGCCGCGCTCCCGGGCGATCTTCTCGAACAGCGGGTGCACTTCGACCAGGATGTCGTTGTCGAGAACCTGGCGCACGTAGGAGACGGCGAACAGCGGTTCGACGCCGCTGGAGCTGTTGCAGAGGATCGAGATGGTGCCGGTGGGGGCGATGGTGGTGCAGGTGGCGTTGCGCACCGGCTTTGCCCCTTTCCGGTCGTAAATCGACCCCTTGAAGTTGGGGAAGGCGCCCCGCTCCGCTGCCAGCTCCTGCGACATCTGTCGCGATTCGTCGGTGATGAATTGCATCAGCTGCTCGCCGAGTTCGCAGGCCCGGTCGCTGTTGTAAGGGATGCCGAGCAGGATCAGTATGTCGGCCCAGCCCATGACGCCGAGACCGATTTTGCGGTTGGCGCGGGTCATCTCGTCGATCTGCGGGATCGGGTAGTTGTTGACCTCAATGACGTTATCGAGGAAACGGGTCGCGTTGCGCACCGTGGCACGCAGCCGCTCCCAGTCGACCTGGCTCTCCTTGACGAAGCGGACCAGGTTGATCGAGCCGAGGTTGCACGATTCGTAGGGGAGCAGCGGTTGTTCGCCACACGGATTGGTCGACTCGATGTCAGCGACATTGGGGGTCGGGTTGTCGCGGTTGAGGCGGTCGAGGAAGACGATCCCCGGCTCGCCGTTGGTCCAGGCCATTTCGACGATCTGGTCGAAAACCTTGCGCGCCGGCAGTTTGCCGGCGACCTCTTTGCTGCGGGGGTTGACGATGTCGTACTCGGCATCGGTCTCCACCGCCTGCATGAACTGTTCGGTCAGGCCGACGGAGATATTGAAGTTGGTCAGACGGGTCTGGTCCCGCTTGCACATGATGAAGTCCATGATGTCGGGATGATCGACGCGCAGGATCCCCATGTTGGCGCCGCGCCGCGTCCCCCCCTGCTTGATGGTCTCGGTGGCGGCGTCGAACACGTTCATGAAGGAGAGTGGACCGCTGGAGACCCCCTTGGTGGAGAGGACCACATCGTTGGCCGGGCGGATGCGCGAAAAGGAGAAGCCGGTGCCGCCGCCACTTTTATGAATCAGGGCGGTGTGTTTGATCGATTCGAAGATCTCTTCCATCGAATCGCCCACCGGCAGGACGAAGCAGGCCGACAGTTGACCGAGTTCCCGGCCGGCATTCATCAGGGTCGGCGAATTCGGCATGAACTCGAGGCGGGCCATCATCCGGTAAAATTCATCGGCGAGCGCTTTGCTGTCGATGCCGGTCTTGAGCCGGTCTTCGGCCGAGGCGATGGTGTCGGCCACCCGGCGGAACATGGCGTGCGGCGTTTCGAGGATTTTCCCTTCCTCGTTGCGTTTCAGGTAGCGGCGCTCCAGCACCGTGACGGCATTCGGTGACAGAGCGATCTGTGGCTCGGACGTTTTTTTGCTCATTGTGGCCCTCCCGGGATTCTGGCGATGGACAAGGAAAAGACGATCGACATACAAGATTGTGTAGGAAGAAAAGTTTTAAACCACAATATATGGTAGACTGTCAAGGTCATAATTGGATCGAGCAGCAGGCGCCGGTCGCCTGCACGGCCAATCGTGTCGAATCCGGAGCGATTCTAAATCCTTGGGTCTTTCTTTCGCTTCCTCTATAATGACCTGCCGGTTTGACGGTGTTTGCCGGGAATTGTCTCAGGACAGGGGGTTGATGTCATGCTCGAAGGTACGTCACAAGGGGAGCGACAGTTACACGACGAGCTGCGCGGGCTGAAGGATCTTCTCAATATCGCCCAGATCGTCGTATCGTCCCTCGATCTCGATGAGGTTCTGCAGAACATTCTGCACAGCGCCATGGCGATCATCGACATGCCGGCCGGTACCATCGCCCTCTACGATGAGACGACGTCCCGGCTCAAGCTGCATGCCCATGCCGGTCTCAGCGAACGGTTTGTCGCCAAGGACCAGTGGACCGTGAAAAAGGGCGGACTGACCCATGAAATCCTCGATCGGGGCGAACTGTTTGTCGTCGAGGATACCCGGCAGGCCGAATTCTTCAATAATCCGCTGGCGGTCGAGGAGGGGATTTGCTCCCTGATCGCCGTGCCACTGAAGATGCAGAAGACGATCATCGGCGTTCTCTATCTCGACGACTTCAAGCCGCTGTCGGTGCCGCCGGCCCGGCTGGAGCAGCTGAAGATACTCGCATCCTTCGCCACCATGAGTATCGACAACGCGCGCCTGCATGCGAAAACCGCGCACATGGCCTGTACCGACGGCCTGACCGGCCTCTACAATCACCGGCAGTTCAAGCGGGTCTTCCCCGAAGAGGTCGCCCGGGCGATCCGCTACGACAAACCGCTTTCGATCATCATGTTCGATGTCGATAATTTCAAAGCCTTCAACGACAAGTACGGTCATCCCAACGGCGATATCGTCCTGCGGGAGATCGCCGGTCTGCTCGAAGAACTGCTGCGCGAGTGCGACATGGTCTATCGTTACGGGGGGGAGGAGTTCATCGCCCTGCTGCCGGAAACCGGACGGCAGGACGCCTTGCGGGTCGCCGAGCGGATCCGTATCTTCATCGAGACCGAGTCACGGCGCTTTCTCACCAGAATCACCAGGACTCAGGGGGTCACCGTCAGCGTCGGGGTGGCGAGTCTCCCCGAGGACGGCCAGGAGCCGTCAGGTCTGTTGAAAACCGTCGATGACCTGATGTACTGCGCCAAACGCGATGGCAAGAATCGGGTCTATTACAGCCAGGGAGTCCTTTAGCCTATGTCCGGTGAACGTCTGCTGATTGTCGATGATGAAGAGGGGATGCGTCGCCTGCTGGTGAAGGTTCTGACCCGGGCCGGCTATGAGACGGTTGTTGCCGGCAGCGGTGCCGAAGCGCTGCGGCAGGTCGCCGCCGACCGTTTCGATCTGGTGGTCACCGACATCAAGATGCCGGAGATGGACGGCCTGCAGCTGCTGCGCGAATTGAAGGATTATGAGCCGTCCCTGCCGGTGATCGTCATGACCGCCTACGGCACGGTCGAAAATGCCGTCGAGGCCCTGCGCGCCGGCGCTTATGACTATATCGCCAAACCGTTTGAAACCGATGAGCTGCGCCTGGCGGTCGAGAAACTGCTGGAACGCGAACGTCTGCTGGCCGAGAATCGCTACCTGCACGCCGAACTGGAAAGCCGCTATGCCTTTACCGGCATCGTCGGTGCCTCACCGGCCATGCAGCAGGTCTTCGATATGGCCTCGTCGGTGGCAGCGAGCAACGCCAGCGTTCTGATCACTGGTGAGTCAGGGACCGGCAAGGAGCTGCTGGCCCGTTCGGTCCACTACAATTCGCCGCGCAAGGAGAAGCCGTTCGTCGTCCTCAACTGTGCCGCCCTCTCCGAGGGAGTGCTGGAGAGCGAGCTGTTCGGTCATGAAAAGGGGGCGTTCAGCGGTGCCCTCAATCAGCGCAAGGGACGCTTCGAAATGGCCGACCAGGGGACACTGTTCATCGACGAAGTCGGCGAGATGAGCATGGCCGCCCAGGTCAAGCTGCTGCGGGTCATCCAGGAACACGAATTCGAGCGGGTCGGCGGCAACCGGACCATCAAGGTCGATGTCCGCATCGTCGCCGCCACCAACAAGAGCCTCGAAGAGCAGGTCAGGGTCGGGCGCTTCCGTGAGGATCTCTACTACCGGCTGAACGTTGTGAATATTCACATGCCGCCGCTGCGCGATCGCCGTGAGGATATCGAACCGCTCAGCCGGCACTTTCTGCAGAAGTACGTGACGGAGACCGGCAAGAAGATCGACGATCTGGCGCCGCGCACCTTGAGCTGTCTGCTGGCGCACGACTGGCCCGGCAACGTGCGCGAGCTGCAGAATGCCATTGAGCGGGCTGTGGTTCTGGCCAAGGGGAGCGTACTGACGCCGCGCGACCTGCCGCAGGGCCTGCAGGGCGACGACCAGATCTGCGTGCACCTGCCGGAAAGGGGGGGGAATCTGACCGAAATCCTTGAAGACCTCGAGCGGCAGCTGATCGTGCAGACCCTGCAGCGCGAAGAGGGGTCGCAGACCCGCGCCGCCGATGCCCTCGGCATCAAGCGGACCACCCTGCGCTACAAGATGGAAAAATACGGCATGCTCGACTGAGTCGGCGACGAAATCCTGTCTTTTTCGTCGGCAACCGCCATACAGGGGCGCGATTCGCCGCGTCTCTCAGGTTTTTTTGCTCTGGTCACATGGTCGGGGTCAAAAGCGGGTTCAACGCAGAGCCGCTGAGACGCGGAGAAAATATTCATGATTATTGGCCGTTATCTCCGCGCCACCGCGCCTCCGCGTTAAATTCAGCAGCTTGTGATTTTAGCGACCCGGGCGCGATAGATCGTGTCTCTTCCGGTCAAACAGAACACGTCACGCATCTGGTATGCTCCTTGCTCAATAGCACGTCCGGTATCTTCCACTCCGGATCTGTAAAGCAGGACCATGCCGCGATTTCTCATTTATCTGCTGTTGCCACTTTGCGCCCTCGTGCTGCAGGCCGGTTGCGGCGAGATTCCCGCCGACCGTCTGTATGCTCTGCGGCTCGATGCCGCGCCGGGTGAAGCCGACTGGCAGCGGGCGTTGCCGCGACTGGTCAGTGTGCGCGGCGGACGTCCGCACCAGTTGCGCAGTTTTACCGAGATCGACGATGATACCGTGCATACCTCGACCGCTTCGTGCCATCACGGTTCGCGGCTGCCGGAGCCGGTCACCGTCGATATGCGTGCGTTCTACACCGACGACGATCTCTACCTGCGCCTCTCCTGGGAAGACGCCACGCGCGATCAGCAGATGTTCGACTGGATCTTCGACGGCGAACGCTGGGTCAACAGCGGGGCGGCAGAGGACGGTTTCGGCCTGCTCTGGGACGCCCGTGGAGCCTTTCCCCGTTTTTCCTGTTCGTTTGCCTGTCATATCAGTGACTTTGGCGTCAACCGTTCCAGTTTCCATGCCACCAACAAGATGCAGCTGACCGACGAAACCGGCTGGCTCGACCTCTGGAACTGGAAGGCAGCGCGTACTGCGCCGTACGGTTTCGCCGACGATCGCTATCTCGACCATCGCGGCATGCATGGTGACAGCGGCGGAGAGCTGTTTCGTGAGAACTCCCGGGCGACCCTGGCCGGCGATCCGCAGCTGCGGCCGTTCAGTGACGGCGATCAGCCGATCTACGATGCCGAGCGGCGGCCGGCCGCTGAAGGGTTCCGCCCCTCCGGCACCCTGGCACCGGGCTATCTGGTCGAGAGGCCACGGGGCGGGCGGGCCGATGTGGCTGCCCTGTCGCAGCATCAGAACGGTCGCTGGACCGTGGTCCTGAAACGGGCCCTGGCGACCGGCGATCCCCGCGATGTGGTCTTTGTCCCTGGCGATCAGGTCGGCGTCGCCTTCGGTCTGGCGCTGATGGACCATACTCTCTACGAGCACTACGCTTCGCAGGCGACGGAACGGCTGGTTCTGCTACCGGCCGATTTCGAAGTGCGGATGATCGATTAGTCACAGAGACACTGGCAGAAGATAACGCAAAGGCGTCTTTGTTATAAGAAATAATGAGTTAAAGAAGTAAAGTTCAACGAATGAGAACGATTAACCGAATCAACGGTTTCTTCAGGGAGTAAAGCGATGCGCAGGGTTGTATCAGGGCTGCTTGCCCTCGTTGTACTGATTGTCGCCGGGTGTGGCGAAGCGACGGCTCCGGACGGTGCTGCCGCCGGCAAGGGGCTGCTGCAGGGGCAGATCGTCGCGCCGGTGGAAGGAATCTATCTCTATGTTTACAAGCCGGGGATGGATCTGTACGGGCCGGCGTTCGCCGTCTCCCAGGCGACCGGTGCCGACGGCCGCTATCAGCTGGAACTCCCCGATGGCGACTACGTGGCTGTCGCCCGCAAACGTCACAGCGGCGATGCCAACGGTCCGGTCATGGCCGGTGACCAGCGCAGCGAGTTCGTCCAGGTGACAGTTCGTGGCGGTGTGGTCACTCTCGATCTGAGTGCGCCGGTGAAAGTCGGCGATCAACGCAATTTCACCGGCGATCCCGGCGAGGCGAGTACCGGCATTGCCGGGCGGGTTCTCGACAGCGACGGCCAGCCGGTGGCCGATGCCCGGGTGCATGTCTACGATCATGTGCAGATGTCGGAACGTCCCAAGTTTGTCTCCGAGAAGACCGGTCCCGATGGCCGTTACCATGTGCCGTTGCCGGCCGGCGGCACCTACTACCTGGCGGCGCGCGACAAGTTTGGCGGCCCGCCAAAACTCGGCGATCTCTACGGCCGCTACGACAAGGGGACCATCGAACCGTCGGCGGTCGTGGTGCGCGAAGGGGAGCTGCTCAAGGCGGTCGATATCACCGTCACCAAGGTCTGGTAATGAAAGCGGCGCTCGTCATCATTGTCCTGCTGTCCGTTCTGCTGAACGGCTGCTCCCCCGATCCGGTCCTCGATCTCGCCGAGGTCGAAACCCGGGCGCGCATGGGCGAAGCCGCGGCCATGGAGCAGCTGGTTGAGCTGCTGGCCGGTCCGGATGAGTCTGTGGCCGACCGCGCCTATGCCGTCCTGGTCGATCTCGGCGCCCGGGCGGTGCCGGTTTTGACCGACGGACTGACAACGACCGATCGCCAGCAACGGGAATATCTGGTGGCCGCTCTCGGCACGCTCAAGGCGACCGGCGCCATCGACAGGATTGCTGCGATTCTCGCCGAGCGCAGTCTGCAGCGCCGCTATGTGGCCGCCTGGGCCCTCGGCGAGATCAACGATCCGGCGGTCGTCCTGCCGCTGATCGGGGCGCTCAGCGACGACAATCCGGAGGTGCGCCGCTACGCCACCCGGGCGTTAATCAAGGTGAACCGGCCGGCCGTGCCGCAACTGGTCGCCTATCTCGATACCGCCGAAGGGGAGGGGGCCGCTGCGGCGATCCGTGCTCTCGGCGATATCGCCGACCCGCGGGCACTGCCGGCGTTGCTGGCAAAGGTCGAGTCGCCGCAGCGCGGCGAGGTTTTTCTCGCCCTCGGCAAGCTGCGTGACAGCCGCGCCGAACAGGCACTGGTTGCCGGCCTGGCTGATCCTGACTGGCAGGTGCGCATGAACGCCGCCATGGCCCTCGGTCCCCTGGGCGGGCCTGCGGCCGCGGCGAAGCTGCGCACCACCCTCGACGACGAGGTGCACGTGGTGCGCGAATGGTCGGCGCGCTCCCTGGAAATGATCACCGGCCAGCCGGTCGTCTACCGTAACAGCAAAGGCGAGATGGTGCGGCCGTATAATCTGTATCGTTGAGAGGCTAGGAGTCAGGATTCTGGATTCAGGAGAAAGTCCTCGGGACCTGATTGAAGAATTACGACGGACTTACGACCCTGCAACCCCGCAAGAAGACCAGCCGGGCACAGAATCCTGAAGCTGCAAGGTGTTGCCATTATTCTGAATCCTGTATTCTTCGGTTCGATAGTCTGCAACGTATTAAGGAATCAACGGGGCCTTTTGTGAATAACCTGCTCGACATCCGCTATCTCGGCTCACTGCTGCGCTGGCCGTGGACCTGGCGCCTGCTGCGGCTGGCGATGCTCGGCCTGCTGCTGGCGATGATCGCTTACGGCTGGCGCCAGCATGCCGTGCCGGGAGTGGCGGTGCGCGATCCGCTGATGTACACCAACCTCGCGACCTTCGCTCTCTGGGTGGTCTGGCTGATGGGGATGGTGCCGGTGCTTCTGCTCTTCGGTCGCAGCTGGTGCACGATCTGCCCGGCCGGCTGGCTGAACGGGCTGGTCAGCCGTTTCGGTCTGCGGCGCGAACTGCCGGCCTGGCTGCGGGGAATGCTGCCGGTCACCCTGTCGCTGGTGGTCCTGCAGCTGCTGGTCTACTTTTTCGCCATCCACCGGTTCCCCGACTATTCGGCGCTGTTGCTCGCCTGGATGCTGGTGCTGGCGCTGCTCGCCGGCCTGGTCTGGAAACGGCGCGCCTTCTGTCTGCTCCTCTGCCCGGCGGGGGCGGTTATGGGGCTGTATGCGCGGATCGCGCCTTGGCAGCTGCGGGTAAAAAACCCGCAGGTCTGCGCCGGCTGTCGCGACAAGCCGTGCATCAGCACAGAGACGCGCCGGATGCAGGCGCAACTCGGTAGCGCCAGTCTGCAGTGGCGCTCGCCGGCCGAGGGCTGCCCCGTGGCGCTGGTGCCGGCCGAGATCGAACAGAGCAGCGACTGCTCCCTCTGCCTGAACTGCGTGCGCACCTGCTGCAACGACAATATCCGGCTCGGTTTCCGCGGCTGGCCGCTCGATCTGCAGCGTGGCGCACTGCGGCCCGGCGAAGCACTCTTCTTCCTCGCTCTGCTCGGTCTGCTCAGCGCCAACTTCGCCAAGGTCTATGTCGATCTGCGTGAGGCGGTCTTCTGGCTCCCCGAGCAGCTGGCGCTGGCGGCGGGCTGGGAAGAAGCCGGTTTCTACCTGCTGGCGACGGTCTGGCTCTGCCTGCTGTTCCCGCTGCTGCTGATTCTGCCGGGGATGATCGTCTATCTGCTCGGGCAGATCCGGGTTGCCCCGGCGACTGACGCCCTGCCGGACCCACCGTCCCCCTTCGGCCCGGGCGGGCTCCCGGGGCTGGTCGGCCGGCTGGCTCTGCCGCTGCTGCCGCTGCTGCTCGCCACCCACCTCGGTCTCGCCCTGGTCAAGCTGAATGCCAAACTCGCCTACCTCCCCCTGGTGCTGCAGGATCCCGGCGGCGTCAAGAGTTTTCTCGCCATCAGTGTCATGCAGACCGTGCCGGCCCCCGGGGTTCTTCTCGGCCTCGACCTGCTCAAATGGTTGATCGCCGCGCTGCTCGCGATCGGCTTCGGTGTCTCGCTGCTGGCGGCACGGGCGGTGGCCCGCACCAGTCCGAGCGTCGGCAGTGACCGTCCGTTACTGTTCGCCTCAATCTGCAACCTGCTGATTCTGCTCACCTTCTATGGTGCCACGGTGTATGAATGGCTGTTCGTGCGTTGATCCTGCTGCTCTGTGGCGGTCTGCTCCTGGCGCCGGGCTCTTCGGCCTGTTTCGGGCCGAAGCTCTATGTCGGCCTGGCCGGCGGCGTCGAGGCTGAGGTGATGTACGCTCTGACGACCCTGTACATCAAGGAGAAAACCGGTGTGGAGAGCCTGCGCGTCGATCTCGCCGCCGATGTCGACCCGCTGCACGAGCTGGTGGCGAACCGGCTCGATCTCGCCCTGGCTGCGGCGGTCGGCGACCGGCCTGACCGGGTGCTGGCGCACCCCGGATACCCGGTGCTGGTCAGTGGTGTCCGCCCTCGCGAGGATCTGCAGTTCACCACGGTGCTGCCGGCTTTGGCGCGACTCGACCGGCTGCTCGCAACCGAAGACCTCGACGAACTGGTGCGGCGGGTAAACGCCGGCGAGTCGGCCATGGCGGCGGTGCGCCGTCTGCTGATGGAGCGGCGATGGATCTGAACGTCCGTACGCTGCTCGCCCCGGTTCTGCTGCTGCTCAGCATTGGCGGCTGTGCGCCGTTGCCGTCGGGCGAACCGGCGGCACCCCGTGCCGAGCCGCTGCGCTATGCGGGCGCCTATGCCGGCGACCTGTTCTGGGAGGGGCGGGTGGTCATGGCCGGCGATGTGCTGATCCTTGCCGGCGGCAGCCTGACGATCCGTGCCGGCACGGAGGTGCTCGTCGAGCCGGCCGAAGGGACACAGATCGACCCCGACTATCTGTCGTCACAGACCGAACTGCTGGTGCGCGGTCGCCTCGACAGTGCCGGCACCGGGAGCGCACCGGTGCGCTTTCTGCTCGTCGATCCGGACGTGGCGGAGTCTTACGCCTGGGCCGGTATTACTCTCGACCGGGCCGGCGACAGCCGTATTGTCCAGACCGAAATCAGCCGCGCGGATACGGCGATCCGTCTGGTCGCCAGTTCGCCGCTGATCGAAGGCAACCGGATTGTCGGCAACCGCTACGGGATCATCGTCCAGCAGCAGAGCGCGCCAAAGATCCTCGGCAATACGCTTCGGGACGGCGAGGGCGGGATCTACTGCTGGCGCGGCGCCAGTCCTTACCTCAAGGGGAACCGGATCAGCGGTCACGACGAGGAAGCGATCTTTGTCGATGCGTCGAGTCGCCCGTGGCTCGATCGCAACAGCGTGACCGGCAACCGCATCGGTCTGGCGATCTACTCGCGCGATCTGCCGGTCGACGAGCCGTCGTTTCGTGACAACGGTGAGGATATCCGTTGGCTGGGGCGGCAGGGGCTGCCGGATCGTCTGCCATGAGACGCCTGCTCCTGCTCCTGATTCTCTGCGGCACGCTCGCTAACGGCCAGGCCGCCGCTGAACCGGCAACAATCTATCGCGGCGAGCAGACCCTGTTCGCCGACACCGTCTGGAGTGGCGAGATCCTGATAGACGGAATCCTGACGGTCGCCCCCGGGGTGACGCTTGAAATCCGCCCGGGGACGCGGGTACTGTTCACCCGCATGGACAGTAACGGCGATGGTGTCGGTGAGCACGAACTCTTTTCCCAGGGGACGATTCTCGCCCTCGGCACCGCCGCCGCGCCGATCGTCTTCACCTCGGCACAGCCGACACCGCAGCGCGGCGACTGGGGGGCGCTCAACATGATGGTCGGTGAGGCCGATAACCGTCTTGAACACTGCCGCATCGAGTATGGCTATCGCGGTTTTCATGCGCATTTTTCCCAGGCCAGTCTGCGCGCTGTCGAGCTCCGCGACAACCTGCGCGGCGCGCAGTTCCAGGAATCACGGGTCGTTATCGTCGGCGGCCGCTTCATCGACAACACCAACGGTATCCAGTTTCGCGACAGCCAGGTCGAACTCACTGCCTGTCTGGTGGCCGGTAACCAGTGGGGGATCCGCTGTGTCTACAGCGACGTGATCCTGCGCGACTGCGAGATCCGCGACAACCTGATCAACGGCCTGAATCTGCGCGGTGGCAGCCTGCTCGCCGAGGGAAACCGGCTGGTCGGCAACCGCCGCGGCCTCTACCTGCAGGAGAGCCGCGGCAGCGTGCGCGGCAATCTGCTGGCCGACAACAGCGAGCATGGCATTTTTCTTGAAAACTCAACAGTCGAAGTGAGCGACAACCGGATTGTTGCCAACGGCCGTGCCGGCATCCGCTGGCTGAACAGTGCCGGCCGCCTGTTCGCCAACCAGATCGACAGCAACGGCGTCTACGCCCTGATCAACGATGGCGACGGCCCGGTCGATGCCCGCGGCAACTGGTGGGGGAGCGCCGATCCGGCCCTGATCGCCCTGACCGTCCGTGATGGCCGCAACCGTCCCGGCATGGGGCTGGTCGACACCTCGGCGCCGCTGCCCGCGGCGCCGGACATCTCTACAATTCCGGAGTACCGATGAAAATTGTACATCTCCCGTTGCTTGCGCTTCTTCTCGCCGTGCTGCTGCTGGCCGGCTGTGACCGGCCACTCTCCGGACCGCCCCTGCGGATCGGCTACATGAATTGCAACAGCGCCGCCGAGACCGTGCAGCGCTTCCACCCCCTGACCGTCTACCTGCAGGAGCGCCTCGGCGTGCCGTGCGAGACGGTACCGGTCGATACCCAGGATTTCGAGGGGCGCTTCGCCGCCGGCGAATTCGCCTTCGGTCATTTCAACAGCCTGCTCTATGTGATTCTCAAGGAGAATCTCGATATCGAGCTCCTCGCCACGGAGATGCGCGGCCAGTACGGTTCGAGTACGGCCGGTGGTATCATCGTCCGCGCCGACAGCCCGATCCGCTCCCTCGACGATCTGCGCGGCAAGCGGATGTTGTACGGCCCGCAGCTCGCGCCGACCGGTTATCTCGCCCAGTACGACCTGATGCTTCAGGCCGGTCTCGATCCGGAGCGGGATCTGGCCTACTACGCCATCCCGCACGGTTCGTTCAAACATGAAAAGGTGATCTACGGCGTCTATTTCGGCGAATACGACGTCGCCGCGGCGCCGATGCTCGATCTCGAGATCATGATCCGCGAGGGGAAGGTCAACGCCGACGATTTCCGTGTCCTGGCGCAGAGCGATATCATCCCTTACTGTACCTTCGGCGCCGCCAAAGGCGCCGATCCGCAGCTGGTCGCGAAATTTCGTCAGGCGCTCCTCGACCTGACCCCGGAGACCACGGTGGAGATCGCCGGCGAACGGGTCAAGGTGCTCAAGGCGGCGTGGATCGACGGCTTCGAAGCCCGGACCGACGAGGATTACGACCCGATCCGGGGCATGGCCCGACGGGCCAACATGCCCCCGTACCAGGAGTTCTGAACGACGTGCCGCGTGATCGTTTCGACCAGATCCTGCTCGCTGCCCTGGCGGTGACCCTGACCGGCCTCGGCCTGCTGCTGCTTGTTCCCGGTGCCAGCACCGGCCAGGTCGCCAGTCCGGCGCTCTCCCGGCAGGTGGAGAAGGAGATGCTCAGCCAGGCGCGCCTGAGTCTGCTCGAGCGGCGCTATGCGCCGGTGCATCGCCTCCTCGACCAGGGGGAGCTGTCCGCGGCCATGCTCAAGCTGGAAGAGCTCTCCCGCGACCTGCCGGGCGAGGTCCACAGCAACCTGCTGCGCGGTGATGTCCTCTGGCGCATGGGGCAGCTCGACAAGGCTCTGACCCAGTTCGCCCTTGCCGTGCGCGGCAATCCCGACTATGTCGATGCGGCCAGCCCCCTTAACCAGCGTGACCTGATCGAGGCGGCGCTGACCCAGGGTCTGCCGCAGGTCCGCGACCGGCTGCGCAGCCAGCCGGGGAGCCGCGTGCTGGAGCAGGTACTCAGGGACGGCTACTACCTGCAGAGCCGGCTGGCCGGGGGGTGTGAGTGAACGTCCTGGTCCGCAGCCGTCATTTCTGGCTGGTGCTGGCCGCCGGTGCCGCTGTCGGTGTTTTCGGCGGGCTGCTCTCTTTCTGGGGCAACCCGCAGAACAGCGGTATCTGCGTCTCCTGCTTCATTGAAAACTCTTCCGGAGCCCTCGGCCTGCACAGCAACCAGCGGATGCAGTACCTGCGTCCGGAGTTGATCGGTTTCGTTCTCGGCTCACTGCTCTGTGCCGTCGGCTTCCGTGAATTCGCCAGTCGCGGTGGCAGTGCGCCGCTGGCGCGCCTGGTCGCCGGGATCTTTCTGATTGTCGGCAGCGCGGTCTTCATTGGTTGTCCGATCAAGCTCTTCCTGCGCCTGGGTGCCGGCGACCTCTCCGCCCTGAGCGGCGTGTTCGGCCTGGTGGCCGGGGTCTGGCTCGGTCTGCAGTCGCTGGCGCGGGGGATCGACCTCGGGCGCAGCCACTCGGAGCGGGGTGGCGGTGGTCTCTGGGTGCCGACCCTGTTTGTGCTGCTGCTTCTGTTCCTGCTGGTGCGCCCCGCGTTCATCGCCTTTTCCGAGCGGGGGAGTGCGGCCCAGCACGCGCCGCTGCTGCTGTCTCTCGGTGCCGGCCTGCTCCTCGGCGCTCTGGCCCAGCGCAGCCGCTTCTGCATTACCGGCAGCCTGCGTGACAGCCTGCTGATGGGGCGGCGCAGTCCGCTCTTCTGGGGGTTTATCGCGTTTCTCGCCGGAGTGGTCGCCACCAGTCTGCTGACCGGGCAGTTCCGTTACGGTCTGTACGGGCAGCCGGGCGCCCATGTCGATTATGTCTGGAGCTTTCTCGGCATGCTGCTGGTCGGCTGGCTGTCGACGTTGATCGGCGGCTGTCCCTTCCGCCAGCTGGTCAAGGCCGGGGAAGGGGATACCGACGCCGGCCTGGTGGTCATCGGCATGCTGCTCGGCGGCGGCCTGGTACAGACCTGGGGGATCGCGGCGACCGCCGCCGGTGTCGAACTCCCCGGCAAGGTCGCGGTGCTGACCGGTCTGGCCTTCATTATCCTGCTCAGTCTCTTCAGTCGTGAGCGTGCGCCGGGTTAGTCCGTGATGCAACTCACAACGAATAAACGCATCAACGCATCAACGATTCAACAAGAATCACTGCCAGTAAAGGATCTCCTGTGAACAGACCGCTACGCAATCCGCAGATCGTCTGGCGCGTCGAAAAGCGCCGCCGGGCGGATCTGGTCGCTGCCCTGGAAGCCGGCGAGGAGACCGCCGATGTCGGCACAGTCACCTTGATTCAGTCCGGAATGATGCATCAACTCAACCTGGTCGGCGGGATGATCTGGGAACGTTGCGACGGCCAGCAGACGATCGAGCAGATCGTTGCCGAACTGGCGACCGAGTTTGACGTCGCTCCTGCCGAATTGCGTGCCGATGTCGAGGCGTTCGTCGCCGATCTCGCCGGGAAAGGGTGGCTGACCGATGCCGTTTGAACCTGCCGATTTTTCGGCGCCGCTGACCTTCAACTGGACCCTCTCCTATCGTTGCAACTTCAGCTGTGATCACTGCTACAGCCGCGACGAGGACTGCGCGGAACTGCCGACCGCAGAGATTCTGCGCATCGTCGACATCCTGGCGGAGCAACAGGTGCCGTTTATCAATTTCGGCGGTGGCGAACCGCTGATCCGCACCGATCTCTGTGAGATTGCCGCCTACGCCAGCGGCCGCGGGCTGAATGTCTCGATGAATTCCAACGGCTGGCTGCTCGACCGGCCGATGGCGCAGCGTCTCAAGGAGGCCGGCTTTACAAGTGTCGGTATCAGTATCGACAGTGCCGAACCGGCGTTACACGACGATTTCCGCAACCGGCCCGGTTCGTGGGAACGCGCCGTCGCCGCCCTGGATGCCCTGGCTGAGGTCGGTCTGAAAAGCACCATGAGTTCGGTGATTTCCCGCATCAATCATCAGGCATTTTATGAGCTTCTCGATCTGGCGCGACAGCACCGCGTCGGCCAGGTCTACCTGCACAATTTCAAATGCAGCGGTCGCGGCTTCAAGAACCGTCAGGAACTCGATCTGAGCCCGGCCGAGTGGCAGTCGTTCTATCTGCAGGCGCTGAGTGTCAAGCTGAAGACGACCGACCTGATTATCTCCTTCGACGACCCGGTGATCGCTTCTCTGCCGGACTATCGTGAAGAGACGCTGGTCAAGGGGAGCAGCTGCGGCAAGCTCTCCCTGCATCTGCGCCCGAACGGCGACATTACCCCGTGCGGCTTCATCCCGGTGGTGGTCGGCAATATCCTGCGCGACGATTTCAGCGCGATCTGGTGCGATTCGCCGGTTCTCAAGGCGATGCGACAGAAGGAAGCGACCGGCAAGTGCGCCGGCTGTGGTGCGTTCGACGACTGCCAGGGCGGCTGTACCGCCCGGGCGTTCGCCACTACCGGTGATTTCAACCAGCCCGATCCGCACTGCTGGAAGTGAATTCGGTCGCGATTTAACGCGGAGTCGCGGAGAAGGCAATCTGATAAACGAGAGTCGATTTTAACGGCTGATTTCCCTTAGGGGAGTCAATTCCAAAGAAAGGAGACGGCGATGAAAAAGTATCTGAAACCGCGGATTACCGGTTCGTCCAACGTTCACCCCTGTTGAAAGCGGACTCGGTCATGCAACAACCGTCGGCGTCACAACAGCCGGGCAGGCGATGAGCCTCGATCTGCTCGACACCCCGTTGCGCCTGACCTGGGATTTCCCGTGTCGGGACTCAGGCCTGCACGACAGCGATCTGCTGCGCATTGCGGACCGGATTGTTGACGCCGGTCTCTTCTTTGTCAGTCTGGAAGGGGCGCCGCTGCGCGCTCCGGCTTGTATCCCTCTGCTTGATCGCCTGCTCGCCGGCGGCTGCCAGGTGCGGCTGGTCTGCAACGGCAGCGAAGAGGAGTTGTCTGGCCTCGGTCGTCTGACCGACCGTCCCGTCGAACTGCTGCTCGAGGTCGGCACGCGGCTCGGCAATACGGACGGACATATGGATGCGTCCGCTCTCGATGCCACCCTGGAGCAGATGCGCCGGGCCGGTGCCGAGCCGGGACTGACCCTGACGCCGCTGCGCGCCAACCTGGGGACGCTCGCCGCACTGCTGCGTTTCTGTCAGGCGCGGCAGGTCAAGAGGCTGCGCCTGCCGAACGCCAATATCGGCGCGCGCTTCGAGTGCTACCGGCCGGACGACCTGCCGCGCTGGTCGGACCTGGAGGCGTTTGCCGCGGCCTGGCGCAGGGAGACCTTTGCCGTGTCGGACTGGCCGACGCTGGAAATCCACGATCTGTTTCTCTGGGAGATTCTGGCCCCGGACAACCGGCAGGCACGCGCCGAATACGGCGGTTGTCAGGCCGGCAACAGCCTCGGGCATGTCGATGCCGATGGTCTGCTGCACCCCTGTGCCGCCTGGCCGGCGCCCCTCGGCGCGCTGCTCGATGCGCCTCTCGAACAGCTCTGGCGGAGCCCGCAGCGGCTGACGACACGCCGCCAGGTTGCGACCACGCCGGCCGGCTGTCAGGGCTGTCGCGACCTGCCGATCTGCTTCGGCGGTTGTCGCGGGCTGGCACTGCACCTCAACCAGGCGAACGGCGAGCGCGACCTGATGTGTCGGGCGCCGCGCCGGAACTGAGCATCGATGTCCATCTATCTTGACAACGCGGCAACCTCTTTCCCGAAACCGGAGACCGTCTGTGCCGCCGTCGACCGGACCCTGCGGCTGAATGCGGCCAATCCGGGGCGCGGCGGTCATCATCTCGCTCTGGAGGCGGGACGCCTGGTCATGGAGACCCGCGAAGCGCTGGCGCGCTTTTTCGGGGTCGCCGACGCGGCCGATATCGTCTTCACCGCCAACGCCACCGAAGCGATCAACATCGGCCTGTTCGGGCTGCTGCAGCCCGGCGACCGGGTGGTGACCACCCGCATGGAACACAATGCGGTGGTCCGTCCGCTGCATGCCCTGCAGCGTCTCGGTGTCGAGGTCATCGAGGTCGAGGCCGATCGCGAGGGGTTCATCGCGCCGCGGGCGCTGTTCGCCGCCTGCCAGTCCCCGCCGCGGCTGCTGGTGATGAGCCACTGCTCCAATGTCACCGGCACCGTCCAGGCGATCGAGGAGATCGGCCCCTGGTGCCGTGCGCGCGGAATCCTGTTCATGGTCGATGCGGCCCAGAGCGCCGGGCTGTTGCCGCTGCACGTTGAGGAGCAGAAGATCGACCTGCTCGCGGTCCCAGGACACAAGTCGCTGCTCGGGCCACCCGGCACGGGTCTGCTCTATGTTCGCCCCGACCTGCGTCTGCGCCCGCTGATCTATGGCGGCACCGGGATCCTCTCGACCTCGGAAGAACAGCCGGAAGGGATGCCCGAACGGCTGGAGAGCGGGACCCTGAATACCGTCGGCCTGGCCGGACTGAAGGCGGGTGTCGAATTCATCGAACAGACCGGGCTGCAAGCGATCCGGGACCACGAGCAGAGCCTGCTGACTCAGCTGACGGCGGGGCTGCAGGCGATTGCCGGCGTCACCCTGTACGGACCCCTCGGCAGTCGCAGGCACGGCGGTGCCCTCTCGTTTAATCTGAACGGCGCCGACCCGGCGACTATTGGCTTCCGGTTGGATCGGGAGTATGATATCTGTTGCCGTGTCGGCCTGCACTGCGCCCCGCAGGCCCACCGCTCCATCGGCACCTTTCCTGAAGGGACAGTCCGGCTCAGCCCCGGTTACTTCAACACCCCGGCCGAGATCGGACAGACCGTGCAGGCGGTGCGCGCCCTGGCGGCCGAGCATGCCCGGCTTCACGTTTAACCGTCAAACCCCGGAGAGTCCTATGTTGCGAGCTGTCCTGAAAACCGTAACAATTCTTGTCCTGTTAGCCCTGCTCGGCTGCTCCCTGCCGCCGATGCAGCCGGTCAGCAAACGCGAGCTGATCAACACCGGTGTCTTTCGCAAGTTCATTATTGAACAGCCGGCCGAAGAGATCCTCTATGCCCTCAATACCCGCGGCGAGGTAGTGGTCGAGGGGAAGCGCAACATCCCCGGCAGGGACTTCCCGGTCTTTGTCAAGCTGCTGGCGACCGCCGATGGCGTCCACCTTCTCGAATACGACCGCTGACCGGGCGGCGCGGGTGATGTTATGAAAAAGACCTACGTGCTCGACACCAATGTCCTGCTGCACGATCCCGAGGCGATGTTCCGTTTCGAGGACAACGATGTCGTCATTCCGATGACCGTCATCGAGGAGATCGACCGGTTCAAGAAGGATCTCAGCGAAACCGGCCGCAACGCCCGGCACTTTTCTCGGCTGATGGACGCCCTGCGCAGCCGCGCCAAGCTGGTCGACGGTGTCGAACTGGAGAATGGCGGCCGCCTGACGGTCAAGCTCTATACCGAGGACTCGCTCAAGGGGCTGCCGCCGGAACTGCGCACCGAGCGCGGCGACAACCGCATCCTGGCGGTGGCCGTCGACGAGAAGAAGAGCTGCGAGTGCCCGGTGATCTTCGTCACCAAGGACACCAATCTGCGCATCAAGGCCGATGCCATCGGCCTCCCCGCCGAGGATTACGAATCGGACAAGGTCTCCATCGAGGATCTCTACTCCGGTACCGCTGAAGTCGAGCTCACACGCGAAGAGGTCGATCGTTTCTACGGACAGGGCTATCTCGATCTCGACGCCGAATTCCTGCCGAACCAGTGTCTGACCCTGATCGACACGGCCAATCCGTCCCATACCGCCCTGGCCCGTTATCAGAAGTCGTTGCGCCGTGCCGTGCCGCTGGTACGGTCACCCAAAGAGGGGATCTGGGGGATCCATCCGCGCAATCGCGAACAGCAGTTCGCGTTCGATCTGCTGCTGAATACCGATATCCAGCTGGTCACCCTGGTCGGCAAAGCCGGCACCGGTAAGACGCTGCTGGCGATCGCCGCCGGCCTGCTGAAGTCGGCGGACGAAGGCGAATACAGCCGTCTGCTGGTCTCGCGGCCGGTCTTCCCCCTCGGCCGGGACCTCGGTTTTCTGCCGGGTGACATCGAAGAAAAGCTCTCCCCCTGGATGCAGCCGATTTTCGACAATGTCGAACTGCTGCTCGGCGCCGTCGAAGATCGCGGCAAGCGCAAGCGAGGCTACAAGGAGCTGGTCGATCTCGGCATCCTCGAAATCGAACCGCTGACCTATATCCGCGGCCGGTCGATTCCCAAGCAGTACATGATCGTCGATGAGGCTCAGAACCTGACGCCGCACGAGATCAAGACGATCATCACCCGGGCTGGCGAGGGGACGAAGATCGTCCTGACCGGCGACCCTTACCAGATCGACAACCCGTACGTCGACTCGTCGAGCAACGGTCTGACCTACGTGGTCGAAAAGTTCAAGGGGGAAGAGATCTCCGGCCACGTCACCCTGACCAAGGGGGAACGCTCTTCCCTCGCCGAACTCGCCGCCAATCTTCTATGATACGGGACTGGGGGCTGGGGAGCAGGGACTGGAAATTCAAGAACCAGCCCCCGGTCCCCAGCCCCCAGTCCCTGCCTTAAGCCCCCAGCCCCCGAATGAGACCATGCTGACTCTCTGTATCGAATCGTCGTGTGATGAGACCGCTGCGGCGGTGGTGCGCGATGGGCGCGAGGTGCTCTCCAGTATCGTCGCCTCCCAGATCGATGTGCATGCCCGCTACGGTGGGGTCGTCCCGGAGCTGGCGTCGCGTAAGCATGTCGAGGCGATCTCCCTGGTGATCGACGATGCCCTGGTGCAGGCCGGCGTGACGATTGAGGAGATCGAAGGGGTCGGGGTCACCCAGGGACCGGGGCTGGTCGGCGCTCTGCTGGTCGGCATCTCGGCGGCCAAGGCGCTCGCCTGGGCGCGCAGACTGCCGCTGGTCGCCGTACATCACATGGAGGGGCATATTCTGGCACCGCTCCTCGAAGGACCGATCGAATTCCCCTATCTCGCCCTGGCGGTCTCCGGCGGGCACACCCACCTCTATCGAGTCGATGGCATCGGCCGCTACCGGACTGTCGGCCAGACCCTCGACGACGCCGCCGGTGAAGCCTACGACAAGGTCGCCAAGCTGCTCGGCCTCGGTTACCCGGGCGGTGCCCTGATCGACCGGCTCGCCGCTGACGGGGATCCGGCAGCCATCAACTTTCCCCGGCCGATGCTGCACAGGCCGAATGCCGATTTCAGTTTCAGCGGGCTGAAAACCGCCGTGCTGCAGTATGTGGAAAAACAGACAGGCGAGATCGCCGGGCCACGGCTGGCCGATCTGTGTGCCAGCTTTCAGGAGGCGATGGTCGAGGTTCTAACCGCCAAGACCATCAAGGCGGCCCGCGCTGAAGGTTTGCAGCGGCTGGTGGTGGCCGGCGGCGTCGCCTGCAATCGCGGTCTGCGCGCGCGCTTTCGGGAGATGGCGCCGGCCAACGGCCTGCATGTTTGTTTCCCGTCGCCGGCGCTGTGCGGCGACAATGCGGCGATGCTCGGTGTCCCGGCCGACGACTATCTGACTCGTGGCCGACTGGCGAGCTGGTCGCTGAACGCCCGGCCGACCTGGCCACTTGACGAAGCCGGGCCGCACCCGCGGCTGCAGACCTGAAGGGAGGGGGAGTCGATGTGGCGCGGCGTCGGCTTTATTCGCCAGGCAAAGCTGATGCTGGTGCGTTTTGTGCGCCTGCGTGGCCTGCCGGACGAGATCGCCAAGGGGATCGCTCTGGGGATCTTCGTCGGCATGACCCCGACCTTCGGTATCCAGATGGGGATCGCCCTGCTGCTGGCCTACCTGTTCCGGCAGAACCGGCTGGCGGCGGTTCTCGGCGTCTGGGTCACCAATCCTTTGACCGCGCCGGTGATCTATGCTGTCGAGTATGAACTCGGCCGGCTGCTCCTCGGACTGCCACGGGCAGGACTCCCTAAAGAACTCTCTTTCCAGGCTTACGCCGAACTCGGCTGGAACGTCCTTGCGCCGCTCTGGGTCGGCGGCACCATTACCGGCATCATCCTCGGTTCGCTGGCCTATTTCGTCACCTTGCGCCTGATTCCGGTTGTCAAGACCTGGCGCATCCGCCGCTGGCCACGCCGGCACTGGCATCGCAAACGCTGAGGCGAAGCGCACGCGGTCTTACCGGGTCAGGGAGCAGGAACTCCCATTTCCCGGTGCATCTCCTGGCGCAGGGCGCGGGCGACCGGGCCGACGCTCCCCCGGTTGATGGTGAAGCCGTCGACCTTGACCACCGGCATCACTTCCAGAGATGTCGAGGTGATGAACGCTTCGTCGGCGAACTTCAGATCCTGCAGCTTGAACTCGCCGGTAATCAGCCGCAGGTTCAGTTTCTCCTCGCACAGGCGCATGATCGTCGAGCGGGTGACCCCTTCGAGGAGGCCGGTCGAGGCGTCCGGAGTGAAGACCCAGTGTCCCTTGGTCCAGAAGATGTTGGACGAGGCCCCTTCGCAGATATGCAGCCGGTTGTTGAGCATGATCACCTCGAAGGCGCCGGCCGCCCTGGCTTCGAGTTTGCCGAGCAGGCTGTTCAGGTTGCTGATCGACTTGATCTGCGGGTTGATCGCCTCCGGCGCATTGCGGCGCGTCGCCGCCAGATGCAGCTCAATCCCTTCCTGGTAAAGATTATCGGCAAATCCCTGGAATTCCCGACCGATGATCAGGCAGGTCAAGTCATTTGCCATGCTGCGGCGGAAACCGATCTCGCCGCGGCCGCGGGTGATGGTGATGCGGAAGTAGCCGTGATGCAGCCGGTTTTTCCGGTTCAGTTCGAGCAGAATCTCTTCCAGTTCCTCGCGGGTCGGGGGCAACGGGTAACTGAGCGCCGCCGCCGACTGCGCCAGCCGCTTGCAGTGTTGCGGGAACTGGTAGAGCCGGCCGCCGATGGCCCGGAAGCTCTCGAAAATGCCGTCGCCGTAGAGCAGCCCCTGATCGAACACCGAAATACTCGCCTGCTCCTCCGGCACGAACTCGCCGTTCAGGTAAACGTAGGTCATGTATGTTTCCTCACAGAACTGATCCACAGTCCGTTAGCATTGTTCCAGCCTCCAGCCTCCAGCCTCCAGCCTCCAGCCTCCAGCCTCCAGCCTCCAGCCCCTGCCTTTACGCCGCCCTTGTTATTATCCCCGATTTTGCGCTATCTTCCAGTGAATCTTACCTCTTCCGGTTTTGGACGATCAGGCGCCATGTACGAATCCTTTTTCGGTCTCGATGAAAAGCCGTTCAATCTGACGCCGAACCCGCACTTTCTGTTTCTCAGCGAGGCGCACAGCGAGGTTTATGCCCACCTGCTGTACGGCGTCGAGAACCGCAGCGGGTTCATCATGGTCAGCGGCGAGGTCGGGACCGGCAAGACCACCATCCTGCGCAGCCTGCTCGGCAACCTCGATCCATCAGTCTATCGCATCGCTTTCATCTTCAATCCCAAGCTGAACGCCAGCGAACTGCTGCAGAGTATCGCCCGCGAATTCGAAATCGAACTGCCGTCAACCAGCCGCCAGGAGCTGTTCGATGCCCTGAGTGCCTGCCTCCTCGAAGAGAACCGGCAGGGGCGGGTTCCGGTGCTGGTGATCGACGAAGCGCAGAACCTCTCCGGCGACGTGCTGGAGCAGATCCGGCTCCTCTCCAACCTGGAGACCGAGACCGCCAAACTGATCCAGATCGTGCTGGTCGGCCAGCCGGAGCTGGAACGACAGCTCAACGACCCGAGCCTGCGTCAGCTCAATCAGCGTATCGCCGTCCGCTACCGACTCACCCCTCTCGACAGCCGCCAGACCGGCGACTATGTGCTGCACCGTCTGAAAATTGCCGGGCGTCCCGACGGCAATGTCTTTGCCGACGGCGTACTGGCGCGTATCCATCGGCTCTCCGGCGGCGTGCCGCGGATGATCAACCTGATCTGCGACCGCGCCATGCTGTGTGCGTTCAGCGACGGTCGCGGCATCGTGCTGGCCGGCGATGTTCGCCAGGCGTATCGCGAGCTGACCGGTCTGCCGGCGCGGCCGGCGTTCAACTGGCAAACAAAGTCCCCGTGGGCTCTTGTCGGCCTGCTTCTGCTGCTGGTCGGCGTCCTTGTCTGGCGGCAGCTGCTGCCGCCGCACTGGTCGGCGAGTGCTGGCGTGACCAGCCAACCGGGAACCGCTGCGGTGCAGCAGGAGCCTGCGCCAGCGGCGGGGGAGGTCACAGTGAGGGGCGTCGCTCTGACCGCACGCAACGCCCTGCTGGCCGCCTGGGGGAAGAGTCCGGCGGCGGCATCACTGGCCGACGCTGAAGTCTGGCAGTTGCACGGCCTGCAACTTCTGACTGTGCGGGCCGGCATCGACGGGCTGCTCGCCCTCGACCTGCCGTTTCTGCTCCTTTCCGCGACCAACGCCCCGGTCAGCCGGCAAGCCGTGCTCGCCGCGGCCGACGGTCGATTTCACCTGGTCCCCGGCTTGGCCGACCAGAGTGTGCTGCCCCTCGACCAGTTGCGCCGGTTCGGCCTTCTCGAAGCGCAGATCCCCTGGATCGATCATGCGGCCATCGGCTATGTCGGCAGTCCGGGGCAGACCGGTGACCGGGTTGGCCGGCTGCAGCGCCTGCTGCAGATGGCGGGCTACCTCGCCACCGAACCGGACAACCGTTACGACGAAGCGACCATCCGGGCGGTCAAGGCGCTGCAGCGGGAGCAAGGACTGGAGGCCGACGGTGTGGTCGGGCCGAAAACCCTGGTTGCCCTCTACCGCCAGGTCGGCGGCTATGCTGTGCCGTCGCTGCAAGGAGAGAGACGGTGAGTTCGATTCTCAAAGCGCTGAAAAAGCTCGAAGAGCAGAACCGTGCGGCGCGCAAGTCATCACCCGATCTGCCGGCCACGCCGTCGCCGGTGCATCGGCCCGTTGTCTGGCGTGGTGTCGGTATCGGTGTTGTTGCCGGTCTGCTCGCCGGCGGACTGCTGGTCTGGCTGCTGGTCGGGCGCAGCGCTGCGCCGCCCACGGCTGAAATCGCTGCCGTGCCGGTACCGGATGTGCCGGCTCCGGTGGCAACCGCGCCGACCGCCGCCAAGGAACCGTCGTCGACCCCGGTGGCAACAGATGAAATGACCGGAAAAGCTCAGCCGCCGGTTGCGGTAGTGTCCGACCGGCCGGCAGTCGGTGCCGTAATGACGGCTGACCCGGTTGCGCCCGCCGCGCTGTCACCGCCGCCACTGCCGGCGTCTGCCGAAGTCGCGCCCACCCCGTCGCCGGCACCGGTTGTCAAGGCGACGTCGGCGAAGTCGTCTGTCGCCACACCGCAAGCGGTGGCTGCCGAAACGGTGCCTGCCGAAACGGAGCCTGCCGAAACGGAGCCTGCCACCGTCGATCTCACTGAGATGGCAGCCGCTCGGGAGCTGCCGGAAGTGCGCATGGAGAGTTTCGAGATACCGCCGGCCGGTTTTGAACGTTCCGCGCCGCGACCGGCGGGGCCACCGTCGTTTCTGGTCAGCGAAATCGTCTTTGAGCCGGGGGGGGAGATGAACATGGCGGTCATCAACGACCTGCCGGTCATGGAAGGGACCGTGGTCGACGGCGCCCTGTTGCGCCGCATCCTTGTCGACCGGGTCATCCTGGTCATCGACGGGCAGGATGTCGAAGTGCCGGTGACGCCGGTCGATTAATCAGCTCCCCTAAAACTGCCAGCCATCTTCCCCTTCATCGAGCCAGAGGTAGTCGGTCAGGTCGGTCGCCAGATTAGTGCGGTTGATCCGGACGTCGATTTCCGGCAGCAGCACCCGGTAGCTGATATCGGTCTGCTCGGCCAGTTGGCGCGGGATGCCGAATTTCCAGGCGTGAGCGCTGCCGGCGAGCACGACCATGCGGTATTCAGGATTCTCCTTGAGGAAGCGGATGATGTTGCGGGCCATCATGGTATCCCAGAGCAGTTGCGCTTCGCAGAAGAAGAGGAACTGTCGGCCCTCGCCGCCGTGGGCCCCCATGGCCCGGCGGATGTAGTCGCTGTAGGCCGGGTCGACCACGCAGACAACATTGCCCAAAGTCTGCCGCTCGGCGTCGCTCAAAGACGCAAAGCCGTTGCGGGCAACTTTGGTGGTGACCTCGCGATCGATATTCAGACCGACCGTCTTCACCCGCTGGTCGCGAACGTACTCGAAGATCGGCCGATAGCTGGTCCAGTAGCTCCAGTTGTCATTGTAGACCGGCAGAAACTCGCGCAGGGGCAGGCGTCCGGCTGTCCAGCGGTCGAGAGTCGGCTGGCTCTCCTGGCGGAACATCTCGACGCCGAGGGCAAGCGGCCGGTCGTCGCGCAGCTCGAGGGCGCGAAGGATAGAGAGCTGGGCACGATGGTGACCGTCGTGGTTGTGCAGTTCGCCTATCAGGACGACCTGGACGCTGGCCAGGTCGTCGAGCAGGGCGGTGAGGTCGACCTCCTGCCGGGTGGCGGCGTCGATGATATGCGGGTGGGCCCAAGCGGTCGCCAGCGATGCACCGAGGGTCACAAGGATCAACAGCAGGGCGATGAGAAGCGGTCTCAGTCGGTTCATGGCTCGATTCCTGACTCGAAAGTGCGACTCAGAGGGGTCTGATCGGCCCTCCAGCTCCCCTTGAGGCGGTTATTGCCGTTGCGGAACGCCAGGTAGCTGTAGCGTCCGTAATGAGAGATGCGGCGGGCCACGTCGGCGGCGGCCCGGGGCGAGTGCGCCTGCAGGATGCCGACGGCGCCGCTGCCGTTTTCTTTATCGAGAACGACGAACAGGGCGTCGTCGGCCGTGGCGAAATCCTCGCCGTGCAGCCGGAAATGTCCGGCCTTCACGTCAAGCCCGGCCGGCAGGGCGAACGCTGGCAGACTCTTTTCCGGCCAGCCGAAGAAGAGCAGGTCGTTGCCGGCCAGCTGCTCGTCGCTCAGTTGTGCTTCGCTGACCACCGGTGCTCTCTGCCAGTGCAGGCCGCGCAACAGGTCGCTGCTCGCAGCGTACAGCGCCCGGCCGTGCTCCCCGACCGTCACGACCAGCGGTTTGCCGGCGGCACGCAGGCGGTTGACCGTCGGCGGAATCTCGCTGTCGTCGAGGCTGCGCAGCAGGTGACTGTCCGGGTCGGCATCGAGGCGCAGCGGCCTCTGTTCACTCTGCAGGTCGAAGCGGGTGGTCTCGTCGTCGATGGCGAGCAGGACGGTCTGCTCGCCGCCGGTCGTGCGCAGACGCAGCGGCAGTTCGAGCTGCCAGAGCGGCCCGGTCTGCTCGATGACCCCCGCGACTCGCCAGCCAGCGCCGCTCCGGCTGACGGTCACCTCGCCCAGACGCAGATGCGGTGCGCCGGTCTGGTCGAGCCACTGGCGGAAGAAGTGGTCGAGATTGCGGCCGGAGACCGCTGCGAACTGTCGACGCAGATCGTCCCAGGAGGCGGTCCGGCCATGGAAATCGGCCGCCAGACCGCGCAAACCCTGCCAGAACAGCTCATCACCGAGGTCACGGCGCAGCATGTGAAAGACCATGGCCGCCTTGCCGTAGCCGACCGCCTGTTCAGTCTTGCTCATCCGCCGGCGAAAGTCACGCAGTGGGAAATCACCACCGCTTGCAGTCAGGGTACGGTACTCACGCAGGATCTTCAGCCGGTATTCACGGGCCTCGTCAGGGTCGCTGCGCTCCTTGAGCAGATAGTCGGCGACGTAGGTGGCCAGTCCTTCGCCCCAGTTGCCCGACGCATAGTCGATGCCGACGGCGTTGCCCCACCAGGCGTGGGCGATTTCATGGGGGAGGCTGCTGGTCAGGATGAACGGCAGGCGCACCACGCTGCTGCCGAGCAGAGTCCAGCCGGGCAGCCCATAGCCGGTCGGGAAGAAGTTTTCGACCACGGCGAACTTGC
Organism: Desulfuromonadales bacterium; assembly: GCA_032251295.1. Taxonomy (GTDB): domain Bacteria; phylum Desulfobacterota; class Desulfuromonadia; order Desulfuromonadales; family BM103; genus BM103. Next base: position 26,994 of record JAVVDS010000013.1, on the reverse strand, counting down.
CGTACGGGTAGGGCCCGAACAGCTGCCGGTAGAGGTCGAGATAGTCGCGGCAGGCTTTGAGATAACGCGGCGCCAGGTGAGCGTTGTCCCCGCTGAGCAGCACCAGGATCTGGATGTCGTCGAGGTTGTCGCGAGTCAGTTGGTAAAAGCCGGCCGCCAGGGTCAGCCGCTGCTGGGGGATACGGCTCTCCCAGACGGTGGTCGTGCCGTTGTCGCTCTGCTGCAGGTCGATCAGTTTGCCGTTACTGACAGTCACCAGCCCGGCCGGTCCGGTGGCGCTGATCCGATGGCTTGCCGGGTAGCCGGCTGCTGTCGGCAGCCAGTCGGCAGCGCCGGAGAGGTAGGCACCGACGCTGCCGATCGTCGCCGTGATGCCGTAGGACGGATCTTCGATGCCGACGGTGTTTTCCGGCAGCGGGTCAGCAAAGCGGGCACGGTAGGCTATACTGATGGTCCTCGTTTCTGTTGGCAGGCCGGGCAGGGTCAGGCGTCCCCGCTCAAACAGGAAAGGGCGCTCCCGTCCATCGGCTTTGACCGAGTCGATCCGGCTCTGCGGCGCCAGGCTCCACGCGTGCGGCCAGGCGCGGGTTCGATCGAGCAGGGTCATCCGGTCGCTGACTCTGATGCTCTGTCTGTTGAGATCCAGTTCGATCTGCAGGTCGTGATGCAAGGACGGTTCACTGGCGGCCAGTGACAACCCCGGGAGCAGCAGACCACCGAGCAGCAACAGCAACAAAGATCTCAGATGGCGACGATTTGGCATGGATCGATTATAGCAGGAATAGCGATTTTATTTGCTGAATTTTGATGCATTCAATCGATGTAGAAAATCCACAGAATGGGGTGGGGAATATTCTCCAACAATTGATCGACGACGGCTTGCTTGCTGTTTAACTCCTTGTAATCACGCATAACTTATTTCTGGCACGCGTTTTGATTAAAAAGCTGGCAACATGCGGTTTTCTCCGCGTCTCCGTGTCACATCGGTTCTCTGTGACGGCATCAGGTGGATTTATGAACTTTGCCAAACTGATCATCTCGTTTTTGCTGCTGGCCTGGATTCCGGGTCTCCCGGCCGTTGCATTGGCGGACGGCCTGGCGACGTTGATCGACCACGCGCTACGCGACAACCCCGAACTGATTGTCGCTCGCGAACGCTGGCAGCAGTTCAGCCACAAGGTCGACCAGGTGAGTCTCGACGATCCGCAACTCGCCCTGACGTTCAGCAACTACCCCTACGATACGTTCAATCGTGGCGACAGCAACATGACCGGTGACGAAGTACGGCTGTCGCAGAAATTTCCGTTCCCCGGCAAACTGGCGACCCGTGCAGCGATGGCCGACGACGAGGCGGCCTGGTACCGGCAGATCTACCTCGACAGCCGTCTGCAGATCGTCCGTCGGGTCGAGGAGGCCTGGTATCGCCTCTATCTGCTCGATCGGACCATCGAAGTGACCGGACGCAACCTGGCGCTGCTTGACGATGTCGTCCGCCTCGCCGAAGTCCGCTACGAAACCGGCCAGGCTTTGCAGCAGGATGTCCTCAAGGCCCAGCTGCAACGCTCGCGTCTGACCGAGCGTCTGCTCTCCCTGGAGCAGCAGCGCAGCAGCGCCGAGGCAGAACTGAACGGTCTGACCGGTCGCCCGGCGACTGTGGCCATCGCGACTCCCGACAACGTCGATTTTGAGATCGACCTCGATCTTTCCCTCGACGATCTGCAACAGATGGCTCTGCACCAGCGACCGCTGGCGGCCGGCTATCAGGCGCTGCTCGACCGGGCGCGCGGTCTGCAGAAGCTGGCCCGGCTCGATGACTATCCCGACCTGACCCTCTGGGCCGGCTGGCGCTTCCGTGACGGCGGCGTGCCCGATGACGGCACCGATTTTGTCAGCACCGGACTGAGCATCAACCTGCCGCTGCAGCGCCAGCGGCGCGCCGCGGCAGTGGCGGAATCGTCGGCGGTTTTGCGCACCGTACAGGGGCAGTTCGTTGACTTCCGACGGCGCCTGGAGGTCAACCTGCACACCGCCCATCGCCGCATGGAAGAGAGCCGCCAGCAGATGGCGCTCTACCGGGACGGCATCATCCCCCAGTCCCGGCTGAATTTCCAGGCGGCCCTGAGTGCCTACCAGGTCGGCAGAATCGAGTTTCTCGGTCTGCTCGATACTCTGCGGGCGCTCTACGACGATGAAGTTGGCTATTACCGGGCGGAAAGCGCCTGGTTGACCGCCCTGGCGCGCCTGCGCGCCGAAGCCGGCCTGGGTGCCACCGAATTATCCGATTAAGGAAACGACCATGGTAAACAAAAGACGCTCTGTTATCACACTGATTGTACTGGTGCTGTTCGCTTTTGCTGCGGGCACCCAGTTTGACCGATTCGGTCTGTTCGGCGACCATGCCGGACACGACCATGCCGCGCCGGCTGCCGCTGGCGACAGCGAACCGACCCAGTTTACCTGCGGCATGCACCCGATGATCATCAGCGATGAACCGGGTCAGTGCCCGATCTGCGGCATGGATCTGACGCCAGTCAAAAAGGGCGGGACGAGTAGCGGCGAACGCAAGATCAAGCACTGGGTGGCGCCGATGGACCCGACCTATATCCGCGATGAGCCTGGCAAATCGCCGATGGGGATGGATCTGGTGCCGGTCTATGAGGATGAGGACTCCTCCCTGTCGACCATCACCATCGATCCGGTGGTGCAGCAGAACATGGGGGTGCGCACCGCAACCGTCGAGCGCCGTGATCTGAGCCGCAGCATCCGTACCGTCGGTCTGGTCGAATACGACGAGCCGAACCGCTTCACGGTGACCGCCAAGATCTCCGGCTGGATCGAGCGTCTCCATGTCGACCAGCTCGGCCAGACCGTGCGCAAGGGTCAGCCGCTGCTGGAGATCTACAGCCCCGAGCTGGTCTCGGCTCAGGAAGAGTACCTGCTCGCCTACGACAATCATGCCAGCCTGACCGGCAGCCGCTTCCCGGAGATTGCCGCAGGGGCCGGCCGTCTCCTTGAGGCCGCCCGGCGCCGGCTGAGCCTGTGGGATATCTCGACCGCGCAGATCGAACGGCTGGAGCAGAGCCGCCAGGTGCGCCGCACCCTGACCCTGCATGCGCCGTATCAGGGGATCGTCACCGCCAAGATGATGAACGCAGGGGGCTACATCAAACCGGGGATGCCGCTGTTCGAGATCTCCGACATCTCCACGGTCTGGGTCATGGCCGATATCTATGAATTCGAACTCCCCTGGGTGCAGGTCGGCCTGCCGGCCCGGATCAGGCTGCCCTTTGCCGACGGCCGCGAGATCGACGCGACCATCGCCTACGTCTACCCGTATGTCGAGCCGAAGACCCGCACCGTCAAGGCGCGCCTGGAGATCGCCAACCCCGATTTCGAGCTGAAGCCGGCCATGTATGTCAACGTCGTCGTGCTGGCCGATCCGGTGCGCGACGTGCTCAGCGTGCCGGTCGAGGCGGTCATCAACTCGGGAGCCGAGCGGCTGGTCTTTGTCGCCCTCGGCGACGGCAAGTTCGAGCGACGCCGGATCGAGACCGGTCTGCAGGACGATAACGGTCAGGTGCAGGTCGTCGCCGGCCTGCATGCCGGCGAGCGGGTCGTCACCAGTGCCCAGTTCATGTTCGATTCGGAAAGCCGCCTGCGCGAGGCGGTGCAGAAGATGCTGCAGGCCGATACTGACGCCGCGGCCGATCATACCGGCCACGACAGTCACGGCAGTGCTGAAGAGGATTTGGAGTCGCTGTTTGACTGAGACTGACCGGAAAACGTGGAGGACTCCTTCACGCTTGTAACCATTCAGCTTGTCGGGGGTCGAGGCGTTGATAACCCTCATCCGGCCTTCGGCCAACTCCTCCCAGAGGGAGAAGGACATCTCTTGCCGTCATGCTGTTCCCTCTCCTTTGCGGGAGAGGGTGCCCGCAGGGCCGGTGAGGGGGCCTCGTATGCTGAACAGTTCCTCACGCTTTTAAGGATAAAACGATGCTGGAACGTATTATTGACTGGTCGGCCCGCAACCGCTTCATGGTGGTTCTGGTCACGCTGTTCATCGTGGTCGGCGGGGTCTACGCCCTGCGTAATATCCCGATCGACGCCATTCCGGACCTCTCCGATGTGCAGGTGATCATCTTCACCGAGTACCCGGGGCAGGCGCCGCAGGTGGTTGAGGACCAGGTGACCTATCCCCTGACCACCCAGATGCTGGCGGTCCCCTACGCCAAGGATGTGCGCGGCTATTCGTTCTTCGGCCTCTCCTTCGTCTATATCATCTTCGAGGACGGCACTGACATCTACTGGGCGCGCTCGCGGGTTCTTGAATATCTCAACTATGCCGCCGGCCGGCTGCCGAAAGGGGTGACCCCCTCTCTCGGCCCGGACGCCACCGGCGTCGGCTGGGTCTACCAGTACGCTTTGACGAGCGATCGTCACGATCTGCAGCAGCTGCGCTCCATTCAGGACTGGTTTTTGCGCTACGAGCTGGCCGCGGTCGAAGGGGTCGCCGAGGTCGCCGCCATCGGCGGTTTCGTCAAGCAGTACCAGGTGCTGGTCGACCCCGACCGGCTGCTCGCCTACCATATCACCATCCCGCAGATCCGCCAGGCGATCCAGCGCAGCAACAACGATGTCGGCGGCCGTCTGGTCGAGATGGCGGAAACCGAGTTTATGGTGCGCGGCCTCGGCTACATTCGTTCGCCGCAGGATCTCGAACAGGTGGTGGTCGGCACCGATTCGCGCGGCACGCCGATTCTGCTGCGCGATCTCGCCGAAGTGCGTCTCGGTCCCGAACTGCGTCGCGGCCTGGCGGAACTCGATGGCGAGGGGGAGACGGTCGGCGGCATCGTCATCATGCGCTTCGGCGAGAACGCCCGGGCGGTGATCGAGCGGGTGGAGCGCAAGATCGAAGAGCTCAAGCCCGGTTTGCCGGAAGGGGTTGAAATCGTCACGGTCTACGACCGCTCCGGCCTGATCGAGCGCTCGGTCACCAATCTCAAACAGAAGTTGCTGGAGGAGAGTCTGGTCGTCGCTCTGGTGATCATTCTGTTCCTGTTTCACCTGCCGAGTGCCGGAGTGGTGATTATCGCCCTGCCGATCGGGATCCTCATGGCCTTCATCATCATGTACGCCCAGGGGATCAATGTGAACATCATGAGCCTCGGCGGCATCGCCATCGCCATCGGCACCATGGTCGACTCGGCGATCATCATGGTGGAGAACGCGCACAAGCGCATCGAGTACGAGCCGGACCGACCGCGTACCGAGGTGATCATCGAGGCGGCCAAAGAGGTCGGTCCGACCATCTTCTTCGCCCTGCTGGTGATTACCGTCTCCTTCGCGCCGGTCTTTACCCTGCAGGAGCAGGCCGGCCGCATGTTCAAGCCGCTGGCGTTCACCAAGACCTACGCCATGGCGACCGCCGCTTTCCTGGCGATCACCCTGGTGCCGGTGCTGATGGTCTGGTTTATCCGCGGCCGGGTGCGGGGGGAAGCCGAAAACCCGATCAACCGCGTGCTGATCCGTGGCTACCGGCCCCTGGTCGACATGGTGCTGAACTGGCCGAAGACGACGCTGCTGGTGGCGCTGCTGCTGACGTTGTCGATCGCCTGGCCGGTCAGTAAAATGGGGACAGAGTTCATGCCGCCGCTCTACGAGGGGGATCTGCTCTACATGCCGACCACTCTGCCCGGAATCTCGATCACCAAGGCGCGCGAACTGCTGCAGCAGACCGACCGCATCATCCGCCAGTTCCCAGAGGTCGAACGGGTGTTCGGCAAGGTCGGTCGCGCCGAAACCGCCACCGACCCGGCACCGCTGTCGATGCTCGAGACGACCATTATGCTCAAGCCGGAAGGGGAATGGCGCCGGGTGCCGACGCACCGTTTCTACAGTGGCTGGCCGCACTGGAGTGAAGGGCTGAAGAAGCCGCTCCGCCTGGTCTGGCCGGAAGAGAAAACCATATCGGTCGAGCAGTTGACCGACGAACTGAACAGCGCCATCCAGTTCCCCGGTCTGACCAACGCCTGGACCATGCCGATCAAGACCCGGATCGACATGCTCTCCACCGGCATCCGCACCCCGGTCGGCATCAAGATCATGGGCGACGACCTGCAGACGCTCTCCGACCTCGGCGAGGAGGTCGAGGCGCTGGTGCGCGGCCTGCCGGGAACCCTTTCCGCCTTTTCCGAGCGGGTGACCGGCGGCAACTACATCGACTTCGAGATCGACCGCGCCGAAGTGGCGCGCTACGGCCTGACGGTCGGCGATGTCCAGGATATTATCCAGAGCGCCATCGGCGGCATGAACGTCACCCAGACTGTCGAGGGGCTGGAGCGTTACCCGGTCAATATCCGCTACCTGCGCGACTTCCGTAGCGATCTCTCCGCCCTGCAGCGGGTGTTGATCCCGCTGAAAGACGGCAGTCACATTCCGGTCTCCCAGGTCGCCTCGATCAAGGTCAGCAAGGGGCCCCCGGCGATCAAGAGCGAGAACGCCCGACGCACCGCCTGGATCTATGTCGACCTGCGCGGCATCGATGTCGGCACCTATGTCGAGAATGCCCGCCAGGCGGTGGCGGAGAAGGTCGTCCTGCCGCCCGGCTACAGTATTGTCTGGAGCGGCCAGTACGAATATATCGAGGCGACCCGCGCCCGCCTGCTGGTGATCATCCCGATGACGATTCTGATCATCTTCGTGCTGCTCTATATCAGCACCCGCTCGACGGTTAAAACCGGTATCATCTTCCTGGCGATCCCGTTCTCCCTGGTCGGCGCCTACTGGCTGATGTACCTGCTCGGCTACAACAGTTCGATCGGCGTCGCCGTCGGCCTGATCGCCCTGGCCGGCCTGTCGGCAGAGACCGGCGTGGTCATGCTTCTCTATCTCGACCTGGCCTATGGCCGCTGGCAGCGGCAGGGGCGGATGCTGACGCGCGGCGACCTGCGCCAGGCGGTGATTTACGGCGCCGTGCAGCGCATCCGGCCGAAGGCGATGACTGTGGTGACCATCATCGTCGGCCTGCTGCCGATCATGTGGAGCCGCGGCGCCGGTGCCGACGTCATGAAACGGATCGCGGCGCCGATGGTCGGCGGCTCGGTCACCTCACTGCTGGTGATCATGCTGGTCACCCCGGTGATTTTCTACCTCTGGCGGAGCCGCGGACTCGACCGTTCGCCGGTTCCGACTGTTGACAGCAACGACACCCAACCCCACCCGTGAAAGGAGCAACACCAATGAAACGACAGATTTTGACAGGACTTCTGACTCTGCTGCTGGCGCTGCCGACGGCCGCGCTGGCCATGAGCCACGCCGATCATGCCGGCCACGACGATGCGGCCAAACAGCATGATGACCACAGCAAGCATTCCGGGCATGCCATGCAGGCCGATCACGACACACACTCAGGTCACGAAAGTCACGCGGATCAAGACAGTCACGATCTCAAGCTGATCGGTGAAAAGATCGAGAAAGGGGTCAAGGCGACAGTCAAGGTTCTGGTGTACGACGCCGACAAGGCGGCACTGACCAACGCCAGCCATCACCTGATGGTCTTCTTTACCGATGCCAAAACCGGCGCAGAGCGCGCCGAAGGAACCGTGGCGGTCAAGGTCGAGGGCAAGGGCCGTGACGACAAACCGGTTGCCCTGATGGCGATGGACGGTGGCTTCGGTACCGACCTGCGGGTCACACCGGGGCATTACGAACTCGAAATCGGCACCCGGCTGGCTGACGGTGAGAAGCGCAAGTTCGAACTGATGTGGATGGTCGAGTAGTTTGACGGTGAGGAGTGAGGGTGAGGGGTAAATCTCACCCTTCACTCCTCACGATCAATTAATTGTCGGCCGTTCAATGGCGACCAGTTCGAGATGGAAGGTGAGGGTCTGGCCGGCCAGCGGGTGGTTGGCGTCGAGGACGATCGACTGCTCGTTGCGCCGGACGATGCGAACCCGCAGTTTTTGCCCCCGGGCCGTGGTGACTTCCAGCTGATTGCCGATGCGCAGGTCGAGGCCCTCGGGGAGGATGCTTAACGGGACCTCCTCGACCAGGTCGGGCTTGCGCAGGCCATAACCCTCTTCCGGCGGTACGGCGACAGTTTTCTGTTCGCCGACCAGCATGTTGCTGACCGCCTTTTCCAGCCCGGGGAGAACTTCGTCCCGGCCGATCCTGAACGTCAGGGGATCGTTATCCTCCGTGCCGCCGAACGGGCTGCCGTCATCGAGAAACCCCTGAAATGCGACGGTGACGGTATCTCCCTCCTGGGGCCTGTCGAACGATGTTGTCGTCGGGTTCATTGAGCCTCATCTCTGGTCGTTACATTGTTGGCATGAGTTGTGTAATGAACATGTGGAGTCCGGGCAACTCCGGTCATATGGCCAGATCGATATCGACGATTGCCATTGTCAGCCAGTTTGAGTTATTCTATACAAAATTTGGCATATTTTCACAAGGCAGACCGGTGTGAGTCGACACGGCGGCTGCTGCAACGTTCTAAAAAGAGAGCCTGGTCAGATATGTTCCAGCCGAAATTCCGCTTTGTCGCCACCTCGCTTGTCGCATTTTTCCTGATCGTACTGCTCAGTCTGCCTGCGCCTCTGCCTGCTGCTGTCGAGCCGGATGAGTTTGACCAGAATCGGGCCCGGTTGCTCAGCTACGTGCTGCGTCGCCAGTTGGAGAACCACTTCAGTAACAAACCGATCGATGACCAGCTTTCCAAGGTGGCGTTCGGTCTCTACCTGAAGCAGCTCGACTACCAGAAGCGTTTGCTGCTGGCCGCCGAGGTCGAGCAGCTGCGTATCTTCGAGACACGTATCGATGACGAAATCAGCTCCGGCCGGGTGGTGCTTGCACCCCTCGGTGCCCGCCTGCTCGAGAACAGTATTCATCGGGCGGAGAAGATCGTCGCCGAGATTCTGTCACAACCTTTTGATTTCTCTGTCGCTGAAAGCTATGAAACTGACCCGGAAAAACTCGAATTCTGTGCGACGGAAGAGGAGCTGCGCGATCGCTGGCGGACTGATCTCAAGTTTCGCGTCCTGAACCGCTACCTTGGGATGGTCGAGGACGAGGCTCTCGGTGATCCCGGCAAGCTGGCGAAAAACAAACAGTCTGAGCTCGAAATCGCTGCCCGTGAGAAGGTGGCAGGTCAGTATGAGGACTATTTTGGCCGCCTGCTCAAAGAGACGGTCAAGGATCATTACGACCGCTACCTGAACTCGTTCGCCCGTGCGTTCGATCCGCATACCGGTTACATGCCGCCGCAGTCCAAAGAAGATTTCGATATCAGCATGCGCGGCTCCCTGGAAGGGATCGGTGCCACCCTGCGCGAAGAGGACGGCTATATCCGTGTCGTCAAGATCATCCCCGGCAGCGCTGCCGACCGGCAGGGGGAACTGCATGCCGACGATGTGATTCTGGCAGTCGGGGAAGGGGGGGGCGACCCGGTCGATATCACCGACATGCGTCTGCGCGATGCGGTGTCACTGATTCGTGGCAAGAAGGGGACCGAAGTTAGGCTGACGGTGCGCCGGGCCGGGCACAAGCCGATGACGATCCCGATCGTACGTGATGTGGTCATCATCGAAGAGTCGTTTGTCAAATCGACCCTGATTCTCGATCCGGAGAGCGACTCCAGATTCGGCTACATCAAGATTCCCAGCTTCTACCGCGACTTCGAGAATACTCGCAACGGCGGCGAGGGACGCAATTCGACTGACGATGTGAAGAAAGCGCTCAAGGCGCTGACCCGCAAGAAGATTACCGGACTGATACTCGATCTGCGCAACAACGGTGGTGGCGCCCTGACCGACGCCGTCGGCATTACCGGGCTGTTTATCGAAAAGGGGCCAGTGGTTCAGGTTCGCGATGGCGATGATCAGACCAAGGTTCTCTACGATCACGACTCCTATGTCGGTTATGACGGACCGATGGTCGTGCTGGTCAACCAGTTCAGCGCCTCGGCCTCCGAGATCGTTGCCGGCGCCCTGCAGGACTATGGCCGGGCGGTGGTGATCGGCAGTGAGCATACCCACGGCAAAGGGACCGTGCAGGTGATCATGGATCTCGACAAGGCCTTGACCCTGCGCAACATGCGTGAGTACATGCCGCTCGGTGCCCTGAAGATGACGACCCAGAAGTTCTACCGGATCAACGGTTCTTCGACTCAGTATCGCGGGGTCGAGCCGGATATCGTCCTGCCTGACCGCAACCGCAGCAACAAGTTCGGTGAGCGCTACCTCGACTACAGTCTCCCCTGGGATACGATCAAGTCGGTTGACTACGCCAACTACAGTCTCGGCAGCAATCTCGTTCGGCTTTCCGAACTCAGCCGACAGCGGGTCGCTGCAAACGAAGAGTTTGCCGAGATCGAGAGGCTTGCCGAGCTGACGGCGCAGCGCATTGCCAATACGCGCCAGTCGCTCAAGCTCGAAGATGTCTACCGCGAGCGTAACGACATGTTCGGTGGGGCGGACAACCCCCATGCACGAAGTATGTACGACGGACCCGATATCGATGCGGACCGGGATGACAAGGAGAGCGCCGAGGACAGGACGTTGACCGAGACGCAGAAACTGCTCAAGGCGGTCAGCAAGGATCCTTACGTGACCGAATCGATGGCGATCCTCAGCGACCTGCTGCGCGAGCGGGAGCTGCAGGTCGCCGGCAATCCTGGTTAGGTCCTGAGGATCCAGAATTCAGGATTTAGATGCCTGAGAGGGTTAGACGTCGGATTTTCTCCTGAATTCTGTATCCTGAATTCCTCGATTCTCTGCCAAGACGATACTCTCGCTGCATAAAAAAGACTTTTCGCGGTTCCATCAGCAAATGACTTCACCTTTTTTCCCCGATCCCCAGGGCGTTGAGGAGCCAGGGGAGGGTGGGAATCTGGCGGAGTTCCTCTGCCAGGGCTGCAACCTGCTGCTCGCTGTTGCCCGAAGCTTCGGGCAGAACCGCCAGCAGATCGGCCGACGCCAGCGCCGCCAGACTGTGCGGCGCCTCTTTTTCCGCCAGCCCCGGTTGGTCCGGCATGCGGTTGATGATCAGTCCGGCGAGGTCGAGATGCATGCCGCGCGCAGCGAATGTGGTCAGCAGTGTGTGATTGATCGTCCCCAGACGCGGATGCGTCACCAGCAGAACCGGCAGCTCCAGATCGCGGATCAGGTCGGCGATCAGGTACCCCCCCCGCAGCGGCACCATCAGCCCGCCCGCTCCCTCGACCAGCAGCAGATCCTTCCCCTGTGACAGCTCCGTGAGTCGTGCGGCAATCAGCGCCGGATCGATGCAGACACCGTCCGCCCTGGCCGCCTGGTCCGGAGCGATCGGCTGGGACAATCGGTAGGGGGCGAGGAGCGCGTCGGCGTCGGTCGCTCTGGCCGCCCAGCGCAGCAGGCGAGCGTCTGCGCCCGGTTGTGCCGGATCGTCGACACCGGTCTCCACCGGCTTCATGACGCCGACAGCCAGCCCCCGGTCGCTACAGAAGCGGGCCAGCGCCGCGGCGACGATAGTCTTGCCGACGCCGGTGTCGGTGCCGGTGACAAACAGGGCCGGGCAAGCGAGTTCAGCAGACATCGATTTTCACCTCCAGATCATGGAACAGCTGCAGGTCGACCTCCCGGTCGCGGCCGGTGGTGGTCAGGTAATGACCGACCATCGTGCCGCTGGCGCCGGCCATGAAGATCATCGCCTGCAGTTCGCGCAGATTCTGTTCGCGACCGCCGCAGACACTGATCGGCTTGTCCGGCAGGATATGACGAAACAGGACGATGGCGCGCAGGCAGTCGAGTGGAGTGAGCTGTTGACGCCCCGCCAGGGGAGTGCCGGCCACCGGGTTGAGGAAGTTCAGCGGCACCGAATCGACTTCGAGGTCACGCAGTGTCATGGCGAACTCGATGCGCTGCTCCAGGCTCTCGCCGAGGCCGAGGATGCCGCCGCAACAGACTCTCATGCCGGCCTGCTTGGCCAGACGCACCGTCTGCACGTCGCGTTCGTAATCATGGGTGGTGCAGATCTCGGGAAAAAACGAGCGCGCCGTCTCCAGGTTGTGGTGATAGGTGACACAGCCAGCAGCGGCCAAAGCGTTCGCCTGTTCCGCATCGAGCAGGCCGAGAGAGGCCGAGGGTTCGATCGGCAACTCCGCGCGAATCGTGCGGATCGCCGCAAGGATCCGGTCGAATTCCGCGCCGTGGGCCGGGCGGGTGCCGCTGGTGACAATGCCGAAACAGTGCGACTGCTCCGCGGCCGCCTGACGGGCCGCCGCAAGGATCTCTTCGGTCGACTTGAGCGGATAAACCGGTGCAGCAGTGTCGAAGTGTGTCGACTGGGCGCAAAAGGCGCAGTTTTCGGCGCAGCGTCCCGATTTAGCGTTGACGATGGAGCAGAGTCGGACGCTGTTGCCGAAGCTCTGTTGGCGCAGAGAATCGGCGCTGGCCATATAGGCGGTCAGCTGCGCGCCGGTCGCAGTCAGGATGTCGAGGCATTCACCGGTTGCCGGCACCTCGCCGTTCATGACCCGTTGCAGCAGCTGGCGGCTTTTATCCAGGTGTTCCATGCTGCGAAGTCCTTCCTTTGTAAGGTCGATAAATTCACGCGGGGGCGCATTATTCCTCAGCCGGAACGCAATGTCAACTTTAACGTTATCTTGGGTTGACAATGGGCATACCATTTATGGCATTTTCGTTGTCTATTGCGTTGACAAAAGGCTCTCCTCTTGGTAAAACAAGATCTCTTTTATTCTTGAATCGAGAGCCATGCGATGATGATCAAACAGCTTATCGGTAAAAAACTCAAGACCACCAGGTTGCGTAACGACTTGACAATACAGGAGCTTGCAGAAAACTCCAAGGTCTCGTCAAATATGATATCTAGAATAGAACGGGGTCTTACTACTCCGTCTGTAGAGATTCTGGTCAAGCTGGCTAACGCCTTCGGTATGAGTATCAACTATTTCGTCGAAGAGGCGGAAAAGGGGTCGACAATCATTCATGTCCGCAGGGGGCGGGGTGAACCGATCTTTTTCTTTGAGGACAAGCATCGGATCATCAGTCTGACCCAGGGGTTGCGTGATCCGAATTTTACCGTTTTTTACGATACTCTGGAAAAAGATTGCAGCAGCGGTGATGGTGGGATGGTGCACACCGGTGAGGAGTTTGCCCTGGTTCTCGCCGGGGCGATGGAGTTTTTTGTCGACAGCGAACGCTTTGCCCTTGAAGAAGGTGATTCGATTACGTTCAAAGCCTCACTGCCGCACCGCTGGCGCAATACCTTCGATGGTCAGACTCGGGTCCTCTGGGTGGTCTCGCCGGCACCGAATCTTGCATGACATCACTCCGGAATCATCAGGAGCTTGAGGGCGCGGCAAGCATGAAGCTGAAAAAAATCGTTGGCAAGAAGCTCAAGACGATCCGTCTCAAAAATGGCATGACCATCCAGGATCTCGCCACCCGTTCGACGGTTTCGTCAAATATGATTTCCCGCATTGAGCGTGGTTTGACTATTCCGTCCGTGGAAATCCTGATGAAACTCGCAACGGTCTTCGATAAAAGCATCAACTATTTTGTCGAAGAGGTGTCAGCGACCCATGAGGTGGTGTTCAGTCGTCCGGGGGACCGTGACAAGACGATCTATGATGATGAATCGAACATGCACACGGAGTCGTTTACCAGCGGTCTGCGCGACCCCCAGTTCATGTCGTTCCGCTGCACGGTTCCGGTCGGCGGATCGAGCGGACGCAAGCAGATGCATCATCCGGGGGATGAACTGATTTACCTGCTCGAAGGGCGGTTGAAGGTGACCATTGCCGGTGAGGTCTATCGCCTGGCGGCTGGCGACAGCCTCTCGTTCAAATCTCATCTGCCGCACTGCTGGGAGAATGTCGGTGACAGTGACGCCAGTATTATCTGGACGCTTTCGCCGTTCACGATCATCTAGTCAAATAAGATGCTTTCGCAGAAAGTCCGAAATCGGATGGCTAAGCAAAAAACGCCAAATGCAAGGCGCGCAATTATCGAGCAATGAGGCGTAGTTCCATACGTCGAAGCAGCGAGATGATTGTGGCAACGCAGCCGTTGGTGAGTTTTTGCGACGCCATCAAATAACTTGCCGAAAATACTGCTTCCTTGCTTGACACGGGAGATTGCTTAAGTATTATCTGAAGTAACTGGAGGATGTGACGGGCTGGCTGGTTGCTGTCAGGAGTTTGTCTGACTGTCGGCCGCCGATATGTGGAGGTCGGGATGAATAAATCGGAACTCGTGGAAGCTCTGGCGAACCGCAACGGTTTGACCTACAAGAAGTCGGAAGAGATCGTCAATGTCGTCTTCGACTCTATGGCTGATGCTCTGATCGGCGGCGGGCGCATCGAGATTCGCGGTTTTGGCAGTTTTGTCGTCAAGGACTACCAGGCCTATATGGGGCGTAATCCGAAGACCGGTGAAATCATTCAGGTCAAACCGAAGAAACTCCCGTTTTTCAAGGTCGGCAAGGAGTTGCGCGAGAAGGTCAACGGCGGATCCTGAAGGAGATCACCTTAATCAAGTGATAAAGCCGGAAAAAACTAGTGTTTTTCCGGCTTTTTTGTGATTTCGCGGAGGAGGGTCGCCATCTCTGCCCCTGTGGTCTCCTTTAACTAACCGGATTTTAAGTGCTTTTTCTTCGTGGATTTTTCTGTCGGATTCCCAGGGGCTGGCATGATTATTGATCTCTTGTTACTGTAGCCGGAGCCCTCTGATGACGTATTGATCTGGTCCTCCGGCAGTGTTATAAACAGAAAATTTCTTCAGCCTGGCCTGTTGCCTACATGATATCTTTTTCCCACAGCCTGTCTGCATGGATTTGCGCGATTCTGCTCGGAATCCTGCTGACGGTGCCGGTCCCTTCTTTGGCGATCCCAACCCAGTTTGGCGATACCGGCCTGATTAGCCAGCCGACGGCGCAGACGCTGAACGAGGGGAACATCTGCGTCAGTATCTGGGCCAACTGTGCCGGTGATGCCGTCGGGCCGTCCGGAGTGACCGGCAGTTCAGCCATTGTGCCGGTTGCGGTGACCATGGGCCTCGGAACATTCATGGAGACCTACGGCAGCTATCCGAACCTGCTGTTCAACGGCGACGAAGACCTGAGCGGCCGCGGCGCCGCTTCGGCCGGCTTCAAGTTTCGGGTTTACGGCAAGCGTTCCGATGCATTTCGTCTCGGCTGGGATATTTCCGCACGGCGTGCCGTCTCCGATGATCCCGACCTCGATGGTGTCACCGATTACATCAGCCGGCTGATGGCCAGTCTCAAGATTAAAAACTTCGGCTTCCACCTCAATGCCGGCTATGCGTTCAACGATTCTCCCGAAACCATCGATTTCGATGATCAGGTTTTGCTCGGTGGCGGTTTTGAGTATTTTCTGACCGGTCGTCTGCGGGCGGTGGCCGAGTACAGCTACGAAACCGATCGGAGCGATGACCTCGAAGGCCAGAGCGAGGCCTCCGTCGGTTTTCAGTATTATCTGACCCCCCACCTGACTCTGAGTCTCAATGGCGGGGTTGGTCTGTCGGATACCAGTCCGGACTGGCGAGTTATCTTCGGTTTGACGACCTGTCAAGGGGTCGGTACCTACAATCGTCCCGTACCGCGGCTGATCGACCCGGATGCTGAGGAAGAGCCTGAAGCTCCGCCAGAGGAGAAACCGGTCAAAATCCGGATTCTGACACCGCTGATCGCCAAGGCCAAAGTCGCTGATTCGCCGGTCAGTCACCTGGAGGTTCCGGTCAGCGCCGCCGAACTGAAACTGGTCGATCCCGCTGACCGGATGGAAAATCCGCGTCTGGCCAGTCTCGATACCAGCATCGCCGGACCGCTCTCTCCTATCGGCCAGATCAGCTCATTGCCAGAGGCAGATGTCTCCGTACGTGAGCCTTTTGCCGCCAGGATTGTCAGAAAATTCCGCTTTCCCCAGTTCGCCTTTGCTCCTAACCAGTGGGATCTTTCCCCCGACGGCGAGGACGCTTTCAACCAGGTTGCCGAAGAGCTGCGCCGTGAGGACCGGTATTTCATCATCAGTGTCGAGGGGCACACCGACGATATCGGTCCGGAAAACTACAATATGAACCTGTCGTTCCGTCGCGCAGTCACGGCGGCGACCCATCTGGTTATCAAGAATGGCATCGATCCCGCGAGGATCTTTGTCAAGGCTTTCGGTCAAAATGAACCGATCGCCAGCAATGACACCGTCGAAGGCCGGGCCCAGAATCGGCGTGTTGAGCTGCTTGTTCTGATACCCGATCGTGATAAGGGGAGTGTCGATACGGTGAAATCTTCGCGCCCGGGTCGACGCTCGACCGCGCAACGGGCTGCAGCCAAGCCTGTTGAGGGCGAGACAACGTCCGGTGAGGAGTCTCCGGAGACCGCTGCTGACGACAATGATGATGCTCCGTCCGTATCGCGGATCAAGCAGGTTCAGCCGGTGGATGCTCTGTCGATTGAACAGGCCATCAGTGAGAAGACCGGTGCCGCGGAAATCGCCCCCAGCGGGTCGTTCAGCCAGACTGAAGCGGCTGAAGCGGGTGGTTCCAACTGAGTCGATGTGAGGTTGATATGCGACGTTTCGGAATTCTGTTATTGTTGACAGGAACGCTTGTGCTGGCCAGCGCCAGGGCTTGGGCTGCCGATCCTCTGGTGCAGAGGTTTCTCGAAAGCCGGCAAGTTGTCTCGACGGTTTTTTTCAACAGTAATTCTTACCAACTGTCGACAGAGGAACGTACCCAGCTGGTTATGCTGCTCGATGATCTGAAAAAAGAGGTCGCCCGTGGACGATTTATCAGAGTCGAGGGCTTCGCCAGCGACGAGGGGCAGCAGGTCTACAGTTTCAAACTTTCCTTGCAACGGGCCAAGGCAGTTCTCGACTTTCTGACGCAACTCGGCGGCCTGCCCGAGATCTTTCTGACCGGCTACGGCGACCTGCAGGCGGACGGTTCCGCCTCTCGCGACGAATGGCGCGTTGAAATCGCTACTTA
The DNA here is from genome assembly GCA_032251295.1 of Desulfuromonadales bacterium. GTDB lineage: Bacteria > Desulfobacterota > Desulfuromonadia > Desulfuromonadales > BM103 > BM103. Next base: position 9,991 of record JAVVDS010000013.1, on the reverse strand, counting down.
TGAAAACGTCATCGATGTCCGGATCCCGAGGCCTGCGCATACAATCGGCACGTCGGCGGGTCAGGGCGATTCGCCGATCAGCAACCGCTCCCTGTTGCAGTTCAAGCAGGGGGACATGCAGGCAATTACCCGGTTTGATGAGCCGCTGATCATCGATGCCTATGCCATCGACCGGATGCTGATGGAAAAAGTCGGTCGAATTCCTCTGCCCGATACCGCCGACAGCGTGACCCGCATCGACTGGAGCGAACCGCTTACCAGTCTCGATTATACAGCCATCCCTGGTCAGAAGGGAGCTGCCGTTCAATGATACCCTGTGCGGAGTTTGCTGATATCAAAGAAAGCCGGGTCTTGTTGGGTCTTGACGACCAGGATCTTGAGCGGCTGGCCGCACAATGCGAGTTGCGCACCATGGCTGAGGGGACCACGGTCTTTATCGAAAACATGCCGGGAGAATCGCTGTTTATCGTAAAGACGGGCGCTATTCGTGTTTCCCGCATGTTTGCCGAGGCAGACGAAAAGACCCTGCTGGTACTCGGTCCCGGCGATGTTTTCGGCGAGATGGCGGTTATCGATGGACTGCCGCGTTCGGCTACGGCCCGGGTCGCGGAAGATGCCCGGCTTATCTGTCTCGGCAAGCCGGCTTTTGACAAGCTGGTTGGTGAATGCCCTGAAACAGCCCTGAAGATTGTCATGAATCTGACCCGGGTGTTCATCAAACGGGTCCGTGATGCCCAGGACGACTATCGGGAAATGTTGAGCTGGGCCATGCAGCCCGTAGAGAAAGGCTGAAACATGAGACGCTGCTGCCATGGAATGATCATTCTGCTTGCCCTGCTGGTTTCGGCCTGCGCGGTCAAAGTGATCCCGCAGGCGACAGCAACCGCCCGGATCAACCCGGCGGACAATTCGCTCAGTGAGAGTCGTGACGGCATCACCATTACCGCCCGTCTCGACGAACTTTCCGTGGCGCCTTACCGGCTGGTCGACAATATTACCTCCTTTTATATTGTCGTCGATAACGGCACCACCCTGCCGATTGAGATGCCGGTCGAATATTTCGTCCTGCGCGACGCCGATGGCCGGCAGTACCGGACGATTACGCCGGAGCGGGTTCGGGAGATCGTCAGCAAGGATACGGTCTACCTGATCCCCTATCCGTATGTCGGTTACTACTATCTGGAAGACCATATGAAGGTTTCCCAGTTCGATACCTTTTCCAGTTCACTGCCGTTTTACGCTGAATACCATCCGCAGGACATCTTCACCCGGGCTCTGCCGCAGACGCCGGTCATGGCCGGCGCCAAAATTGCCGGCGTGATCTATTTCATTGCCGACCTGGAGCGGACTTCGGCGGTGCAACTGCTGGTTTTCGATAACCCGGATGCTCAGGGTGAACCCCGCTACCTCCTCCCTTTTGCCATTGCAAAATAATCCTGACACCGCTATATTCGCCCCCGTTTTCGGGGGCGTTCGCATTTTTAATCAGAAACAGCAACGCACTGCATCTGGAGAGCCGGAATGCTTGATATTCTGTTCAGCCAGCAACTGATCTTCGGCCTTCTTGGCGGTCTGGGGCTGTTCCTCTTCGGCATGAAGATCATGTCCGAGGGGTTGCAGAAGATCGCCGGCGACCGGATGCGCAAGATCCTCGGTGCCCTGACCAACAACCGCTTTGTCGGTACACTGGTCGGTATTGCGGTCACCGCGATCATCCAGTCGTCGAGCGCGACCACGGTGATGGTGGTCGGGTTCGTCAACGCCGGCCTGATGTCGCTGCTGCAGGCGATCGGCGTGGTGCTCGGCGCCAATATCGGCACCACGGTGACCGCGCAGTTGATTGCATTCAAAATCACCAAATTCGCCCTGCCGGCGATCGGCGTCGGTACCGGTCTCAAGCTGTTTTCCAAAAACAAGCAATGGAGCTATATCGGTGAGGTGCTGCTCGGCTTCGGTCTGCTCTTTTTCGGCATGGCAGTCATGAAGGATGCCTTCGACCCGATCAAGGCGAGCGAAGATTTTCGGCAGATGTTTTTGGTGGTCGGCAACAATCATCTGCTCGGCGTCCTGCTCGGCGCTCTGCTGACCATCCTCGTCCAGAGCAGTACGGCGACCATCGGCATCACCCTGGCACTTGCGTCCAGCGGGCTGCTGACTTTCGAGGCGAGTGTCGCCCTGATCCTCGGTGAGAATATCGGCACGACCGTAACCGCCAATCTGGCGGCGATCGGTACCAACCTGGCGGCGCGGCGCACCGCCCTGGCTCACTTTTTGTTCAACACCCTCGGTGTCGCTTATCTGCTGTTTCTCTTCCCGTTTTTCATGCAGTTCATCTCCTCGATCACTCCGGGTGACGCCGACTTTGTCATCCAGACTCAGGAGCAGGCAACCCGCTTCGGCGCCGCAATCGGTGACAAACCGTTTATTTCCAGGCATATCGCCAATACCCACACCATGTTCAATATCGTCAATGCCATCGTCTTTTTGCCGCTGGTCGGTCTGCTCGCCAAGCTCAGTACCATGCTGCTGCGCGGCGAGGAAGAAGAGATCGAATATCATCTGAAATACCTCGACAGTCGGGTGCTGAACACCCCGCCCATTGCCCTGGGGCAGGCCCGCGCCGAGACCCAGCGCATGGCCGAGATCACCCGGACGATGGTCGTCGATACCCTCGAGCTGCTGCAGGACAACGACTCGAAACGGATACCGGGCCTGGAGAAACGGGAAAACCTGGTCGATCTGCTGCAGCGCGAGATCACCGATTTTTTGGTCTCCCTGTCGCAGAAATCGATCACCCAGGAGACCTCGAAAGAGGTCGCGTCGATGATGCATATGGTCAACGACCTGGAACGGATTGCCGATCACTGCGAGAATCTCTGGCAGCTCAACCAGCGCAAGCTCGATCAGAAGATCGAGTTTTCCGCCACGGCTCGGGGCGAGATCGCCGAGATCTCCGACCTGGCCTGCAATTTCTACAGCCTGATCGCCGAAGCGATGGAGCTGCGCGATCAGAAGGTGTTCTCCCGGGCGCAGGAGCTGGAAAACGCCATCGACAGTCTCGAAGAGTCGCTGCGCAACAACCATATCAGCCGGCTGAACACCGGCGAGTGCTCGGTTAACTCCGGTCTGATCTTTATCGACATGCTGCATAATTTCGAAAAGATCGGCGACCATACCTACAGCCTCGCCAAGGCGGTCGTCGGTAAGAAATGAAGTCATACTGCTGAAAACAGTTCGTGTCTAACGTGGAGATGCAGAGTCATGGAGTTTGGGCCAATAGCCAGGGGTACTCTCCGCCCCTCAGCGCCTCCGCGTTGAATTCGGTATTGACTGCCGCATCCCCCAACAGCCTGAATTCGCAGGATTGAGGTCATTCATGTCCAGAACCGTATTGTCCGGCAACGAGGCGTTTGCCCGGGCCGCCTATGAAGCCGGGGTCCGGGTCGCCTCGGCCTATCCCGGCACCCCGTCGACGGAAATTCTCGAAAACATTGTTCAGTACGAGCGCATTGACGCCTCGTGGGCACCCAATGAAAAGGTCTCGGTCGAGGTCGGTATCGGCGCCAGTATGGGCGGCGCCAGAACCATGGTGACCATGAAGCATGTCGGCGTCAATGTCGCCGCTGATCCGCTGTTCACCTTCTCTTATACCGGCGTGCGCGGCGGATTCGTGCTGGTGGTGGCCGACGATCCGGAGATGCACTCGTCGCAGAACGAGCAGGACAGCCGCAACTACGCCCGCTTTGCCAAAGTGCCGATGTTCGAACCAGCCGACAGCCAGGAGGCCCTCGACCTGACCCGGCTGGCTTTCGAAGTCAGCGAACGTTTCGACACGCCGGTGATGGTCCGCTCGACCACACGCCTGTCGCATTCGAAGACCGTGGTCAGCCTCGGTGAGCCCCTCGCCGATCTGCCGCCGACCAACCTTGAGCGCGACCCGGCCAAGTTCGTCATGCTCCCCGGCAACGCCCGGGTCCGTCACCCGGTGATCGAGAAGACTCTGGAGGAGATGGCCGAATGGGCGAGTGATCAACCGTTTAACCGGATCGAATCAGGAAGCGGCGAGCTCGGCATCATCACTGCCGGCGTCGCCTATCAGTATGCCCGCGAGGTCTTCCCCGAGGCGCACATCCTCAAACTCGGCCTGGTGCATCCGCTCCCCAAGCGACTGATCCGCGAGTTCGCGGCACGCTGCAAGACGGTGTATGTCGTCGAAGAGCTCGACCCGGTCATCGAGGAGCAGGTGCGCGCCATGGGGATCGAGGTGGTCGGCAAGGAGAAGGTGCCGCTCTGCGGGGAACTCAGCCCCGGGCGACTGCGCCGCGCCTTCGGTCTGGAGTCGATTGAGCCGGCCCCTGCGACCGAGGCTTTACCGCCGCGACCGCCGAACATGTGTCCCGGCTGCCCGCACCGCGGCGTCTTTTACGCCCTGAATCGGCTCAAGGCGTTCGTCACCGGCGATATCGGCTGCTACACCCTCGGCTTCATGCCGCCGCTGTCGGCGATGGATACCTGTATCTGCATGGGGGCGAGCATCGGTAACGCCACCGGTCTGGCCAAGGTCGTCCCGGAGCAGGAGCAGCATAAGGTGGTCGGCGTGATCGGCGATTCGACCTTTCTGCATACCGGTATCAACGGCCTGATCGACATGGTCTACAACGCGTCGAAGGCGACGGTGATCATTCTCGACAACAGCACCACCGGTATGACCGGCCGTCAGGATCACCCCGGCACCGGTTACACCCTGCAGGGCGGGCAGGCCTACCAGGTCGATCTCGAAGCCCTCTGCCGTTCAGTCGGCGTCAGGCACGTGGTCACCGTCGATCCCTACCAGATCGACGAGACCCGCACGATCATTGAGCAGGCGATGCAGGCTCCTGAGGTGGCGGTGGTCATCACCCGGCGCCCCTGCGTACTGATCAAGCACGACGTGCTGGAGAAGCGACCGCCGCTGTTCATCGACGCCGGCAAGTGCACCGGCTGCAAGGCCTGCCTGAAGCTCGGCTGTCCTGCTATCGAATGGCAGGCCGATGCCAACGCGACAGGGAAGGGGATTGCCCGGGTCGACCGGCTGCTCTGCACCGGCTGCGGCATCTGCGAACAGGTTTGCAAATTCGCTGCGTTTGGAGTCTGCGATGAGTGAGACGAGCGTCACCAATATCCTGATGGCCGGTGTCGGCGGGCAGGGGACCCTGCTGGCCAGCGAGATCCTCTCGGAAGTGCTGATGCTGGCCGGCCACGATGTCAAGAAGGCGGAAGTGCACGGCATGGCCCAGCGCGGCGGCAGTGTCGTCTCCCATGTCCGCTTCGGCTCGAGGGTCTTTTCACCGACCATCCCCGAAGGGGAGGCCGATATCCTCTTCGGTTTCGAGCTGCTGGAGACCTGTCGTTACCTGGCGCTGGTCAAGCCGACCGGCACGGTGGTGGTCAACAATCTGCGCATCGCGCCGCCGTCGGTGGCGCTCGGGCAGAACAGCTACCCGGACGATATCCCGGCGAAGCTGCGGCAGCATGTGGCCGATGTCCGACTCATCGACGGCCTGCAGCTGGCCGAGCAGGCCGGCAACCCGCGCACGGTCAACACCGTACTGCTCGGCGCCCTGGCCAACACCCTGTCGCCGAGTCACGAACAGTGGCTGACCGCCATGCGCAAGCTGGTGCCGCCCCGCTTCCTCGATGTCAACCTGCGCGCCTTTGAACTGGGACGGGCAGTCGACAAGCGGTGATCACCGGGTGGTGAGCGACCTGACAGACCTGCAGTCAATTTAACGCGGTAGCGCGGTGACGCAGAGATAACCAGATGTTTTGCTAAAGCGTAAGACTTTCTCCGCGTCTCGTTGTCTCTGCGTTAAAGCAGATTTTGCCCTGGAATCAGCAGTCTGAATAACAATCCGTGCGGGCGGATTTTGCCGAGGATAACCACCATGCTCTGGAATGACGAATTTGAGACCCTGCCACGCGAAGCGATCGAGTCGCTGCAGCTGAAGCGCCTGCAGCAGACCATTGAGCGTGTCCATGCGACAGTGCCGTTCTACCGGGACGGCTTCGCCAAAGCCGGAGTGCGCCCGGAACAGATCCGAAGTCTCGACGATCTGCGCCGGCTGCCGTTCACTCTCAAGCAGGACATGCGCGACAACTACCCGTACGGCCTGTTCGCCGTCCCTCTCGACCAGATCGTGCGGATTCACGCCTCCTCCGGCACCACCGGCAAGCCGACCGTGGTCGGCTACACCCGGCGCGATATCGAGAACTGGACCGAGCTGATGGCACGCTCGTTTGCCGCCGCCGGCGCCCACCGTGGCGATGTGATTCATAACGCTTACGGCTACGGTCTCTTCACCGGTGGTCTCGGTGCCCATTATGGTGCCGAGCGGATCGGTGCCTCGGTCATTCCGATGTCGGGCGGCAATACCAAAAAGCAGTTGATGATCATGCAGGACTTCGGTTCGACGGTGATCACCTGTACGCCGTCGTACAGCCTCTATCTCGCCGAGGCGGCTGCCGAGGAGGGGATCGACATCCGCGCCCTGAAGCTGCGGGTCGGTATTCTCGGTGCCGAGCCCTGGTCGGAGAAGATGCGCGCCGAAATCGAGGAGAAGGTCGGTATCAAGGCGATCGATATCTACGGCCTCTCCGAGATTCTCGGTCCCGGTGTCGGTATCGAATGCATCGAGGCCCAGGCTGGACTGCATATCTGGGAAGACCACTTCATTGTCGAGATCATCGACCCGGACAGCGGCCAGGTGTTGCCGGTCGGCGAGCAGGGCGAGCTGGTGATCACCACCATCACCAAGGAAGGGATTCCGATGATCCGCTATCGCACCCGCGACATCACCCGGATCATCGCCGAGCCGTGCATCTGCGGTCGCACCCACCGCCGCCTGGCGCGCATGAGCGGCCGCTCCGACGACATGCTGATCATTCGCGGTGTCAACGTCTTCCCGTCGCAGATTGAAAGTGTGCTCATGGATATCGAAGGGGTCGAGCCGCACTACCTGCTGATCGTCGACCGCGAAGAGAATCTCGATACCCTGGAGGTGCAGGTCGAAGTCAACGAGCAGACCTTCTCCGACGAGATCAAGGTTCTTCAGGACCTGAGCCGCCGCATCCAGAAGGAGATCAAGGATGTCCTCGGCATCACCTGCCGGGTCCGTCTGGTGGAACCGAAAACTATCGCCCGCAGCGAAGGCAAGGCCAGGCGGGTCATCGACAATCGCCCGCGTTAGGGAGGGAGTTCAGCCATGAACGTCGAGCAGATTTCCATCTTCATCGAGAACAAATCGGGGCGCCTGGCCGAGGTGACCCGGGTTCTCGGCAGTCACAACATCAACATCCGCGCGCTCTCCCTGGCCGACACCTCCGATTTCGGCATCCTGCGCCTGATTGTCGACAAGACCGATCTGGCGAAGGAGACTCTCAAGCAGAACGGCTTTACCGTCAACAAGACCGAAGTGGTCGCCGTTGAGGTGCCGGATCAGCCGGGGGGGCTGGCGCGCATCCTGCGGGTCCTTGACGACGCCAGGGTCAATGTCGAGTATATGTATGCGTTTTTCGAGCGTTCGGCGGGCAACGCTGTGATCATCTTCCGCTTCGACGAAACGGAGAACGCCATCACCGTGCTGCAGCAGAGCGGTTTCCGCATCCTGCCGGGCGAGCGGGTTTACAATCTGTAAACCGGATTACCTGCTGCGACGCTACGGAGAATGATGTGAGCCAGAAGATCTGGGATCCCCTGCACGAATGCCTGGAGCGCGCCGATCTCGAGCGCCTGCAGCTCGAGCGGCTGCGCCGTACCCTGGAGCGGGCCGCCCAGGTCCCCTGCTACCGCGACAGGTTCGCCAGCGCCGGTATCGGCCCGGAGAGCGTTAACCGGCTGAGCGACCTGGCCCGCCTGCCGTTCACTACCAAGGATGATCTGCGCCAGAACTACCCCTACGGCATGTTCGCCGTGCCGATGCGCGATGTCGTGCGCATCCATTCCTCCTCCGGCACCACCGGCAAGCCGACGGTGGTCGGCTACTCGCGGCAGGATCTCAACACCTGGTCGGAGCTGGTGGCGCGCTTCATGGTCGCTGCCGGGGTCACAGCCGATGACATCGTCCATATCGCCTTCGGCTACGGCCTGTTCACCGGCGCCTTCGGCCTGCACTACGGCGCCGAAAAAATCGGCGCGTCGGTGATCCCTATCTCCGGTGGCAACACCGATCGCCAGCTGATGATTATGGAGGACTATCGCTCCAGCGTACTGGTCTGCACGCCGTCCTACGCCCTGACCATCGCCGATCGCCTGGAAAAGCTCGGCCATGGCGCCGACCGCTTGAGCCTGAAAGTCGGCCTGTTCGGCGCCGAGCCCTGGAGTGAGGAGATGCGCCGCGAGATCGAGCGCCGGCTGGAGATTGTCGCCACTGACAACTACGGCCTCTCCGAGGTCATGGGGCCGGGGGTCGCCGGCGAATGCCTGGAACGGCGCGGCATGCACATCTGCGAAGACCACTTCATCCCCGAGATCATCGACCCGGAGAGCGGAGAGGTGCTGCCGCCCGGTTCGGTCGGCGAGCTGGTGATCACCACCCTGACCAAGGAGGCGATGCCGATCATCCGCTACCGCACCCGCGACATCACCCGGCTGCACTACGATCGCTGCCCGTGCGGTCGAACCCTGGTGCGCATGGAGAAGACCCGCGGCCGCAGCGATGACATGTTGATCATCAAGGGGGTCAACGTCTTTCCGACGCAGATCGAGGAGGTGCTGTTCCAGGTGGAAGGGTGCGAGCCGCATTACCAGCTGGTTGTCGATCGGGTCAACAATGTCGACAGCCTGGAGGTGCAGGTCGAGGTCAACGAGACGATCTTTTTCGATGAAATGAAGAAGCAGCGGGCTTTTGTCGAGATGATCGAAAAACGGCTCGCCTCGACGCTGAACGTCGGTTGCAAGGTCAAGCTGGTCGAGCCCTCGTCGATCCCGCGCCACGAAGGGAAGGCCCAGCGGGTCATCGACAAGCGAAAAATCTAACTGCTTGAATTGTTGTGGATTTTTCAGTTTTTTTGCTGGATGCAAACTGCTTGACATGCAGCACCGACTGACGCATAATCCCAAGTCGTTATCTGTTGACGGGGCGTAGCGCAGCCTGGTAGCGCACGTGCATGGGGTGCACGGGGTCGGAGGTTCGAATCCTCTCGCCCCGACCATTGATAACGAGCACAAAAGCCACTTCTTGGGAGGTGGCTTTTGTGTTTTTGTGGGTTTCGCTCTTCCGTGTAGCCGTAATGTAGCCGTAACTGGTTCGCTTGCCCTGGTGAATGCGCACAACCCCCTTAAATGCGATGGCCCGCAATCAACAATGGCGGAGCAAGCGAAGACTTGCCCCCTTTTCCATCTGTTCCCGGCTCGAATCTAATACGATCTCGGTCTACAGTGCGGGAGAAGACCATGAATGCAGTTGCCGGTCACCTGTTCAAGGCCGTTCCTGCCAAACTTGCCGAAGAACTGTTTGACGTACTGGTCAGCGCGGAAAACGTGCGCATCGAGCGTATTGTCTCGCGCGGCCATGCCAGTCCGCACGACTTCTGGTACGATCAGGAGCAACATGAGTTCGTACTGCTGGTCAGCGGTCGGGCTCGACTCGCTTTTGCCGATGGCTCGCCGTCCCGGGAACTGGCCGCCGGCGACTGGCTGGTGTTGCCGGCTCATCAGCGCCACCGGGTCGACTGGACCGATCCGGAGCAGGAGACGGTCTGGCTGGCGGTCCACTATGGGCCGCGAAACCACACCTGATCCTTTGGCGTCAGGACGACAACGGTCAGCGCTTCCGGGTCGGCACGTTTGCCGACCGCACCTCTGCCGAAGCTCGCCTGACACAGCTGGAGGCCGGCAGGCACCGGCAGATCTACTGGATCGAGTAACACACCCCAGGCTTGTCTCTCTTCTGTCGTTTCCCGCAAAAAAAGAAGAACTGTCAGAGTTCTCCCGCGGTCGGCCTGACTGATACCA
>JAVVDS010000012.1:0-62238 GCA_032251295.1 Desulfuromonadales bacterium | reverse complement strand
CTTCGACTCGAATCTGTTTGCCACCGCTACCCAACAGGAAGGGGCAGATCATGAACAGGCGAACCGGCCTAACAAGTCTTCTTATTGCATTCCTGGTGTCCGCTTTTCCCGTTGCCGCGGCAACGCCAGACGGATTAACGCCTGCCGAAGAAACGGTGTGTGACCCGTTAATGGCCGAGGGGGTAACGAAGGGACTCTACGGCCTGTGTATTGCTTTTTGTGAAGCCCAGGACGTGGCCGCGCGAACAAGCCCTTTAACACCAGAGGATCTGGATGCCATTAAAATTACGGCTCCGTCCGGTCACATCCTGGCAAATTACAATAAAAAGAAGCAAGTGGGCGACCCGGAAATGCCGTGCATTCTCGTTCAGGAAGCGTGCCCCTGTTTTACCGAACAAGAACTCCAGGAGATTGACGGATATGATGCGGACGGGCTCTTTATGGATAACTTTACCTACGATGCCTTTGATTTCTGGGGGAGATACTTTTTCGGCAACATGACCGAAAGTAATGTCGGGACGCCAAACAATATGATTCAAGTGGATATGTGGACCTCTGCCCATTCCGGCGCATACTGCTCATATAAAAACAACCAGGCAACGCCAGCAATGACCCGCGTTCTTTACAGCAAAAATAACCCGGACTTTACAGAGGCAGACTGGCAGACGTGCTATGAAATGCTGGTGGAGGCCGTATCTTCTCAATAACCGATTCTCTGAATCGGACAATTCTGCGGGTCCGTTTCAGGAGATTTTCGCGCTCCGCGAGCACGTCGGCATACTCGCAGTGACTGCCGTGGCTGGCTCTTGCAAGGACTGTTTTTGCCGACCCCCGGGGGAACCGAAAACAAGGAGAGACCATATGGATCTGGTGCGGATTCTGGCGGCGATACTGCTGCCGCCGCTCGGTGTTTTTCTGCAGGTGGGAATCGGTGGCGCGTTCTGGCTGAATATCCTCCTGACTCTTCTAGGGTACATCCCGGGAATCGTGCACGCCGTCTGGGTGATTGCCAAGCGTTGACGCCGGCATTTCTGTTTGCCCGGGCGTGGATGTAATGGTACGGCGGTTTCGCCATCGTGATGCTGTCTCCAGACTAAAAGCCGGGGTGACACCATGGGCAAATGGCTCTGCGGGAACGGCCCCTGTGGATTGCCGATGACCCGGCCGGTGGAAGGCGGCCGGAGGATTCCGATCGAGGGGGGAAGGATGGAGAAGAAGAGTAAGGAAGTCCACTAACCAACCGCGAAACCCGTGCAACAGCCCGCTCCGCCCCTTGCCGAGATTGTTCGGCGAGGGTTTTCTTTTGCCGGGCGGAAACGCAAAGGGCCGGCTGACGCCGGCCCTTGCTGGTTTGTGCGCGGAGGAATGGTCCCGGTTCAGTCCTCATCCTTGACCGGCCAGCGCACCTGGTCGGTGAAGGCCGAAAAGCCGCAGGTGATGGCAAAGGCGATCAGGGAGACGGCGAGGCTGGAGCCGATCGGTACCAGCAGCATACGGTCGCCGAGAAACTCCCAGCTGGCCATGACGCCGGCGATCCAGCCGACCGTGAAGCTGAAGCCGACCACATGCTTGAGCATTTCCATGTAGATGACGAAGGTGTAGATCATGTCGCCGGCGGTCTCTTTAGTGTAGCCTTCGAGCTGCAGGCGCCGGTCGATACCGGCGGCAAACAGGCGGCAGGCGCCCCAGACGCAGGCAAAGAACAGGGCACTGAACAGAGCGTGGCGAACGAAGATTTCGCTGGTGACCGACAGCTTGTGCGCTCCGACCGCGAAGAAGAGCGCGGCGGAGAAAGCGGCCAAATAGACGGGACGTACGGTGCGGATCGAAGCGACTCTCGATTTCGGCATGGCGACACTCCTGTCAGGGTGAAAGCGGTCATGAGAACCTTGACTGGTTGTGTAGTCATATTTTCCCTGTGAACAGGGTAAAAAGCCAGTGAGAATCGTGTCATTAATTGGGAAAAACCTAGATGATTAAAAATGAATATAAGTTAAAGATAAGGCGGTAGTTGAAGATCGAGCTGCTTGCTTTTAATGCGACAAATTCAGCGCGATTAATGTTATTTCTGGCTAATTTTTCGGCAGATGATGATTAAATCGGCAGGAGACGACCGAGGAGGGCGGCGACGGCCGTTTCGACCCGCAGGGCGCGTGCGCCGAGGTGGACCGGCTGCAGCCCGGCAGCGGTCAGCAGATCGACCTCGTACGGGATGAACCCCCCTTCCGGGCCGACCGCGAGCAGCAGTGGGCCGCTGGCGGCGGCGGGGCAGGGGACGGTCGCGCCGGGGTCGGCGAGATAGCCGGTGTGCCCGGCGAGTAGTTGCGGCAGTTCGTCTTCGACAAACGGTTTGAAGCGCGGGCGCGACAGCACCTCAGGCAGCACTGTGTCGCGCCCCTGTTCGAGGCCGAGGAGCAACTGCGCGCGCAGCGCCGCCGGAGTGAGCAGCGGGCTCTGCCAGTAGCTCTTGTCGACCCGCCAGCTGTTGAGCAGCACAACCTGCTTGACGCCGAGACCGGCGACCGCCTGCAGAATCCGTTTCAGCACCTTGGGACGCGGCAGGGCCAGCAGCAGGGTGAGCGGCTGCGGCGCCGGCGGCGGCTGGTCGAGGACGACCCGCAGTTCGACTTGTTCCGCAGCGAAAGAGACGACGCCGGCTGTGCCCAGAGAGCCGTTGAGCCGGCCGACGCGCAAGCTCTGTCCAGTTTCTGCCCGCAGTACGTCGCGGATATGCTGCAACCGGCGACCGCGCAGGACGACACGGTCCGCAGCAACGAAGTCGCCATCCTCGAGCAGGATTAGATTCACGCTACGGCTCTGGTCGGTTGCCAGGGGAACTCAGCGTGCCCAGACATCCGGGCCAAAATCGAGGGTGCGGAAATAGTCGTCCGGCGTCTCGGCGCGCCGGATCAGTTCGACAGAGCCGTCGCTGCGCAGCAGCAGCTCCTTGGGGCGTAGACGGCCGTTGTACTGGAAGCCCATGGCATAGCCGTGGGCTCCGGTATCGTGGATTGCCAGCAGGTCGCCTTCGCTGATCGGCGGCAGCTCCCGCTGCACGGCGAACTTGTCGTTGTTCTCGCAGAGTGAGCCGACCACATCATAGACCTCGCTGGCCGGCTGGTCCTGCTTGCCGATCACCTCGAGGTGATGGTAGGAGTCATAGATCGCCGGGCGCATCAGCGCCGACATGCAGGCATCGACGCCGATGTACTTGCGGTAGATGTTCTTGTGGTTGATGGCGCGGGTCACCAGGGCGCCGTGGGGGCCGGTCATCCAGCGGCCGCTCTCCATGTACATGCGCGGCGCGTAGTCGTGCCGGTTGGCAAACTCGCGGAACAGACCGGTGATGGCGTCCGCCATGGCCGCCAGATCGAGGGCGTGATCCTCCGGCCGGTAGGGGATGCCGAAGCCGCCGCCGATATTGAGGAACTCAAAGCGGATCCCGAGTTCGGTTTCGACCTGCTCAGTCAGCTGCAGCAGCATGCGGGCGGTCTCGACCATGTAGGTCTGGTCGCGCTCGTTGGAAGCGACCATAGTGTGCAGACCGAAGCGCTTGGCGCCGCACTCCATCGCCATGCGGTAGGCTGAAATCACCTGCTCGTGGCTGATGCCGTACTTGGCTTCGACTGGGTTGCCGATGATGATGTTGCCGGTGCGGCGCGGCCCGGGATTGTAGCGGAAACAGATCAGCTCGGGGAATTCGGGCACCTTGGGGATCAGCGAGACGTCGTCGAGGTTCAGAATGCAACCGCCGTCGGCGGCGGCAAAGCGGAACTCCTCGGCGCTGGTGTTGTTCGAGGTGAACATGATATCTTCACCGCGCCCGCCGATATGCCGGCTCATGATCAGTTCCGGAATCGAGCTGCAGTCGAAGCCGAAGCCCATCTCCTTCATCAGTTCGAGGATGCGCGGGTTGGGGAGCGCCTTGACGGCGAAATATTCACGGAAGCCGTCGATGCCGGCAAACGCCTGTTTGAGGCGCTCGCCGGTCTCACGGATGCCGGTCTCATCGTAGATATGGAACGGCGTGCCGTAGTGTTCGGCCAGCTGGGCAGTGATCGGATAGAGCCGATTCTTGAAATCCTGAGACATGGGCATAACGATTACTCCGAATGATGAAAATGACTGTCGCAAACAGCGGAAGTGATGTCGAATCCTCGCAGATATAACGGATCGGGCCAGAAAAGACAAGGGCCTCACCCGGAATCATCCGTCGCTGTGCCGGGCTGGACGACGCTGTTGCGGGTCTTCTTCCCGTTCGCTTTCGGCTACTTCCTCTCCTACCTGTATCGCACCGTGACGGCGGTGATCGCCCCCGACCTGGTGGCCGATCTCGACCTGGAGCCGGCCAGTCTCGGCCTGCTGACCGCCACCTATTTTCTCGCCTTCGCCGCCTTTCAACTCCCCCTCGGCCTGCTCCTCGACCGGTTCGGCGCGCGGCGGGTGGAAGCGACTCTGCTGCTTTTCGCCGCCGCCGGGGCGCTGGTCTTCGCCCGGGCCGAATCGCTCACCGGTCTGATGCTCGGCCGGGCTCTGATCGGTCTCGGCGTCTCCGCCTGTCTGATGGCGGCCTTCAAGGCCTTCTCCGTCTGGTTCCCCGTCGACCGTCTCCCCCTGGCCAATAGTGTGCAGATGGTCTCCGGCGGGCTCGGCGCCCTGGCGGCGAGCACCCCGGTCGAACTGGCGATGCACGTCACCGACTGGCGCGGCCTGTTCCTGCTGCTGGCCGGCCTGACCCTGCTGGCGGCGGTCACCATCCTGCTGGTCGTCCCGGAGAAGAAGGGGCAGCACGGCCAGAGCGAACCGCTGCGCGCTCAGCTCGGCGGGCTGGCGGCCGTTTTCACCAGCCGGGAATTTGTGCGGCTGGCGCCGTGGGCGGTCACCGCCCAGGCGGCCTACCTGTCACTGCCGGGGCTCTGGGCCGGCCCCTGGCTGCGCGATGTTGCCGGTCTGCCGCGCCTGCCCCTCGCCAATACCCTGCTGCTAGTCGCCCTGGCCATGACCTGCGGTTACCTGTTCTTCGGCGCCCTGGCCGACCGGCTGCGCCGCCGCGCCGTCCGGCCGCTGACCGTCGCCACCGGCGGTATGCTGCTGTTCATGACTGTGCAGTTGCTGTTGATTTTTGCCGCTCCGCTGCCGGCACTGCTCCTCTGGCCGCTGTTTGGCTTCTGCGGCAGCGCCTGCATTCTGCCGTATGCGGTTCTCTCCCAGACCTTCCCGCGCCAACTGACCGGCCGGGCCAATACCGCCCTGAACCTGCTGGTCTTTCTCGGCGCCTTCGCTGCGCAGTGGACCGTCGGCGTCGTGATCGGCTGCTGGCCGCTCACGGCCGCCGGCGGCTATCACCCGACCGGCTACCAGGCGGCGTTCGGCTTGTTGCTCGGTCTGCAAGTTCTGGGGGCTGTTTGGTTTCTGGCTGGACGCCGGCACCATTGCGCAGGCCATGAGTGTGCATCCTGACCAGAATGGCGCTGACATTCCGCGGTTTCCGTTAAAAAAACTCTCCACCCTCAGGCGGGATTGACCAACTCGATCAGCACCTCGTGGCGGCGCCAAAACCAGAGTCAGTCGATCGCGCATGATGTAAGGCGATGCTGCTGTCGTCCATGACATGGAGACGGGCATAGATGGCCGCATCGACCCGCCCCTCACTGTCAGCGATCGACATCACCCCGAAACCTTCGGTCTGTTCGAAATACTCTTTAAGTTGCATCGCCGGCTCATTTAACTCTGTTGCCCTGAAGGCGCTGCGGACAAAGGCAGGAAGATGACATTTCTATTGTTGTTGCTAAACTTGCCTGAGAGATTGATTGCCAGATTCTCTTTCTCTGCATGTAGAATGTGCTGCCCGAAAAATACAGGAGGTTGTTACCGTGAGAAGACTTATCGCAATGAACTTGTCCACAATGGCTATTATGGGTCTTGTCGTATTGTTTTTGTCGGCCGTGTCGATCCAGGCAGCCTCGGCAAATGGTAAAGATCACCACCATGCTGACAAGGGCATGTCACAACATATGAAAGAGATGTATGCCTTAAAAGACAAAATCCCGGAAGAGTACCGCATCATGGAGCGTACACCGGTGATCCCTAGCGAAAAATCTCTCCAGCAAGGGAAAGATCTTTTTGAACAAAGCTGCGTAGTTTGTCACGGAGAAGCCGGAGATGGCAAAGGTCCTGCTGCTGGGGCGATGCCGACACCTCCGGCGAACTTCCTCGACAAGAAGCATAGCGCCATCTATGGCCCCGGTGAAAAGTACTGGATTATCGGCAACGGTTCCGGGAAGACCGGGATGCCGGAATTTCCAAAGATCGATGCGATCAATCGCTGGCACCTGGTGAACTATATTCTGCATTTACAGCAGGAAGGCGCTGCCCAAACCAAGCGGCATGGCCACCACTAAGAAAATAGGGGACAAAGTGACAAGGTTCAGCATTTTTATCCTGGCAACCATTCTGACCGCCAGTGGCTTTTCGTCATTGTCCCTGGCCGGAACTGTCGAATACCAACTGACCATTGCCGAGCAGCAGGTCAATTATACCGGCAAGCCTGCTTCGGCAATGACCATCAACGGCGGCATTCCGGGGCCGACCCTGCGTTTTGCCGAAGGGGATCTGGCCCGTATCGAGGTTCACAACCAGATGTCGGTCGAAACCTCGATCCACTGGCACGGGCTTCTGGTCCCGCCCGGCATGGATGGGGTGCCGTTGGTCAGTTTTCCGCCGATCGCCTCTGGCACCACCTTTACCTACGAATTTCCGATCCGCCAAAACGGTACCTACTGGTATCACTCCCACACAAGCCTGCAGGAACAAAGCGGAGTTTACGGATCGATCGTCATCGAGCCAAAGCATCAGGGGCATGCCGTGGACCGTGATCATGTGGTTTTGCTCTCCGATTGGACCGACGAAGATCCGCACCAGGTGTTGAGAAATTTAAAGCGCGGCAGCGAGTGGTACGCTCTGGAGAAAGGGAGTGGTCAAAGTATCCTGGGCGCGGCGAAAGCCGGCAAGCTGGGGGCATATTTTAGTCGCGAGTTGCAACGTATGCCGGCGATGGATATTGCCGATGTCGCCTATGATCGCTTCTTCGCCAACGGGGCCAGTGAAATCACTCTGGCCGCAGAGCCGGGGGACCTGGTGCGTCTGCGGATCATCGACGGCTCGGCGACCACCTTCTTTCACCTGGAGTTTGCCGGCGGACCGATGCAAATTATCGCCGCTGACGGCCTGGATGTTGAACCGGTCGATGAACAGAGACTGCTGATCGGCGTGGCGGAGACCTATGACGTTCTGGTCAGAGTCCCTGAGTCGGGCCGCTGGGAGCTGCGGGCCACCCCTCATGACGGCTCCGGTTTCGCCAGCATCTGGCTCGGCCAGGGAAAGACGCATCCCGCCCCACGTATGCCGCTGCCGGATCTTTACGCCGGCATGGGGCACTTCAGCTTTAAGAATGTTTTCGCTTTGACCCCTGCCGGTGCCATGGGGATGGCCGACACAGAAATAAAAGCAGGACGCTTTGATCAGCCCGGCATGATGATGGATCATGGCGGTCATGACATGCACGATATGGGCGACTCGACCGAAACAATGGATCACAGTGAACACGCTATGCCCGGCATGCTGAAAAGTGAGCCACTGAGTATAGAAGAGACACAGGAGCTGGAATCTCTCTTCGAGGAAGACCCTGCTGATTCAGGACACTCTGGCCATGATATGAGTTCAAAAGCCGAATCGGGCCTGGCAAAGTCGTACCAAGAGCAGCCTATGCCGACGGATTCCATGCGTAAAGGCAAAAGGTACGGCCGGGTTTTCCGGCCGCTGGCCTCTGATATCTCTGCTGCCGAAGCGGTGGCCGTTGATGGTATGGACCCGGCCCGGCCGTGGCCGCCTTACGAAAAACTACGTGCAACCAGATCTACCGCTCTGCCCAAGGATGCCCCGATCCGCGAAGTGCGCCTGACTTTGGATGGCGATATGGAGCGTTACGTCTGGTTCCTGAACAATCAGGCATTGTCCGAGGCGGACGATATCCTGATCCGGGAAGGCGAAGTGGTCCGCTTCATCATGATCAACCGCACCATGATGCACCATCCGATGCATCTGCACGGCCACTTCTTCCGCGTGGTCAACGGGCAGGGAGACTATTCACCGCTGAAACACACGGTCGATGTCGCCCCCATGTCGACCACCGTCATTGAATTTGAGGCCGACGAAGTCGGCGACTGGTTCTTCCACTGCCACCTGCTCTACCACATGAAAGCCGGCATGGCCCGCATGGTCCACTATGAAAACTTCGAGCTGCCGCAGGAGCTGGTGGGCCTGCGTCCCGGTCTCTATAAAGATTCCTGGTACGCCTGGGGAGAGTTCGACCTGTTGAGCAACATGCTTGAAGGGCTGGCTGTACTGTCCAATACCCGCAACATCCTGAGGGCCGAAGTCGAGGTCGGCTGGCAAAGGGTTGAAGAAACCGAGTGGGAAGCTTTCTTACTTTGGGAACGTAGCATCAACCGTTTTTTCAGCATTTTTGCTGGCGGCAACTTTGAGGGCGAACTGATCGACGGCGCATTGGAAGATGCTGCCGAGGAAGAGAGAGGGCTGATCGGTGTTCACTATCTGCTGCCGCTCAACCTGGAATCGAGCGCCTTTGTCGCCACCGACGGCGAAGCGCGGTTCAGTATCGAAAAAGAATTTGAGCTGACACCACGCATCGGGCTTGGCGGCGAGGTTGAATACGACACCGAAGAGAAGTGGGAATCGGCCATCGGTGTTTCCTATCTCATCAACAAAAGCGTGTCAGCGAAAGTACAATGGCACAGTGAATACCAATGGGGAGCAGGTCTGCAGGTTCGGTTCTGATATCAGCAGGTTCCGGACGCAACACAGTTGGCACCGGAGGTCGACAATATCTTGCTGCCGTCTGCCAACACGACGATGTCGAGCAGAGTCAACTCATGCGTTCGGTGCGCGGCGTGAGTAATGAACCGCACAATGTCGCCATCTACCTGATGCGAACCTTACGCAGGGAGGGCAGAGCTGTCGGTCAGGAAATCGAGGGACGTTCATCAGTTTATAAGATAGTCGTCCCCGAAAATTCTAACCGCCGCTCAGGCGGTACTCGACTGTAACTAAAGGTTTTGATCAGAAAGGTTAATCCCCTTCCCGTTGGCCCACCCTGGCAAGTTGAACGGCATCAGAATCGATTTATGGAAGACGCCGGAGACGACGGTGTGGCCCCTGGTGGGGCATGGCCGGGATCGTGGCGAATGGGGAGGTAAGACAAAAAACGATTAAAGATTTTCGATGTCGAGTGCGGCGAGGGCGGCGCCGACGATACCGGCGTCATTGCGCAGTTGCGCGGGGAGGATGGGGGTATCGACCTGCAGATAGGGGGCGAAGCGTTCGAACTGTTTACTGACGCCACCACCGATGATGAACAGGTCCGGGGAGAGCAGCTCTTCGAGGCGTTGCAGGTAGCGCTCGAAACGTTTGGCCCATTTGCGGTAGGAGAGCCCCTGGTCTTTTTTGACCGCCGCCGAGGCATAGCGCTCGGCGACCCGGCCGCGGATCAGCAGGTGGCCGAGTTCACTGTTCGGCAGCAGCCGGCCGTCGCGGAACAGGGCCGTGCCGAGGCCGGTGCCGACGGTGATCAGCAGTACGGTGCCGGACTGGTCGCGGCCGGCGCCGAAACACATCTCCGCCAGACCAGCGGCATCGGCATCGTTGATGACCGTCACCGGACAGCCGCTCGCCGCGCTCAGCAGTGCGCCGGCATCGGTGCCGATCCATTCCGGGTCGATGTTGGCGGCGGTGCGGGCGATGCCGTGACGGACCACCGCCGGCAGGCCGCAGCCGATCGGCCCCTGCCAGCTGAAATGGGCTGCCAACTCGGCGACTGTGGCGGCGACGGCCGCAGGCGTCGCCGGCTGCGGCGTCGGCAGGCGCAGCCGGGCTGCCGCCAGTTGACCCTGGCTCGGATCGACGGGGGCGCCCTTGATGCCAGAGCCGCCGATATCGACGCCGAGCAGCATGGTCAATTACTGCTCCCCGTCGAGGTCGGCACGGTGCCGGGCAACCTCGGCGTCACTGAGCACCGGCTGCTTCTGCAGCCGTTTGTAGTAGAAGTTCTGGCCGTAGAGGACCGCGACAGGGTTGTGGCCGGTGACCCGGTCCTTGACCACCAGGGTGGTGACCGGTGCCTCGGAGTACTTGCTGAACAGCATGTCATGGCCGACACAGAGCCCCAGGATGATGTTCATCTCCATCCCCTCGCGGTTGAGGATGCGGGCCTGGGCGATCGGGTTGCAGGCCGGCTCGAAGGTGCCGGGACGGACCTTGTCGCTCTCCGCCAGACCGAGGTCCCCCTTGTCGAAGCTGCCGGCCTTGCAGCAGGCTGAATAGGGCTCGAACCCCTGGGCGCGCAGGATATCGGCGAGCCGGTCGCACTCGTCGAGCAGGCCGATGCAGGTCGCCATGCCGATCTTGCGGAAGCCCATCAGCCGGGCTAGGGCGATCAGATCCTCGACCCGGGTCCAACGGGCATTGACGGCGTCCGAGCCGGGGAGCGGCTGGTAACAGAGTCCCTCGACCTTGGCGGCCACCCGGGCCAGCCGGGCATCACTGTCGTCGCCGCGGTACTGCTCGAAGGACTGGCGGATCACGTCGGCGTGCGGATCGGACGGGCAGTAGGCCGGTTTGGCCGGGCGCTGGGCCGGATCGCTCCAGCAGTTGGTCGTTCCACATTTTTCCCAGACGGCACTGCAACTGGAGCAGGAGTGCTGTTTGTCGGTGGGGCGATCGCTCATGGGCACCTCGCTCAGGAAAAGACTCAGATGATCTTGTTCAGCGGATACTCGACCAGGCCTTCGGCACCGAGGCGCAACAGCTCTGGCACCAGCTGGCGCACGCCCTTTTCCGGCAGAATCGTCTCGATGGAGACCCAGTCCGATTGGTAGAGGTGGGCGATGGTCGGCTTGTTCAGGCTCGGCAGTAAGGCAGTGATCGTATCGATCTGGCTCCCCGGCACGTTCATCTTCAGGCCGACCATCCCTTCAGCGCGCAGGGCTGATTGCAACAGGGTGTGGATCTGCTCGATTTTGGCCTTTTTCCACGGATCGGCCCAGGCCGCGCGGTTGGCGATCAGCACCGGCACCGATTCCATCAGCTCGGTGACGATGCGCAGGTTGTTGGCCTTGATGGTCGAGCCGGTCTCGGTGACTTCGACGATGGCGTCGCACAGCCCGGTGAGGATCTTCGCCTCGGTGGCGCCCCAGGAGAACTCGACCTCGACCGGAATGTTGCGCTCGGCGAAGTAGCGTTTGGTGAAGCCGACCAACTCCGTGAAGATGGTGGCGCCGGCCAGATCTTCGACCTTTTCGACTTTCGAGTCCGGGCCGACCACCAGTACCCAGCGGGCGGGGCGGCGCGACACTTTGGAGTAGACCATTTCGCCGATTTCGATCACGTCGGAGTCGTTTTCGCGCACCCAGTCGCGGCCGGCAATGCCGACATCGATCTTGCCGCGTTCGAGGATCTTCGCCATCTCCTGGGGGCGGACCAGGCTGCATTGCAGGTCGGCATCGTCGCAGGTCGGAAAGTAGCTGCGCGAACTGGTGCGGATGGTCCAGCCCGCCTTGGCGAACAGATCAATGGTGGCATTTTCCAGGCTCCCCTTCGGGATGCCGAGACGCAGTTCGTTGGCCATGAGAAAACCTTTCGGTTGTATGCTGTGAGGCTCGCGGCTGGAGTCTCGATGATTCTCGCCTGAAGTCCCCGGTCCTCAGCTACTTTTTCTTGTAAACTTCGGCGGGATCGAACAGCGGGTTGGAGTGTTCGACCCACTGGCCGTCCTCCCACTTGACGTAGAAGCAGCTGCGGTTGCCGGTGTGGCAGGCGGCCGGGCCGTTCTGCTTGACCTTGATCACCACCGTGTCGGCGTCGCAGTCGGTATAGACCTCCATGACATCCTGGGTGTTGCCCGACTCCTCCCCCTTCATCCAGTATTTGTTGCGGCTGCGCGAATAGAACCAGGTCTTGCCGTCGCGCAGGGTGTTTTCCAACGTTTTTTCATCCATGAAGGCGACCATCAGTACATCGCCGGTCTCGTGGTCCTGAATGACCGCGGGGATCAGCCCGCCCATCTTGTCGAAATCGATTTTGATCACGGTGCACTCCTTCGGCAGGTTGGATTTGCAATATTCCCCTTAATACCCCCTCGGTCGGGGGCTGTCAACCGTCCCGGTCGGTCGTGTGGTCTCAGCGCACCAGCAGGTTGAGCAGCAGCAGGGGGAAGAGGGTCAGGTTGACGCCGACGAAAGCATTGACCGCCATGCGCCAGACCATACCGGCGGTGGGCGGGAGCTGCTCACGGCAGGTGTGCAGGTCGACGCTGCCGATCGGCACCGGGAAACCGCAGTAGAGCCGATGACTCTCCCCCTGGTAAATCAGTGCCGTCAATTTGTAGCCGACAAAAAAACCGAAGCCGCTGCAGAGAATCGCAAAAAACAGGATCGGGATCTTCAGGGGATCGTCACCGAGAACCAGTGGCGTGAGCTGAGCGGTATTGAACAGACCGAGCAGCAGGGTCAAGCCGAGCATGGTCCAGCGAGCGATCCGCCAGAGAAATGGTCGGCCAGGCCAGCGCGACTGACGACGGCGAGTGAGCCCTGCTTCGATCTCCGCAGCGGTCAGGCCGCGTTCGCGCAGGACCATGTATGCCGGGCTGTCGTCGGGTAAATCGCCGGCGGCGAGCAGGTCGATGAGGTAGCCGGAGGGCAGATCGCGCAGGTATTCGAGCTGTTTCGGGTCGATGCTGGTCATGGTCAGTGGCAATACTCAAAAACAGGACAGTTCGCTGGCCGCGGCGGTCAGGGCGAAGAGCACGGCGCGAGGTCCGGCAGCTGTGCGGCGACTTGCCGGCAGAGGTCGGCGGCCGCCTCGCCGCTATAGGGTCTGGGTGGCAGCAGCCCCCAGACCGGCTTCGGCCAGGCCGGATCGGTCCGGTAGCGCACCAGATGGTGCAGATGCAGCTGCGGCACCAGATTGCCGAGGGTGGCGATGTTCAGCTTGTCGGCGGCGAACCGTTCGACCAGCAGCCGGGCGAGCCGGGACGATTCTGTGAGCAGCTGCTGCTGGTCGACAAGGTCGAGCTGGTAAATCTCACGGATGTCGGCCCGCCGCGGCACCAGAATGAACCACGGGTAGGTGGTGTCGTTCATCAACAGCAGGCGGCAGAGCGGCAGATCGCCGACCGGCAGGGTATCGCGGGCCAGTTGCGGGTCGAGAGTGAACAAGTGGGTCCCTCTGTTAGCGCTGCAGGTCGAGCAGCGGCGTCGTGAGCAGGCCGAGTCCGGCGAGCAGGGCTGCGACTTCAGCGCCACCCCGCTCGCTCAGGCGGTGCCGGCGCTCCAGCCAGACCTGCAGCGGAAAGTTGCCGCTCAGTGCCCAGCCGGACTCGCTCAGCATGGCAGCGGTCAGACGTTCCTCCTGGCGACGGGCAAAGTTCTGAGTCGCTGCCAGGTAGTGGGTCGGCCAGGCGACCAGCTGCGGATCGAGGCTCTGCTGCAGCAACTGCTTGTCGAAGTCATCGAGGTCAGCCGGCTCGATGGCACACCAGGCGGCCGGCCGGGTCGACAGCAGCGCCCGACAGGAGAGTGGGCGCACGGCATAGATGTCGCACCGGCCGTCGCTCGCCAGAAACGGGCAGGGTCCGAGGCCGCGGCAGTGCGCCCGCAGGTAGCTGGCGAGGTCGGCCAAACCTGGCGCCGCGGCCAGTAGCCGGTCGACGTAGGCCGACAGGATCCTCTCCCGGGCGGCGTCGAGGCCGGCAGCGACCGCCACCGCTTCCGCCAGGCTGCAGTGTACTGCCAGCCGGCAGCAGGCGGCACAGCCGGGCCGACAGTGCAGCGTCAGATCGGCGCACCGGCGGCGCCAGCGGCTCTCGAACCGGTTCTGCCGGTGCAGGGCGCGCTGAACGTGGGCGATCTTCATGGGCGGACCCTACGGCAAAACGGCAGGCAAGGCAAGATGCTTGTCAGCGGTCAGCGGTCGCGCAGAGCGACCCGGCGCCATTTGCGCAGGGCGTTGACCAGAAACAGCTGCCGGCAGCGGCCGAGCTGGTCGACGGGCAGCTTCTGCTCGCTGATGACCTGCCGCTGGAGCAGCTCGGCGCGGTAGACACCGGCCAGCAAGCCGCTGGCGAGCGGTGGTGTGACCAGCCGGCCATCGAGTTCGGCGACCAGGTTGCCGGTGCAGAATTCGGTCGCCTCGCCGGCCGCGTTCCAGAGCAGCACCTCATCGGCATCGCCGGCGGCCGCCAGCGACTGTTCGTAGATCACTCGATGAGTGGTCTTGTGGTAGAGAAACGGGTCGCGGTGCTCGACCGGACCGCGCGCCAGCACGGCGCACAACGGTGCCGGCCGCTTCGACACGGCCAACGGCGTCGCTTCGCTGTGCGGTCGGCCGTCGTCGCCGAGGAGCAGGCGGACGCGCTGCACAAGGTTGCCGGGGAAGCCTTCGGCCAGCTGCCGCAGGTGCTGGCGGATGGCCGCTTCGTCCCACGGCCTCTCGAAGTAGTCGGCCGAAGCGCGCAGACGATCGAGGTGGCGCTCCAGCAGGAAATAGCCGTGACCGGGTGCCCAGCGCAGGGTGGCCAGCAGGGCGAACTCCGGCTGCGGCCGGGTCAGAATCGCCCCCTTGGCGAGGCACTCGCGGTACTCGCTGCGGCTGCGTGAATCCCAGGTAATACCGGCACCGACGCCGTAGGTCGCCTCCTGGCGCTGCCGGTCGACCAGCAGCGTGCGGATGGCGACACTGAAGCGGGCGTTTCCGTCCGGCGCCAGCCAGCCGAAGCTGCCGGTATAGATGTCGCGCGGGCGCTCTTCGAGGGCGGCGATCAGCTGCATGGTGCGCGCCTTGGGGGCGCCGGTGATCGACGCGCACGGAAACAGGGCGGCGAAGATCTCCGCCAGGGAGACCGTACTCTCGGCACTGGCGGTCGAGGTCATCTGCCAGAGAGTCGGGTACTTCTCCACGGCGAACAGCTCCGCGACCCGCACCGAACCGACCGCGGCAATGCGACCGAGGTCGTTGCGCACCATGTCGAGGATCATCAGGTTTTCGGCCCGGTCCTTGGCCGAGACCGTCAGACCGGCGGCGACAGCGAGGTCGGCGGCCTGGGTCGGGGCGCGGCGAGCGGTCCCTTTCATCGGCCGCATCAGCAGGCGCTGGCCGTCGCGCCGGAAGAAGAGCTCCGGCGAGGCGGAACAGACAGCCCAGGAGCCGGCCTCCAGGTAGCCGGCCCAGGCCGCCCGCTGCCCCCGGACCAGTCGGCAGAAAAGTGCCCGGGGGTCTCCAGGGAACCGCGAGTGCAGCGGAAAGGTCAGGTTGACCTGGTAGGTTTCGCCGGCGGCGATCGCCCGGCGGATCTGGTCGACGGCGCGGGCATAGGCGCCCGGAGAAAAGGCCGGTCGCCAGTCGTCCGGCATGGCGGCGGGCACGGCCGGCGGCAGCGCCACCGCTTCAGGAGCGGTAAACAGGCCGAAATGCAGCAGCGGGAAGTTGCCGGCCGGTCGCGTGGTCAGGGCCGGGTCGAAGGCGGGCGCCGCTTCGTAGCTGAGCAGGCCGACGGCATGCAGCCCGTCCCGGGCGACCCGCGCCTCGATCTCGTGCAAGGTCGGCATCACCTGGTCGAGGCGGTGCACGGCGTAGACCGTCAGCGGTCGGGCAAAGCGCAGCCAGCGCTGGCGATCCGGATCATGCAGCAGGGCGTAGTCGGCCATGGTGAGCGGCAGGAGGCCGGGGGCGGCTTACTCGAACTGGCGGGAGAAGTCTTCGAAGCGCTGGCGCAGGGCGGCGAATTCGCTCTGCAGCTCTTCGATCCGGCTCTCCAGCACAGCCAGCCGGTCGGCGGTCGGCGAGGCCGGCGTGTACAGCGCCGGCTCGGTGTCGCCCTCCGGCAGCGGCGCGAACAGGTGGGCGTAGCGCGGCTCCTTGCGTCCTGGTTGGCGCGGCAGACCGACCAGCAGCGGCTCAGCGCGCTCCAGCAGATCGGTGACCACCCGCTCCACCTCGGCGAGGTCGGCGAACGGCGCCATGCGCTCGGCGCGATTGCGCAGCTCGCCGAGGGTCTGCGGTCCGCGCAGCAGTAGCTCGGCGAGGATCGCCAGTTCCTGCGGCTCCAGCCGGAACAGTCCGTCGAGGTTGTGGCAGTACTTGGCGGCGCGCACCCCTTCGGCGGAGCGGTGCGCCAGCTGCTTGAAGCGGAGGCTGTCGAGAGCTTCGAGGACGGCCGTCTCCTCCAGAGTCATCACCGGGTCACGGTTCGACTTCTGGTTGCAGGCGTTGACCAGGGCGTTCACGGTCAGCGGATAGTATTCCGGGGTGGCCAGCTCCTTCTCCACCAGGCAGCCGAGCACCCGCACTTCGATCTCGTTCAGGTTGGCACTCACAGACGTTTTCCCTTTCGCATGGTTCCCCGGCGGGGAGAGATCACTGGCCGAACCGCTCAGGCCGGCTCCAGCCCGGCAAAGCGGACCAGCAGCTTCTTCGGGCCGAAGCGGTGAAAATAGACGATGACCTTCTGGTTGTCACCGCTCCCTTCCAGGCGGCGCACGGTGCCGACGCCGAACTTGACGTGGCGCACCGTCAGGCCGATGCGCAGCCCCTGCTCGGCGTCCGGCACGACCCGCACTTCGCCGGGCAGGTCGTCCAGCAGCTCCGCCGGTTCGGCAAACAGTTCCGGCTCGACCCGGTCGAACAGCGAGGCGAGGTTGTGGCTGGCCGGCCGGTGCAGCGCCACCGGCTCCTTGCGGCCGACCAGCTCATCCGGGATTTCGCCGAGGAAGCGGCTCGGCGGGTTGAACTGGTAGTCACCGTAGATCCGGCGGCGGCGGGCGTGACAGAGGTGCAGCTTCTCCATGGCCCGGGTCATGCCGACGTAGCAGAGTCGCCGCTCCTCCTCGATATCGTCGTCGGCGCCGTCACGAGTCCGGCTGTGCGGAAACAGCCCCTCCTCCATGCCGACCATGAAGACCAGCGGGAATTCGAGCCCCTTGGCAGCATGCAGGGTCATCAGGCTGACCCGGTCGAGGCTCGGGTCGTAGGCATCGACATCGGTCATCAGTGCAACCTGCTCCAGATAGTCGGCCAGAGTCCCCTCGCTGGCGGCATGCTCTTCCATGCCGGCCAGCAGCTGTTCGAGGTTCTCCAGGCGGCCGCGGCTCTCCTCGCTGCGCTCCTCGCGCAGTTGCGGACCGTAACCGGTCTCATCGATGATCGCTGCGGTCAGTTCCGGGTAGGGGGTGGTCGCCAGGCGCTGCCGGAACGAGTCGAGCAGGTCGGCAAAGGCGGTCACCCGGGCGGCGGTCGCCCCCTTGAGTGCCTCCCGCTCCACGGCCAGGCGGCAGGCGGCGAGAAAACTGCCGGCCTCGATTTCGAATCCGGCGATTTTGCCAACGGTCGCCTGCCCGATGCCGCGTGCCGGTACGTTGATGATACGCCGTGCCGAGACCGTGTCGGCCGGGTTCACCAGCAGGCGCAGGTAGGCGAGGATGTCCTTGATCTCCAGGCGGGCATAGAAGCGAACGCCGCCGAACATGACATACGGGATGCGCTGGTTGCGCAGCGCCTCCTCGATACCGCGCGACTGGGCGTTGGTCCGGTAGAAGACGGCGATATCGCGCAGCCGCCGGCCGCTGTCGCGGTAACGGGAGATCTCGCCGGCGACGAAGCGTGCCTCTTCGAGGTCATCCGGCAGGGCGTCGATACTCAGTGGCTCGCCGGACGGGTTGTCGGTCCAGAGATTTTTCCCCTTGCGGCCGATATTGTGAGCCACCACGGCGCCGGCCGCTTCGAGGATGTTGGCGGTCGAACGGTAGTTCTGCTCGAGGCGGATCACGGTACAGCCGGGAAAGTCGCGCTCGAAGCCGAGGATGTTGCCGATCTCGGCGCCGCGCCAGCGGTAGATCGACTGGTCGTCGTCACCGACCACACAGAGATTGCCGTGAGCCGAGGCGAGCAGGTAGATCAGCCGGTACTGCACCTGGTTGGTGTCCTGGAACTCGTCGACCAGAATCTGCCGGAAGCGCTGCCGGTAGCGGTCGAGAACCTCCGGATGTTCCTCGAACAGCCGCAGGGTCAGCAGCAGCAGGTCACCGAAATCGACGGCGTTGGCCCGCTTGAGGGCCTCCTGATAGCGGCCGTAGAGCAGGGCGATTTGAGCTGACTGCCGGTCGTCGTCCGGGTAGTCGTCGGGTCGCAGCCCCTGGTTCTTGGCGCGGTCGATGGCCGCGGCGACCGCGCGTGGCTTGAGACGTTTCTCGTCAATCTGTTCTTCACGCAGCAGCGCCTTGAGCAGTCGTTCCTGATCCTGATCGTCGTAGATGGTGAAGTTGCTGGTGAAACCGAGGGCTTCGATCTCCCGGCGCAGGATCTGCACGCAGGTGGCGTGAAAGGTGCGCACCCAGAGGCGGTCGGCGCCGCCGACCAGCTGGTCGAGGCGCAGGCGCATCTCCTCGGCTGCCTTGTTGGTAAATGTCACCGCCAGGATCTGCCAGGGTGGCACGCCAGCCTCCTCAATCAGCCAGGCAATGCGGTGCGTCAGCGCCCGGGTCTTGCCGGAGCCGGCGCCGGCGAGCAGCAGCAGCGGGCCGTCACCGTGCCGGACCGCCGCCTGCTGGGCCGGATTGAGCTGTTGCAGCAGTCTATGCACGCTCCTGCTCCTCCAGACTGCGGCTCATCAGCGCCCGGTTGTAGGCGGAGACGATATCCCGTCGCGAGATGATGCCGATCAGTTTGCGATGGGTTTCCCGGTCGACCACCGGCAGCTGTTCGATGTTGCGGTAGCCGATCTTGCGCATCGCCGTGTCGAGATCCTCGTCGGCATGGGCGGTGATCACGTTGGCTGTCGCCAGTTCCTTGACGACCACCAGGTCCATCAGGTCGCGTTCGAACACCACCCCCATGAAGTCCTGCACCGAGATGATGCCGGTCAGTTCCCGGTCGCGGTTAATCAGCGGGAAGTTGGTGTGCTGGGTCTTTTCGATGAAGCGGGCGAACTGACCGAGGGTCATGTGCTCGGGGACGGTCTCGACCTCGCGCACCATGACCTCAGCGACCTTGATCGACTTCATGATATTGCGCTCCTTGCCCGCCTCGAGGTCGATGCCGGCCCGGGTCAGTTCGACCGTTTCCAGGCTGTCGCGCTTGAAATGCCGGGCCACCGCGGTGCCGATAACGCAGGTCAGCATGATCGGCACGATGACCTCGTAGCTGTCGGTCATCTCGAACAGCAGGAAGATCGCGGTCATCGGCGCATGGGTCGCCGCCGACAGGAAGGCGCCCATGCCGACCAGGGCGTAGGCGCCCGGCGCCAGCGGCACGCGGGGGAGCAGCAGGGAAGCGATCTGCCCGAAGGCGCCGCCGGCGACCGCGCCGAGGTAGAGGCAGGGGGCGAACAGGCCGCCCGGCAGGCCGGAGCCGAGGGTGATCGAGGTCGCGACTGCCTTGAGCAGCAGCAGGGCGGCGAGCAGGTACCAGGCCTGCCCGCCGAGCAGCACGTCCTCGATGAATTCGTAGCCGTTGCCGAACACCTGCGGGAAGACCACACCGATCAGGCCGACCAGCAGGCCGCCGAGGAGCGGCTTGGCGAGCTTCGGCAGCGGCAGGGCGGCAAAGCGGTCCTTGATCCGGTAGTGGGCGTCGATGAACAGCGAGGAGAGCAGGCCGATCAGCAGACCGAGGAGCACATAGAGGGCCAGTTCCCAGTAGCTGTGCACCAGGTAGACCGGCGCGTGGATCTCCGGGGTATTGCCGAGCAACGCCCGCGAGACGACGGTCGCCATGCCGCTGGCAATGACGATCGAGGTGAAGCTGGAGAGTTCGAAGGCAGCGAGCAGAACGATCTCCTGGGCGAAGAAGACTCCGGCAATCGGCGCGTTGAAGGTGGCGGCCACGCCGGCGGCGGCGCCGCAGGCGACCAGGACCTTGAGGCGGTCGCCGCTCATCTTGCAGAGCTGGCCGAACTGCGAGCCGATGGCGCCGCCGATCATGGCGATCGGCCCTTCCTGGCCGGCCGAGCCGCCGGTGCCGATGGTGACTGCCGCACCGAAACCGCGGGTGAAGATCGGTCGCAGCCGCAGCTTGGCGCCGCCGAGGTTGACCCGCTGCAGGAAGGCGGCGAAGCCCCCCTTGAGATCCTCGCCGAACCAGCGCCAGAGGGGGTAGACCAGCAGGCCGCCGACCACCGGGAAGACGATGACGATCAGCCGCGACCAGGACCACTCTTCCAGAGTGAAGCCGAGCAGCTGCTCCCCCTGGACGAACAGTCCCCAGTGGATGAATTCGAGGAGCTTGCGGAACGCGTAGTTGCCGAGACCGCCGAGCACGCCGATGACCACCGCCAGGATGATCAGGAAGGTGTTTTCGCTGATCCGCAGCTGCTCCTGCAGGTAGCTGAGGCCGTTGCGCAGGCGGTCACCGCCGCGTTTTGTGAGTCTCTGGATCGATTTCATCGTGATCTGTCGAGGGTAAAGTCGATATGTAACGCGGCGCGGAGCTGCGGAGATCACCCGTTGTTATCAGAGCCGCTTGCAAAAGTCCTGTCATCGCCGAGAGCCCTTGTCGGGGATCCAGTCGTTTCAGTCAGTCAACCTCTGGATTCCGGCTTAAAGCCTTCAGGAATGACGCCTCTTGGGGCTTTTGCAAGACCCTCCTCAGAAAGACTTTTCTCCGCTCTTCCGCGTTACATCGTTTTCTTGCGGGACACCAACAGCGGTTCCCGCGTCCCTTGTATACCAGCTTGCCGGGCGCCGGTCCAGCAGGCAGCAGTCAGTCGTGGCCGAGCAGGGTCAGCTCCTGTTTCTCCAGGGTGAGCATGCGGTCACGCAGCTCGGCGGCCTGTTCGAACTCGAGGGCGGCGGCCGCGGCGAGCATGTCGTGCTTCAGCCGTTCGATCTCGGCGCGCAGCTCCTGTGGTGTGGCATAGTGTTCCAGACTCTCGGCGGCGACCGGCAGCTGCCGGCCGTCCTGCGCGCTGATGTCGTCGAGAATCGTGCGCAGCGACTTGCGTACGGTCTCCGGGGTGATGCCGTGCTCTTGATTGTAGGCGAGCTGGGCGTCCCTACGGCGGGCGGTTTCGTCGATGCAGGTCTGCATGGAGCCGGTAATCCGGTCGGCGTACATCAGCACCCGGCCGGCGACGTTGCGCGCCGCCCGGCCGCAGGTCTGGATCAGAGAGCGGGTGCTGCGCAGAAAGCCCTCTTTGTCGGCGTCGAGAATCGCCACCAGGGCGACTTCCGGCAGGTCGAGCCCTTCACGCAGCAGATTGATGCCGATCAGCACGGCGAACTCCCCCCGACGCAGGTCGCGGATGATGCGCATCCGCTCGACGGTGTCGATGTCGGAGTGCAGATAGCGCACCGGAATGGCGAGTTCCTGCAGATAGCCGGTGAGATCCTCGGCCATCCGTTTGGTCAGGGTGGTGACCAGCACCCGGTGGCCCGCGGCGATGGTGGCGCGGATCTCGCCGATTAAGTCATCGACCTGGCTGCGCGCCGGCCGCACCTCGATGGGCGGATCGACGAGGCCGGTGGGGCGGACGATCTGTTCCACGACCACACCGTGCGCCTGTTGCAGCTCGTAGTCACCGGGGGTCGCCGAGACGTAGACGGTCTGGATCCCCTTGGCGACGAACTCGTCGAAGGTCAGCGGCCGGTTGTCGAGGGCCGAGGGCAGGCGGAAGCCGTAGTCGACCAGGGTCTGCTTGCGGCTGCGGTCGCCACGGTACATGCCGCCGATTTGCGGCACAGTCACGTGGCTCTCGTCGATCACCAGCAAGGCATCGTCCGGGAAGTAGTCGAACAGAGTGGCCGGCGGCTCGCCGGCGGCGCGGTTGTCGAGGTGGCGCGAGTAGTTCTCGATCCCCTGGCAGAAGCCGATCTCCTCGATCATTTCGATGTCGAACAGGGTGCGCTGCTCGACACGCTGCGCCTCGACCAGCTGGTTGTGCGCGCGAAAATGGCCGATGCGTTCGCGCAGCTCCTCCTGGATGGCGGCGATCGCCCGGTCGAGGGTCGGTTTGGTCGCCACGTAGTGGCTCGCCGGGAAGACCGCCGTCGCCGGCAGCCGGTCGATGATCCGGCCGCGCAACGGATCGATCTCGGCGATCTCCTCGACCTCGTCGCCGAAGAAGCTGATGCGCAGAGCGCGATCCTCCTCGTAGGCGGGGAAGACCTCTACCGTGTCGCCGCGCACCCGGAAGGTGCCACGGTGGAAATCGACGTCGTTGCGGCTGTACTGGATCTCCACCAGCCGGCGCAGCAGGGCGTTGCGCTCCAGGGCCATCCCCGCGTTCAGGCGGATCAGCATGCCGTGGTAGGCTTCCGGCGAGCCGAGGCCGTAGATGCACGAGACCGAGGCGACGATCAGCACGTCGCGGCGGGTCAGCAGGCTGCGTGTCGCGCTGTGACGCAGCTTGTCGATCTCCTCGTTGATCGCCGAGTCTTTCTCGATGTAGGTGTCGGAACTCGGGACGTAGGCTTCCGGCTGGTAGTAGTCGTAGTAGGAGACGAAGTATTCGACGGCGTTGCCGGGAAACAGCTCCTTGAATTCGCCGTATAGCTGAGCCGCCAGGGTCTTGTTCGGCGCCAGCACCAGAGTCGGCCGCTGCAGTTCGGCGACCAGGTTGGCGACGGTGAAGGTCTTGCCCGAACCGGTGACGCCGAGGAGCACCTGGTGCCGGTCGCCGCGCCGGGCGCCGCCGGCCAGTTCGGCGATCGTCTGGGGCTGGTCGCCGCGCGGCTCGTAGTCGGTTGTCAGGCTGAAGCGGGCCATCGGTGCGGGCTCGGGTCGCCGGAGCGGGTCTGTCGCTGCGGCGGGGAACGGGGGGAGGCCGGGTCGGCCGGGGGGTCAGCTGCCGAGGACGATAGAGAGGATGGTCTTCAGCTGCTGCTCGCGAACCGGCTTGCGCAGGAAGGTGGAGATGCCGACCTTCTTGGCGGCAGCGATCTTCGTTTCGTCCTCTTCCGAGGAGAGCATGACGATCGGCACGAACTTGCAGTTTGGCAGCGTCTTGGCCTGTTCGACAAAGGCGATGCCGTCCATCACCGGCATGGTCAGATCGGTGATGATCAGGTTGAAACGGGTCAGCTTGATCTGTTCCAGCGCATCCTTGCCGTTGCCGGCGCAGGTTGTGGCGTAGCCGAGATCGGCCAGCATGTCCTCAAGGATCGAGAGGACCGACGGCGAATCATCGACAAGCAGGATTTTCTTGATCATCGGGGACTCCTGTGACGTGGTGTTCATCGGATTTTCCAGCTGGTCCCCCCCGGGTTGTCGAGCAGTTCGATGCCGCATCCGGCCAGTTCCTCGCGGATCTGGTCGGCACGGTCGAAGTCCTTCGCCTGCCGCGCCTGCAGCCGCGCGGCGATCTGTTGGTCGATAAAAGTTTCGTCGAGACCGAGTTCGGCCAGACCGCGCAGATTCTGCCGGCGCAGCCAGGCGGCCGGCACGGAGCCGAACAGGCCGAGCACGTCGCCGAGGGTCGCCAATTGTGCGCGCAGGGCGCGCACCGTGGCGACCTTGTCGCGGTTTTTGCGAAACTTCTTTTCGCCGATTAGGCGATTGATGGTGCGGGCCGCTTCGAACAGATGGCCGATGGCCAGAGCGCTGTTGAAGTCGTCGTCCATGGCGGCACGGAACTCCGCGTCGAGCTGCGCCGCCTCCGGCCCCGGCTGGCCGTCTTCGTCGGTCGACAGGTCGCGCAGGGCGTCGTCGGCGGTCTGCAGCGCCTCGTAGAAGCGGCTCAGGCCGGCGCGCGCCTCTTTCAGGTTCTGGTCGGAGAAGTCGAGCGGCGAGCGGTAGTGGGCGGTCAGGATGAAGAAGCGAACCACTTCCGGATCGTACTGCTGCAGGATGTCGCGGATGGTGAAGAAGTTGCCGAGGGACTTGCTCATCTTCTCCTGGTTGACGTTGACAAAGCCGTTGTGCAGCCAGTATCTGGCGAACGGCTGGCCGGTTGCTCCTTCCGACTGGGCGATTTCGTTCTCGTGGTGCGGGAAGATCAGATCGCGGCCGCCGCCGTGAATGTCAAAACTGTCGCCGAGCAGCGCCGAACTCATCGCCGAGCATTCGATGTGCCAGCCCGGCCGTCCCGGCCCCCAGGGCGAGTCCCAGCTCGGCTCGCCCGGCTTGGCGGCCTTCCACAGGGCAAAGTCCATCGGGCTGCGTTTCTGCTCTCCCGGCGCGATGCGCGCTCCGGCCTGCATCTCCTCCATGGTCCGCTTCGACAGCTTCAGATAGTCGGGGAAGCGTTCAATGCTGAAATAGACATCGCCGGCAGCTGTATAAGCCATCTCTTTGCCGAGCAGGGTTGCGATCAGGGCGATGATCTGCGGAATGTAGTCGGTCGCTTTCGGCTCGAAGGTCGGCTTGCGCAGGCCGAGGGCGAGCATATCCTCGTCGAAGGCGCGGATGAAGCGGTCGGCCAGCTCGCGGCTGGAGATCCCCTGTTCGTTGGCGCGGTTGATGATCTTGTCGTCGACATCGGTATAGTTGCGCACGTAGGTGACCGCGTAGCCGGCAAACTGCAGGTAGCGGAAAACGATGTCGAAGACGATATTGGCGCGGGCGTGGCCGATGTGACAGTAGTCGTAGACGGTGACGCCGCAGACGTACATCGCGACCTGGCCGGGGACCCGCGGGACAAACTCTTCCTTGCGGCCGCTCAGGGTATTGTAGACACGCAGACTCATGACGGGGGACTCCTCCTGCCGGCGGCCCGCAGGGTGGATCGGGCCGTAAATGGCCCTTTTAGCACAGAATGTCGGCAAGCGAAAGGGGTTTTGCCGCGGCGCTCGGCTAGCCGGCTGCGAACAGGGCGCGAAGAGTCTCCGGCATCTGCGCGAGGGGGAGGACCCGGTCGACGGCACCGCACTCGATGGCGGCTTTCGGCATGCCGAAGATCGCTGAACTGGCCTGGTCCTGGGCCAGAGTCAGAGCGCCGGCCTGCTTCAGGGCGAGCAGCCCCCGGGCGCCGTCCTGTCCCATGCCGGTCAGCAGCACGGCGACCGTTGCCGGCGCCAGCCCCTGGTCGGCCAGGCTCTGAAACAGGGCGTCGACTGCCGGCCGACAGTTGTGCAGCGGCGCGGCGTCGCTCAGCCGGACTCGCCGGTCGGCCACGGTCAGATGCCGGCCGTTCGGCGCGATCAGGATCTGGCCGGGGGGCAGCTCCTGTCCCTCTTCGGCCAAGGCGATGCGGTGGCCGGTCTCGCGGCGCAGCCAGGCGGCGAAGCCAGGGGCAAAGCCGTCGGCGATATGCTGGACCACCAGAATAGTAGCGGTCAGATTTGCCGGCAGTTCGCGCAGCAGGGAGAGGACCGCCTGCGGGCCGCCGGTCGAGGCGCCGATCGCCAGCAGCGAATAGATTCCCGCGGGGAGGCAGGCGGCGGGTGGCAACGTCTCCCGCGGTTGGCGGCGGGCCATGCCGCGGAAGTGGTGGATCACCCGGATCCGGCTCAGACTTTTTACCCGGGCAATCAGCTGGACGGCGATGGTGTCGAAGGCATCGCTGATGACGCCGCTCGGTTTTTCCATGACGTCGAGGGCGCCGAGACGGATTGCCGCGAAGGCGTTGCGGCTGTCCTGGCTGTCGGTGTTGGCCGACAGCACCAGGATCGGCGTCGGGCAGTCGGCCATGATCTCACTGGTGGCGTCGAGGCCGTCCATCCCCGGCATCATGATGTCCATGATCACCAGGTCGGGACGCAGTTCGCGGGTCAGCTGCACCGCCTGACGGCCGTCGGCGGCCTCGGCGACGATCTCGATCAGCGGATCGCGGGCGAGCAGATCGCGCAGCACGACGCGGGTCAGGGCGGAGTCGTCGGCGATCAGGACGCGGGTCGGCATGGCAAGTGTTACCCGATCAGGGTTTCGACAGTCTCGAGCAGGACACCCTGCTCGAAGTTGCCCTTGACGATATAGGCCTGGGCGCCGGCGTCGATCCCCTGGCGGCGATGTTCGTCGGCGGCGAGGGAGGTGACGATGATCACCGGTATCTCGGCAGTGTTCTCCCGCTTGCGCACTTCCCGGGTCAGCTCGAAGCCGGTCATCCCTGGCATCTCGACATCACTGACCATCAGGTCGAAACGGCTGGCGGCCAGCTTTTCGAGGGCGTCGAAGCCGGAGACGGCGGTGACCACTTCGTAGCCGTGGGCCTCAAGGATGTTCTTTTCCATGGTACGGGTGGTGATGGAGTCGTCGACCACCAGGATGCGGGCGCGCCGGTCCGTCGATTCGCCGGCTAGCTGGCGACGAACTGGGCTGACGCCGTGATGCAGCTGGGCAGCGAACAGGTCAGCGACCGAAAGGATCAGCGCCGGCGCGCCGTCGGCCAGCAGAGTGGCGCCGGAGATGAACTCCAGGCTCTGCAGCTGGCTGCCGAGGGGCTTGACGACGATCTCCTGCAGACCGACGGTGCGGTCGACCAGCAGACCGAGCAGCTGGTCGCGATAATGGAGCAGCAGCACGGTCAGCCGGCGGGAGGCCAGCGGTGCGCTCTCCAAGTCGAGGAGGCCGGCCAGGTTGAGTACCGGCACCGAGCGGTCGCGGAAGCGCAGGATCTCGCGCCCCATCTCTTCGAGGATCTCGCCGGGGGCGACCCGCAGGATTTCGACGATATAGTTCTGCGGGCAGACCAGGGTGTCGCCGGCGGTCTCGAACACCAGGCCGGTGAAGATCGCCATGCTCAGCGGCAGGCGCAGGGTCAGTTCCGTGCCGACACCGACCGTCGAATTGATCAGCAGATCGCCCTTGACCTGATCGAGATTCGCCTTGACTACGTCGAGGCCGACGCCCCGTCCGGAGACGTCAGTGATGAACTCGCGGGTGGAAAAACCCGGTTCGAGGACGAGATAGAGTGCCGCCTCGTCGGAGAGCGCCCGGGCGTTGTCTGCGCTGAGCAGGCCGCGGCGGACGGCGACTTCGCGGATCCTGGTCGGATCCATCCCCTGGCCGTCGTCGCGGAGGGTGAGGCGGGCGAAGCTCCCCTCGTAGTCGGCCTCCAGAGTCAGCTGGCCGGCCTTCGGTTTGCCGAGCCGGATGCGGGTCGCCGGATCCTCGATGCCGTGGTCGACGGCGTTGTTGATCACATGCAGCAGAATCGGCTTGACCACATCGAGCATCTGCCGATCGAGTTCGACCTCCTGGCCACGGACCGCGAACCGGACCTCCTTGCCGAGGCTGCGGGAGAGATCGCGCACGGAGCGTTCGAATTCGTCGGTCACCGTCGCCAGCGGCAGCAGGCGCAGCTGCATGGTCTGCTGGTAGACCTCCTCGGCCTGGTAGCCGAGCCGGGTCGTATCGATTTCGACGGCAGCGAGCAGGTCGACCAGCCCCTGGCGGATCGCCTGCAGGCTCTGGTAATTTTCCGCGCGCCGCAGCCGGCCGAGCAACGTGTCGATCTGCTGCTGCAGCTTTTTCAGCTGGGCCTGGCGAGCATGCAGCGACTGGTGGCAGAGAAGGATCTCGCCCATGCCGTTGATCAGTTCGTCGAGGCGTTCGACACTGGCGCGCACCGTTTTGCGCCGTTCCGTGCCGCTGTAGGCCGGTTCCGGCGCCGGGCTCGCTTCACCGAGACGGCCGGTTTCGAGAGCCTCGACGACATTGTCGACATTGACACGGATCTCGCCCCCGGAGTGGGCCTCGGCGGCCAGCGCCTCGATGGCGTCGGTGGAGACCAGCAGTACGTCGATCAGCTCGGCGGTCAACTCCTCCTCGCCCTGCTGCAGTTTCTTCAGCAGGCTCTCGACGCGATGGGCCACCCCGGCCAGTTCGTCGAGACCGACCATCTTCGCCGAACCTTTCAGGGTGTGGGCGCTGCGCAGCAGATCGTTGATCAGCTGATCGCCGACGCCCTCCTTCTCCATGGCGAGCAGACCCTGGCGCAGGCTGCCCAGCTGTTCCTCGGCCTCACGGGCGAAGATTTCCAGATATTTGCTCTGCTTGCTCATCGGTCAGCTCAGAACGCGGCTCTGTCTTGTCTGGACGGCATGCCGCGCGTCAATCCATCAGGTAGCCGATGCGGAATGCGCCCCAGTGCCGCCCCTTGACGAAGACCGGCGCACTGATATCCCACATCTTCTCGCCGGTATCGCGATTATACATCTGCTGCAGATAGCCACGGCCGTCGCTGCCGTCGTAGCGGGCTGCCGCCAGGCCGACCGGGTCGTTGAACAGACGTTTGGTCCGGTTGTGGACGGTGTCATGCCGTTGATCGCCGGTCAGCGGCTGGCAATATTTACTGTTGTGGGTCGGCAGGTAGCCGTTGCGGTCGACCAGCACGGCGAACACCACATGGGCGTCGGTAAGGAAGCCGTTCTCGAAAGTCTGTATGGTCCGGTCGAGATAGTCGTCGTATTTCGTGCGGTATTTTTGCGGGTCGGTGCCAGGGATCGGTTCATAGTTGTCGTCGAAGAGCTCCTCCAGGCTGAAGTTCCCCCGGTCGACGGCTTCGTTGAGAACCCGTTCCATCTCCGTAGCGCCGGTTTTGACCTGCTCCTTGGCCTGGGCCAGCAGGTCGGCTTCGACCAGATCCTGCAGGCGTTCGGCCAAAGACGTCAGCTCACTGATCGCCTCCGTGGTCTCCTGGGAGCTGGTCGCCACCTGGTTGGCGACGTCACGCACCTCGACAATGGTCTCCGCCATCTGTTCGCTGGCGGTGGTCTGCTGCTGGGTCATCAGCTTGATCTCGGCTGCCGCGGTGCTGGTTTCATCGACCGCCGCATTCACCCTGGCCAGCACTTCGGAAATGTTGGCCACCAAGGTGCTGGCGGCATCGACCCCCTTGGTTCCCTCCTCGGTCAGCATGATGGTGCTGTTGGTCGCCTGCTGGATCTGTTGGATCAGCCCCTTGACCTGGTTGGTCGCCTCGGCGGTGCGATCGGCCAGGCGGCGCACTTCGTTGGCGACGATGGAGAAGCGCTTGCCAGCCTCGCCGGCGCCGGCGGCCTCGATCGCCGCGTTCAGCGACAACAGGTTGGTCTGGTCGGAGATCTCGTCGATGATGTCGATGATGCCGCCGATCTTCTGCGAGTTCTCGCCGAGCTGCAGCATCGCTTCGGCGATCGACTGCACCTGCCCCTTGAGGAGAGTCATGCCGTCGACGGCATTGCCGACCGCCTGCTGGCCGGCGGAACTGGACGAGGTGGCGGTCAGGGCGATCTCCTCGACCCGCCCGGCATGTTCGGCGACCTGTTTGGCGGTGGCGGCGATCTCCTCCGAGGTCGTGGTCGCCTGCTGCACCGCTGCTGCCTGCTGAGTGGCGCCGGCGGCCTGCTGGGTGGAGATCGCCATCAGTTCATTGGCGCTGGTCGAGAGC
This sequence comes from Desulfuromonadales bacterium, assembly GCA_032251295.1. Taxonomy (GTDB): domain Bacteria; phylum Desulfobacterota; class Desulfuromonadia; order Desulfuromonadales; family BM103; genus BM103. The sequence goes on along the minus strand of JAVVDS010000012.1, from coordinate 32,870 downwards.
TGCTGAATCGCCTCCTTGACACTCTGCACCATGCGGTTGCTCTTGTCGATTTCACTCTGCAGGTTCTTGACGATCACCTGGGTCATCTTGTTGAACGCCTGGCCGAGCTGACCGATTTCGTCGGCAGAGGTCACCTTGACCTGTTCGTCGAGGCTGCCGGCGGTGATCCGGTCGGCGGTAAGGGTCAGCTCCTTGAGTGGCAGCAGGAAGCGGGCGACGACAAAGTAGCAGGTCAGGGAGGAAAAGAGCAGCAGCAGCCCCATGTAGAAGAGGATTTCATTGCGCAGATCGGCGATCGCCGCTTCGGTCTGCTGCATGGAGAAGCCGATACGGAATCCACCCCAATGCCGGTCGCCGATGTAGACCGGCGCCGAAACGTCCCACATGGTCTCGCCGGTATCGCGCTGGTAGACCTGCCGCAGGTAGCCGTTGCCGTCGCTGTTGTCGTACTGGCCAGCGGCGAGGCCGACCGGGTCGTTGAACAGGCGTTTGGTCCGGTTGCCGTCGCGATCCTGATCGGCATTGCCGGTCAGCGGCCGGGAGTAGATGCTGTTGTGGGTCGGCAGGTAGCCGTTGCGGTCGACCAGGACGGCGAAGACCACCATCGGGTCGGATGCGACGAAGGCGTCCTCGAAATCCTGGATGGTGCGGTCGAGGTAGCTGTCGTAGGCGGTCTGGTACTTGGGGATCGCCGCACCGGCCAGCGGCCCTTCGGTGATTTCCCGGTAGTCGGTGTCGAACAGCTCCTCCAGGGTGAACTCGCCGCTGTCGAGACCGCTTTCGAGGAACTGTGCCATCGCCGTGGCGCCGACCTTGGCCAGGGTGCTCGCCTTGACCAGCAGCTCCTCGCGCAGTACCTCGGCGCGCTGCGTGACGATCATGTAGGTGGACAGGGCCATGATCACAGTCAGGACACTGATCAGGGCGAGGACGATTTTGACATTGATCCGGTTCAGCATGGGTCTCTCCGTAGGGTGGGGATCATCTGTTCTGTCGGTTGGGTCGTCGGGAAGCCGCTCATGACATCTGCCCTTTCTGGTCGATCAACAGTTCGGGGCGTTCGAGCACCTTGTCGAGGTTGAGCACCAGCAGACTCTCCCCCTCCTCGTTCCGCTTGCCGCGAAACAGCTCGCGCTGGCCGGCGGCGGCGCCGTCAGCCAGCGGTTCGATGCGCGCCGTTTCGAGGCTGGTCAGCCCTTCGACGGCAGCGACCAGCAGCGCCGTTTTCATGCCGCCCCGAGCCGTCACCACCAGGCGGCTGCCGGCGAGAATCTCCTGGGGCGGGGATGCAAACAGCGGCGCCAGATCGGTCACGGCGACAATCTCGCCGCGCAGATTGAAGATGCCGCGGATATGGGCGGGGACGCGCGGCACCCGAACCAGCGCCGGTAACCTGAGAACTTCCCGGCAGTCTCCGGCCGGCAGGGCGTAGCGCCGGTCGGCTATCCGGACAACCAGAAAGTCTTCCGTGGCGGCGCTGGCCTGTTCGTTATCCGCCTCCAGATGGCGCCAGTAGTCCGAACGCATCTCCTGCAGGATGGTCTGAATATCGTCATCCCGGTGTCTGTTCATGGTTCAGGATCCTGTCTCTCTTTTTGCCAAATCGCCGCATCGTCGTTATGTGTGCCGGACAGCAGCAAGAAATCGTAGAACAGTGTTTTTGAAAAGTCAAAGATTGTCGACTTAAATTGACTTAACCGGAAATGAGCGGGGCGGGTTTGCGCTCAGGCGGGCTGCTCGTCCGGAGTACAGCGGGCCAGATCGTGACGGACCAGGTCGAGAAAGACGCCGCGCGACAGGCCGCCGGAGAACGGGATCATCGCCTGGTCGGCAGACTGCTCGAGGCAGCGGAGGGTGTTGCGCAGACTGCGGGCGCTCTGTTCCGGCCGGCCGAGGCGGCCGCAGGTTTTCGCCAACAGATAGTGCCCCATGACAAAGTGGTTATCGAGCCAGAGGACCTTGCGGTATTCGACCAGGGCCCGCTCCAGTTCGCCTTCCATATCGAGGATCAGGCCGCGCAGCAGGTAGGCCTCGGCGCGCAGGTCGTCGGCGGCGATGGCTCGGGCGCAGAGCCGGCGAGCTTCCGCATAGTTGCCCTGATTGGCCTGCAGCAGCCCCTTGCCGATCAGGCTCAGGGGGTGACGGGGCTGGCAGGCGAGAGCGCGGTCGAACAGCCGGTCCGCCTCGACAAACCGCTCGTGGTCGAAAGCCTGCATGGCGGCCTGGTAGATCTGGTCGACATCCAGCGCGGGCTCGGGGGGTGTGGCCAATTCCGGGCCTGGCGGGCGGGACTTGGACACAAACGGGCGAGACGCTGCCGGCTCATGTGACGATGCTGTCGGGGAGGCAGCCGGGACTGCCGTTCTCGGTCGGGGTTCGGGGGCGGCCGCCACGGCCGCCGCTGGCGGCCGCAGCAGCTTGCGTCGATAAAAAAAGGCGCCGTGGTCGTGAACCCGTTCGAAGCGGTCGGAGACGTTCTGCATGGTTTCGGCATGGCCGAGAAACAGGTAGCCATCGGCGGTGAGGCAGTCGGCGAAGCGGTCGACGATCTGGCGGATCGTCTCCAGGTCGAAGTAGATCAAAACATTGCGGCAGAGGAGCAGGTCGAGATTGCAGAGCTGATTCGCCGGGTCGGGAAAGCGGTCGGTCATCAGGTTCAGGTAGTCGAAGCGGATCATGCTGCGCACGATCGATTTGACCCGGTAAAGGCCGTCGATCTCTTCGAAGTAACGCTGCAGCAGGGCCGGTTCGACCAGACGGACCGATCGGGCGCCGTAGATCCCTTCCCGGGCCTGGCGCAAAGCCCGCTTGTTGATGTCGGTGGCGATGATGCGCAGCTCCCAGTCCTGGAGTTGCGGAAACCTCTCAAGCAGCAGGATCGCCAACGAGTACGGCTCCTCGCCGGTCGAGCAGCCGGCCGACCAGATCTGCAGACTGCGGCGTGCCTGGTTACGTTCGATGAGGTGCGGGATCACCCGGTGCAGCAAGGCCTCGCGGTGGCTGCGGTAGCGAAAAAAACAGGTCTCGCCGACCGTGAGGAACTGCAGCAGCTTGTTGAGCTCGTCGTAATTGCCGGCACTGTTCCGCAGGTAAGCGTAGTAGGCGTCGGGGGTGGTGATGTGCAGAGCGAGCATGCGTCGCTGCAGGCCGCGTTCGAGGATGCGCTGGTTGCGTTGATTGAAGTGCAGGGCGCTGCACTCGCGCAGCAGCCGCTTAAACTGGTCGAGCTGCTGCGGCGTGATGTGAGCGGTGTCGCCGAGTCGCTTCTGACGCAGCCTCTGTAGGGCGGCGAGCAGCCGTTCCCGATCGAAAGGGCGCACCTGAAAGTCGAAAGCATCGATGAACTCGTGTTCCAGACCGTTGTCTTCGCTGACCACCAGCACCGGCAACCGCCCGAGGGCGCGGCTGCTGCGCAGTCGCCGGTAGAGCTCCGGCCCTTCACGGGCAAAGCGGGCGATGCCGAGGATGATCAGATCTGGCGCCTGTTCGCTCAGGGTGTGCAGAACGGCCCGTTGTGCCGGTAAGCAGCCGACCTGGTGGCCAGCAGCAGTCAGCCAGGGACGCAAGTCGTCACACAGACCCATGGCATCGTCGATCATGACGATATGCAGTGAACGCATGGCTGCCGTCAACTGTTCTCCTGGAGCCTGGCCCAGCTGTCGCGCAGCGGAACAATCCGGTTGAAGATCGGGGTGCCACTCTCTCCAGTCAGGGCGTCGACACAGAAGTAGCCGAGCCGTTCAAACTGAAAAGCCTGCCCCGGGCGGCTACCGGCCAGTCCCGGTTCGACCAGACAGCACTCGAGGGTCCGGCAGGAGGCGGAGTTGAGGTGGTCGCGGTAGTCGACCTGTTTGTCGCCGGTCGGGTTGGCGACGACAAACAGCCGGTCGTAAAGGTGGACCCGTATCGGCAGGGCGTGAGCTGCCGAAACCCAGTGAATGATCCCCTTGACCTTGGCGCGCCCTTCCGGCAGCTGCCCACCGCCGGTCGCCGAGTCGTAACTGCAGCGCAGTTCGACCGTCTCGCCGGACACCGGATCCTTGATGACTTCGTCGCAACGGATGATGTAGCCGTAGCGCAGGCGCACCTCACGTCCCGGGGCGAGACGGAAGAATTTGCCCGGCGGATCCTCCATGAAGTCATCGCGCTCAATGTAGATCTCGCGGGCGAACGGAATGGTACGCTCCCCCAGCTCCGGGCGTTTCGGATGGCAGGGGACGGTGAATTCCTCGCTGTGATCGGCCGGGTAGTTGCTGATCACCACCTTGAGCGGGTCGAGCACGGCCATGGCGCGCGGCGCGGACTGATCGAGCTCCTCGCGCACACAGTCCTCCAGTACGCCGATGTCGATGACGCTGTCGCTCTTGCCGACGCCGATCCGCTCGCAGAAGGTGCGGATGGCCGCCGCCGGGTAGCCGCGTCGGCGCATGCCGGAGAGAGTCGGCATCCGCGGATCGTCCCAGCCGCTGACATGCCCCTCCTGTACCAGCTCCAGCAGGCGGCGCTTGCTCAGCACTGTATAGCTCAGGTTGAGGCGGGCGAACTCGATCTGCTGCGGATGGAAGATCGCGAGGGCCCGGCAGAGCCAGTCGTACAGGGGGCGGTGATCCTCGAACTCCAGGGTACAGATCGAATGGGTGATCCCCTCGATGGAGTCGGACTGGCCGTGGGCGAAATCGTACATCGGGTAGAGGCACCAGCGGTTGCCGGTGCGGTGGTGGGGCGCGTGCAGAATCCGGTAGAGAACCGGGTCGCGCAGGTTCAGGTTCGGTGCCGCCATGTCGATGCGGGCGCGCAGCACCCGACTGCCGTCGGCGAACTCGCCGGCGCGCATGCGACGCAGCAGGTCGAGATTCTCGGCACGCTCGCGGTTGCGCCAGGGGCTCTCTCGGCCGGGTTCGGTGAGGGTACCGCGGTATTCCCGGATCTGGTCGGCGGTCAGGTCGCAGACGTAGGCCAGCCCCTGTTCGACCAGCCGTTCGGCATAGCTGTACAGGGTCTCGAAATAGTCGGAGGCGAAATACTCGTGGGCCCCCCAGTCGAAGCCGAGCCAGCGCAGGTCGGTTTTGATGGCGTCGATATACTCCTGCTCCTCCTTGACCGGGTTGGTGTCGTCGAAGCGCAGGTGGCAGCGGCCGCCGAAGTGGGCAGCCAGGCCGAAGTTGAGGCAGATCGATTTGGCGTGGCCGATATGCAGGTAGCCGTTCGGTTCCGGCGGGAAGCGGGTCACCACCGCCTGACATGTGCCGTCGTGCAGACCCTGTTCGATGATGCCGCGAATGAAGTTGGGGCCGATCACGGCCAGTGTGCCAGTCATGAGCGTTCTATCCCTTTGTTGGTGCGGTTGAGGTGAGCAGAACCACGGCGTGGGCGGCGATGCCCTCGCCGCGGCCGGTGTAGCCGAGCTGTTCGGTGGTGGTCGCCTTGACGTTGATGCAATCGGCCGGCACCCGGCAGATCTGTGCCAGGTTGGCGACCATGGTGGACAGATGTCCGGCCAGGCGTGGTCGCTGGGCGATAATGGTCGCATCCAGATTGCCGACCCGGCAGCCGTGGGTGTCGGCCAGGCCGACCACATGGGCGAGCAGCCGGCTGCTGTCGGCACCGCGGTAGGCCGGGTCATCATCCGGGAAGTGTCGGCCGATGTCACCGAGGGCCAGGGCGCCGAGGATCGCGTCGCAGACAGCGTGCAGCAGGACGTCGGCATCGGAGTGGCCGAGCAGGCCGAGCTCAAAGGGGACCGAGACCCCGCCGAGGATCAGCGGCCGGTCGGCGACCAGACGGTGCACGTCAAAACCGTGGCCGATCCGGATCATACGGGAGTCTCCTTGTCGCTGGCGAGCAGGGCCCGTGCCAGAGCCAGATCGTCCGGGGTGGTAATCTTCAGGTTGTGCGGTGAGCCTGGGACCACGGCGACCGGCCAGCCGCAGTACTCCACCAGGGAGGCATCGTCGGTGGCGCGAAAGCCGTCGGCCGCAGCACGCCGTTGCGCCTCGCAGAGCACGCCGTAGCGGAATGCCTGCGGCGTCTGCGCCTGCCACAGGGTGCTGCGGTCGAGGGTCTGCCGCACCCGACCGTCGACCACCTGCTTAATGGTGTCCTGGGCGGGGATGGCGAGCAGGGCAGCGCCGCACTCGCGGGCAGCCGCGAGCAGGTCGTCGATGCGCGCCGCCGGGAAAAACGGCCGCACGCCGTCGTGTATCAGCACCAGATCGTCGTCGGTGGCCACACAGGCGGCCAGGCCGTTGCCGACCGACTCCTGGCGCTCGGCACCGCCGGCAACCAGCTGCACTGGCTTGGCAATGTGCAGCGGAGCCAGCAGTTCGTGGCGGCAGAAGTCGAGATCGTCTGGCGGCACGATCAAGTGCAGGCGGCTCACCGACTCCAGGGCGGCAAGCCGCTGCACCGTCAGCGCCAGAATCGGCTGACCGCCGAGAGCCAGGTACTGCTTGCTGACCGTCCCGCCGAGACGGCGCCCGCACCCGGCCGCTGGTATCAGTGCATGAACATTCATGGCTGGCGCCTTCATCGGCAAGAGTTGCTGGTGACGCGTCATACTAGCTGAAGATTGTCGCAGGTTAAACGTAAAAAGCCGGATGCGACCAGCGCATCCGGCTCGATAATGCGATACGGGGCGATCAGTTCAGGACGATTTTCTCCAGGCGTTGATGGACGTCGTCCTCGCCGATCCCTTCGGCCAGGGCCAGCTCTTTGACCAGCAGCCGGCGGGCCAGTTCCAGGACCTTCTTCTCACCGTAGGAGAGTTCCTTGTCCTCGCGGATCAGGTAGAGCTCGCGCAGCACCTCGGCGACTTCGACCGGGTTGCCGGTCTTGATCTTCTCGTTGTAGGCTCGCTGGCGACGGCTCCACGACGGGATCGCCTGGGCGCAGCCTTGCTTTTCACCGAGGACATTGTATATTGAGGCGACTTTGTCCTTGCTGATCAGGGTGCGCAGGCCGACCTGGTTGGCGTTGTTGACCGGCACCATGATGGTCATGTCGTTGTCGATAATGCGCAGGATGTAGAATTTGTTGCTCTGTCCGCCGAATTCACGGGCCTCGATCGATTCGACAACGCCGACGCCCTGGGCAGGATAATACGCTCGATCACCAACTTTGAACATCGCCTTGCCTCCTGTAAAGATTGCAACTCTACCAGACCCCTGTGGAAAGGTCAAGACAAATCGATGGAAATCCCTGATTTTGCGAGGTTTGTTTTGCGCGAACAGCTCTTTTTTGCTTCGCCGGGAGGGCGACCGTGCGCATCGGTGTAATCGGTGCCGGTGCCCTCGGCCTCTACTACGGCGCCCTGTTGCAGCGGGCCGGGCATGATCTGCGTTTCCTGCTGCGACGCGACTACCCGGCGATCAGCAGCCGGGGGCTGACGGTGACGTCGCCGCACGGTGACTTCCATCTTCCCGAGGTGGCCGGGTTCACTGACAGCCGGCAGATCGGGCCGGTCGATCTGGTGCTGGTCGGGCTGAAAAGCTATGACAACGACCGCCTCTGCTCTCTGGTTGCGCCGCTGGTCGGCGCGGAGACGGCGATTTTGACGTTGCAGAACGGTCTCGGCAACGAAGAGCGGTTGATCACCGAGTTCGGCTCCGACCGGGTGGTCGGCGGTGTCGCCTTCCTCTGCTGCAACCGCGGCGAACCGGGGACCGTCCACCATCTCGATCAAGGGGCGGTACGGCTCGCCGAGTTTGCCCGAGCCGACATGGCGCGGGTCGCTCCTCTCGCCGAACTGTTCCGCGCCGCCGGCATCCCCTGCGAGGCCTGCGCCGACCTGACCCGGATCCGCTGGGAGAAGCTGGTCTGGAACATGCCGTTCAACGGCCTGTGTGCCCTGACCGGGCTGGCGACTGACCGCCTGCTCGCCTGTGCCGCGACCCGGCAGCTGATCGAAGCGCTCATGGCGGAGGTGATTGCCGCCGCCAACCGGCAGGAGATCAGCGAGCCGCTGGCGAGTGGCGAACTTGTGCCGCGCCTGCTGCAGGCGACTGAGCGTATGGGCGCCTATCGGCCGAGCATGATGATCGACCGCCTGGAGCGGCGGCCGCTGGAGCTGGAGGCCATCTACCGAATTCCCCTGGAACGTGGAGAGCGTCAGGGTGCGGCGATGCCGCGGGTCGCCATGCTCCATGCCGAACTGCTGGTCACGGAACCGCAGGCCTGGTAGCGCTGTCACTCAGAAAGTCTCTCTGTCCCCGCTTGGATTGCGCCGCGCGGAACAGGTCCGGTTTTTCACCTGTCAGCGCCGGTACGGGGTCATGCGGATGGTGCCGACATCGAGAATCTCGCCGGTCGCGACCGTCCGGCAGGCCTGCTCACCGTCGCCGAGCAGGCCGTACAGTTCGCCGGCGACCGGTTGTCCGCGGGTGCGGCTGCGTGCGGCCAGACACCATTGGCCGGGCTCCTCGACAAACAGGGCGAAGCGTCCGTCAGCACCGACCGCTGGCGAGGTCGCCTGCGGCATCTTGTGAAAGTCGCGATCCCGGTAGGCGATAACGAAGGCGCCAATGACCGGCGCCCCGGCCGGATCGATTAGCCGGCCGGAGAAGCCGGTGGCACCGCTGGTCAGCGATCCTTCCCGCAGTAGCATCGGCTGGGCAACCCCCTGCAGGACGAAATCGATCCGGACGATCTTGCCGGCAACGACCGCGACCGGGTTGCGCGGCGGCAGTGCCCAGGCATCGCCGGGACGCGGCGGGCCGGCATCGGCCCCTTCCTTGCGCCAGCGGGCGACCAGGTGGTAGCTCCCTTCGACCAGGTCGAGCAGATAGGCGCCGTCGGCGCCGACCGCTGCCTCGAAATCGGCCGGGCCGCGCAGATTGCTGCGGGCACTGCGATAGGCATAGACGTAGGCGCCTCTGGCCGCCTGGCCGTTGCGATCGGTGACGCTGCCGGCGATGCCGGTTGCACCGGGCTGCGGAATGGCTGAGGAGAGCGGTGGCGCGGCCGGCTGGCAGGCACAGAGCAGCCCGCAGAGCACGACCAGCAGATGGCGGAGCGGGGAGCGCATCGACTGTCGTCAGTTGCGCTGGGCAATGGTGCCGTCGCGGATCTGTAGCAGGAACAGCACCTTGTCGGCTTCGCCCTCGGCGTCAAAGCGGGTCGCGCCGGTGACACCGGGGAAGTTATCCATGGTCAGCAAGGCCTGGTGAAGATCTTCCCTGGTCTGTACGTCCGGGCGGTTGAGCAGGGTCAGCAGAATCCCGGCGGTATCGTAACCCTGGGCTTCAAGGATGGTCGGATCCTGACCGTACAGGGAGAAGTAGCGCTCGACAAACTCCTGGACAAACGGGTAGGGGCTGTGGCGGAAGAAGCCGTCGGTGAAGATCGCCCCTTCGATGAACCGCCCGGCCGGGCGCAGCGCCTCCGGGTCGTTCCAGCCGTTGGTGCCGAGCAGCTGCACCGGTTCCAGTCCGTAAAACGCCAGCTGCGGAGCGATCAGGCTGATGCGTTCGGCATAGTCGGGAATAAACAGCGCCTCGAACGGTGGCGGCGTCTTCTGCTCTCCCTCCTGCGGATCCGGATCCCGGGCGTCCGGATTCTGGCCGAGCAGCAGCCGGACTTGGCGGCGGAAATCGGTCTGCTCGGGCGCGTAGCTCTGCGCGGCCACCAGTTCCCCTCCCCAGGCGGCCAGTTCCTGGCGAAACTGCTCGGCAAACAGCTCTCCCTGGCGATTGGCGGGGAAGAGGATGGCGAATCGGCTCAGACCGAGATCGTAGCGGGCCGCTTCAACCAGGGTCTGTACCTGCAGACGGATAGTCAGAGCGTTGCGGAAGAGATAGGAGCTGGCCGCCGCCAGCCCTTCTTTTTGTGACAAAGAGAGGAGCGGAACCCGCTCCCGGGCGGTGATCGGCGCGGCGGCCTCGGCAGCGCTGCCGACCAGGGGGCCGGCCACGGCGATCACTTGTTCGCTAAACAGCAGTTCTTCAAGCTGGTTTCTGGTGGTGTCCGGGGTGCCGGCGGTGTCGCGATAGATGAAACGAACCGGGATCTCCGGGCGGAACTGTTGTTCCGCGAGTTGCATGCCACGCTGCACCAGCGAACCGAACGGCGCATAGCGACCGCTCAGCGGCAGTAATACGCCGATGGCGCGCTGTACATCGCCAGCTTCGCTGAGCTGTGCCAGCAGGGTCAGGGCCTCACCACGGTACGGAAAATCGGCGGGTGCTGCCAGTACGGCACTGGCCCATTCCCGGGCCTGTTCTTTCTGACCGCTGTTCAGGGCCCGCCAGCCGAGCTTCAAAAGGGCCTGGTAGCCGATGACGCTGCCGCTGTACATAAAGGCCACTTCGTCAAGGTCGACTTCACTGAACTCTGTTTCCAGCAGAGTATGCACCTTGCTCAGAATGTCGTCCCGGCTGCTCTCCCCCTTACTCTGCAGGGCCTGGAACAGAAAATAGAGGGCGCGCTGTTTCTCGTCACCGAGGTGCGCGGCATCGCTCAGGGAGAGCCAGCGCAGCTGGCGTTCCGCCGGCAGCAGGTCGGCCGGGTCGAGAGCCGCCAGCACCTGGCCGGCACGTACGGCCTGCCCGGCGTGCAGCAGCATGCGCCCTTCGAGGAGAAGCTCGGAGGGTCCGCGTTCCGCTGTGGGGATCTGCTCCAGGTATTCGAGGCTCCGCATCGGCTCGTTGAGGTCGGCATGTACCTGGCCGAGCATGAACAGCGCGGTCTGGCGCCGTGCCGGATCGGCCTGGCTGACCAGGATGCCGCGCAGCAGTCCGGCCGCTTCGTTCAGCTTGCCGGCCCGGTAGTGTTCGGTGGCGCGCTGCAGGGCACTCTCCGCCGGATCGCTGGCAAAACTGTCGAGGCAGGGGCCTGTCAGCAGCAGACCGAACAGCAGCGTGGCGAACAGTTGACGCATCAGTCGAACAGCTCCTTGACCTTGTCGAGAAATCCCTTGCCGAGAGGGTGTCCCTCTTCGCCCGATTCCCGGGCGAACTCTTCGAGCAGCTCCTTCTGGCGTTTCGACAGTTTGGTCGGGGTTTCCACGCGGATCACCACCAGTTCGTCACCGCGACCGTACCCCTGCAGCACCGGGATCCCCTTGCCGGCCAGCTTGAAGACCTTGCCGCTCTGCGTGCCGGCGGGAATCTTCAGCTTGACCCGCCCCTCCAGGGTCGGCACTTCGACGTCACAGCCGAGGGCGGCCTGCGGGAAGGAGACCGGGAATTCACAGACAATGTTGTGCCCTTCCCGCTGGAAGATCGGGTGTTCCTTGACGGTGATCACCACGTAGAGGTCGCCGGGCGGTCCACCCTTGGCGCCGGGCTCCCCCTCGCCATTGAGCTTCAGACGGTTGCCGGTTTCAACACCGGCCGGGATCTTGATCGACAGCGTCTTCTTGCTGCGGGTCAAGCCGCTCCCCCGGCAGTCGCTACAGGGATCGTGGATCACTTTCCCCTCGCCACGGCAGTCGGGGCAGGGGCGGGTCAGGGAGAAGAAACCCTGTTGGAAGCGGACCTGACCGCTCCCCGAACAGGTCGAGCAGCTCTCCGGCGAAGTCCCGGGACGCGCACCCGACCCCTGGCACGTCTCGCAGCGTTGATGGCGCGGTACCTGAATCTTGGTTTCGAGGCCGAACGCCGCCTCTTCAAAACTGATGCTCAGATTGTAGCGCAGATCGTCGCCACGTCGCCCGCGGCCTCGCCGCTGGCCGGCACCGAAGATATCGCCGAAGATGTCGCCGAAGATATCCTCGAAGGGTGAGCCGCCGAAACCGCCGCCGCTGGAGAAGCCACCGAAACCGCCCCCCTGCTCGACCCCCGCGTGGCCGTACTGATCGTACATGGCGCGCTTCTGGGCGTCGGCGAGGACCGCATACGCCTCGGACAACTCCTTGAAACGCTCTTCGGCTGCCTGGTCGCCCGGATTCTTGTCCGGGTGGCACTGGATCGCCAGCTTGCGGTAGGCTTTCTTGATCTCCGTTTCACTGGCGTTGCGGTTGACGCCGAGTACTTCGTAGTAGTCGCGTTTGGCCAAAGCGGGAGTCCTGTCTGGTTATGTAACGCACTGTAGGGGCACGGCGTGCCGTGCCCCTACCTGTCGCCGGTATCCGGCAGTGGCGGGCACGACGCACCGTGCCCCTGCCGTCATCGTCGCGTGTCGGCGGTAAGGTTATTTCTTCTTGTCGTCGACCTCTTCGAACTCAGCATCGACCACATCGTCCTGGGCGTCGCCACTGCCCGCTTCGCCGGCGCTGTCGTCAGTACCGGGCTGAGCCTGCTGGTACATGACTTCGGCCAGCTTGTGCGAGGCGGTCGCCAGAGCCTCGGTCTTGCTCTTGATCTCTTCCGGATCGGAGCCTTCCATCGCTTTCTTCAGCTCCTCCATGGCGGTCTCGATCGCCTGGCGGGTCTCGGCATCGACCTTGTCACCGTGATCCTTGAGCGCCTTTTCGGTGGTGTAGACCAGGCCGTCCGCCTGGTTACGCGTCTCGACGATTTCGCGTTTCTTCTGGTCCTCGCCGGCATGGGCCTCGGCGTCCTTGACCATGCGGTCGATCTCTTCCTCGGAGAGCCCCGAGGAGGCGGTGATGCGGATCGACTGTTCCTTGCCGGTGCCGAGATCCTTGGCGCTGACGCTGAGGATGCCGTTGGCGTCGATGTCGAAGGTCACCTCGACCTGCGGCACCCCGCGCGGCGCCGGCGGAATGCCGACCAGCTCAAAACGGCCGATGGTCTTGTTGCCGGTCGCCATCTCCCGCTCCCCCTGCAGGACATGCACGGAGACGGCCGGCTGGTTGTCGGCCGCGGTTGAGAAGATCTGGCTTTTCTTGCAGGGGATCGTGGTGTTCTTCTCGATCAGTTTGGTCATGACGCCGCCGAGAGTCTCGATCCCGAGGGAGAGGGGGGTGACGTCGAGGAGCAGTACATCCTTGACGTCGCCCTTGAGAACTCCGCCCTGGATGGAGGCCCCGATGGCGACCACTTCGTCCGGGTTGACGCCCTTGTTCGGCGTCTTGCCGAAGATCTCCTGGACCTTCGCCTGTACCGCCGGCATGCGGGTCATACCACCGACCAGGATCACCTCGTTGATGTCCGACGCCGACAGGCCGGCATCCTTGATAGCGGTTTTGCACGGACCGACCAGTTTGTTGAGCAGGTCGTTGCAGAGGTTCTCCAGTTTGGCGCGGGTCAGCTTCAGATTGAGATGCTTCGGTCCGCTCTGGTCGGCGGTGATGAACGGCAGATTGATGTCGGTCTCCATCGACGAGGAGAGCTCGCACTTCGCTTTTTCGGCGGCTTCCTTGAGGCGCTGCAGCGCCATCTTGTCGCTGCGCAGATCGATCCCCTGCTCCTTTTTGAACTCGTCAGCGACGTAGTCGATGATCCGCTGGTCAAAGTCTTCGCCGCCGAGGAAGGTGTCGCCGTTGGTCGATTTGACCTCGAAGACGCCGTCACCGAGTTCGAGGATCGAGATGTCGAAGGTGCCGCCGCCGAGGTCGAAGACCGCGACCTTCTCTTCGTCCTTCTTGTCGAGGCCGTAGGCGAGGGCTGCGGCGGTCGGCTCGTTGATGATGCGCAGCACGTTGAGGCCGGAGATCTTGCCGGCGTCCTTGGTCGCCTGACGCTGCGAATCGTTGAAGTAGGCTGGTACCGTGATCACCGCGTCGGTCACGGTCTCGCCGAGGTAGTCTTCGGCGGTCTGTTTCATCTTCTGCAGGATCATCGCCGAGATCTCCGGCGAACTGTACTGCTTGCCGCGGGCTTCGACCCAGGCGTCGCCGTTGTCGGCCTTGACGATCTTGAACGGACTGATCTCGATGTCTTTCTTGACGGCGTCCGAATCGTATTTGCGGCCAATCAGGCGTTTGATGGCGAACAAGGTGTTCTCCGGGTTGGTGACCGCCTGGCGTTTGGCCTGCTGGCCGACCAGCCGCTCGCCGCTCTCGGTGAAAGCGACCATGGACGGCGTGGTGCGTGTCCCTTCCGAGTTGGCGATGACCACCGGCTCGCCGCCTTCCATGACGGCGACGCAGGAGTTGGTGGTCCCCAGGTCGATACCGATAACTTTGCCCATGATGACTATCCTCCTTGGATGCGTGAAGTTGATTTTGTCGGTTCAGTTGGTGACTGCCAGAGTCAGGCGTCGCTCTCCGGGCTGCCGTCCACCGGGGGTTTGGCGACCATGACCAGGGCCGGGCGCAGCAGCCTCTCGTTGAGCAGATAGCCCTTCTGCAGGGTGATGACCACGGTGTTTGGCGGCTGCTCGGCGGTTTCCACCTGCCCCATCGCCTGGTGCAGATTCGGATCGAACGTTGTGCCGGCGGCGACGATTGGCGTCAGACCGAAATCGGTCAGCACTTTGTTGAACAGGGTGATGGTCATACTGACCCCCTCGAGGAGCCCCTGCTGTTCCTCCGTCTGCTGACCGGCATGCTCGACGGCGCGCTCCAGGTTGTCGAGCACCGGCAGTAGCTCCTTCAGGAGCCGGTCGTTGGCGAAGCGGATCGCCTCCTGCTTCTCGCGCTGGGTCCGCTTGCGCACATTCTCCAGGTCGGCGCGTTCGCGCAGATAGAGATCCCAGTTGCGGGCCGCTTCCGTCTGGGCTTCACGCAACTGGGTGGCGAGCTGTTCGGCGGGGGAGAGCTCCGTGCCGTTCTCGAGGGTGCCGTTCTCCGCCGTCTCTGGTGCGGCGGCAGCGGCCGTCTCTGCGGTCGGCTGTTGCCGGGTTTCCGGTTCCGGTGGCGTCTGTTCTGTGGTTTTTGGGTCTTTTCGGGCCAAAATGACTACTCCTCAGCAGACGTCCTGTTCAGCATGCGGCTGACCATGGACGCCGTGAATTCGACCATCGGGATGACGGATGCGTAAGGCATGCGGTTCGGGCCGATAATGCCGAGTGCGCCGAGCTTGCCGTTGCGCCCCGAGTAGGCGGCGGTGATCAGACTGCAGCCGGCAATCTCCTGGTGCTCGATCTCGCTGCCGATGAGCACCCGCACTCCCTGCCCCTGCAGCCCCTGATCGAGCAGGTTGAGCAAGGTATGTTTCTGTTCGAAGGTCTGGAACAGGCGCTTCATGCGCGGCATATCGAGAAATTCCGGCTGCTCCAGCAGGTGGCTGGTCCCTTCGATGAAGACATCGCCGCCATCATCGTTGAGCGCCGTCTGCGAAAGCTGGAAGGCTCGCTGCAGCAGCTGATCGTAGAGCGCCTTCTCCTTGGCCATTTCCACCAGAATGTTCGTCCGGGCGGCCTGGATGCTCATGCCGGCCATGGTCTGGTTCAGGTAGTTGCTGATCTGCTCCAGGTCGCGCGCCGACAGGTCCTCTTCAATCTGGATCAGCTTGTTCTGCACCAGCCCCGACTGGGTAATGAAGACCGCCAGAATCTGGTGCGGGCCGAGCCGGACAAATTCGATATGCCGGAAGACGGTCGATTGCAGGCGCGGCAGCATCACCAGACCAGTGTAGTTGACCAGGCTCGACAGGGTGCGGTTGGCCTGGCGCAAAAGTTCGGCCATCTGCAGGCTGCGATGGCGACACTGTGCCTCGATCTGCTCCTCGGTCTTGCGGTTGAGTCGGTCGACGCGCAGCAGGCGCTCGACATAGTAGCGATACCCCTTGTCGGTCGGCACACGACCGGCCGAAGTGTGCGGTGACTGCAGCAAGCCGAGCTCTTCCAGTTCGGCCATGACGTTGCGCACCGAAGCGGACGACAGGTTGAGTCCGCAACGACCGACCAGCGCTTTCGAACCGACCGGCTGGGCGGTGGCGATGTGCTCTTCGATGATCGCTTCGAGAATGGTGCGGCAGCGGTCGCTCAGGGGTTCGGCCATGGGGGTCTCCCTGCAAAAAACGTCAAGCCGGGGAGCCCGGCCTGAGAACGGATCTGGCACTCTTCGTTCATGAGTGCTAGATCCAAGGTCAAAATAACAACGCCTCCCCCCTTTGTCAAGGGACGCCGGGCAAATAATTTTACCTAGGAAATCCGTGCAGAAACGGCTCGATCAGGCGGTCAAACAGCAGCCAGCCGTCGCTGGTAAACGCCCAGCGCTCGTTGCGCTGGTGCAGCCAGGGGGCGAGGCGGGCGACGGCCCCGGGGAAGGCGGTCGCCAGGTCGGTGCCGAAGCCGGCGCGCAGATCGGCGTCGCTGATGCCGGTGGCGGTGCGCAGGCCGAGATAGATGGTTTCGCTGAGGGCGCCCTGGCGGTCGAAACGTTCCAGGGATTCCAGCGGATCGCGGCCGGCGTCCAGGTCGCGACGGTAGCGTTCGAGGTCGGCAGCGACCGCCCAGCGGCTCCCCCAACCGTCGGCCCGCAGGCTGTGGGCGCCGGCGCCGAGGCCGAGATACGGCCGGCGCTGCCAGTAGCGCAGGTTGTGGCGGCATTCGAACCCGAGCCTGGCATAGTTGGCGATTTCGTAATGACGGTAGCCGGCCGTGCCGAGGCGCCGGTCGATACGCAGAAAAGCGCCGCGATACAGCTCCTCGTCGGGCAACTCGATTTTCCCGGCCGCGACCTGGCGGTGCAGCGGTGTGCCCTCCTCCGCCGTCAGGCCGTAGCAGGAGAGATGCTCAACATCCAGGGCAAGATACTGGTCGATCTGCCGGTCGAGCTGCGCCAGGCTCTGCCCGGGGAGGGCGAACATCAGGTCGACGGCGAGGTTGGCGAAACCGGCCTGGCGAGCCAGAGCGACGCTTGCCAGGCCGGCGGCGCGGTCGTGCAGGCGGCCGAGGCGGCGCAACTGGTGGTTGTCGAGACTCTGCAGCCCGAGGGAGAGGCGGTTGATGCCGGCGACGCGCAGTGCCCGCAGGGTGGCGAGATCGACGGTGCCGGGGTTGGCCTCCAGGCTGATCTCCGCGTCGACGGTCAGCCCGAGCCGCCGGTCGATGGCGTGCAGCAGTCGTTCGACCTCGGCGGCTGCCAGCAGCGACGGCGTGCCGCCGCCGAAATAGACGCTGTCGACCGGACCCTGCCAGCCGTCCGCTTCCGCAATGTCGAGCTGGCGCAACAGGAGGTCGGAGTAGTCGGTAAAGGCAGGGTGGCCGGCCGCGACGGAAAAGAAGTCGCAATAAGAGCATTTGCGCCGGCAGAACGGAATGTGCAGGTAGACACCGAGCATGGCGGTTCCGGCCGGCCAGGGGTCAGCGGAACAGCAGGAACGCCAGGAGGGCGAGAAAGCTGACCGCCAGCAGCACGCCGCCGCCGATCGGGTAGCTGGCACTGCGGCTGCGCCGCTCGATCTGATCGAGAACCTTGTCGCGCTGTTCATCGATGCCGCTGGTTTCGGTCCAGAGCCGGTAGCCGTACTTCTGGACATTGCCGCCAGGCTCCTCGAGGAAGCGCGCCAGAAGCTTCGGCACCTCCACGGCAAACAGCCGGTTAGCCTGCTCGTTGAGGCCGTTGAAGGCCCAGGCGCAGAAGCGGTGGAACTGTATGCCCCCTTTGCGGTAGAACCAGTCGGTGTCGATGGAGATGGTCTCGGTGCGCTTGAGCAGCGGCAGCAGCAGGAAGAAGGCGAGAGCCGAGAACATCAGCAGCTGGAACTGGTTGAGGGTATGCTCGAAAGTGTAGGCATGGAACTCGACCGTGCCAAACGGCAGAATGTTGTACAGTGGCTGCGGATAGAGACCGAGGAAAACACAGACAAAGGCGAGCAGCGCCATTGCCGCCAGCATGTGTCGAGGGGGCTCTCCGGGCCTCAGGCCGTTGTCCTTGGCGAAGAACACGAAGTAGGGGAATTTGATGCCGGCGTGCAGGAAGACCCCTGCGGAGGCGATTTCGAGCACCAGCCAGACCCAGAAGAGATGTTCATGGACGCCGGCCTCTATGATCATCGGCTTGGTGGTGAACCCCGAGAGGAACGGAAAACTGGAGATCGCCAACGCGCCGATAGTGCCGAAAATCATGGTCAGCGGCATCGTCTTGTAGAGGCCGCCCAGATCGGTGCATTTGCTCTTGCCGGTCATGTAGAGGACCGCGCCGGCGCTCATCCAGAGCAGCGCCTTGTAGATGATGTGGGCAAAGGCGTGGGCAACCGCACCGTTGAGCGCCATGGCGGTGCCGATACCGATCCCGCAGATCATGAAGCCGACCTGGTTCATGATCGAGTAGGCGAGGATCCGGCGCATGTCGTTTTCCAGGATCGCCCAGATGATCCCGTAGATGGCCATGGTGCAGCCGACCACCATGAGGATTTCCCAGCCGGCAAAACCGCGAATCAGCGTATAGACAGCGGTCTTGGTCGTATACGCGGTCATAATCACGCCGCCAGTGACCGTGGCCTCCGGGTAGGCATCGGAGAGCCAGGCATTCATTGGAGGTGCCGCGGCATTCACCAGGAAACCGGCCAGAATCAGGTAGGTCGGCAGGCCTTGCAGGGTGAAACCCTCGAAGGCGACCGAACCGGTGGCATTGATCTGCAGTAAAATCCCCGCCAGCAGACAGAGGCCGCCGAAGATGTGTGCCATGACGTAGCGGAAGGCGGCTCCGTAGGCCCGTTCGGTTTTGCGGGCGAGGACCAGGAATGTCGAGGTGACCGCCATGACCTCCCAGAACAGGTAGAGCGAGATCAGGTCGGCAGCAAAGACGGCGCCAAGCGCGGCCCCGATATAGAGCAGCGCAGCTGTGTGCTCGTAGCGTTCCTTCAGGTGCTGGGCGAAGAGGAAACAGGCAAAAGCGTTGAGGGTAAAGACATAACCGAAAGCCTTGCTGAGTTTGTCGACCCGCAGCAGATTGAGATCGTGCCCGAACAGTTGATAGCTGCCGTAGGTGCCCGGCTCCATCTGGCTGATGACAAAGAAGGCGGTTGCCGGTACGAGCAGAATCAATGCCCGACGGCCGATCAGCGGCAAAGCCCAGAGCAGAACAGCCCCGGCAAAGAAAAGCCATGTCGGGTGCAGGCTACTCACGGTCATAATAATCCTCTCTGACTTTCAGAACGAGGCCGAAAAGTTTGGAGACCAGGATGATGATTACGCAGGCGACGAAACCGAAAAACGCATAGAAGCCGGGCCACGCTTCCGCAGCCGAGAAGAGGGTGTGCTTGTGTAAAAAGAAGTCAGGGAGTACCAGTAGCGCCAGGACAATGTAAAATCCGGTCTTGAGGCGCTTGATATTCTGCGGATGGTCGAACCAGTCGAATTCTTTTTTCTGTTTCACGGTGCAATCCCCACAGCCATCTGCGCCAGACGAAGGAGCGTGTCATGGAAGAAGAAGAGCAGTAACGAGCCGAGAGCCGTCAGGCACAGCGGCACCAGGCAGAACAGGGGAGCTTCCTTCCGGCCGGTCTCTTCTCCCGTTGGCGATGCCGCAAAAAAGGCCCGGTAGACGATCGGCAAAAAGTAGGCGGCGTTGAGAAGAGAGCTTGTCAGGAGGACAAACAGCAGAGCCAGCTGCCCGCCATCGACCGCGCCAATAACCAGATTCCATTTGCTGATGAAGCCGCCCAGCGGCGGCATGCCGATAATGCTCAGGGCACCGAGGAAAAATGCGCCAAAGGTGATCGGCATGCGGCGACCAAGCCCGTCCATCTGGCTGATGTATTTCTTCTTGCTGGCCACATAGATCGCACCGGCGCAGAAGAACAGGGTGATCTTGCCGAACGCGTGCATTGCCAGATGCATGACCCCGCCGAGCTGGCCGACAGCCGACAGCATCCCGGCACCAAGAACCATGTAGGAGAGCTGGCCGATGGTGGAGTAGGCCAGTCGACGCTTCATACTGTCCTGGGTCAGCGCCACCAGCGAAGCGACCAGCAGGGTGGTCGAGGCGACGGTGGCGACAATCCAGCCGAGATCGGCCTGCTGCAGGGTGTGCGGGCCGATGATGTCGAACAGCACGCGGAAGATGGCGAAGACGCCGGCCTTGACCACCGCCACGCCGTGCAAAAACGAACTGACCGGGGTCGGCGCGACCATCGCCGCTGGCAGCCAGCCGTGCAGCGGCATCAGACCGGCCTTGGCAAAACCGAACAAAAACAGCACCAGCAGCACGGCCAGCAGTTCGGGGCTGGCCGTGCCGGCCAGAATGCCGCCGCTGGTAAAGTCGAGGGTGCCGGCGGCATGGTAGGTCATCAGCATGGCCGGCAGGGCCAGACCGACCGAGGTGCCGAGGATGTAGGTCAGGTACTTGCGCCCGGAGGTGCGCGCTTCGGCGTTCTGTTCGTGGGTGACCAGCGGGTAGGTGGAGAGCGACAGTACCTCGTAGAAGAGGTACATGGTCAGCAGATTGCCGGCAAAGGCGATACCGAGGGTCGCCGAGATGGCGACGGCAAACGAAGCGAAGTAGCGGGTCTGGGCATGCTCGTTGAGCGTGCGCATGTAGCCGATGGAGTAGATTGAGGTGAACAGCCAGAGGCACGAGGCGACCAGGGCGAAGATCATCCCCAGGGCATCGACCCGCAGGGCGATCGGTACGCCCGGGATCACTTCGGCGATGGTGAACAGATAGCCGCCGCCGTGCAGCACTCCGGGGAGCAGCGCGGCGACGATACTCAGCTTGCAGAGGGCGATCAGGATGGTCCAGCTTTCGCGCAGGTTCGGCCGGCGATGGCTGAGCAGGATCGGGATAGCACCGCACAGGGAGACCAGGATGGCGACCAGCGGCCAGATGGAGACAGTCGGAGTCATTCTTCTCTCTGCAGGGAATAAGGCATGGAAACTCTCAGAAACCGGCCGGCAGCACCAGCCGGATCACATTGTTAACCAGCGGGCCGGTACTCAGGCCGACCACGATCAGCAGCATGGCGGTGATGACCAGCGGCTTGACCAGCCACCAGGGGGCTTCGTGACGCTCACCGGGGGCGTGGTCATGATGCGCGCCGTCGGCCAGCGCGCCGAAATAGGCGAGTTCGATGATGCGGAAAAAGAGTACCGCGTTGATCAGGCTGCTCGTCAGCAGGGCGATCACATATTCCCAGTGGCCGGCCTCGATGCCGCCGAGGAGCAGGTACCACTTGCTGAAGAAACCGCAGGTGGGTGGAATGCCGATCATGGCGAAGGCGCCGAGGGTGAAGGCGGCCATGGTGACCGGCATGCGGTAGTAGATCCCCTGCAGGGAGACCAGGGATACGCTCCCCTGGCGGTAGATGATCGCCGCCACCGCCAGGAACAGGCAGAGAGTCATCAGGGCATCGTTGACAATATGCAGAATCGCACCGGTCATGCCGGTGCCGGTGCCGAGGAAGATGCCGCCGACCATGTAGCCGACTTCGGCGACGATGATATAGGTGAGCATCCGCCGCAGATCCTTCTGACCGAAGGCCATCACTGATCCGCACAGAATGGCGATGGCAGCCACCCAGACGATGCCGTCCTGCACCGCAGAGGCGTCGAAGACGAAGGCCGGACCGTACATGGAGAGGATGATGCGCACCATCAGGTAGACGGTGACCTTGGTCATCAACGGTGCGGCCAGGACGGCGGCGCCGGTCGGCGCATGGCAGTAGGCGTTCGGTAACCAGCCGTGCAGCGGGAAGAACGCCATCTTCACCCAGAGGCCGACCAGCATGAACGCCAGGGCGGTCGCCGTGGCGAAGGGGGCGTCCAGAGCCGGCAGCAGACGGGCGATATCGGCCATGTTAAGGGTGCCGGTCAGGATGTAGAGGTAGCCGACGCCGAGCAGGTAGAAACAGGCGCCGATCGTCCCCATGATGATGTAATTGAAACTGGCAAGTGGCGCCCGCCCCTTGCCCATGGCGATCAGGCCGTAACTGGTGATCGAGGTGATTTCGAGCAGGACGTAGAGATTGAAGGCGTCGCCGGTCAGGACCAGGCCGCACAGTCCGGTGATCAGAATCAGGTAGAGGGTAAAGAACAGGTACTCGCGCCCGGGGAGTTCCTGCTCGACGCTCTTCAGGGCGGCAAACGAGGCGAGCAGCGCCACCAGGGTGATCAGCACCAGCATCAGGGCGCTGAAATGGTCGACCACCAGTTCGATGCCGTAGGGTGGCTGCCAGTTGCCGACGGTGTAGCGCAGGGCACCGTGCTGCACGACCCGGGCAAGCACCAGCAGGGCGCCGCTCAAGGAAAAGCCGAGGGCGCCGAGAACCAACGGCGCGATCCAGCGGCGATCGAAGCGCCCGGCGACGTTGACCGCCAGCGCCGCCAGCAGCGGCATCAGCAGAACATAGATATGCAGGTTGACAAAGGTCATCGACGCAGCTTCTCCAGAATTTCATCCTCTTCGAGAGTGCCGTATTCGCGATAGATCCGCAGCAGGACCGCCAGGGCCACGCCGGTGACGCTGACGCCGACGACGATGGCGGTGAGCATCAGGACGTGCGGCAGGGGGTTGTTGATCTGGCTGATGTCGAGGTTGCCGGCCAGGGCGGCGTACTTGTCGACGATCGGGATATGCCCCCCCTTCTTGACGCCAGTGGAGACGAACAAGAGGATGATGGCGGTCTGGAAGATATTCATGCCGAGCAGCTTCTTGACCAGGTTGCGCTTGCCGATCATGGCGTAGAAGCCGATCATCATCAGAATGACGTACGCCCAGTAGTTGTATTTGCCGACAATCTCCTCGAGAAAGACGTCCATGTCAGAGTCCCTCGTCCAGGGCGCCATCGGAGGAGATGGTCCAGTAGAGCAGCACCATCATGCACATGACCCCGAGACCGACGCCAACTTCAATGAGAAAGATGCCGAAGGAGCGCCATTCGATCGGACCGAGGGGGATCAGGCGGTCGAGGGCGCTGTAGTCGAGGAGCAGGCCGCCGCACAGGGCGGCGAGCAGGCCGACGCCGACGAAGATCGCCGCGCCGAGATTGCCGAGAACGGCATTGGCCCGTTCCGACATGTGGTGCAACGAAGTCTTGAGATCGTAGGCGAGGGCGAGCAGGATGAACGAGGCGCCGAGGATCACCCCCCCCTGGAAACCGCCGCCCGGGCTGTAGTGGCCGTGGACAATGACGTACAGGCCGAATAGCTGAATGAAGGGGACCATCAGGCGCACCGAGGTGCGGATGATCGGGCTTTCCCCCGGCGTACGCAGCAGCGCTCTTTCCTGCAGTCTCTTCATTCGCGCGTCCTCCACAGCACGCTGGCGACCGCCATGCCGGCGCAGTAGATGACGATCAGTTCGAACATGGTGTCGTAGCCCCGGTAGTCGCCGAGGACGGCGGTGACCAGGTTCGGCACATGGGTCTGCGGCACCGCCTGCTCGATGTAGCCCGGTGACAGGTGGCTGCTGGCCGGCGACGCCGGGTCGCCCCAGGCGGGGAAGTCTTTGGTGCCGTACAGCAGCAGGGCGCCGACGGTCAGGGTGGCGAGCAAGGCGAGCGCTTTCAATCCCGGCTCCTCCGTGTGGTGCGCAAGATGGCGCCGATAAACAGAATGGTACTGATGCCGGCGCCGACGGTCGCTTCGGTGAAGGCGACATCGACCGCCCCCATCTCCGCCCAGAGCAGGCACATCAGAAAGCTGTAGACACCGAAGACCACCGAGGCGCCGAGCAGATCACGGATGTTGATGGCGGCCACGGCGCAGACGATGACCAGGGCAAGAATCAGCAGGTCGAGTTGCCAGATCATGCTTTCCTCTTCCTTGTCCGCTCCCAGGGTTTGACACCGAGGACCAGGGCCGCTTCGGTGATGGCGTGGGTTGCGGTCGGGCTGGCGACGAAAACGAATGCGGCGATCAGCAGGATCTTGCCACCGACCAGCAGGCTGGCGAGGCTGAAGTCCTGCCAGAGATGGCAGAGGATGCCGGCGATCACCAGCAGCGAGGCGAGAGAATCGCACTTGCCGGCGGCGTGCAGCCGGGTGTAGAAATCGGGGAAGCGCAGGATGCCGATGGTGCCGACGGCGAAGAAAAACAGGCCGAGGCCGATAAAAAGCGCGGCGAGATAGTTCATGGCGCCTCCTTGTGAATCGGTTCGCTCTCCAGTTCATCGAGAAAAACATGGCGCCGGCGCAGGAAGAACTTGGTGGCGCCGAGGGTCGCGATGAAGTTGAGCAGGGCGTAGGCCAGGGCGATGTCGACGAACATGCCGAGATCCTCGAACAGCAGGCCGATCAGCAGCAGCAGGATGGTCGTCTTGGAACCGATAACGTTGCCGCCGAGAATCCGGTCGAGGATGGTCGGTCCGCCGACAACCCGCACCAGACTGAGGATCATCAGGACGGTCAGGACAATGGCCGCGGTCAAAAAGACTCTCTCGATCATGCGGTCGGCTCCAGAGCGCGGGCGACGCGACGCTCCATCTCCCCGGGGAGGGTGGCGGCCGAGGCTTCGGTCAGGGCGTAGACGGTGAACTCGTCTTCATCGACGCTGACGGTGATGGTCCCAGGCGTCAGGGTGATCGACTGGGCGAAGGTGACCTTGGCGATCGGGGTCTGCAACGAGGAGCGGAAGCGGATCAGTTGCGGGTCGATCAGTTCGAGCATGCGTGGATGCAGGACGATGTAAGCGATCTGCAGGTTGGCGACGACGATCTGCCAGCACAGCCAGGGGAGGTAGCAGAGGATGCCGACGAAACCGCGCAGCCAGAGGTACGGCGTCCCCTGGTAAAAGAGCAGGTTATGGCTGAAGTGGCTGACCAGCAGGCAGCTGATGACGCCGAGACTCAAATGAAAGGCGTCGAACATGCCGGACAGCACCACCCAGAAGACCAGCATGACTGCGAAGGTGGCGAGTTTGGCTTTCATGACCCTCATGATTCAGAAGAACGACCCGGAACAGGCCGGCGCGCAAGGGAGATTCCGTCGTGCCGGGCCCTTGTTTGAACTATTAAAACGGGATCTTTCTTAGCATGACCGTCGCTGGCCGGTCAAGCAATTCCGGCGGGCATCCCGCCCTTGTCGTCCGGCAGTCATTGGCATATAATACGCAAGCTTATCACCTTTGAGTAGAAGAGCGATTATTTGTAACGATGTTTTATATGGAGGAGTCCATGCAACAGTCGGTGACCGCGACGGCCGTTCAGTTCAATATTGCTCTGGGGGACGTTGACTGCAATCTGGCCCGGGTCGAAGCGGCACTGGAGCGAGTTGCGCAAGCCGCGGCCCAGCTGGTCGTCCTGCCGGAGATGTGGAGCGCCGGTTACGACTACCGGCGGCTGGCCGACCACGCGGCGGCAACACCTCGTTTGGTCGACGCCCTCTGCGCGAAGTCGGCCGAACTCGGCCTGGTGGTGGTCGGCAGTCTGCCGGAACAGTGCGGGGACGCTCTCTGCAACACCGCGGTGGTCATCGACCGGGGGCGGGAGGTCGGTCGCTACCGTAAACTGCACATGTTTTCGACCATGGGCGAAGATCGTTTTCTCTCTCCCGGCAACGCAACCCTGGTGGTCGACACCACCGTCGGCCGCCTCGGCGTGGCGATCTGCTACGACCTGCGCTTTCCGGAACTGTTCCGCAAGATGGCCCTGGAGGGGGCCGAAATCGTCTGCCTGCCGGCCGAGTGGCCGAAGCCGCGCCAGGAGCACTGGCGCACCCTGCTGCGCGCTCGCGCCATTGAAAACCAGCTGTTCGTTGCCGCCGCCAACTGCTGCGGCATCCAGGGGAAGCTCGACTTCTTCGGTATGAGCCTGCTGCTGTCGGCGCGCGGCGAGGTGCTGGCCGAGGGGGGCGAGAGCGACTGCGAGATTGTCGCCACCTTCGATCCGGCCGAGATGGCCGAGTATCGCGAGCAGATCCGCTGCTACCGCGACCGGCGCCCGGAAATCTACGGCCGGCTGCTGTGACGATCGAATGAAAAAACTTTACAGGTCGCCCGCCCCTATAGTATTGTCCGCAATCCACGGAGAGGTGACCGAGAGGCCGAAGGTGCACGACTGGAAATCGTGTGTACCGCAAGGTACCGAGGGTTCGAATCCCTCCCTCTCCGCCATAGCGACAGCCCCAAAGTCGGATCTGTTTGCCGACAGAAGTGACAGCCGGGTCCCGCGCAACGACCAGCTGTGAACCCCGTCAGGCCCGGAAGGGAGCAGCGGTAACGGCGACGGCCGTGTGCCGCGGGGGTGCCTGGCTGTCACTTGTGCCGGTAAACCGCCGGTTGCCCACCCCCGCCAGCCGAGTTTCGAAATCATGGCCTACCTGGTACTTGCCCGCAAATGGCGCCCGCAGAATTTTACGGACCTGGTCGGCCAGGAGCACGTCAGCCAGACCCTGACCAACGCTATCGGCTCCGGGCGTATCCATCACGCTTTCTTGTTTACCGGGGCACGCGGGGTCGGCAAGACCTCGGCGGCGCGGATTCTCGCCAAGGCTCTTAACTGCGCCGAGGGGTTGTCGGCGCAGCCCTGCGGCGTCTGCACCTCCTGCCAGGAGATTACCGCCGGCCAGGGGCTCGATGTTATCGAAATTGACGGTGCCTCCAACACCGGCGTCGACGATGTCCGCGAACTGCGTGAGAACATCCGCTACCTGCCGAGCCGCTCGCGCTTTAAAATCTTCATCATCGACGAAGTACACATGCTGTCGAACAGCGCTTTCAACGCGCTGCTCAAGACCCTCGAAGAACCGCCGGCGCACGCCAAGTTCATCTTCGCCACCACCGAACCGCACAAGATCCCGGTGACCATCCTGTCGCGCTGCCAGCGTTTCGATTTCCGCAAGATCCCCCTCGTCAAGGTCTCTGCCCGGCTGCGCGAAATCGCTGACGCCGAAGGGCTGACGATTACCGAGCGCGCCCTGGCCCTGATCGCCCGGCAGGGAGAGGGGAGCATGCGTGACGCCCTGTCGACCCTCGACCAGGTGCTCGCCTTTACCGGTGACCAGGTTGAAGATGGTGCCGTGCAGGACCTGCTCGGCATGGTCGACCGCCGCCTGCTGTTCGACAGTGTCGAGGCGATTGTTGGCCGTGACAGCCGTCGCGTCCTCGATGCGGTGCAGCGGGCCGACCAGCTCGGTTTCAGCCTGCGCCGTTATCTGCAGGATCTGACCGAACTGTTCCGCGCCCTGGTGATTTGCAAAGTGGTCGCTGCGGCGAATGAGCTGCTCGACCTCGCCGACGACGAATTCCGGCAGGTCGAGGCACTGGCGGCACACAGCAGTCTGGAAGACCTGCAGCATATGATGGTGCTGCTCCTCAAGACCCAGGCCGAACTGACCGTCAGCCCGGCACCGCTGTTGGCTCTGGAGATGAGTCTGGTGCGCCTGGCCAGCCTGCCGCCCGGGGAGGACCTGAGCAAACTGATCGCCCGTTTTGAGCGGCTGGAGAAGCTGTTGACGACCGGTCCGCCGCCGGTGGCGCGCCCCGTGGCGGCCAGCAGCAGCGGCCCGCCGGCGACACCCCCGGGAGATCCGCCGGCAAAAAAGCCTGAGGCCCCTGCCGCCGTGCTGCCGGCACAGCCGGAGTGGCAGGGGCTGGTCGAGGCGGTCCGGCAGAGCCGGCCGATGCTCGGTTCCCTGCTGGAGCATGGCCGGCCGCTGCGTTTCACGCCGCCGGCGCTGGAGATCGGCTATCCCAAGGGATCGTTCATGCTCGGCCAGTTGCAGGATGCGGCAGCCCGTCAGGCGATCGAGGAGCTGGCGAGCGCCTATTTCGGCCAGACCGTGACCCTCAAGGTGTCGCTCACCGACGGCCAGAAGGTCGAGGGGCCGCTCTCCCTGGCGGAGACGCGTAAAATCGAGGAGACCGACCGCGAGCGGCGCCTGCGCGAAGACGCCCTCAGCCATCCGGCGGTCAAGGCCGTGCAGGATCTGCTCGGTGGCGAGATCAAGGCTGTGATCCCGATCGACAAGGGTTTCGTTTGACATTCGCCGCCTCTGCAGGCAGGATGACGGCGCACGTCTGACAACTTAACAAGACGACAAACCATACCAGACGGAGGTAAGCAACGATGAGTCGTGGCGGGCTTGGTCACATCATGAAACAGGCACAGCAGATGCAGCGACGTATGGCGGAACTGCAGAAGGAGCTGGAAACCCGGCAGGTTGAAGCCTCGGCCGGTGGCGGCATGGTCACGGCCGTGGTCAGCGGCAAGCAGCAGCTGGTGGCGCTGAAGGTCGATCCGTCGGTGGTCGATCCGGAGGATGTGGAGATGTTGCAGGATCTGATCATGGCGGCGATCAACGAAGCGGTCAAGCAGAGCCATGATCTCGCCCAGGCGGAGATGGGCAAGCTGACCGGCGGCATGAACATTCCGGGGCTGGTCTGAGTTGCCGGACAAGTATGATGCGAGAATCTCTCGCCTCTCGGTAACGAGGGCGCTCCTGCTGACCCGGTAAACTTTCTAAAGGCGCCGCTGCCGCCCCTCCCGGCAGGCTAGCGGCGCCTTTTTAGTTTTTACTGATAAGAAATTTTTTTATTTTAAATAAAAAAATTGGCTGCTATTTTTCAGTGTGGTCAAAATTGTTTGATGACCCTAAAATCGTGTTCTATATCGTTAAGCTGTTGAATTTCTGTGAAAAGTCATGCTAGACTCCGTCCCGTCATTCTCCCGGCTGGTTGCCGAGCTGGCCAAGTTTCCCGGGGTCGGCAGCAAAACAGCACACCGTTTGGCGTTTTTCCTGCTCCGCCAGCCGACCGTCGAGGTCGAAGCTCTTGCGGCAGCGATCCTCGCGGTCAAGAGCCAGATCCGGTTCTGTTCGGTCTGTTTCCATATCACTGAACAGGAGACTTGCCGGCTCTGCCGGGATCCCGGCCGGGACGACAGTCTGCTCTGTGTGGTCGAAGAGCCTCAAGCGCTTTTGGCGATCGAGCGTAGCCGCTCGTTTCGCGGTCGTTATCACGTCCTGCACGGGGCGCTGTCGCCCCTCGACGGCATCGGCCCGGAGCAGCTGAAGATCGCCCCCCTGCTCGACCGGCTCAAAGCCGGGGCGGTGCGCGAAGTGCTGCTGGCGACCAACTTCACCGTCGAGGGGGATGCGACGGCGCTCTACCTGGCCGGGCAGATCGAGCCGTTCGGCATCCGGGTCACCCGTCTCGCCTACGGCATCCCGATGGGGAGCGAGCTGGAGTATATCGATGAGGCGACCGTCAATCGGGCGGTCGAAGGGCGGCGGGAACTGTAGCGTTCGGCATGTCCTCGGGTTGGCAGGGGTCGAGAGGTTCGGAATCGACGATTCAGGATTCCATAAGGACACCTTCTTGTCTTGACCGATCGAGAACACCGGACTGCTGACTTGCGTGCCCGGCAACCGGGGAATCAAGGCACCGCTATATGTCTTGTGGGTTTTGCCATCATTCTGAATTCTGACTCCTGAATACTGTATTCGCAGGGTTATCCAGGAAACATCCGTACTGAAGAGTTGCTGCCTGACGAACCATACCACGCCAAAGGAGGCACCTGATGTCCAAAGTCACGTCCTGTATCGACGGCAACACCGCGGCCGCTCACGTCGCGCATGCCACCAACGAGGTGATCGCCATCTACCCGATCACACCCTCTTCGGTGATGGGGGAGATTTCCGATGCCAAGAGCGCTGCCGGTGGCAAGAACATCTGGGGGACGGTCCCCAAGGTGGTCGAAATGCAGTCGGAGGGTGGCGCTGCCGGCGCCGTACATGGTGCGCTGCAGGCCGGTGCCCTGACCACGACCTTCACCGCCTCGCAGGGGCTGCTGCTGATGATCCCGAACATGTTCAAGATCGCCGGCGAGCTGACTCCGACGGTCTTTCATGTGTCCGCCCGGGCCATCGCCGCCCAGGCCCTGTCGATCTTCGGCGATCACTCCGATGTCATGTCCTGCCGCTCTACCGGCTGGGCCTTCCTCTGCTCGAACAACGTTCAGGAGGTCATGGACTTCGCCCTGGTCGCCCAGGCGGCGACCCTTGAGTCGCGCATCCCTTTCCTGCACTACTTCGACGGCTTCCGCACCTCCCACGAAGTGCAGAAGGTCAATGAGCTCTCCGAGAAGGAGATGCGCGCCATGATCGACGACGAACTGGTGCGCGCCCACCGCGCCCGTGCCCTCTCCCCGGATCATCCGGTACTGCGCGGCACCGCCCAGAATCCCGATGTCTACTTCCAGGGGCGCGAGACGGTCAACGCCTACTACGACAAGGTTGCCGGCATCCTGCAGGCGCAGTTCGACAAGTTTGCCAAACTGACCGGTCGTCAGTACAACCTGTTCGACTATGTCGGTGCACCGGATGCCGAGCGGGTCGTGGTGATGATGGGCTCGGCCTGCGACACCATGCACGAACTGGTCGATTACCTGGTCTCCCAGGGCGAGAAGGTCGGTCTGGTCAAGGTCCGCTGTTTCCTCCCCTTCGACGTCGCCGCCTTCGCCAGGGTGCTGCCGAAGAGCGTCAGGAAGATCGCCGTCCTCGACCGCACCAAGGAGCCCGGCTCCCTCGGTGAACCGCTCTATCACAACGTGCGCACCGCCTTCGGCGAGGCGATGGCCGATGGCCTGATCTCCTTCCCCGGCTACCCGGCGATCGTCGGCGGCCGCTACGGCCTCGGCTCCTACGAGTTCAGCCCCGGTATGGCCAAGGCGGTGTTCGACAACCTCTCCAAGGACAAGCCGCTCAACCACTATGTGGTCGGTATCAAGGACGACGTCACCGGCCGCAGTCTCGAATTCGATGCCTCCTACCAGGTGCCGTTTGCGGGCTACTCGGCGATGTTCTACGGTCTCGGCTCGGACGGCACCGTCGGCGCCAACAAGAACTCGATCAAGATCATCGGCGACAACACCGACAACGAGGTGCAGGCCTACTTCGTCTACGACTCGAAGAAGGCTGGCAGCATGACCACCTCGCACCTGCGCTTCGGCAAGGAGATGATCCGCAAGCCGTACCTGATCACCAGCGCCGACTTCGTCGCCTGCCACAACTTCTCCTTCCTGGAGAAGTACGACATGCTGAAAAACGCCAAGCAGGGCGCCACGTTTCTGCTCAACAGCCCGCACGGCAAGGACGAGGTCTGGGCGCACCTGCCGAAGAAGGTCCAGGAGACCATCATCGCCAAACAGCTCAAGTTCTTCGTCATCGACGGCGTGCACCTCGGCAACAAGATCGGCCTCGGTCCGCGCATCAATGTCATCATGCAGACCGCCTTCTTCAAGATCTCCGGGATCATCCCCCTCGATCTGGCGATCCGCGAAATCAAGGATGCCATCGTCAAGACCTACGGCAAGGCCGGCGAGAAGGTTGTCAACATGAACAACCAGGCGGTCGACGCCGCCCTCGAGCATATCGAGGAAGTGACTGTGCCGGCCAGCGCCGACAGCAGCATCGAGATGACCTCTGGACAGTGGGACGGCACACCGGATGTTGTGCGCAAGACCCTCGGCCCTATCATCGATGGCCTCGGCGAACTCCTGCCGATCTCAGCCATGCCGGCCGACGGCACGTTCCCGACCGCGACGGCGATGTACGAAAAACGCAATATCGCCGTGGAAGTGCCGGCCTGGGACGAAGAGCTCTGCATTCAGTGCGGTATCTGCTCGTTTGTCTGCCCGCATGCGTCGATTCGTATGAAGATCTATGATGCCAAGGAGCTGGCTAACGCCCCGGCGACCTTCAAGTCGTGCGACGCCCGTGGCAAGGAGGTGGCCGGCAAGAAATTCACTCTGCAGGTGGCGGTGGAAGACTGCACCGGCTGCGGCGCCTGCGTCTACAACTGCCCGGCAAAGAGCAAGCAGGACGAAAACCACAAGGCGATCAACATGGTGGAGCAGGTGCCGGTGCGGGCCACCGAGCGCGCGAACTTCAACTTCTTCCTCGGTCTGCCTGACACCGATCCGGCCCTGATTAACAGCGCCACCCTTAAGGGGAGCCAGCTGCTGCCGCCGATGTTCGAATTCTCCGGCGCCTGCGCCGGCTGCGGCGAGACACCGTTCGTCAAGCTCTGCTCGCAGCTGTTCGGTGACCGCATGCTGGTCGCCAACGCCACCGGCTGCTCGTCGATCTATGGTGGTAACCTGCCGACGACCCCCTGGACGACCCGCAAGGACGGTCTCGGCCCGGCCTGGAGCAACTCACTGTTCGAGGACAATGCCGAGTTCGGTTTCGGTTTCCGTCTCGCCATTGACAAAACCAGCCAGTATGCCCGCGAACTGCTGGTGAAGAACATGGCCTGCGGCTGCGCCGCCTGCCAAGGCAAGAGCGAACTGAAGCAGGCGATCCTCGACGCCGACCAGTCGTCACAGGCCGCCATCGAAGAGCAGCGTGGCCGGGTGCGTGAACTGAAGGCGATCCTCGCCAAATGCACCCACGAAACCGCCACCCAGCTGAATGCCGACGCCGACTACCTGGTGAAAAAGTCGGTCTGGATTCACGGCGGCGACGGCTGGGCCTACGACATCGGCTACGGCGGCCTCGACCACGTCCTCGCCTCCGGCGCCAATGTCAACGCCCTGGTACTCGACACCGAGGTCTACTCCAACACCGGCGGTCAGGCCTCCAAGGCGACGCCGATGGCGGCTGTGGCCCAGTTTGCCGCCGGCGGCAAGCCGATGCCGAAGAAGGATCTGTCGATGATCGCCATGACCTACGGCAACATCTATGTCGCCCGGGTCTCCCTGGCCAACCCGGCCCAGTGCGTCAAGGCCTTCCTTGAGGCTGACGCCTACGATGGTCCGTCACTGATCATCGCCTATTCACACTGTATCGCCCACGGTATCAACATGACCACCGCCGTCGACAACTGCAAGCGCGCGGTCAATTCCGGCTACTTCCCGCTGTTCCGTTACGATCCGCGCCTGGCCGCCGACGGCAAAAACCCGCTGCAGCTCGACAGCAAGGCGCCTTCGGTCAGTTTCGAGGAGTTCGCCAACAGCGAAAACCGCTTCCGGGTGCTGAAGAAGAACAACCCGGAGCAGGCTGATCAGCTGCTGGCGGCCTCGGCCAAAGATGCCGCCGCCCGCTACGACCTGTACTGCAAGCTGGCGGAAATGACGGCTGACTGCGGCAACAACAAGTAGGTCCGTTGCCGCCGCGACAAGCAGGGAAGCTCCCGGTGCTCAGGTGCCGGGAGCTTCTTGTTTTTCGTGTTTTACATCTGTCGGTCACGTGGGCGACCGGTAA
>JAVVDS010000011.1:60255-62438 GCA_032251295.1 Desulfuromonadales bacterium | reverse complement strand
GATTCGGGTGGCGTGGTAGCGGCCAGCACGGGTGCGACGGGCGCCGGTGCGGTGAGGGTATCAAGCACCGGCAATGTATCGACCCTGGGTGCCAATTCAGCGGGGGTTTATGCTGCGAGTGATGGACGCCTATCAACTGGCGATTTGATCGACGTCAGGGTCGATGGAGCAACTCCAACCGCCGGGGATAATTCTGCCGGGATCGAGGCATTGAGTCTGGGGGGAAGTGGTGCTTCCAATGTGACCGTCATCAGTCATGGTGTTACGACTCTTGGCGTGAACTCGCGAGGGATCGACGCCGAGAGTGAAGCCGGAAGTGGTGTCGGTGGTGAAATTGCTGTAGTCAATGTTGGTGAAGTGACCACGGCCGGCAATGACTCGATCGGGATTTATGTGCGCAGTAACGGCAACAGCGGAGTTGGTCCCCTGACCGTGCTGAACACTGGCAACGTGATCACACTGGGGAACAACTCGGCTGGCGTGCATGCAGAAAGCGAAGGCGGCGATTCTGCCGGGAACCTTGTGGACATCATCGTCGATCAAGGTACGCGCACCGAAGGGCAGTACTCGACGGGTATTTATGCGCGCAGTCATGGTGAAACTGGCGCCGGAGCGGTGACGGTGCTCGCTCACGGGGTTGAAACTTTGGGTAGCTACTCTCCAGGCATTGTTGCCCAGAGTGACGGTGGAGCCTCGATAGGTGGTTCTGTTGAGGTGACTGTTGACGGACCGACCTCCACCGAAGGTGTGGACTCGATGGGGATTCATGCCCTGAGTGTCGGTGACACCGCGGGCGGCGTGGTGGATGTCTGGAACCAGGGCCGCGTGACAACTCTTGGTGATCGCTCGACGGGGGTTCTGGCCGAGAGTCGGAGCGATCATGGCACAGGTGGTGCTGTTGATGTTCGGGTCGAGAGTTGGACGTTCACAGGGGGCAACGGTTCGGACGGCATTGTGGCGCAGAGCATTGGAGCGACGGGCGCGGCAGCGGTGACGATCGACACGATGGATATCGAGACCCGCGGCGAGAACTCGCGCGGTGTTGTTGCCATCAGTGATGCAGGGGCTGGAGATGGTGGCCCCGTGGCCGTGACGGTGCTTGGCTCGACCTCGACGGTCGGGAGCAATTCGGGAGGAGTGGTTGCGGAGAGTACTGGTGCGACGAGTGGCGGTACGGTGGCTGTCGACCATCAGGGGAGAGTGAGCACTCTGGGCAACAACTCGCCGGCCATCGATGCGATCAGTCGTGCGACTGCCGGACAATCCGGTGACGTTCATATTGAGGTCTTTGGCTCAATCCTGACTGGAGATGATGTTGTTGGAACCGGAGATGGATCGACGGGCATCCGCGCTCATAGTCGGGGCTATGAAGGTGCCGGGGCTGTGGTCGTTAATCAAGGGGGGGCCTTGGCTACGTTTGGAGACTCGGCGCCGGGAATCGATGCTTTGAGTGACGGCGAGAATGGCCTCGGCAATCAAGTCCATGTCAGCGTTTTGGGTTCAGTTTTGACGACCGGCAGCGAGTCGACTGGCATCCAGGCGGTCAGTTCCGGCTTGGCTGGAAGCGATGCTGTGAATGTTTTTAACGCGCATAATGTAACAACACTCGGCGACTATGCCGTTGGGATCCATGCCGAAAGCCGTGGGGGGCAGTTGTCCGCCGGCCCCGTATCTGTTCAAGTCGGTGAAGTAACCGCGACTTCCGGAGCGAGCTCGGCAGGGATCGAGGCGCTGAGTGTGGGGGAAGCTGGCGCCTCGAATATAAATGTGTCCGGCGCCGGCGTAAAGACCCAGGGCCCTGATTCGCGGGGAATCGATGCACAGAGTGACGCTGGCGACGGCGCCGGAGGTCAGATTGATGTCTTTAATACGGGTCATGTGACAACCGCCGGAGATGACTCGATCGGGATTTATGTGCGCAGTAACGGCAATAGTGGAGTTGGCCCCCTGACCGTACTGAACACTGGCAACGTGATCACACTGGGGAATAACTCGACAGCCGTTCATGCCGAGAGTGAAGGGGGAGCAGCCTCAGGTAACACCGTTGATGTGACCGTTGAAGGGTTGATTCACACGGAAGGAGCCAGTGCGAGCGGGATCTTTGCCCGCAGCCATGGAGAGGAAGGGGCCTCTGAAGTCACGGCGCAGGCAAGCAGTGTCAAGACATTGGGGGATGACTCCCC
>JAVVDS010000011.1:0-60155 GCA_032251295.1 Desulfuromonadales bacterium | reverse complement strand
ACGGGTAACCCGGCGACGGGGACCGGCGCCGGCTCGGCAGGGATTCGCGCAATCAGCCTCGGCGCTTTGGGGGCCGGGCCGGTCACGGTTTCCCAGGAAGGTCTTTTAACGACCTATGGCAGCCATGCCGCTGGAATTACAGCTGTTTCTGACGCTGGCGACGGTGCCGGCGGGGACGTCACGGTGAGGGCGGCCGAAGGGGTGCTGACCTATGGCGATGAGTCCTCAGGTATTTGGGCCCAGAGTGCAGGAAGTCGCTCGTCCGGCATGACGTCAGTTGTCGTGCGGAATGGTGTGTCGACCTCTGGCAACCAGGCTGTTGGCGTGCTGGCCGCCAGCCGTTCGACAGGAGGAAACGCAGGGAACGTTGACGTTGAGTTTCTCGGAGCGCTGATGACTTCCGGGGCTGATGCTACAGGAATGCAGGCCGTGAGTGCCGGCCGGGCAGGATCTTCGGATGTCACGGTGAGTCTGGAAGGCGACGTAAAGACTCTCGGGGAACGCTCCATGGGAGTTGATGCGCGAAGCGAAGCCGGGTCTGGCAGGGGCGGTATCGTCGATGTTCTGGTTCAGGGTGACATCTGGACGGAAGGAGCCGATGCCCCGGCACTGTTTGCCCAGAGTCTCGGGGACCAGGGCGGCGGGCTGGTCAAGGTCACCGTCAACGGCAGTCTCACAACATTGGGTGACCGCTCCACCGGGCTCTTTGCCCAGAGCGATCCGGAGGAACACAGCGGCGACGATGTCGAAGTTACGATCAGCGAAGACATCATCACCACCGGGGCCGAGGCGCTCGGACTCTTCGCCCAGAGCATCGGTGGCAATGGTGCAGGCGGTGTCCAGGTTGAAAGTCAAGGGTTTGTCGAAACGTCAGGGCACCGCTCCCCTGGGTTGTTTGCCCAGAGTGACGCAGGTCAAGGGGCGGCCGGTGCCGTCAGTGTGAACCTTCCAGCCCATGTGTACACCTTCGGCGATGAGTCCGATGCCCTGTATGCCGGGAGCCTCGGCTCGGCGGAGTCGGGGGCTGTCACGGTTAATGTCGGCGAAATTTACACGGCAGGAGAGGCCTCACGTGGCGTGGTTGCTGAGTCGGTCAGTGAGGGTGCCTCGGGTGATGTGACGGTTAACCTGACAGGGACGGTGACCACTCGCGGTCGGGAGTCGGATGCGGTTGCCGTGCGCAGTTCAGGACGTGCCGGATCTGCTGGCAGCCTGACAATCGTTGCGGATGACGCGATACTCACCTCTGGAGAGAGATCCAGCGGGATTTCGGCATCGATGGCGGGGGCCGGTCAGGTTACTGTCAGTACCCAGGGGGAAATATCAACCACCGGGAATGAGGCGGACGGGATTCGCGTCCAGAATATCAGCGTTGATGGCTCTGGAGGTCGGGTGAACATCACCGCCGCAGGTTCGGTGAACGCAACGGGGCAGAATTCTCATGCGATTTCTGTCGAGGGGGACCGTGATGGAGCTGGTGGCCGTCTGCAGGTTGTGTTCGACGGGGACATGGCGCTTGGTGGCAGCGGTACAGGCAGCGCGGTCCGCTTTGCAGGCGGTGGCGAGAATGCCCTGGTGACGCAAGGGACTCTGTTGACGGTCGATGGTCTGGCCGGCACAGCTCTCCGGGGTGATTCGGGGACCGAAGAGGTTCTTAATTCCGGGGTGATTGTCGGCAACATTGATCTTGGCTCAGGTGCCAATCTGGTGTTGAATGAGGCGCAGGGCACGTTAATTGCCGGCCAGATTTACAATCTCGGCACAGGACGCTTGACCAACGCAGGTCAGCTCTCTCCGGGAGATGTCGCAAATCTCGTAACAACAGAACTTGCCGGTGACTTTGTCCAAACCGGTTCCGGACATTTTACCCTGGACCTCGACTTCGACGGGACTCGTACCGATCGCCTGAGCGCGGATGGTGCCGCTCAGGTTGCCGGACAGATTGATGTCAATCTCCTCAACCCCGAGCGTCTGGAGCCCGGCTATCACCTGGTTACCATTGTTTCTGGCGAACAGGGGCTTCTCGCAGAAAATCCGGACCTCGCAGTGCAGCCTTCGGCCGTCGTCAGTTACATGCTGGTGACTCCTGATCCCCAGACTCTGGCATTGGCCCTGGATATCACCTATGCCCCGCTGGAGCTCACCGAAAACCAGAGAGCCGTCGGGCAGGTCTTCAATGACGTGCAGATGGGGCAGGGCTCGGATACTTTCCTGAGAGCTTTGTTTGACATCCCTGATGCTGCTGACCTTTCCCTGGTTTACGAGCCACTGGTGCCTGATTACTATGACCATTTTACCAGAACCACGCTGAAGATGACGCAGTTGCATGCACAGCCCGTGCTGCAACGAATGCAGAACGTGCGATTGTCAGGGAAATTGCCCGCGAATTCGCTGCAGTCATGGAGTGTTTACGGCGGACGCGGTCTTCTTCTGGCGTTCAACGGAACAGACGGAACAGACAAGGGCTTGACCCGGTTGCTGGACAAGGAGGATGAAGGCAGTTACGGTTTGTGGCTGAATGTAGCCGGATACCAGGGGGAACAGGACCGCGACGGGGACTTCGATGGCTACGAGTTCGATGGACAAAGTCTGACTGCAGGGCTGGATGGTCTTTTTATGGATCATTTGCTGCTGGGAGTCAGTCTCGGTTATACCCAAACCGATTTGGATGTCGATAACAATCTCGGCAGTGGTGATATCGATAGCCTGTATGCTTCCCTGTACGGAAGTTACTTGCAGGGTCGGATGTATATTGACGGGCTGCTCTCCTATGGTGATCACAGTTACGACAACGCCCGCGCGACGGAAGAGGATTTCCGCCCTCGGATCGTTTTCAGCGATCACGACGGCATCACCTGGTCTGCGCAGGTCGAGGCGGGTTATACCCTCTCGATGCCTGGCTCGTGGCGTTTCCAGCCTTTTGCGGGGCTGAGCTACGTGCACCTGAAAGAAACTGGTTTCAACGAATCAGGAGCTGAAAGGCTGGGGCTCAATGTAAGGAGTCGATTGACGTCCTCCCTGGTTTCGGATCTCGGTGCGCGGATGGCCAGGATCTACAACATCTCCAGCGGAATGATTGTCCCCGAGATTTATACCTCCTGGAATTACGATTTCGATATCGACGAGCGAGAGATCACGGCCGAATTCAGCGGGTATCCGGGCTACCCCTTTGAGATCAAGGGACGGGATGAAGAAGCAAACGGTTTGATTTTCGGGGTGGGGCTGAACTTTGTTGGTCACTCCGGGTTCAGTTCAACGCTGTGCTACCGCGAAGAGGTTCGTTCCGGATACCGGATCCGTGGGGTCATGGGGGAGATGAAATTTGAGTTTTGACAGGGACCGATGACTTCGTCAGGACGTATGGCAGGAAAGGGAAGCGGGCCAGGCGAGCGGTCTTTGATGACTGAGGTGCTTTAGCGCGTTGCTGTAGAGCTCTTCCGGCAGGATTCGAGGAAAAATGTGTGGGCCGCAACCTGAGACTGTTGCGGCCCACTTCGGTCATCCGGGTTTTTTTCTGCAAACTCAGAAAGTAAAGGTCAGCAGGGCCCCCGCCGAGATATCGCTTTTGTACTTTGCTTCCAGTTCCAGGGAGACATTGTCCAGCCTCAAAACCACGCCGCCGAACACGCCGACATTGTGATCTTCGTCGATATTCTCCTCGGTCTGCAGCGAAAGGGATGACACT
Source organism: Desulfuromonadales bacterium (assembly GCA_032251295.1). Lineage (GTDB taxonomy): Bacteria > Desulfobacterota > Desulfuromonadia > Desulfuromonadales > BM103 > BM103. The sequence continues at coordinate 56,470 of JAVVDS010000011.1, read as the reverse complement.
CCATCATCTGCGCGGACGGTCAGGATACCGTCGGCGGTCGAATGGTAGATGACCGGCCCCAGGTACAGAAGTCCATTGGGGATTCTGGCGTGAATCGGCAGACCCAGTTCCAGTTCCCAGTAGTCTTCCATATCGACTGACACCTTAAAGTCGATGCCGCCGATCTGACGTTTGTAGTCGTCCTTGAGGGAGTTTATGTAAAGGCCCTGCAGTACGCCCCCCCAGCCGAAAACCCGGCCCTGGTAGAACTCTCCCTTGATGCCGGCGGCATACATCGGTTCGAAGTCACTTTCAAAATCTTCACTGCCGAGTCCCCGGTCGCGCAAATCGAAGTAATTGTCCACCTCGCCGTTTGCCGCTCCAAGGCGGAGAAAAACCTCGTAGTTCGGTGTGCTCTGGTCGCCGAACACGGCGCCGAAATGGGCATAAATGCGCTGGCCCTCGACGTCGAAGCCGTCCCATTCGGCTTGACTGAAGTGATAGCCGATGCCGAAGTTCGGTGTCGCGATATTGCCCGGCCAATTCTTCGCCGGAACCCCCGGTCCGATGTTCTGGGCATAGCCCGTACACGTGAAAGCCAGTACCCCCGCCAGCAACAGAAGACTCCGTTTCATTGCCACCTCCATAGTGTTTGAAATGAGAAACTGTTAAAACATAACCGTCCGGCCTGGTTTGTCAACCGGGAGTCCCTGCAGAGATTTTTGAGGATTCGAGAAAATAGCCGACACGCACGCCGGGCATTTACAAGCCGCAGCGCGTTGCGTATAGTCGTACTTCATCATTCCAAGGAGGTTGTTTGCATGGACAAGATTATTGACGGCAAGGCGATTGCCGCCGCCATTCGTGAAGACCTGGCCCGGGATGTCGAGGGTCTCAAGGCGCAAGGCATTACCCCCGGACTGGCGGTGGTGCTGGTCGGCGACGATCCGGCCAGCCGGGTCTATGTGACCATGAAGGAGAAAGCCTGTGCCGCGGCCGGCATTTTCTCCGACGAGCACAAGCTGCCGGCGGAGACTACGGAAGTGGAGCTGCTGGCGCTGATCGATGAACTGAATCGCGATGACCGCATCGACGGCATCCTGGTGCAGCTGCCACTGCCGGAGCAGATCGACGAGAACAAAATTCTCGAAGCGATCGTGCCGACCAAGGATGTCGACGGCTTTCATCCGTACAATGTCGGCCGGCTGGCTACCGGCAACCCGCTGTTTCAACCCTGTACGCCCTACGGCGTCATGAAAATGCTCGAACAGACCGGCGTCGACCTGACCGGCAAGGAGGTCGTGGTGGTCGGCCGCTCGAATATTGTCGGCAAGCCGGTCGCCCTGATGTGTCTGGCCCAGCATGCGACCGTGACGATTTGCCATTCGCGCACCCGCAACCTTGCCGAACAGGTCGGGCGCGCCGATGTGCTGATCGCCGCGGTCGGTCGGCCGGAGATGATCAAGGGCGCATGGATCAAGGAGGGGGCTGTGGTCATCGATGTCGGTGTCAACCGGGTCGGCGAGAAGAAACTGGTCGGTGACGTCGAGTTCGAGGCGGCCCGCGAGCGCGCCAGTGCCATCACGCCGGTGCCGGGCGGCGTCGGGCCGATGACCATCAGCATGCTCCTCTACAACACGGTGGCGAGCGCGCGGCGCAGAGCCGGTTGAAGCCGGGGGCTGGCAATTAGGGGCTGGGGGCTAGAAGCTTAAAGCCAGTCCCCAGTCCCCAGTCCCCAGTTGCCAGTCTTCAGTCCCAAGTCCCAAGTCCCAGGTGTCCCCATGATCATCAGCCAGCTTAAACCACTGCAAGAACTGGAGGAGGCTCTCGCCGGCTATCGGCGCCTGTTTCTGGTCGGCTGTGCCGCCTGCGCCACAGCCTGCAAGTCGGGTGGCGAGGAGGAGATCTTCCAGCTGCAGGAGTGGCTGGTCGAACAGGAACGCACGGTGACTGGCAGCGTGGTGATCGACGAGGCTTGTCATATCATGCGTGCCGCCCGCGATCTGCGTCACCACCGGCAGGCGGTGCAGGATGCTGAGGCGCTGGTCGTGCTCGCCTGCGGTTCCGGGGTGCAATCGATCTCGGCGAACAGCGACAAGCGAGTTGTCGGCGCGCTGAACTCCCTGTTTCTCGGCAATGTGCGCCGCTTCGGCCAGTACGAGGAGATGTGTTCGCTGTGCGGCGACTGCATCCTCAACGAGACCGCCGGCATCTGTCCGGTGACCACCTGCGCCAAAGGACTGCTCAACGGCCCGTGCGGCGGCATGCAGGAAGGCCGTTGCGAACTCGATGCGGAGATCGACTGCGCCTGGCATCTGATTTTCGAACGCCTGAAGAAGCAGCAGCGGCCGGGGGTGTTCGCCCGCCGGGTTCCGCCGAAGAAATGGAGCCGGCGCTTTAAACCGGGCCGGCACAGAGTGCGCTAAAAGGATCAGATGTCGGAACTCGCCCGCCAACTCGCCGCCGGTGCCTTCGTGGTCACTGCGGAGATCGCCCCGCCCAAGGGGATTCATGTCGCTGCGTCGCTGGCGGTCGCCAGGGCATTTCGTGGCGTGACCGCCATCAATGTCACTGACAATCAGGGCGCCAATATGCGCATGGCGGCGCTCCCCCTGGCGATCCGCCTCAAAGAGGTCGGGCTGGAGCCGATCCTGCAGATGACCTGCCGTGATCGCAACCGGATGGCGTTGCAGTCTGATCTGTTGGGTGCCGCCGCCATGGGGGTGGAGAATCTGCTGGCCCTGTCCGGCGATCACAGTCGGTTTGGTGACCACCCCGATGCGCGGCCGGTCTTCGATCTCGATTCAGTGCAGCTGCTGGAAACGATCTCGACCCTCGGCCGTGGCGCCGATCTGGCCGGGCGCTCCCTGGACGGCATCCCGCGCTTTTTCCCCGGCGCGGCCGTCAATCCGGCTGCCGAGCCGTTCGAACTGATGTTTCAAAAGGTCGCCAAGAAGGTCGAGAGCGGCGCCCGCTTTTTTCAGACCCAGGCGCTGTTTGACCGGGAACCCCTGGCGCGCTTCATGGAGGCGATGGTCCCGCTGACGACGCCGGTTCTGGCCGGGGTGCTGCTGTTGCGCAGCGGCCGCATGGCCCGCTTTCTCAACGAACATATTCCCGGCGTCCGCGTGCCGCAGGGGTTGATCGACCGTCTCGACGCCGCCACCGACCCGGTCGCTGAAGGGGTGGCCATCGCCCGCGAAGCGGTCGGTTGGGCCAGAGAGCTTTGTCAGGGGGCGCACCTGATGACCCTCGGTCAGGAAGAGCGAATCCCCGAAATCCTGGCTTAGCACGTAACGTCGCAACGCCGGAAAGAACCGATTGAACGCGGAGACGCTGAGACAATCCTGCGCGATTCTCAGCCGTTTTCTCCGCGCCTCCTCGGTAGCGTTTGACTTTTGCGGTTTCATCACTTGTAAGGAGCCCCCGTGAAAAAGACCCCGTTGCATGCGGCGCATCGTGACCTCGGTGCGCGCATGGTCGAGTTTGGTGGCTGGGAGATGCCGGTTCAGTACCGTGGAGTCATCGAGGAGCACCTGGCAGTGCGGCGCAGTGCCGGCCTGTTCGATGTCTCACACATGGGGGAGATTGCAGTCCGCGGTCGAGAGGCCCTCGACTTTCTCCAGTACCTGACCTGCAACGATGTCAGCCGGCTGGCGGACGGCCAGGTGCAATACAACGCCCTCTGTTACACCGACGGCGGCACCGTTGACGACGTCACCGTCTACCGGCACAGTGCCGTCCATTTCATGCTCTGTGTCAACGCCGCCAATACCGACAAGGATTTCGCCTGGATGGAGCAGGTGCTCGATGAGTCCGGCCTGACCGGGGTCGCCCTGAGCAACCTCAGCGAGCAGTTCGGGCAACTCGCCCTGCAGGGGCCGCATGCCGTGCGGATTCTGTCGCAGCTGACAGACGTTGCCGTCGACGCCATCACCTATTATCATTTCCGGGAAGGGGAGGTGGCCGGTGTGCCGATGCTGATCTCCCGCACCGGCTACACCGGTGAGGACGGTTTTGAACTCTACCTTCCTGCCGAGCAGACCGGTCTTCTCTGGAGTCGGCTGCTTGAGGCCGGCGCGGCCGACGGCCTGGTGCCGGTCGGCCTCGGTGCGCGGGACACGCTGCGCCTGGAGAAGGGCTATCCGCTCTACGGCCATGAACTGTCGGCCGGCATCACGCCGCTCGAGGCCGGCCTCGGCTGGATTGTCAAGCTCGACAAGGGCGATTTTGTCGGCCGTGCGGCGTTGGCTACCCAGCAGCAGGCCGGTCTGCCGCGACGGCGCGCCGGTCTGCTTATGGCGGAGCGGGGCATCCCCCGGGAAGGCTATCCGATCCATGCCGGCGGCCGTCAGGTCGGCGTGGTGACCAGCGGCACCATGTCGCCGTCCCTGCAGACCGGGATCGCCCTGGCCCTGGTTGAAGCCGGCCTGCAGACTGCCGGCACAGAGATCGATATCGAGATACGTAACCGCCGCCTGCAGGCCCGGGCGGTGAAACTCCCTTTCGTTTCCTGACGACGCCAAGCCAAGGAGGATATCATGGATTTCCCGGAAGAGTTGAAGTACACCGAAGAGCACGAATGGGTACAGGTTGAAGAGGATCTGGCCATTATCGGTATCACCGATTTCGCCCAGGATTCCCTCGGGGATGTGGTCTTTGTCGAACTGCCCGAGGTCGGCGTCCGCCTCGACGCCGGCAAGGCGTTCGGGGTGGTCGAGTCGGTGAAGGCAGTCTCCGATATCTACGCGCCGGTTTCCGGAGTGGTCGAGGAGGTCAACGAGGAGCTGATCGATGCTCCGGAAATTATCAATACCTCGCCGTATGAAGATGGTTGGTTGATCAAGATCCGCATGAGCGACACGGCCGAAGTCGACGGTCTGATGGAGGCCGAAGACTACCAGGCGCTGATCGCCGAGGAAAAATAGCTGATGCGCTATCTGCCGCACACCGTTGGCGACGTCGCCCGCATGCTGGCGCGGATCGGCGTCGACTCCCTGGCGGAACTGTTCTGCGAGGTGCCGGACAGTCTGCGTCTCAAGCGCCCCCTCGCTCTGCCCGCAGCGGCCAGCGAAACCGACCTGCTTGCCGAGCTGCAGGGTCTGGCGGCGGCAAACGCCGCGACCACCGCCTGCAACAGCTTCCTCGGCGGTGGTGCCTACCAACACTTCATCCCGGTGGTGGTTGACCAGCTGATTTCGCGCAGCGAATTCTACACGGCCTACACCCCCTACCAGCCGGAGATCAGTCAGGGAACCCTGCAGGCGATATTCGAGTTCCAGACCCTGGTCTGCCAGTTGACCGGCATGGATGTCGCCAATGCGTCGATGTACGACGGCGCTTCGGCGTGCGCGGAGGCGGTGCTGATGGCTGTCCGCCTGAGTCGGCGCGACAAGGTTCTCCTTGGCGCCGGACTGAATCCCCGCTACCGCGAGACGGTCCGAACCTACTGCCGCTATCTCGATCTGGAACTGGTCGATGTGCCGTACGCCGCCGACGGCCGAATCGATCCGCAGGCCCTCGACCGGCTGCTGGACGACCGGGTGGCGGCGCTGGTGGCCGGCTATCCGAACTATTTCGGCGTCATCGAAGATCTCGTTGGCCTGGCGGATGCTGCCCATCGCTGTGGCGCCCGCCTGATCGCCGCGGTTGCCGAGCCGATCGCCCTCGGCCTGCTCAAGCCACCGGGAGAACTCGGCGCCGACATTGTCGTCGGCGAAGGCCAGAGCTTCGGTCTGCCGCTCTCTTTCGGCGGCCCCTATCTCGGCTTTTTTGCCGCGCGGCAGCAGGATGTACGCGGCATGCCGGGGCGGCTGGTCGGCGAGACCGTCGATCGCGATGGTCAGCGCGGCTTCGTCCTGACGCTGGCGACCCGTGAACAGCATATCCGGCGGGAGAAGGCGACCTCGAACATCTGTTCGAACCAGGCGCTCTGCGCCCTGATGGCGACGGTCTTCATGGCGCTGCTCGGCAAGCAGGGGCTGCGCGAGCTGGCGCAGCAGAACCTGGCCAAGGCGGCTTATGCGCGGCAGCGGATTGCCGAACTCGACGGTTTCAGTCTCGTTTTTGCCGGACCGGCCTTCAATGAGTTTGTCGTCCGATGCCCCCGGCCGGTTCCGGAGCTGCTCGGCGAACTGGAACGGCACGGTATTCTTGGCGGGATCCCGCTGGCTCGGGCGTATCCGGAACTTGCCGACTGCCTGCTGGTCTGTGTCACCGAGCAGAAGCGGCGGGAGCAGATCGACGGTCTGGTGGCCGCGCTTGCGGGAGGTGTCGCATGAAAACGATCGGAACCAGCGGCCTGGTGCTCAATGAAAAGCTGCTGTTCGAACACTCGGTGCCGGGGCGCACCGGCTACAGCCTCGCCGGGCTCGATGTGCCGCCGGCGACGCTGCCGGCAGAGCTCTGCCGCGAGGAAATCGACGGTTTCCCGGAACTGTCGGAGATCGACGTGGTTCGGCATTTTACCCGGTTGTCGACCTGGAACTACGGTGTCGACTCCGGTTTCTACCCCCTCGGCAGCTGCACCATGAAATATAACCCGAAGCTGAACGAGTTGGCTGCGAGGCTCCCCGGCCTGGCTGATGTCCATCCGGAGACGCCGGCCCATCTGGCCCAGGGGCTTCTGCAGCTGATGTTCGGTCTGCAGGAGGCGCTGCAGGAGATCTCAGGATTTGCCCGGGTCAGTCTGCACCCGGCCGCCGGCGCCCACGGCGAACTGGCCGGCATGCTGACGATCCGCGCCTGGCAGGAGGCGCAGGGGCAGCGGCGTGGCAAGGTCCTGATCCCCGACACGGCCCACGGCACCAATCCTGCGACCGCGGCCCTGGCCGGCTATGAAGTGGTGCCGATTGCCAGCCGGGGTGTGCTCAGCCTTGCCGAGGTCGAAGCGCACATGACCGACGAGGTCGCGGCGCTGATGGTGACCAACCCGAACACCCTCGGCCTGTTCGAGACCGGGATCGAGGCGATCTGCCGGCTGGTGCACGAGCGGGGTGGCCTGGTCTACTGTGACGGCGCCAACCTGAACGCCCTGATGGGGATCGCCCGCCCCGGTGACATGGGGATCGATGTCATGCACTTCAACCTGCACAAGACCTTCTCGACACCGCACGGCGGTGGCGGGCCGGGGGCCGGACCGGTCGGCGTGACCGCGTCGCTGGCGCCGTTTCTCCCCGGGCCGCTGGTGGTCAGGGACGGCGAGGGCTACGCACTGCAGACGGATCGGCCGGAGAGCATCGGTCGTCTGCTCGCCTTCCACGGCAACGTCGGCGTCATGCTGCGGGCCTGGGCGTACATCCGCAGCATGGGCGGCGAGGGGCTGAAGCGGGCCAGCGAACTGGCGGTGCTCAACGCCAACTACGTGCGTGCCCGGCTGGAAGAGGTCTTCCACCTGCCGTATCCGAACCGTTCGCTGCACGAAGTGGTCTTCTCCGACCAGAACCTGGCCAACGACTGCCATACCCTCGACCTGGCCAAGCGCCTGATCGATTGCGGCTATCATCCGCCGACAATCTACTTCCCCCTGGTGGTCAAGGGGGCGATCATGATCGAGCCGACTGAAACCGAGAGCCAAGAGGTGCTTGACGAGTTCTGTGAGGCGATGCTGGCAATCGCCCAGGAGGCCGAGACTGCCCCGGAACTGTTGAAAGAGGCGCCGCAGCGCACCCGGGTGCGCCGTTTCGACGAAGCGGCGGCGGCGCGCCGGCCGAAGCTGCGCTGGCAGGGTTGAAATACCGCCCGCATCAGTAGACCCGCACCGGCCGGCGGTAGCCGGTCCGTTCCAGACTGTACTGGAAGAACGCCATGATGTGTAGCTTGTCGTTCGGGTAGGCTTGCGGCAGCGGACCGTAGCTGGCGCCGAGTTTGACGGCACGGATCGCTTCATTGTCGAGACTCGGCGAACCACTGCTCTCCAGCAGCCGCACTTCATCGACATTCCCCTGGCGGTCGACGGTGATGCGCAACAGGCAGGTTCCTTCCTGGCCGAGCTGTGCGGCCGCGGCCGGGTAGTTCCAGACCAGGTAGATGTTGTCGCGAAAGCGGCGCATGAACGAGAACAGCAGATCCTGCTCGGTATCGAGCCAGACCGTATCCCCCTGCTGCAGATTGTCACGATATTTCTGGCGCCAGTCGCTTTCGATCCGGGCCAGCGCTCCCGGTGAGATCCGGGTCAGCTGTTGCAGATCCGGCAGCGGTTGCTCCAGAGGCGCCGGGGCGACGCTTTCGGTCACGGGGCGCTCGCCTCCCGGACTCACCGGCCGCGGCGGTTCACTGCGTACCGGTGGCGCGGCCGGCGGCGGTTCACGCCGGGGAGGTGTCGTTGCAGTGACCGGCGGCGTCGGTGGCGCAGGCGGTGTCGCGCTGACCGGCGGACGGTCTTCGGTCGCATCGCCCTCGGGGGCCTGTTCCCGCTCGACCACCTGATCGGTCGGACCGAGCCTCTGCGCCGGGGTCTCCCGCGGTTTCTCCAGTTCCGGCCGGCTGGCAAGGTCGAGTTCCCGCTCCCGCTGCTGCGGCGGACGCATCTCGACGTAAACCGGTTCCGGCGGATCGATCGCTGGCAGAAAGGTCGATTCCGGGATCAGCAGAAACAGCAGGTGAACCAGCAGGGAGAGAAGAAAAAAGCCGGTGGTCAGGCGTTGTTGTCGAGCAGTCGGGGTCATGTCGTCGGCAGTCCGGGCATTGCTCGTCATTATAGAGGATCGACGCTTTTTCGGCCACTTCATTCGCGCAACGTCACGCCCACGGGAAAACCGTTGACCCTCAGTCGCGCATTGGATATATACTGAGACTTTCTAAAACTACGTTTGAGGAGGCGTGAGATGCATCTTGTTGATCAGATCAAGGCCAAGGCGCGTGCCAGCCTGCAGACCGTGGTGCTGCCGGAGAGCTACGACGACCGCATGATTCAGGCGGCCGCACAGATCGCCAGCGACGGCCTGGCCAGCCCGGTACTGCTCGGTGACCCAGCGGTCATCGCGGCCAAGGCGCAGGAACTCGGCGTCGCTCTGGATGGCGTACAGATGATCGCCCCGGCCAGTGCGCCGAACCTCGAGGGCTATGTGGCGGAACTGGTGAGACTGCGCGAGAAGAAGGGGATGACCGCGGAGCAGGCCCGTGAGACCCTGTCCGCTGATGACAACCTGTTCTTCGGCGCGATGATGGTGCGCCAGGGCGATGCCGGCGGCATGGTGGCCGGCGCCTTCAACACCACCGGTGACGTGCTGCGCGCCGCCTTCCAGGTGATCGGCACAGCGCCCGGCATGAAGACGGTCTCCTCCGTCTTCCTGATGGTCACCAAAAATCCCGATTTTGGCGAGAACGGGGTCCTCTGCTTCGCCGACTGCGCGGTTAATCCGAATCCCGACGCACAGGCTCTGGCGGAGATCGCTGTCGCCACGGCGACCAGCTGCAAGAGTTTCCTCGGGGTCGACGCCCGGGTGGCGATGCTCTCGTTTTCGACCAAGGGGAGCGCCAGCCATGCAGACTGTGACAAGGTGCTCGCGGCGCTCGAGATCGCCAGAAAACTTGACGCCAACCTGCAGATCGATGGCGAGCTGCAGGCCGATGCCGCCCTGCTCCCCAAGGTCGGTGCCAAGAAGGCCCCCGGTTCGAGCGTGGCCGGCCAGGCGAATACCCTGATCTTCCCCGATCTCGATGCCGGCAATATCGCCTACAAGCTGGTCGAGCGGGTTGCCGGCGCCGAGGCAGTCGGCCCGATTGTCCAGGGGCTGGCCAAGCCGGTCAACGACCTGTCGCGCGGCTGCTCGGTCGACGACATCGTCTCGGTCGCGGCCATCACGGCGGTGCAGGCCCAGGGCTGATTCTGCTCGCTGCCGGTGGGTACTCCAGGGGCCGATGACTTGTCATCGGCCCTTTTTGCAGCAGGTTTGAGTCTCAGAGATTCTTTTCGACAGGCAGGGGGTGTCATGCTGATTTTTGAATCCGAAGGCTTTTGTGAAGTCGATAATGACCATGTCGAGGAACTCTATCGGTCGTCCGAGACGATCTCGGTGACAGCGGACAACGGCGACAGCTTCGAACTGCACGCCGTGGTCTGTCGGCACACAACCGACCAGGAACCCCGTTGCCATGTCGGCTTTTTCTGCCGCAGCTTGAAACGTGCCGTGGTCTTTGCCGCTCGCAACTCGTCCGCCAGGGGGATGGTGCAGACCGGCCTGGAGGCTGTGCAGCAACTCGGTTTGCAGATGGAACCGGTGCAACTCAACCTCAGTCCGGCCATGCGTCAGGTTGTGCTGCGTGACATCCCCGGCCTGCAGACACCGGAGCAGGCTCGCCGGGCGGCGGCCGACAGGAAAGCGCAGCTGGCGCAGCTGCAGACGACCCTCGATGATGAAGGGCCGGACAGCGCTGCCGGGAAGCGGGCCGCACTGAAAATCAATGCCGAAAAACGGATCGATGAAAAATCCGCGATGCTGCGCGAACTGCTCTGTCGGCAATTCGCCCCGGCCAACGTACCGGGCCATGCCGAACTGGAGGTGCTGTCCGGGCAGGTCGAGGATCTGACCGGCCGCCTTGCAAAGAGCGAAGTGCTCTATCGTGAGGAGCGGGCCGAGCGGGAGTTACTGGAAGGGCTCATGGCTGCCGCTGAAAAAAGGATCCAGGAACTCGAAGAGGTACTGGTCGATGCGGAAACAATCAGCGCCGACGCTCTGAAACAGAAACAACGAATCGTCAAACTGCAGGGGGAGGTCAAGGAGCTGACCGGCCAGTTGTCCGCGGCCCAGACAGAGGCGGAGCACCAGAGTGCCCGGTACGAAGAGCTGGTGGCCGAGATCAAAGCCGCCCAGCTAAGAATTGCCGGCCTGGAAAAAGAGCTGGCCGATGCGACCGAGATCGCCGCCGGGGCTATTGATGCAGAACAACAGCTCCAGCAGACGGAGCAGCACGTCGCCGCCTTGCAGGCCGAGCTCAGCGACGTGCAGGCCCGTCTGGAGCACGAACAGACAGCCCGGCGGCAGCAGGATCAGCAACAGGCAGACTTGCATGCGCAACTCGACGCACTCCGCCAGACTCTGGCGGAGACCGAGGAGCGCTCCAACACCGCTGAGGCTGAACGCTCGGGTGAAGATGCGCGGCTCGCGGCGTTGCAGCAGCGGTTCGATCAGGCCGTTGCCGACCAGTCGAACCTGCGTGATGAGCTGGAGCAGGAGCGGATCATCCGCCAGCGTCTCGAGAAAGGGGCGGTTGCCGATCAGAAACGGATCGAAGCCCTGGAAGCAGAACTCGGCGGCAGCGGCAGCGGTCTGGTGCTGACGGCCGGTGGGGGCGGCGCCCTGGCCACCCAGCAGATCGAACTTCTCAAGGCCGAGCTGAGGGATGCGCTGGCTGAGCAAGCCCGGGATGTCGAGCAGCGCGCCGAACTCGAAAATGAACTCGACGAAGCGCACCGGCTGATCGAGACCCTGGAGCGGGCCCTCAAGGAGAGCCGCGCCGCGGCCGCCCGTCCGCCGGCAGTCACGCCGCCTGTTGCCACCGCAGCGGCGGCCGACGAGGAGGTGCAGCGGTTGACCGACAAGCTCTCAGCGCTCGAGTCGGAACTGGCGCGGGAGCGTCGTGGCAAGGAGAGCGCGGTCAGCGCCCAGCAAGGAGTGGAACAGCGGCTGAACGATCTCGAGACCAGGCTGCTGCAGGCCGTGCAGTCTCAGGCGACCGCGCCGGTTGTTGCCGCCGCGCCGCCGGCGAGTAGCGCCCCACCGGCCGCCCCGGAACCGGCCAAACCGACTAAACCTGCCAAACCGCTCCCTCACGAACTGCGGCCGGCACCCAAAAAAGGCGCCAAATTTCATCCCGACTGGGATCTTCAAGGTCTGCCGTGTCGCTCCACCGAGCAGATCATTCAGGCGTGGGCTTCGGTCTACAACGTGCAGCTTTCCCTTGAGGGCTATCCGTCCCAGTACTGCGCGGCTTTCATGGTGGTTCTCAAACAGAACAAGCAGAAACGTCTTTATCTGTTGTTCAACCTGAAGAAAGATCGGCACCTGCTGGTCTGTATCCCGGCGGCACAGCCGAGGAGCGACGCCGAGCTGAAAAAAACGATCGAGGACGGCAAACGCTACCTGCAGTTGAGTGGTTTCGAGATCGAGGCGGTGGAACCGGCCGATCTGGCCGGCACCCTCGGTTCCTACGTGCTCGCCGGCTGAAATCGATCAACACCTTGCGAGAAACGACAAAGGCCGGGGCATGACGCCTCCGGCCTTTGTCGTTCCTGTGAGGGGCCCGGCTACTTGCGCTGAAACTCGGGGCGGGCAAAGCTGTACTGGAAGTTCATGTGGTTGGTGTAGGTCTCTTCAAGGATCGCCACCACGTCCTCGGTGAAGACCAGTTCCTCGTCGGTCGGGATGACGAAAACCTTGACGGGTGAGTCGGGTGTGGTGATCACACTCTCCTTTTTGCGCGTCATGGTGTTGCGGTTCTTTTCGCGATCGAGCAGGATCCCCATGAACTCCAGTCCTTCCAGGGCCTTCTCGCGGATCAGCCAGGCCATCTCGCCGACCCCGGCGGTGAAGACCACGGCGTCGATGCCGCCGATGGCGGCTGCATAAGCGCCGATGTACTTCTTCAGGCGGTAGGCTTCGACATCAAGGGCCAGTTGGCAACGCGGGCAGTTGCCCTCCTCGGCCCCCTCAATGACATCGCGCCGGTCGGTGTACTGGCCGGTGATGCCGAGAATCCCCGACTTCTTGTTCAGAACCGAGTCGATCTCCTGGGCCGTCAAATTCTCCTGCTGCTGAATAAACATCGGGATCGCCGGATCGAGATCGCCGCAGCGCGTCCCCATGACCGCCCCTTCCAGCGGCGTCAGTCCCATGGAAGTGTCGACGGAGACGCCGTTTTTGATGGCGGAGTGTGAGACCCCGTTGCCGATGTGCATGGTGATGATGTTACAGTCCTTCGGGTCCTTGCCGAGCATGACCGCGGCGCGCTTGGAGACGTACAGATGGCTGGTGCCGTGGAAGCCGTAACGGCGCACACCGTGTTTCTCGTACCACTCGTAGGGGACAGCGTAGGTATAGGCGCTTTCCGGCATGGTCTGATGAAAAGCGGTGTCGAAGATTGCCACGTGCGGCACATCGGGGAGCACCGACTGGGCCGCTTCGATGCCAGCGATATTCGGCGGATTGTGCAGGGGGGCCAGGTGCTGTACCTCCTTGATGGCGGCCAGCACGGCGTCATCGATTTTTACCGAGCAGGTGAATTTCTCACCGCCATGCACCACCCGGTGCCCGACCGCCGAGATCTGGTTCATGTCGCTGACCACGCCGTGTTCCTTGCTGCTCAGGGTCTTGATGATCAGGTGGATGGCAACCTGGTGGTCGGGGCATTCGTATTCTTCACGGTAAGTCTCCTTGCCGGGGACTTCGTGAATGATGAATGAATCGCCGATGATGACACGTTCGACCATCCCTTTGGCGATCACTTCTTTTTTCTCCCAGTCATACAACTGATACTTGACGGACGAGCTGCCGCAGTTCAGTGCAAGAATGTCCATGGCGTCACTCCTTTGTCGATGATATGTTTTTTAAAATGTTTTCGGAAAGATAAAAAAACGTTTGAAACAGGCCGAAAACGTTTTGCGTCTAAAAAGTTTAATTCAGGTTTTTCAGGATGTTACCTGTTAAAAAATGTTGTGAAAGGGTAGCCGAAGGGAAAAGGAATTGCAAGTCTTTTGGCAAAAAAGCGGCGGCTGCGGCCTGGGGATTTGCGCTGGACAGGGACGTCATCTTGTTGTAGACTCCGCCAGTGAATTTCGGAGAATCCACACAGACAAAAAACCATCGAGGAGGAATCACCATGGCCCACACGATCAATGACGAGTGCATCAACTGCGCAGCCTGCGCTGACACCTGTCCCGTCGATGCCATCAGCGAACAGGGTGACAAGCATGTCATCGATGCCGCATCCTGCACCGACTGCGGCGCTTGCGTCGATAGCTGTCCGGTGAATGCCATCGAAGCTCCCTGATGCTTCGTTGCGTAGACATCTTCGTCAAATGAAAAGGGGCCCTGTTCGGGGCCCCTTTTCATTTCGGTATACCTGTTCTGCCGGTGACAACTAGCGGCTGCCCGGCTTGGAATCGACCACCACGATACTGATGTTGGCAATTCCCTCCGGCAGGTTGCGGAAGACCACGGTGAACGGGATTTTCGCCTTGGCGGCAACATTCATGTTCGACAGGGAGTCGCCGAATTCGTTGTTCATCGCTTCCTCGATTTTGGCGAAGGGGAGCGTGTTCAGGTCGTTTTCGGACAACGGGTTGCCGCAAAAGACCGTCTGCTGCATGAGGGTCCGGTCCTGGCTGTCGAGGAGAAGCCCCTTGACGGTAATTGAAGAGCGGGGCGTCGCGTAATTGTTGATCGCCTGGCCCTGGACCACCAGCAGCTGACCGGCTTCCGGATTGTTCACGTAGACAGGGGCTGCAATCGTGATGTCGATCTTGGGGGCTTCCTCGACGGCATCCGGTTGACCGAGATAAGGTTGCAGGAACGGGAAGCGCTTGGTCAACTGAGCGACGCTGAGCCCGCCATCCTGCAGGGAGAGGTACCCGACCCCCCCGGCGAGGGCCAGCAGCAGCAACACAAACAGCAGCGCGACGGAACGTCCCCTCCCTTGCTTGACCGTTCTTTTCGGGCGCGGTATCGGAATTTCTTCGGCGCTCCGCGACTCTGGGGGCGTGTCGGCAACCGGCAGCGCCACTTCTGTCGACCGGCTTTCTGTCTCAAGGGGCGGGGGTGGGGCAAAACTGTCGTCCAGACTCAGCCCGCCTCCTCGATCTTCTTCGTCATCAGGGAAATCGATTTCACCAAACCCGGCTTCCTCCCCGTCAGAGGAGCGATCAGTTCCGGTTTGCGAGCCGAAACTCGGTTCCTCAATGTCGAGGGGCGCCGTGCTGTCACCATGATCGTCAGACCAGTCGGTATCGCCCGTGTCGGCAGCGAAGTCGTGGTCCGTCTCGAAGCCGAAACTGCCGGCAGAGTCGTCATCGTCGAAACTGAAAGCGTCCCGGTCGGTGACGTCGGTCTCTTCGGCGAAGCTCTCGGCTGTCGCGGTCTCTGCGGAAATTCCGACCGATTCGTCGTCGCCGAAAGCGAACTCCGCGCGATCATCGGCCGGTTCGCCGAAGTCAAATTCGCCGTAAACTGCGTCCTCTCCGGTTGGCGCGGTCTCCTGGTCCGCTGTGGCGACCGGACTCTCCCCCTGGTCGGCAAAGTCGAATTCCATGGCGTCGGTCTGCTGATCAGCGGTTGTCGCCCCGGACTCGACTTCGTTGCTGCTGTCAGGCGATTCTTCGAACGATTCCTTTTCGACGAAGTCACTCTCCGGTCCGCTGAAGGGGGCGTCATCCTCCTGTCGGTCCATGGATCGTCCCGCGTCGGGCTCGTCTGTCGTCGCGCCCGGTTGCCCGGCTGTCGCCGTATCCTGCTCCGGCGCCTCCGTCCGCTCCGCCGTTGCCGCGGTCGCAAAGTCGGTGGCGGTCTCCTGCTCCGGCGACCGGTCAAGTTCTTCTGCCGGTTCCGCGGGCGGCGGCATGACCGTGAAGACATGCTTGCACTTGGAGCAGCGGACCTTGGTCCCTGTCGGCTTGATTTTTTCGTCGGCCAGGCGAAAACGGGCCTGGCATTCGTCGCACTGGATAATCATCCGTGTCTCCGTAACGGCAGTTCAGTTCATTTCGACCAGGCGGATGTCGGGCAGATCCCGGTAACGCTCGTCGAGGTCGAGACCGTAACCGATGATGAAGCCGTCCTCCATGCTGAAGCCGACATAGTCGACCGGCACCCGGGCTTCCCGGCGGGCTTTCTTGTCGATCAGTGTGCAGATGCGCAGGCTGTTCGGCTGTTTCGCCAGCAGATGCCGGTAGAGGGTCTGTAAGGTCAGGCCGCTGTCGATGATGTCTTCGACAATCAGCACGTCGCGGCCGGCGATGTCCAGTTCCAGGTCTTTACGAATTTCGACCTCTCCGGAAGAGCTGGTTTCCGCTCCGTAGCTGGCGACCCGCATGAAGTCGAGCAGGACCGGGGTCTGCACAGCGCGGGCCAGGTCGGCAATGAACAGGATGGAGCCCTTGAGAATGGCGACCATCACGATCTCTTTGCCCGCGTAGTCGGCATCGATGCGCCCGGCGATCTCCTCGACTTTGGCGGCGATCTCCTGGCGGGAGTAGAGCGGCCGCAATGACAGGTTGTGCATGAGGGCTCCCTGTGGGCACATTTTGGCCGCATACTAGCGCAAAGCCGGAATTAGTGTCAATTTTTTCGCCATGTTGCCGCCGGTTGCCAGACGTTGTCGCCGTTGTGCTATAATCGCGCTGTTTTACAGCGAGACAGACGCTTGTCTGGAAAGGATGATGATATGCTCAACGGAGTGCGGCAGCTTCTCCTTCTTGTTTTGCTGGCCGGGGTGGCGGCAACGGTCTGGGCCGGTCCGCGCCTGGTGGTCGAGCAGACCCGGCACGATTTCGGTGCGGTTCTGGAGGGGGGCAAAATCGAGCACGTTTTCGTTTTTGCCAACCAGGGCGATCAGCCGCTGACGATCAACCGGGTGCGCAGCTCCTGTGGCTGTACGGCCGCGCTGGTTTCGTCGCGCGAACTGCAGCCGCAACAGAGCGGCGAGATTCGAGCAACATTTAACAGCCGCGGCTTCCGCGGCCCGGTCACCAAGACCATTTCCCTCTACACCAACGATCTCTCACAGCCGGTCGCCGTTCTGGAACTGACCGGAGTGGTGCGGGAGGTGGTCGGCGTCAAGCCGCAGCAGGTCAATTTCGGCACAATTGCCGCCGGCGAGGAAGCGGCGTTCGAAGTCACCCTGGTCAATCAGGGAGACAAGACGCTGCAACTGGCGACGCCGACCATCACATCCCCCGGATTGCGCGCCACTCTGGCTGACCAGAAGCTTGAGCCGGGCGAACAGACTGTACTGTCGATTGCTTACCTGCCGACCGCTGAGCGCTCCAGGTTTAGCGGCTACATCCGGATTCAGGTGGCTGCGGGAGAGTTGCAGAAAGAGCTGCGTATTCCGGTCTACGCCATGATCGGGGAGTGAGATGTCGTGCCGGCCCGGTTGAAAACCGCGAAGTGGCGTTTATAATGTTTCGGGTTTGGTTCTGTTTATCGGATTGACTGTTTCCCTAAGGAGGCCGCATGGAGGCCAGTGACGTTTCTCCAGTGCAACGACGAACATTCCTGATGGTCATGGCCGCAGCTGTCGGCGGTGTGCTGACGGCTGCCGCGGCCTGGCCGCTGCTGCGGTTTCTGTCGCCGGTCGGGGCCGGCGACGCCGCGGGCAAGGTGGAAATTGCCCGCGAGCAGGTACCGGTCGGTGCGGTGCACTTTTTTCAACACCGGGGTCGCCCGGCCGTGGTTCTGCAGCAGACCGCCGGGCAGTTTATTGCGCTGTCGGCGGTCTGCACTCACCTCGGCTGCGTGATCTCCTGGGAGGCGGCCAAAGGAGAGTTCCTTTGCCCCTGTCACGGCGGGCGCTTCTCCAGCGAAGGTCAGGTGCTTGGCGGCCCGCCGCCCAGCCCCCTTGAATCGCTGCCGGTCGTCGTTGACGGCGGCCTGCTCATTATCGGCTAGGGGGTGGCGATGTCGGCTGTCAAACTTGTGATCGATTTTCTCGATGTGCGCTTCGGTGTCAGGGATCTGTTCGCCAAGGAGTTGAGCGGCTACCTGTTGCCGAAAAAGGTCAACGCCTGGTATACCCTCGGCGCGGTGCTGCTGGCCCTGTTCGGTCTGCAGATTGCCACCGGCATTCTGCTGCTGGTCTACTACGTCCCCCACGTCGACCAGGCTTATGCCAGTGTGCAGTTCATCATGAACGAAATCCCCTACGGTTGGCTGATGCGCATGCTGCATGCCGTCGGTGCCAACGTGATTGTCATCGCCCTGCTGCTGCACATGCTGTCGGTGCTGTTCATGGCCAGCTACAAAGGGCGCCGCGAGTTTACCTGGTTGTCCGGCTTCATTCTCTTCAACCTCGCCATGGGGCTCTGTCTGACCGGCTACCTGCTCCCCTGGAGCCAGCTCTCCTTCTGGGCGACGACGGTCGCCACCGATGCCCCCGGCGCGATCCCGGTCGTCGGTGAGCTGGCGGTCGAGTTCCTGCGCGGCGGGCCGACGGTCGACAACCAGACCCTCGGCCGGTTCTTCGCCCTGCACGTGGTCGGTATGCCGTTGCTGCTCCTCGGCCTGATCGGTTTTCACCTGTTCTGTGTCAAGCGACGCGGCATTTCGCCACCCCCCTTTGGCGCCGAGTTCAAAAATGCCGAACTACTGCCGATGTTCGAGCATGAGGAGCATCCGGGCGGCATCCCGTTCTTCCCGAACTACGTGGTCAAGGACGCGGCGATGATCTGCTTCTTCTTGGCGCTGCAGCTGGCGATCGTCTTTTATGCACCGACCCTGTTCTTCCCCGCGTCGGCCTTCGAGCCGGCCGATCCGTTCGTAACGCCGCCGGGGATCAAGCCGGAATGGTATTTCCTCTGGGCCTATCAGACCCTGAAGATCTTCCCTAACGAACTGATCGGCCTCGGTGTGCAGGGAGCGTTCATGACCTTCCTCGCGCTGTTGCCGTTTATCGACCGCGGCCCCGAGAGGCGCCCGGCGAAACGGCCGCTGTTCGTCACCTGTTACGTTCTCGGTATTCTGGTTTTTGTGGCCATTTCCGTCTGGGGGCACTACTCATGAAGGCGCCAAACTGTCGTAATGGGCTGACGATCGCGGTGTTCCTCTGGCTGGTGGCAGTCGTACCGGCCGGCGCTGCCCAGGAGCAGACGGTCTGCCTGCAGTGCCACGGCGGGCTGGACGGCCACCTCGGCGCTCCGGTTGGCCTGTGGCAGACGAGCGTGCATGCCGAGAACGGCATCTCCTGTCATGACTGCCATGGCGGCGATCCGACCGATTTCGTCATGGCCATGAGTCCGGAGCGCGGCTTCATCGGTGTCCCCGCCTATGCCGAAGTGCCGGAATTCTGTGGCCGCTGTCATGTCGGTGTCCTCGGCGACTACCGCGAGAGCGCCCATGGCCAGGCGATCGACCGCGGTGGGGCGCAATGCGTCACCTGTCACGGCAATCATGCTGTGGTTCGGGCACATCCCGACCTGATCAACGAGCAGGACTGTTCGCGCTGTCACGACTACGGCCGGGCCGCCGAGATCAAGCAGGCGCTCAAGGAGACCGATGCCGGTTTGCTCGAGATGGACCGCGAACTGCAGAGGATCCATAAACGCGGTTTCAGTACGGAAGTCCTCGAAGGCGCACTGTTCGATCTGCGCAACCGCTTCCACCGGGTGTTTCACAGTGTCGATGTCCAGAAGGTGCGGCAGGAGACCGGCGGGGTGCAGGCCGAACTCGACAAGCTTGCCGACAGTGTCAAAGAGTTCGACACGACTCAGGGGAAACGCAAACTGTGGGGGAGTGTGGCGGTCGCTCTGCTGGTGTTGCTCGGTGTGATCTTCCTGCTGGTGCGCAAGACGTACGAAGAGGAGGAGCAGGGGGGTTAGCGGCCGAAGCTCTTTTTCAGGTCGTGGTAGGCCCGCTGCAGGTTCAGCTTGATTAACTGTTCATAGCCGTCCTTGTCCCGATGCTGCGGCAGATTGAATTCGGCGATGGTCTTTTCCAGACTGTCGCCGCGTTCGATATGCTGCAGAACCGCCGTCAGAAAATCCCGGAAATACTGACCAAATTCAAACACCTCCTCGACCGAGCTGACCGGGCCGTAGCCGGGGACGACCTGTTCGGCGCCGAGTTGTTCGATGAAATCGAGAGCCAGCAACCAGTCAGTCATGTGCCCGCTCGCCATGTAGCCGACACTGTCGACATAGAGCAGGTCGCTGGCGAACACCACGTCGGCTTCGGGAATATAGACGATCAGGTCGCCGTCGGTGTGCCCCTTGCCGACGTTGGTCAAAATGACCGTCGATCCGCCTGGTCGCAGGGTCAGGCCGTCGTTGAAAAACATCAGGGGGTATTCCGGATCGCGGACTTCAGCGTCGAGGCTGCGCCAGGTCTGCCAGGTCATCAGCACGTCCTGGCCACGCGGGAAATCGAAGTCGATGTTGGTGTAGCCGCCGTGGTGATGGGCGAGGACGAAGTAGCGCACCGGCTTGGACGTGCGGGCGGCGATGGCGGCGTACAGATCGTTGATCGCCTCCCGGCTCATGTGCGCCCCGGCGGCGATCACGTAGTCGCGGCCGATGACGAACAGGGCGTTGGTGGTCGCCCTGCTGCCGGGCCGGGCGATGGCGGCATAGACATTGGCGGCCAGCGGCTCGATGGTGTAGCTGGTCTGCACCGAGACCACCTGGGCGGTAGGTGCCTGGCGGGGGGGGAAGCCCCTTTTGTCCGTGGCCTCGGCCGTGCAAGCAAAAAGCCCCCAGATGAGGGCTGTGAATGTCAGGGCGACTGATCTCATGGTTCCATACTAGCAAGGAGCCGCCCGTGTAGGCAATAAGCTTCTGCCAATGAGGGCGGCGCGGTTTGCAGTTGCATTAGCAGGCAAGATTCGCTATAAAGGCAAACTTACGCGCGGTTAGCTCAGCTGGATAGAGCGTTGGCCTCCGGAGCCAAAGGTCACAGGTTCGAATCCTGTACCGCGCGCCATAACAAAATCAAGAGGTTAGCTCATTTCGGGCTGGCCTCTTTTTTTATGGCCTGGAGGGCTGGGTGTCCCTTTTTGATATGACGCTGGGCAATGCCGATCAGTTCGACAAGGCAGGTTTGCGTCAGGTCTTTGCGATAACGCAAGCCACGCAGTGAAACACCATGAGGGTAAACAAGCCCGCCCCCGGTGCAGAGTTGTTTTCTTTGGCATCAACAGCAAGTCATGAACAGCAACTTCCGTATGCAAGCCAGTATAATTGACCCTCTCTTATATGCTGGCATTATATTCAGAGCGTTGCAGGATTTGTGGGGACGGGGGGACATCGGGAATGAAAGGATTGCCGCGAAACTGCCAAGTTGCTGCACGGTATCTGATGTGCCGTCCAAAATCCGCCAAGACACGACTCTGTCGTGATCCTGTGCGATTATGGTTCCAACCAACTCAGCAACCGTTGCCTCGACTTTCTTTGCACCAACAGGCAATGCTGGCATTCTTCGGTATTGGAACTGCGGTAACGCCGATTGGCTGGGTCGTTGCGGCGGGTGTGTTTGCTGGCGGTGGCTGGATCGGAGTGACACGTTACCTCAAGCAAACGACCGGCAGCCGGGTCACGACAATTCCTGATTTCATCAATACCCCGATGGATGTCCTGGCCTTGGGATTGTTCGACCTGATGGCTCCCCTTGCTCTCAAGGTGGCATCGATCGATGGCGACATTGACGAATCGGAAAGAGACGCAATCAGAACGTATTTCGTCAAGCAGTGGGGCTACGGCGCTGACTTTGTCTGCGAAGGGATGGCGTTTACAGAAAACAGACTCTCTGAGTTCTCCGTAAAGGAGTTGGCTCACTCCCTTGCCGAGTTCAAAAAGCACAACAACAAGGATTGCAACTACAAAGCGATGTCACGAGAGCTTGTCTCTTTCCTGCGCGAGGTCATCGAGGCCGATGGGCGAATTGACGAGCAGGAAGAGATGGCGATTGAAAGGGTACAGGCCGTTTTTGAAGATATCGCTCGGTTTAAGTTCATGGAAGTGACAAAGAAAGGAGCCGGAGCCGTCTCCGGTGCCGCAAAGAGCGGGTTGAGTGCGGTGACTGGCGCAGCGAAGAGCGGAGCTCATGCTCCGGCTGGTATCGTCGGGAAAATATCAACCAGAAGTCAGAAGTGAACGACCCAGCTGGAAAAGATTAGATTCGAAAGAGGGGCTTTGTGAAACTTCTTTATGCCTTTATCTGTCTGGCGGTCGGAGTCTTCCTGGTCTGCCAGGTGAAACGACGACGGTTCAATCGAACGAACCAGTACGGCAAAGAAGAGTTCGACAGTTATGCCGCAAGGTGGTTGCCACGTCCCTTGAGAAGCTGATGTGGGGCGCTGCAACGATCCTCATTATTGCTGGAGCTTGGTTGTTGCTGTAACCTATCTGTTCAACAGGAGGAAGAGTGAAGCCTCCTGTTCTCTTCCTATAACTCCTTGATCAGCTGCCGTGCGGCGGTCTGCACCGGATCCCAGACCGGTGAAAAAGGCGGCGCGTAGCTGAGGTCGAGATCGATCAGCTCCTGGGCGGTCATGCCGGTTGTCAGGGCCGTGGCCATCACGTCGATCCGTTTAGCGGCTCCTTCCATGCCGACGATCTGCGCGCCGAGCAGCCGGCCGCTGCCCCGTTCGCCCAGCAGCTTGACGGTGATCTTGCCGGCCCCGGGGAAATAGCCGGCCCGGGTGCGTGCTTCGATGGTGGCGACGGCATAGTCGGTCCCGATCTCCCGCAGCTCTTTTTCCTGCAGCCCGGTGCGCGCCACTTCGACCTTGCAGATCTTGCTGACCGCTGTGCCGACGACGCCCGGAAAGCGGGCTTCGCCACCGGAGAGGTTGATGCCGGCCACCAGCCCCTGCCGGTTGGCGACCGTCCCCAAGGCGATATGCACCGGCTGTCCGGTCAGGCGATGAAGGCTGGTCGCGCAGTCGCCGGCGGCCCAGACATTCGGCGTTTCCGTGCGCTGGCGCTCATCGACCCTGATCGCCCGTTTCACGCCCCAGGCAATCCCGGCAGCTTGCGCCAGATCTGTCCGCGGCACCACGCCCATGCCGAGGATGGCGATATCCGCCGGCAGGGTCCGCCGGTCGGTGACCACTCCGGTCAGTCGACCCTCCCTGGTTTCAAACGCCTGCATCTCTTCTTGCAGATAGAGGGTGACGCCGAGGTCGCGCAGCGCCTGAGAGACCAGCCGGCCCATATCCGGGTCGAGGGTCCCCATGACTTCCGCGCCGCGCTGGATCAGGGAGACGTCGAGGCCGCGCAGCAGCAGCGCTTCGGCCATCTCCAGACCGATGTAGCCGCCGCCGACCACCACCGCCCGGCGCGGGCGCTCTTCCTTCAGGAACGTCTGTACCCGCTCGCCGCTGGTCAGAGTCGACAGGCCGAAAATCCCTTCAGCGCCGGCGCCCGGCACCTCCGGGCAGATCGGCCGGGCGCCGGTTGCGATCAGCAGCTGACCGTATGGCTCGCTGATCTCGGCGCCGCGGTCGGTGCGGATGGTGACGCGCTGCTGCACCGTGTCGATGGCGATTACCTCGTGAGCGGTACGCACCTCGATGCCGTACTTGTCGCGGAACTGTTGCGGCGAGCGGGCAATCAGGCGGTTGAAATCGTCGATCAGGCCGCCGATGTAGTAGGGGATGCCGCACGCCGAATACGAGGTGTAGGCGGTTTTCTCCAGCACCAGAATGTCGCGTTCCGGCTGCTCGCGGCGGATCCTGGCCGCGGCACTCATGCCGGCAGCGTCGCCACCGATCACCACCACCCGTTCATCATTCATCTGACCAGCCTCCGTCTTCGTCTCTGCAATCGTGACCATCCCCTTGCGCCAACAAGTCTAGCGGTTATTGTTTGGGGAGCAAGCCATCCAGCATGGAGACAACGCAACTTCCGTATCCGAAATTGTCGGCCGCTGCCGGTTCCCCTGTCCGGACGGGCAACTTTTTTTCGTAAAGTTGTTGACAACTCAACTCGTTGTGAAATAATCGAAACAGCGTTCTTGCGCTAATAACTCATCTCGAGAGGAGGATGTATGATGAAAAGTCTGATGACCCTGTTGGTTGCCGCGGTTCTGATCGCCGGCCTGAGTGGCTGTGCGGCGCACACCGCGAGCGGGACAACCAAGACCAAGTGCCCGGCTTGCGGGCATGAGTTTGACGTCAAGCACCAGCCCTGAGAGCAGGTATTGACCGGTTACAGCCGAGGCGCCCCGAATAACAGGGGCGCCTCGGCGCTTCAACCTCTCCCGCCAGTTCCTTCCTTTCCGCCACAAAAATCGTCTGCCTCCTTGACAAGCAATCGTCACCTGCTAAATTTATAAATAAACCGAACGGTCTGTTTCTTTGGGGTGGAGGTGGGCGACGTCATGGCCAGCAAAAAAGGCGAAATCACACGGGCACGAATCCTCGAAGAAGCGACCCGGGTCTTTTATCGCAAAGGCTTTCTGGCAACGACCATCAGCGACCTGCTGCAGGCGACCGGCGCGACCAAGGGGAATCTCTATTTTCACTTCGCCGGCAAGGAGGCCCTCGGTATTGCTGTGCTGCAACAGGAAGCCGAGCGTTTTCTGCATTTTATCGATGAGGCTCTGGCCGTGGGTGAACCGGTTGACGCCCTCGACCATTTTTTCCGCATGGCGCTCAAGCATCATCGTGATACCGGTTTCATCGGCGGCTGCCTGTTCGGCAACACCGCCCTGGAGGCCAGCGACGTCGCGCCGCGTTTTGCCGAACTGGTGAATGAGGTGTTTGCGGCCTGGATCGAACGACTGCGGCCCACCATCGAGGCGGCGCAGCAGAGTGGCGGCATCCGGCGCGATCTGCCGGCCAATGAGCTGGCCGAGCTTGTGGTCGCCAGTCTGGAAGGGGCGATCATGCAGTCGCGTCTGCAGAAAGACGACGGTCCGATGGTGCGGACCCTGAATTCGCTGCGGCGGCTGCTGGAGATGCCGAACAAGGATGAATTTTAACGCGGAGGCACGGAGACGCGGGGAGAACAGCTTGAAGTGAATCGGGTTTTTTCCCGCGTCTCAGCGTCTCCGCGTTAAATCGGTTGTTACGACAACAGCATCAAGACGAATGACAAAAGGAGACGTGAGATGGCACGTATACCGTTGATTGCGCCGGGGACGGCGTCCGCCGATGTCGAAGCGATTTATGCCGAGATCAAAAGCGCGTTCGGCATGATCCCCAACCTGTTCAAGACCTATGCGCATCATCCGCCGCTTTTGCAGGCGAACTGGCACAAGGTGAAACGGGTGATGATGGAAGGTCAGCTGTCACGCAAAACCAAAGAAGCGATTGCCCTGCTGGTCTCCAAAGACAACGGCTGCCGCTACTGTGTGGCGGCCCACACCGGTGCCCTCAAGGCGGCCGGGGTCAGTGCCGAAGAGATTGCCCGCATCGAAAACGATCTCGACCAGGCCGAATTCACCGACCGGGAGCGTGCCCTGATCCGTTTCGCCAGAAAAGCGAACCGGTCGGCCAATGATGTCACCGACGCCGAATTTGCCGCCGTCAAAGAGGCCGGCGCCGGCGATGCCGAGATCATCGAAGCGTTGGGGGTGATGGAGGTCTTCACCGCCTTCAACAAGTTTCTCGATACGCTGGATGTGGAACTCGGCTGAGGGATTGGCAACTTCTTCGGCGTATACAGTGAGGGTCTTGTATAAGACCAAAAAGACGTCATTCCGGCAGGCCTTAAGCCGGAATCCAGAGCTTAACTGACTGAAACGACTGGATCCCCGATCAAGGCTCTCGGGGATGACAGGCCTTTTGCCAATGGCTCTGGTGTTTTGAAGAAAAGCGGGTGGATAGAGAATTAAGTATCCAAGATCCGGGATCCAGGATTCAGGATCCAGGAGAAAAAACTGTCATTCACCGATCACGAACCACGAACGACTAGAGAATGCCGAGGATTTTTTGCATGGGAAACCCCGCGATCAAACGAAGCGACGACTGGTTCTATACCAGCAACAACGAGCCGCGTGGCTACATTCAGCCGCAGCGTCTCGACGAGCTCTGGTTTCATACCGGCACCAACTGCAACCTGCGCTGCACCTTCTGCTTCGAGGGGGGCAAGCCGGGTGACCGGCGGATCGAGCCGCTGACGCTGGCCGATGTGCAGCGGTTTATCGCTGAGGCGCTACTACTGAACGTCGGCCGCTTCGCCTTTACCGGCGGCGAGCCGTTTGTCAATCCGGAGATCGTGGCGATGCTCGATCTCGCTCTGGAGCAGCGTCCCTGCCTGGTGCTGACCAACGCCACGGAACCGCTCATGCACCGCTTCGATGACGTTCTGCGTCTGCGTGAGAAGCCGCATCCCCTCAACTTCCGCATCAGTCTCGACTACCCCGACCCGGCGCGCCACGATCAGTCGCGCGGCGACGGCAGCTTTGCCAGGGCCCTCGACAGCCTCGGACGGCTCCACCGGGCCGGTTTTGGCGTATCGATCGCGCGACTGATGGCCGCCGACGAGGAGAGCGCCAGCGTCGACCAGGCTTACCGCCCCTTTCTCGATCAAGCCGGAGTGCCGCACGATCTGGCGATTATCAAGTTCCCCGATTTTCACCGCCCGACGACCAGTTTCAGCGTTCCGGAGATCACCGAAGATTGCATGACCCGCTACCTCAACGCGGAGCAGCGCACCGGCTTCATGTGCAGCTTCAGCAAGATGATCGTGCGCAAGAACGGTCAATGCGGAGTCTATGCCTGTACCCTGGTTGACGATCTCACCTGTTACGACCTCGGCCCGTCTTTGCAAGCGGCCATGAACGAGCGGGTCATGCTCGGTCATCATCGCTGCTATGCCTGTTTCAGTTGCGGAGCCACCTGCTCGGAAGCTGACGCAGACAGTGTCAGTCTTCGAGAAAAGACAGGAGTGTAGTCCAGGCGATACTTTTTTTACGGTCAGTATGGTGAAGTTGTGTTGCGGGGCAATGTCTTCGAAATGCTTGCGCGAAACATGGCAAGAGGACTGAGGTGAAACTCGTTCCTGTTCCCTTGGCCAGCCTGGCGATTCCGCTCCTGCTTATGGTTGTTCCAGGTGGTTACCGGAAGATCACGGCCACACATCTGGACACTCCGGGTTTCGTCGGCACCAGGCCCGACAGATGAATAAAATCATGGACAGACGACTCTGGTATATCAAGAATGCGGCGCTTTTTTCCTGGCTGGAAGAAGACGAACTGCACCGCCTTGCCTCTCGCAGCGAGATGACCGTCTGTCATCGCAATACACGTTTATTCTTCGCCGAGGAGGCGAGCGACAGCATCTACCTGGTCAAGACCGGGAGGATCAAGCTGCTGCGGACCAACGCTGAAGGCCGGGAGGTGATTCTCGACATCCTTGGTCCCGGTGAAATTTTTGGTGAGTTGGCACTGACTGGTGAGCAGACACGTTCCCACAGTGCCGAAGCGATTGATGACGCCATGGTCTGCATTATCCGTCGTGAGGATTTCGAAGGCCTGTTGCGTCGTCACCCGGAGATGGCGCTGCGGGTTCTCAAGCTGGTCGGGATGCGTCGGCGCGAACTGGAAATGCGGCTCGAAGATCTGGTTTTTCAGCCGCTGGCTGGCCGGTTGGCGCTGGCGCTTCTGTGGCAGGCACAAAGACACGGCGTCACCGAGGCCGACGGGCAGATTCGTATCCACCTGACACAGACGGAGTTAGCCAACCTGATCGGTGCCTCGCGGGAAGCCGTCGCCGAGCAGTTGAAGGAGATGAAGCAACTCGGGTTGCTGAGCACCTCTTATCGCAACATCAGGCTGACCAATCTTGAGAGTATGAAAAGCTACTTCGCCAGAAATTACGTGGGCGTAGCGAATTCGATAGATGACAAACGTTCCCAAAACGGGAACCTCAACCAGAAAGGGACACGTTGATGAAAAAGCAAAAGCTGTTGTTGGCGATGGTCGTTGTCGGGATGTTACTGCTCGGTTCCGGTGTGGCGATGGCTGCCGATGCCAAGCTGCCCTCGGCCGATGGCAAGGCGGTCTACGAGTACATTACCCAAACCAGCCCTTACCAGAAGTGGCCGCTCTGGCCGGGTACGGACACGTTCTACAAAGGGCAGCATCCGCATGGGGCGTTGCTGACGACCTATGTGACCCCGCCGACCGAAGCGGCGATCAATGCGAAAGCCGGCCAATTGCCAGATGGCAGCATCGTCGTCAAGGAGAACTACATGCCGAACAAAATGCTCGGTGCCGTCACCGTCATGTACCGGGTCAAGGGGTACGATCCCGACGCCGGTGACTGGTTCTGGGCTAAATACAAGGCGAACGGTGAGATCGAGGCGCAAGGCAAGGTTGCCGGGTGTATCGGTTGTCACACTGCGGCCATTCAGAATGACTGGGTCTTCACCAGCCCGGTGAAATAACAGGACGTTGACGTTTTCGGGGGAGCCTTCTGCTCCCCCGATACGTCTTTGAGAGGTTGTTATGTCTGGACGTTGGAAAAAAATTCTGGTTCTTGCGGCGATTGCCGGCCTGGTTGTGGCGTTTTTCGCGTTCGACCTGCAACGCTACCTGACCCTTGCCGAACTCAAGGCCCGTCAGACTGAATTCCAGGAATTTTACCTGGCCAACCGTCTGCTGACCCTCGGACTCTACTTTGTCCTGTACGTTCTGGTCACGGCGTTGTCCCTGCCGGGTGCGGCGGTCATGACCCTGGCCGGCGGCGCCCTGTTCGGTTTCCTGCCGGCGCTGGTCGTGGTCTCCTTCGCCAGCAGCATCGGTGCGACCCTTGCCTTTCTGGTCAGCCGGTTTCTGTTGCGCGACTGGGTGCAGGGCCGTTTCAAGGACCGGTTAGCAGCGATCAACCGGGGGATCGAAAAGGAGGGAGCGTTCTACCTGTTCACCCTGCGTCTGGTGCCGCTCTTCCCGTTCTTCGTCATCAACCTGGTTCTGGGGCTGACGCCGATGCGCACCGTGACCTTCTACTGGGTCAGTCAGGTCGGCATGCTCGCCGGCACCGCGGTCTACGTCAACGCCGGTACGCAGTTGGGGCAGATTGAAAGTCTCGGCGGCATCCTCTCGCCGGGCCTGCTCCTTTCGTTTGTCCTGCTCGGCATCTTCCCGCTGCTGGCCCGCAAGGGGGTCGATCTCATCAAGAAAGGGCGCGTAATGAAAAATTTCGCCAGGCCGAAACGCTTCGACTACAACCTGGTCGTCCTCGGCGCCGGCTCGGCCGGGCTGGTCTCCAGCTATATCGCGGCGGCGGTCAAGGCCAAGGTCGCCCTGATCGAAAAGCACAAAATGGGCGGCGACTGCTTAAACACCGGCTGCGTGCCGAGCAAGGCGCTGATCCGCTCGGCGAAGCTGCTCGCCTACGGCCGTCGCGCGACGGAGTTCGGCTTCCGCAAAACCGAGACCGAGTTCAATTTCGCCGAGGTGATGGAGCGGGTACAGGCGGTGGTCGCCAAGGTCGAGCCGCACGATTCGGTGGAGCGCTACACCGGCCTCGGCGTCGACTGCCTGCAGGGCGAGGCGAAGATCACCTCGCCCTACACGGTCGAGGTCGCGGGTCGTACCCTGACGACTCGCAGTATCGTCGTCGCCACCGGTGCCGCGCCCTTTGTGCCGCCGATCCCCGGCCTCGACCAGGTCGACTACCTGACCTCCGACAGCCTCTGGCAGCTGCGCGAACTGCCGCGCCGTCTGGTGATCCTCGGCGGCGGGCCGATCGGCTGCGAGATGACCCAGGCCTTTGTCCGCTTCGGCGCCCAGGTCACCCAGGTCGAGATGGCGCCGCAGATCATGGGTCGGGAAGATCCGGATGTCGCTGCCTTCATCCGCCAGCGCTTCGAGGCGGAAGGAGTCAATGTCCTGACCGGGCATGCCGCCAAACAGGTGGTGGTCGCAGACGGCGAGCAGATCCTGATCTGCGAACACAAAGGGGAGGAGGTGCGGGTGCCCTTCGACCGGATCCTGGTGGCGGTCGGCCGGCGCGCCAATGTCAAAGGCTTCGGACTGGAAGAGCTGGGGGTGCGTCTGAGCGAGCGCGGCACCGTTGAAACCGACGGTTTTTTGCGCACCAACATCCCCAATATCTTCTGCGCCGGTGATGTCGCCGGTCCCTACCAGTTCACTCACACCGCCGGCCATCAGGCCTGGTATGCCGCGGTAAACGCCCTGTTCGGTGGCTTCAGAAAGTTCAGTGTCGATTACCGCGTCATTCCCTGGTGCACCTTCACCGACCCCGAGGTGGCCCGGGTCGGCCTCAACGAGACGGAAGCCAGGCAACAGAACATCGACCACGAGGTCAGCGTCTTTGAAATGGCCGAACTCGACCGCGCCATCGCCGAAGGCGAGGAGCATGGCTGGATCAAGATCATCACGCCGCCCGGCAAGGACAAGATCCTCGGCGCGACCATCGTCGGCAGTCATGCCGGCGATCTGCTCGCCGAGTATATCCTGGCGATGAAACACGGCATCGGCCTGAACAAGATCCTCGGCACGATCCACCCCTATCCGACCCTGGCCGAAGCCAACAAGATGGCCGCCGGGGTCTGGAAGAGGGCGCATGTGCCGGAGAAACTGCTCGCTTGGGTGGAGAAATACCATACGTGGCGGCGGGGCGGTACGGTCGACAACCATTGAACCTCCAGGGGCGATCTGTGAGAACCTTTGTGAAAAAGCTGGCCGGAACGTTCGCCTGCCCGGTGTCTGCGTTGCTGTTGGTCCTGCTGCTTTTGCCGCAGGGACTGGGAGCAGAGGGGCTGCAACCTGTCCAGCAGGACATACGGGACATCCTCCAGCGGCAGTTCGAAACGGGGAGCGCGTCGCGTGTTTTCGGGAACCCCATTCTCACTGACAAGCTTGCCCTGTTCTACCAGGGGCGCGATTTTGTGCCGCTCTGGATCGGCTCAAAAGGTGTGATCCCGGAAGCGGACAGTCTGTTCGCAGCCATTGTCGGTGCGGAGCGCCAGGGACTCGCCCCGGCGGATTATCACCTCGACGCCCTGATCGAGCTGTTGCCCCAGTCGACGGCGGCGAGTCTGGCAGAACTCGAAGTCTTGTTGACCGACGCTTTCCTCCGCTATTGCAAGGACATTCGCCTCGGTCGTGCCGACCCGCGTAACGCCGACCCCGAGTGGTTTATTTTGATCGACCGTATCGATCATCTCGCTGCCCTCGAACAGGCCTTGTCGCGAGGCACGTTTGCATCGACCCTGCAGGCTCTGCCCCCCCGCGATCCTGCCTACCGACGGCTGTTGTCAGCACTGGCCGACTATCGGCGTATTGCCGAAGATGGCGGCTGGCCGGTACTGGCCATGGAGGAGACGTTACGGGAAGACGACAGAGGTGAGGCCGTGATTGCCCTGCGGGAGCGGCTGCGACTTGGTGGCGATTTCTCGGGCGCATCGAATAGCGAGGAGTTCGATCCAGAGCTGACAGAAGCGGTCAAATCCTTTCAGGCGCGGCACGGGCTGGAGATCGACGGTGTGGTCGGTGCGTCCACCCGGGCCGCCCTGAATGTGCCGATCGCGGAGCGAATTCGCCAGATTCTGCTCAATCTGGAACGCTGGCGATGGATGCCTCGTGATCTGCCCGAACGTTATCTTCTGGTCAACATGGCCGGTTTCGAACTGAAAGCTATCGACAATTTTCGCAGTTTGCTGCAGATGCGGGTTATCGTCGGTCGCGAATATCGACAGACACCGGCGTTCAGTGAACCGATCCGTTACCTGGTCATCAATCCTTTCTGGAACATTCCACCGAGCCTTGCCGTCAAGGACATACTTCCCAAGGTGCGCCGGAATCGGTCTTATCTTCAGCGTGAAGGGATCCGTGTCTTTCGCGACTGGAGTGCCGAGTCTCCGGAACTCGACCCGGCTGCCATCGACTGGGACAGACTGACTTCCGGACGCTTCCCCTACAAGCTGCGCCAGGATCCGGGTCCGCGCAACGCCCTGGGACGCATCAAGTTCATGTTGCCCAACACGTTCAATGTCTATCTGCACGACACTCCTGACCGGGGGCTTTTCGACAAGGCTGTGCGCACTTTCAGCTCAGGGTGTATCCGCCTTGAGGATCCGCTGGGGCTTGCCGAGTACCTTCTGGCGGACAACCCCGACTGGTCACGGGAGCAGATCGATGCGGCTGTCGACCGCGAGCGGCGCCAGATCGTTTCTCTCAAGACGCCGCATCCGGTCTATATGGTCTACTGGACGGTGTGGGTCGACGAACAGGAGAAGGTTCAGTTCAGGCCGGATGTCTATCGACGTGACGCCCGGTTGCAAAAGTCAATGGATCTGGTCGGGGGAGGTCTGCATTTATGAGTCTCCAGCAACAGCGAACCGCATTCGTCTTTGCGGGCGGCGGCAGCCTCGGCGCCATTCAGGTCGGTATGCTCAAGGCGCTGGCCGCCCGGGAGGTACGGCCGGACCTGCTGGTCGGCTCTTCGGTGGGAGCGATCAATGCCGCCTACTACGCCGCCGATCCGACGTCACAAGGCGTGGCCGGGCTCGAAGCGATCTGGACCTCCCTGCGGCGTGAGGACGTGTTTCATTTTTCCTGGGTCGGTGGCCTCAAGGGCGTACTCGGTCGACGTTCCCACCTGTTCGATGCCGACGTGTTCAGTGACTTTATCGAACGGCATCTCCCCTTTACCGATTTTGCCGAGGCACGGGTGCCGCTGCACATTGTTGCCAGTGATTTCATCAGCGGCGAGGAGGTCATCCTGTCGACCGGCGAGGTTCTCCCCGCCCTGCTTGCCAGTGCCGCCATTCCGGCGATTTTCCCGCCGGTGGCGATCGGTGGCAGATACCTGGTCGATGGCGGCGTCGCCAACCACACGCCGGTGACGACCGCCATCGCTCTCGGCGCCTCACGGCTGGTGGTGCTGCCGACCGGCTTCACCTGTGAACCGGAAATGCCGCCCGGCGCCGCCCTGATCGTCGCCCTGCACGCGCTCAATCTGGTGATTGCCCGCCAGCTGCTCGACGACCTGCAACATCACAGCGGCAACGCGATGATCTGCCTGGTGCCGCCGCTCTGTCCGCAACGGACCCATCCCCTCGATTTTCAGGCGGCGGCCGACCTGATCGACCAGGGATACCAGTCGACCCTCGACTGGCTCGATCGCGGCGGACTGGAGCAACCGACCACTTCGTTCTCCGCCGCCATGCTGCACCGCCACCTGCCGGCTCCGGCCGCAGCAAAGGACGCATAAACATCGTGGATACTGCCAACGCCGCCAGCCTGCTGGTGAAAGCACTTGAGAACGAAGGGGTCGAGGTCATTCACGGTGTCCCCGGTGAAGAGAACCTCGACCTGCTCGAAGCACTGCGCACCTCGTCGATCCGCCTGATCCTCACGCGCCACGAACAGGGGGCGGCCTTCATGGCGGCGACCTACGGCCGCCTCACCGGCAAACCGGGTGTCTGCCTGGCAACTCTCGGTCCCGGCGCCACCAACCTGGTCACCGGTGCGGCCTATGCCCAGCTCGGAGCCTTTCCGATGTTGATGATCACCGGCCAGAAGCCGATCAAACAGAGCAAACAGGGGCATTTTCAGATCATCGACGTGGTCGATATGATGCACCCGTTGACCAAATTCACCCGGCAGCTGGTGAACGTCAACCGGATTCCGGCCAATGTTCGCGAAGCGTTCCGCCTGGCGAGTGAAGAACGTCCCGGCGCCGTCCACCTCGAACTTCCCGAGGATGTCGCTGCCGAGCCGGTCGAGACACGGACCGTCCCGGTCTTTGCCGCCAGCCATAGCCATCGCCCCGAAGCGGGCGAACGGGTGATCGCCGAGGCGGTGGCGATGATCCGCGCTGCGCGCCACCCTTTGCTCCTGATCGGGGCCGGCGCCAACCGCAACCGGGTCTGCCATGCCCTGCGCGAGTTTGTCGCTCGCAGCGGGATCTGGTTTTTCTCCACCCAGATGGGCAAGGGCGTGGTCGATGAGACCGACCCGCGCTGTCTCGGCACCGCCGCCCTGTCGGACAACGACTACATCCACTGTGCCATCGACCGCGCCGACCTGATCATCAATGTCGGTCACGATGTGGTCGAAAAACCGCCGTTCTTCATGAAGCACGGCGGCAAGCAGGTGATCCATGTCAACTTCAGCTCGGCGATGGTCGATAATGTCTACTTTCCCCAGCTGGAAGTGGTCGGCGATATAGCCATCAGTATCGGCAAACTGGCCGCCGCTCTCGACCCCCTGGAGCGCGATTTCTCTTATTTTCAAAGGGTCAGGGAACACCTCGATGCCCACCTGGACGAGAAGATCTCAGACGACGATTTTCCCCTCAAGCCGCAGCGCATTGTCGCCGATGTGCGCCGGGTTGTCCCTGACGACGGCATTATTGCCCTCGACAACGGCGTCTACAAGATCTGGTTTGCCCGCAACTACCGGGCCCGTCATCCCCAGACGATCCTGCTCGACAATGCCCTGGCGACCATGGGGGCCGGACTCCCTTCGGCGATGGAGGCGGCGCGCCTCTCTCCCGACAAACGGGTGATGGCGATCTGTGGCGACGGCGGTTTCATGATGAACAGTCAGGAGATGGAGACCGCGGTGCGCCTCGGCCTCAACCTGGTGGTGCTGGTCCTCAACGACGGCGCTTACGGCATGATCCGCTGGAAGCAGTACAGTCTCGGGCTGCCCGACTACGGTCTGGAATTCGGCAACCCCGATTTTGTCCTCTACGCCCGCGCCTACGGCGCCAGCGGTCACCGGGTCGAGCGAACCGGCGACTTTGCCCCTTTGCTGGAAAGGTGCTTTAGCGCAGGCGGGGTCCACCTGATCGACGTGCCGGTCGATTATACGGAGAACGCCAAGGTCCTGGTGGATGAACTGAAAGAAAAAGTCTGCCTGATATGACAACGACAAGCCCGCGGGTGCAACCGCAACAGCTCCCCGTCACCTCGCCCTTCGACGGGAGCCTGATTGCCACCCTGACTCTGCAGACGGCTGCGGATGCTGAACGCATGCTGCGTGCCGCCAGCGATCTGTCTGGCGATCGCGACCTCTGGCTCTCCGCCGACCGACGCATCGCAATTCTCGGTAATCTGGCCGCGCTGGTCGAGGCCGAAGCGGAGGATTTCGCGCTGCTGATCGCCCGGGAAGGCGGCAAGCCGCTGCGCGATGCCCGCGTGGAAGTGGCGCGCGCCATCGACGGGATTCGCCTGGCGGCTCGGGAGATTCCCCGGATTTTGCGGGGGGAAGAGATCCCCATGGGCTTGACGACGGCAACCGGAGACCACCTCGCCTTCACCCGATACGAGCCGATCGGTCCGGTGGTGGCGATCAGCGCCTTTAACCATCCCCTCAATCTGATCGTTCACCAGGTGATCCCGGCGGTCGCGGTCGGCTGCCCGGTCATCATCAAGCCGGCTCTCGCCACCCCGCTCAACTGCCTGCGTCTGTGCGAACTGCTCGACCAGGCCGGCCTGCCCGCCGGTTGGTGCCAGCCGATTGTCTGTGACGATGCCGTGGCCGAGACCCTGGTAACGGACCGGCGTATCGCCTTTCTGACCTTCATCGGTTCGGCCCGGGTCGGCTGGATGCTGCGTGGCAAGCTTGCCCCCGGGGTCCGCTGCGCCCTGGAGCACGGGGGAGCGGCGCCGGTCATCGTCGATGATACCGTCGATTTGGAGACGGTCATTCCCGCCTTGCTCAAGGGGGGATTTTACCATGCCGGTCAGGTCTGCGTGTCCGTCCAGCGCGTTTTTGCTCCCGAATCCCTGGCTCGCCGCCTGGCGGAGGAACTGGCCGCGGCCGCCCTGGGACTCAAGGTCGGGGCGGCCACCGCCGAGGAGACAGACGTTGGCCCCCTGATCCGTCCCGAGGAGGTGGAACGGGTCGACCAGTGGGTGCGGGAAGCCTTGGCCGCCGGCGGTGAGCTGATGTGCGGCGGCCAAAAACTGAGCGACACGACCTATGCCCCGACCGTACTTTTCGCCCCCCCGCCGGACACCAGGGTGTCAACCCAAGAAATCTTCGGACCGGTGGTGTGCGTTTACCCCTACCAGGAGCGTCATGAGGCGATCGCCCGTGCCAACGCCCTGGATGTCGCTTTTCAGGCCGCGGTCTTTTCCAGCAACCTCGATACGGTTATCGACACAGTCCGGCGTCTCGACGCCTCGGCCGT
Source organism: Desulfuromonadales bacterium (assembly GCA_032251295.1). GTDB lineage: Bacteria > Desulfobacterota > Desulfuromonadia > Desulfuromonadales > BM103 > BM103. Next base: position 20,725 of record JAVVDS010000011.1, on the reverse strand, counting down.
GATGGTGAACGATCACACCGCCTTTCGGGCCGACTGGATGCCTTTTGCCGGCCGCCGAAGCTCCGGTTACGGCATTGGCGGCATCGGCTACACCATGCGCGACATGAGCCAGGTCAAGATGGCGGTCATCAAAACTTCGGACCCCTGAAGGGGCTGGCTCGGGCCGAGATCGACCTGGCGCCATTGCCCGCCACGGGGAGATGATCCTGAAAAGACGGGTTGAGCAAGCCCCTTTGCCCCTGATAACGGCCTGGTTTTCCCGAAGCAGCAGAAAGAGGAGACCAAACCATGAAAATTCTCGGAATTTCCGGCAGCCCGCGCCCCGGAAAAACAACCGACCAGCTGGTCAGGGAAGTCCTGCGGGCGACGGACGCCCCGGTCGAGTTCGTTTCCCTGGCGGGAATGCGTATCGGGCCCTGCACCGGCTGCCTTGGCTGCGTCAACGACAACATCTGCAAGGTCAAGGACGATATGGCGGCGCTGCGGGAGAAAATCGTCGCGGCGGATGCCCTGGTGATCGGTGCCCCCAACTACTTCGACATGCTCAACGGGCTCAGCCACTCTTTTCTGGAACGTTTTTACCAGTTCCGGCATCGCGAGGGGGGCGTGGTTTCCGGAAAACTCGGGGTGGCCGTCGGCGTAGGCGGCGGCGCACCTGAACCGGCCGCCCGCGCCATCGAAAAATTTTTTGAATTCAACCAGCTAGAATGCATCGGGCGGGTTCTGGCCATTGGCCCGGCAAGCTGCTTTGACTGCGGCTATGGCGAGAACTGCACGGTGGGCGCTATCCACCACTTCTATGGGCCGGGGACTAAAATCACCGAAGAGATCACTCCCAGGCTGGCCAGGCAGCCGCAGGCGGTCGATCAGGCCCGCGACCTCGGCCGGACCCTTCGCCAACGTCTGAGCGGCGTTTCGCGACAGGGACATCTTGAGACCGCCCCCAAAGGAAAGGATGCCGATGATGCCACAAACTCCTGATCGACTTCCGCTCGCGCTGCTGCTTCTGCGCCTCGGGATCTTCGTGGTCATGTTCATCTGGACGATCGACAAGTTCGTCCGCCCCGAACATGCAGCGGCCGTCTTCGAGAACTTCTATTTCATCGACAACCTGGGCAGAGTCCCGAGCTACCTCATCGGCACCGTCGAGCTGGCGTTGCTGGCCGGATTTCTGGTGGGATGGAAAAAGCGCTTCACTTATGGGTTTGTCCTGGTTCTGCACGCCGTCTCGACCTTGTCGTCTTTCAGACAGTACCTGGCGCCCTTTGAAGGCCCCAATATTCTGTTCTTTGCGGCCTGGCCCATGCTGGCGGCCTGCATCGCCCTCTACCTCCTGCGAAACCGGGATACGCTCTGGGCTCTCGGGCAGAGCTGAATTGCGCCAAAGGGTATCGAAATGATCGAAAAGTGGTCCCGGACTTTTTTCTTCCTGCTGTCTCTGGGAGGCGTCGTCTCGCTCCTTGCCCTGGCCCGGGTTTGGCCCCCGGCCGGGTGGGGCCTGATCCCCTTGGTGATCTTTCTGGCTGTCGGGCTTCGCGATGTGCTGCAGAAAAAACACACGCTTTTGCGCAACTTTCCGGTGCTCGGTCACTTCCGCTTTCTGCTCGAATCGATACGTCCGGAGATCCGGCAGTACTTTGTTGAAGGGGACTCGGAAGAAAACCCGTTCAGTCGCGAAAAACGCTCGGTGGTCTATCAGAGGTCCAAGGGGACCCTCGACACCTTGCCCTTCGGCACGCGCCGTGATGTCTATCAGGTCGGTTACCAGTGGATCAATCACTCGCTTGGCCTCCCGGTCGAAAACCTGGAACTGACGCGCTGCGCCATCGGTGAAAAGAGCTGCAGCCAGCCCTACGCCGCGGCCCTTCTCAACATTTCGGCAATGAGCTACGGCGCCCTCAGTCGCAACGCCATCATGGCGCTCAACCGGGCGGCGCAGGCAGGCGGGTTCTCCCACAACACGGGCGAGGGCGGCATCAGCGACTGGCACTGCCAGGGGGGCGACCTGGTCTGGCAGATCGGCACCGGCTATTTCGGCTGTCGCCGTGCGGACGGAACGTTCTGTGCCTCGACCTTTGAGGAGAGGGCCGCACTCCCGGCGGTCAAGATGATCGAAGTCAAGTTGTCGCAGGGCGCCAAGCCGGGACACGGCGGCATCCTGCCGGCCGCCAAGGTCAGCGCCGAGATCGCCCGGATCCGGGATGTGCCGATCGGTCAGGATGTGATCTCCCCGCCGGTTCACAGCGCGTTTTCGACCCCTGGTGAGCTGCTGGAGTTTCTCGCGCGCCTGCGTGAACTCGCCGGCGGCAAACCGGTCGGCTTCAAACTCTGTGTGGGTAGCAAGCGGGAGTTTCTCGCTATTTGCAAGGCGATGCTGGAGAGCGGTCTGCATCCCGATTTTATCACCGTCGATGGCGCCGAAGGGGGGACCGGTGCGGCGCCTCTGGAATTCTCCAATTCCGTCGGCATGCCGCTCAACGACGGTCTCGCCTTTATTCACAGTGCCCTGACCGGCATCGGCTTTCGTGATCGCGTGCGTCTGATTGCCGCCGGCAAGATTTCCACCGGTTTTCATCTGCTCGAAAAGATCGCGCTGGGGGCCGATCTCTGTAATGCCGCCCGGAGCATGATGTTTGCCCTCGGCTGTATCCAGGCTCTCAAATGCAACACTAATGAATGCCCGACCGGTATCGCCACGCAGCTACCTCGCCTGTACCGCGGTCTCGATGTCGGTGACAAGGCCGAACGCGTCGCCCGTTTTCAGAAAACGACGGTTGCCGCCGCCATGGAACTCGCGCAAGCCTCAGGGATGAGTTGCACGCCCCGGGATCTGCGCTGGCAAATCTTTCGCCGCACCGCGCCGGGGGAGGTCCGGGCGCTGGGTGATCTTTATCCCTGTCTTGCCGAAGGTGAGCTGTTGCAACACACTGTGCCGGCGGAGATCGCCAGCGACTGGAGCGCGGCCAGTGCGGCTGCGTTCTGAGGGTCGTCCGCCGAAAACCGTTTGGTCAATTCCTGCCGGGAGAAATCAGATGATTCGCATCTTGCCCATTTTTCTGCTGCTGGTTTTCGCTGTTTTTGATCTGGCCGGTGCCGCACCCAAGGCCGACATCTGGCCCCGCTGGCAGGCTCATGACGAGCAGAGCACGCTGCAGGTCGATCACGCCGCCTGGGCCGGTTTCCTCGCCGGCTACCTGGTCACCGATCGCCCCGACGGCATCAACCGGTTGCGCTATGGGGCGGTGAGCGCCAGCGACCGGCGCGCGCTCACCGACTATTTGCAGCGCCTGCAGGCGGTGCCGGTCTCCCGCCTGAACCGGGCCGAACAACAGGCCTTCTGGATCAATCTGTATAACGCCCTGACGGTCAAGGTCGTTCTCGACCACTACCCGGTCAAGAGCATCCGCGACATCAACATCTCGCCCGGCTGGTTCAGTTTCGGCCCCTGGGATGCCAAGCTCACCAGCATCGAAGGAGAAGAGATCTCCCTGAACGATATCGAGCATCGCATCCTGCGGCCGATCTGGCGCGACAGCCGGGTCCACTATGCGGTCAACTGCGCCAGCCTCGGCTGTCCCAATCTGTTGTCGGAGCCGTTTTCGGCGGCAAACCTCGATGAACTGCTCGACCGGGGGGCGCGCGCCTACGTCAATCATCCTCGCGGGGCGCGCTTTGACAGCGGGCGGCTGACGGTCTCCTCGATCTACAGCTGGTTCGAGGACGATTTCGGCGGCAATCAGCAGGGCGTCCTCGCTCACCTTCGCCGCTTTGCCGAACCGGATCTGGCGGCCCGGTTGCGGGACTTTCAGGGGCGTTATGCCCATGACTATGACTGGAGTCTGAATGAATGACAGCTGACAGCAGGCGAGAGCGGGAAGGGCGGCTGAGCGTCGCGACCCGGGTGCAGCAGCTGCTGTTGCCGGCCAGTCCACCGGCCTGCGGCTGGAGCTGCATCGGTGTGCGCAACAGCATGGCCGAAGGTCTGGGCGGCGACTTCTATGATTTTGTGCCGACGGTCGACGGCTGCCAGGCGGTGATGATCGGCGATGTGGTCGGCCACGGCACGTCGGCCGCCCTGGTCATGGGGCTGTTGTACGGCTACATCCATTCCCGCCTGCAGACGGTCTGCTCGGTGCATCAGGTTGTCGAGCGGGTCAATGCCTTTCTGAAATCGTTTGCCGCGCGCACGCAGACTGACGACCACCTGTTTTCGGCGACCCTGTTCTTCGGCATCATCGATCCACAGAGCCTGAAGCTCGAATATCTCAACGCCGGCCATCCGCCACCGCTGGTCAGGCGCGGCGACCAGGTACTGACTCTCGATGCGACCACGCACCCGTTGGGTTTTTTCGATATCCCGGAGAGTTCGACGCAGATATTCCAGTTCCAGAAAGGGGATCGCTGGTTGTTGTATACTGACGGTATGATCGAGACGGCCGATGTGACCGGCAGTCTGTTCGGTGCCAACCGGCTACGCGAACTCCTGCTCAGCCACAACGGCGACCATCTGCAACTGCTTGACAACCTGATGACGACGGTCAATCGTTTCCGTGGCAGCGACCGCCCCGACGACGACTGTACCGCCATCGCCATCGATTTTCACCGGATGGGGGGCGCTTGGCACGGCTCCCCCGAACGGCCCGCATGAGGCCGGGGAGGCCGTTATGAGAACGACTCTGCTCTTCGTTGCGCTGGCACTGCTGGTGCTTCCGCCGGGTGCGCTGGCGGCATGGGATTTTTCCCGGGCCAATATCCCCGTCGCACAGATCCAGTCGGGCGGCCCTCCTAAAGACGGTATCCCGGCTCTGACCAACCCGAAATATGTGCCGGCGGATCGGGCCGGTTTCATGCGTCCCGATGAGCAGGTGATCGGGGTTGACCTCAACGGGGTGACGCGCGCTTATCCGACCCGGCTTTTGTCTTGGCATGAACTGGTCAACGACCGCTTCGGGGGGCTGCCGGTTCTGGTCAGCTGGTGACCGCTCTCTTTCGCGGGAGTCGTGTACTCCCGGAATGTCGGTGACCGTGAACTGACGTTTGGTGTGTCGGGGATGCTCTACAAGGCCAATGTCCTGATGTACGATCGGCAGAGCGAATCCCTCTGGTCGCAGGTTCTGCGCCGCGCGGTTGCCGGCCCGCTGGCCGGCGAGAAACTCAAGGTGCTCCCTTCGTCGTTGACGACCTGGCGCAAGTGGCTGAAAAAACATCCTGAGACGGAGGTTCTGTCGCTGGAGACCGGACACGATCGCGACTACAGCCAGGACCCCTATGCCGGTTACTACGAGAGCAGAAGTGGTCTGTTCGGCTTTCTCAAGTCGGGTCCGGGTCTTGACGGCAAAGCCCTGGTCGTCGGCGTCACCGTTGGTGAGCAGGCAAAGGCTTATCCCCTCGATCATCTGCGCCAGACCAGAACGATCGAGGATACCCTCGGCGAGCGCTCGATCAGGCTCGATCACGACGCGGCAACCGACCGGGTCAGTGTGCAAGCGACGACCGGCGAGGCGTTGGCGCCACTGATCCTCTACTGGTTTGTCTGGCAGGAGATGTACCCGGAGTCCGGGCTGTACACACCGTGAGACGCGTAGCCTTGGGCAGGCGCGACAATTTCTGAGGGAACGGAGAATTTATGGGCTTTCTTGGCATCGTTATCCTGCTGGTGATCCTGCTCGTCCTGGCCTATCTGCGCGTCGATTTGTGGATCTGGTCGGTTGTCCTGGTCGGCGCCGTCGGCCTGCTCGGCCTGCTGTTCTCTGCCTCGTCGCCGGTCCTCCTGACCCTGGTGGTGCTGGCCCTGCTGCTGGCGGCCATTGTCAATCTGGCGCCGCTGCGGCTGAATCTGCTGACCCGGCCGCTGTTCGCCCTGTTCAGGCGGATGCTGCCGCCGCTCTCCGCCACCGAGCGCGAGGCTCTGGAGGCCGGCACGGTCGGCTGGGACGGCGAGCTGTTCAGCGGTGAGCCGGACTGGCAGAAGCTGCTCGATCTGCCGCAGCCGACCCTGAACGCTGCCGAGCAGGCTTTTCTCGACGGGCCGGTGGAGGAACTCTGCCGAATGCTCGACGACTGGCAGATTGTCGAATTCGACAAGGATCTGCCGCCGCACGTCTGGCAGTACCTGAAAGAGCAGCGCTTCTTCGGCATGATCATCCCGCCCGAATACGGTGGGCTCGGTTTTTCGGCCCTGGGCCATTCGGCGGTGATCATGAAGCTCGCCAGCCGCAGCATCACCGCGGCAGTCACTGCCATGGTCCCCAACTCCCTCGGTCCGGCCGAGCTGCTGTTGCACTACGGCACCGCGGCACAGAAAGACCACTACCTGCCGCGCCTGGCCAGTGGTGAGGAGATCCCCTGCTTCGCCCTCACCGGCCCGGAAGCGGGCAGCGACGCGGCGGCCATGCCCGACCGCGGCGTGGTCTGCAGGGGGATCTTCAAGGGCGAGGAGATCGTCGGCATCCGTCTCAACTGGGAGAAGCGCTACATCACCCTCGGCCCGGTGGCGACCCTGCTCGGCCTGGCGTTCAAACTGGACGATCCCGAGCATCTGCTCGGCGAGCGCGAAGAGATCGGCATCACCCTGGCGCTGATCCCGACCGACACACCGGGGGTCGTCATCGGCAGTCGGCATGTGCCGCTGGACATGCCGTTCATGAACGGTCCCAACTGGGGCAAAGACGTCTTCATTCCCGTCGACTGGATCATCGGCGGTGCCGAGGGTGCCGGGCAGGGCTGGCGGATGCTGATGGAGAGTCTCGGTGTCGGCCGTTCCATCTCCCTGCCGGCGCTGAGCACCGGGGCCGGCAAGCTCGCCTGCCGGGCCACCGGCGCCTACGCCCGCATCCGTCGCCAGTTCCGTGTCCCCATCGGCCAGATGGAAGGGGTCGAGGAAGCGCTGGCGCGGATCGCCGGTCTGACCTATCAGCTGGAAGCGGCCCGCGCCCTGACCTGCGCGGCGGTCGATCGCGGCGAGAAGCCGGCGGTCCTCTCGGCGATCGTCAAGTACAACGCCACTGAGCGCATGCGCCAGGTGCTCAACGACGCCATGGACGTGCAGGGCGGCAGCGGTATCTGCCTCGGCCCGCGCAACCTGATCGGCCGGCCGTACCAGGCGATCCCGATCGGCATCACCGTCGAGGGGGCGAACATCCTCACCCGTACCCTGATCGTTTTCGGCCAGGGGGCGATCCGCAGTCACCCTTATGTTCTCAAGGAGATGCAGGCGGTTGCCGACCCTGACCGCGCCGCAGGGCTGCGGGCCTTTGACGAGCACTTTTTCGGTCATGTCGGCTTCACTCTCAGCACCGGGGTGCGGGCCTTTGTCTCCGCCCTGACCGGCGGGCGTCTGCTCACCGTTCCGGCCGGGCCATGCCGGCGCCACCTGCAGCGCGCCTCGCGCTACAGCAGCGCCTTCGTCCTCTGTGCCGACACGGCGATGCTGGTCCTCGGCGGCCATCTCAAGCGCAAGGAGAAGCTCTCCGGTCGCCTGGCCGATATCCTCTCCAATCTCTATCTGGTCTCGGCGGTGGTCAAACAGTTCGAGGACCACGGCCGGCTCGAGGAGGAACGGCCGCTGGTCGACTGGGCCTGCGCCGAGAGTTTCCGGGTGATCGACAGCGCTTTCGCCGAATTCCTGCGCAACTTCCCGAATCGCCCGGTCGCCTGGCTGCTGCGCTTGGCCGCCTTCCCCCTCGGCATCCGGCCGGCCGCGCCGAGCGACCGGCTCGGCCACCGGGTGGCGGCGGTACTGATGGCGCCGTCGCCCTTGCGCGACCGGCTTACCGCCGGGATCTTCGTGCCGACCGACCCCGCGGAGACCCTCGGCCGCATCGAGGCGGCCCTGCCGCAAGTGATCGCCGCCGAAGCGGTGGAAAAGAGACTGCGCGCCGCGCAGCGCCAGAAGCAGATCGTCGGCCGCAACGACGAGGAACTGCTCGCCGCGGCGGTGCAGGCCGGGATCGTCAGTGAGTCCGAGGCGCAGTCTGTGGCTGCCGCCAACGCCGCGCGCCGCGACGTGATCCGGGTCGACGACTTCCCGGCCGAGACCTGGGAGAAAGGAGGCGCTCATGCGTAGCCAGGGAGCTTATGCCGCCGGTCGACCGGTCTATCTGGTCGATGGCCTGCGCACACCGTTCATCAAGGCCAAGGCCAAACCGGGACCGTTTTCCGCCGCCGATCTGGCGGTGGCCGCCGGCCAGCCGCTGCTGCAGCGTCAACCGTTCCTGCCGACAGAGCTGGACGAAGTCATCCTCGGCTGCATCATCCCGGCCCCCAACGAGGTCAATATCGGCCGGGTGGTGGCGCTGCGTCTCGGCTGCGGTAAACAGGTGCCGGCCTGGACCGTGCAGCGCAACTGCGGTTCCGGCATGCAGGCGGTCGACACCGCCGCCCAGTCGATTGCCAGCGGCCGCGCCGACCTGGTGCTCGCCGGCGGCACCGAGGCGATGAGTCATGCGCCGGTGCTGTTGCCGCCGGCGGCGGTCGAACTGCTCGCCGCCTGGAACCAGGCGAAAAATCCGCTGCAGCGGCTCAAGCTGCTCGGTCGGCTGCGGCCGAAGCATTTTCGGCTGGTGTTCGGTCTGCTCGAAGGGCTGACCGACCCGGTGGTCAAGCTCTCCATGGGACAGACGGCCGAGATTCTTGCCGAGCGTTTCCAGATCAGCCGCGAGCAGATGGATGCCTTCGCCCTGGCCAGCCACCAGCGGATCGCCCGGGCCCAGGACGACGAGCGGATGGATGAGGTGACCCCCCTGTATGCCGGCGACGGCCAGGTCTGGCTGCAGGATGACGGTGTGCGCCGCGACAGCGATATGGCGAGGCTGGCCAAACTCAAGCCGGTCTTCGATCGTCCCTTCGGTCTGGTGACCGCCGGCAACAGCGCCCAGGTGACCGACGGCGCGGCCTGGCTGCTGCTGGCCAGCGCCGAAGCGGTGCAGAAGCACGGGCTGACGGTCCGCGCCCGCCTGCTCGATGCCGAGTGGGCCGGCCTGGAGCCGCGGCAGATGGGGCTCGGCCCGGTGCACGCCATGGCGCCGATCCTGCGCCGCCAGGGACTGGCCGCCGCACAGATCGATTACTGGGAGATCAACGAGGCGTTTGCCGCCCAGGTCCTCGCCTGTCTGGCGGCCTGGCAGGATGCCGACTATCTGCGCGCCGAACTGGGGCTGGACGAGCCGTTCACGCCGATCGACCACGAGCGGCTGAATATCGACGGCGGGGCGGTCGCTCTGGGGCACCCGGTCGGCGCCAGTGGCGCCCGCATCGTCCTGCACCTGCTGCATGTTCTGGAGCAGAAGCAGGCACAACGCGGCATGGCGGCGATCTGCATCGGCGGCGGCCAGGGCGGCGCCCTGCTGCTGGAGCGCAGCGCGGAGGTGGATAATGAGCGATGACACTGTGCGCCGCCACTGGCGCCTGGAACAAGATGACGACGGTATCGCCTGGTTGACCCTCGACCGGGCTGACGCCCCGGTCAACAGCCTCTCCCGGGAGGTGCTCGAAGAGCTGGATGACGTGCTCGGCGATGTCGCCGGCAGCCTGCCGAAGGCGCTGGTGATCCGCTCCGGCAAGCCGGGCGGTTTCATCGCCGGCGCCGATGTGCGCGAGTTCACCCGGATCGAAGATCGACAGCAGGCTCTGGCGCTGATCGAACGTGGGCAGACGATCCTCGGCCGCATCGAGGCGCTGCCGGTGCCGACTCTGGCGCTGATCGACGGCTTCTGTCTCGGCGGCGGCCTGGAGCTGGCTCTTGCCTGCCGACATCGGCTTGCCAGCGACGAGCCGGCCACCCGCCTCGGCCTGCCGGAGGTGCAGCTCGGCATTCACCCCGGTTTTGGCGGCACCGTGCGCCTGATCCGGCTGCTCGGTCCCCTGCGCGCTCTGGAGCTGATGCTGACCGGGCGCAGCCTGGCCGCCAAAGCCGCCAAAGCCATCGGCCTGGTCGATGCCGTGGCGCCGCCGCGCCACCTGCAGCGGGCGGCGCGCACTCTGGCGCTGCATCCGCCGCAGCCGGCGCGCCAGCCGTGGCGCGAACGGCTGGCAGCGCTGCCGCTGGCCCGCGATCTGGTGGTCAAGCTCATGCGCCGCAAGCTGGAACGCAAGGCCGACCGCTGCCACTATCCGGCCCCGTATGCGCTCCTCGACCTCTGGAGTCGTTTCGGCGCCGACCCGGCGGCCAACTACGCCGCCGAGGCGGCCTCGGTCGCCGAACTGATCGTCGGCGAGACCGCGCGCAATCTGGTGCGGGTCTTCCTGCTGCAGGAGCAGCTCAAGGCGACCGGTCGCGCCGGCGTCGACACCCCTCGGCGGGTTCACGTGGTCGGCGGCGGCATCATGGGGGGCGACATCGCCGGCTGGTGCGCCCTGCAGGGGATGCAGGTGACCGTGCAGGATGTCGATCCGCAACGTCTCGGGCAGGTGGTCGCCCGCGCGCACCAGCTGTTTATCCGCAAGCTGAAGAGTCGCCGCGATATCGAGGCTGCCCACGACCGGCTGGTCCCCGATCCCCACGGCCACGGCGTCCCCCGGGCCGATCTGGTGATCGAGGCGATCTTCGAGGACGCCGATGCCAAGCGCGACCTCTACCGGCAGATCGAACCGCAGCTCAAGCCGGAGGCGATCCTGGCGAGCAACACCTCCAGCATTCCCCTGGAAGAGCTGGCCACCGCCCTGGCGCGCCCCGCACGGCTGATCGGCCTGCATTTCTTCAACCCGGTGGCAAAAATGCAGCTGGTCGAGGTGGTGCGCGCGCCGCAATCCGACCCGCAGGCTCTCGAGCGCGGCGCCGCTTTCGTCCTGGCGATCAAGCGTCTGCCGCTGCCGGTCAAAAGCTCGCCGGGCTTCCTGGTCAACCGGATCCTCATGCCTTATCTGCTTGAAGCGGTGCGCATGGTCGATGAGGGGATCAAGCCGGAGGTGATCGACCGGGCCGCCACCGATTTCGGCATGCCGATGGGGCCGATCCGTCTGGCGGACACGGTTGGACTCGATATCTGCCTGTCGGTGGCGCGGATTCTCGCCAATCACTACCCGGTCGAGGTGCCAGATCGTCTGGTCAAAATGGTCGCAGACGGCCAGTTGGGGCGCAAGAGCGGCCGGGGCTTCTACGAGCACCACGGCAAGCCGGCGCGCCTCGATCCGGGCCTTGTCGTTCCGGCGGAGGTCGGCGCTCGCCTGACCCTGCGCCTGCTCAACGAGGCGGTTGCCTGCTGGCGCGAACAGGTGGTCGACAGTGCCGATCTGCTCGACGGCGGCGTCATCTTCGGCACCGGCTTCGCACCGTTTCGCGGCGGGCCGCTGCAGCACCTCAGAACGGTCGGCGCCGCCGGCCTGCTGAGCGAACTGGAGCGCCTGGCAGCGGAGCAGGGGGAGCGCTTTACGCCCGATGTCGGCTGGCAGGAGCTGCTGACGACAGGGAAGCAACAATGACCAGCCGGCCCATGGACCTGATCCCCCCTGAGCAGGCGGTCACCCTGGCAGGGCTGTTCGTCGAGCGGGTGCGGCGCACCCCTTCAGCCTGCGCCTACCGGCGCTTTGACCGCAACGATCAATGCTGCAGCGACACCAGCTGGCAGGAGGCGCAGGGCCTGGTCGGCCGCTGGCAGGAGGCGTTGCGCGGCGAAGAGCTGGCTGTCGGCGACCGGGTGGCGATCATGGTGCGCAACGGCCTCGACTGGATCGGCTTCGATCTGGCCGCCCTCGGCCTCGGCCTGGTCACTGTGCCGCTCTACGTCAACGACCGCCCGGAAAACTACGCTTACATCATCGAGCAGACCGAAGCCCGACTGCTGCTCATTGAAGGGGTCGAGCACTGGGAAGGGATCACCGCAGTGCATCACCGGCTCGGCGGCCTCAAGCGGATCGTCTCGATCCTGCCGGCCTGCGAAGGCGATCACTGCGACCGGCGCCTGATCGATCTCGATCACTGGCTGCCGAAACAGCCGGTCGACTATGTCGCCCTCGACCAGCCGACCGACGCCCTGGCCTCCATTGTCTATACCTCCGGGACCACCGGTCACCCGAAAGGGGTGATGCTGAGCCACGCCAACCTGTTGGCGAACGCCTGGGCCGGGGCGCAGGCGGTGCCGGTCTACCCTGATGACCTGTTCCTCTCCTTTTTGCCGCTGTCCCACACCCTGGAACGCACGGTCGGCTACTACCTGCCGATCATGGCCGGCGCCACGGTCGCCCATGTCCGCTCCCTGGAGAAGCTGGCCGACGATCTGCGTGAGGTCCGGCCGACTCTGCTGGTCTCGGTGCCGCGGATTTACGAGCGCTTTCATCAGCGGATCAGCGAGCGGCTGGCCAACAGTCCGGCCTGGAAGCGGCGGCTGTTCGACCTGGCCGTCACAGTCGGCTGGCAGCGTTTCGAGATGGTGCAGGGGCGGCGTGGCTGGTCGCCGGCCGTGCTTCTCTGGCCGCTTCTCGACCGGCTGGTCGCCCGCCCGGTGCGGGCGGCGCTCGGCGGGCGGGTACGATTGGCGATCAGCGGCGGTGCACCGCTGAACCCGGCGATAGCCCGCATGTTTCTCGCTTCTGGTGTGCAGGTGCTGCAGGGCTACGGCCTGACCGAGACCAGTCCGGTCGTCTCGGTCAATCTGCTGCAGGATAACCGGCCGAACAGTGTCGGTCCGCCGCTGCCGGGCGTCGAGGTCAAGCTCTCCGCAAGCAACGAACTGCTGGTGCGCGGAGCGAACCTGATGCAGGGCTACTGGCAGGACGCCGCGGCGACTGCCGAGGTGGTCGATGCCGACGGCTGGCTGCATACCGGCGATCTCGCCGCCATCGAGGCGAGCGGGCATATCGTGATCACCGGTCGCAGCAAGGAGATCATCGTGCTGGCCAACGGCGAGAAGATTCCGCCGGCCGATATGGAGCAGGCGATCGCCGGTGACCACCTGTTCGATCAGGTGATGATTGTCGGTGAGGGGCGGCCGTTTCTGGCGGCGCTGGTGGTGCTGAACCGCGCCATCTGGGACAAACTGGCCAGTGCCCACTGTCTGGAAGCGACAGCCGATGGCGTTCTCGATGAGCGCTGTGAAGAAGAGTTGCTGCAGCGGATCGCCGCCCGGCTGCACGCGTTCCCCGGCTATGCCCAGGTGCGCCGGGTCCACCTCTGCCCGCAGCCGTGGGAGGTGGCCGACGGCCTGCTGACGGCAACCCTCAAGCTGCGTCGCCCGCAGATTGAAGAGCGCTATCGCGAGGCGATCGAAACTCTTTATGCCGGCCACTGAGTTTCTTCCTCGTCATGAGGCGAAAACCACGGATTGACAGGAAATGTCGCGATACAAGCCCCCCAAAGCCATGGCCCTGTCTCTCTGTCTGCTCTTCTCTCTGTTTGTCGGTCTGCCCGTGCAAGGTCAGGCGGCTGACGTAAACACAGCCAGGGATGACAGTCCGTCCGTCAACGTTGCCTTGGGAACTGTGAATCTGCTGGACGCCCACAAAAAAGGGTATCTGGGACTGGAGTACCGTGTTCAGCCCCTCGGCGACTGGCAGTTGCGCCCTGTCCTGGCTACCGGCTGGATTACCGATGCCGCCTGGCACATTGCCGCCGGTCTGAAGCGTGACTTTCGGATTGATAAAGGATGGACCTTGACTCCCGGCTTTTCCGTGCTGTTTTTCGAGGACGGCGATATCGTCACGTTGGGTAGCAGCATCCAGTTCAAATCAGAGCTGGAGATCAGTTACCGATTTCCCGGGCAGAACAGGCTTGGACTCGCGTTTTTTCATGTCTCGAATGGCGGGTTGGGCGACAAGAACCCCGGAACGGAAGCGCTTGTCCTCTCTTTTGGAGTGCCCCTGACGCTGTAAGAAGGGGCCGGTTGCCAATCTTCCGACAACAAGCGGAGCGGCGTCATGAAATCGGAAAAAGTCCGTTTCCCCAATCACAACGGCGACGAACTGGCAGCGGTGCTCGAATGGCCGGAAGATGAACAGCCGGCCGGCTTCGCCCTGTTCGCCCACTGCTTTACCTGCACCAAAAACATTGCCGCGGCGGTCAACATCAGCCGGGCCCTCAGTCGCCGCAAGATCGCCGTGCTCCGTTTCGATTTCACCGGGCTCGGCGAGAGCGGCGGCGAGTTCGCCGCCACCACCTTCAGCGACAACGTCGCCGACCTGGTCGCTGCCGGCCGGTTCCTCGGTGACCGACATCGTCCTCCCGATATCCTGATCGGTCATTCCCTCGGCGGCGCGGCCGTCCTGCAGGCGGCGGCCCGGATGGCGACGGTACGGGCGGTGGCGACCATCGGTGCGCCGTTCCGGCCCGACCACGCTCTGCACCTGTTTGCCTCGGCCCAACGGGAGATCGAGGAGCGGGGTGAGGCCGAAGTGGCCCTGGCCGGGCGCAGTTTCACCATCCGCAAGGCCTTTCTCGATGATCTGCTCGGCCAGGATCCTGGCGCGACCATCGCTCGCCTGGGTGCTGCCCTGCTGGTGATGCATTCGCCGCGCGACACGGTGGTCGGTATCGACAACGCCGCCGGCATCTACCAGGCGGCGAAACACCCGAAGAGCTTCATCTCCCTCGATCCCGCCGATCACCTGCTCACGCGCAAGGAAGATTCCCTGTACGCCGCCGAGATGATCGCCGCCTGGGCGAAGCGCTATCTCGATGCTGCGGCCGAGGGCGAAGCGTTGCCGGCGGTTATCGACAATCGCGTCACCGTGCGCACGCCGGCCGGCGCGTTTCGCACCGACATGTTCGTCAACGGTCATGCCCTGGTCGCCGACGAACCGGTCCGCTACGGCGGCACCGACCAGGGGCCGACGCCGTACGACTATCTGCAGGCGGCGCTGGGCGCCTGTACCGGCATGACCGTGCAGATGTACGCAGCGCGCAAGAAATGGCCGCTCGAATCGGTTGTGGTCCGTCTGCAGCATGAGAAGGTGCACGCCGAGGACTGCGCTGACTGCGACGATCCGAATCACCGCATCGACCACTTCGAGCGGGAGCTGGAGATCCACGGTCCCCTCGATGCTGAACAGCTCCGGCGCCTGCTGGAGATCTCCGAGAAATGCCCGGTGCACCGCACCCTGCATCAGCAGGTGAAGATCAGCACCCGACTCAGGGAAGAGGAGTAGCTACAGAAAGAGAGACCCTTCATCCCCGGGAGAAGGTGGCCGAAGGCCGGATAAGGGACGACCGCGCCGTGACAGTTCAACGTCACAGCGGCCCGACTCGTGACACGTTGAATCGAGTCCCGACGACTCAACATGACCCAAGGAGCAGAACCATGAAAACCATCGAGATCTACACCAAGGATTACTGTCCATACTGCCGGCGTGCCAAGGAGTTGCTGCAGCAGAAAGGGGTGACTTACACCGAATACGACGTCACCCGCGATGCCGCCAAAGAAGAGGAGATGCGCACTCGCGCCGGCCGCAGCACCGTGCCGGAGATTTTTATCGACGGTGAGCTGATCGGCGGCTGTGACGACCTGTTCGCCCTGGAGAAGGACGGCAAGCTCGACGCCCTGCTCGGCAGTTGACGGGGGAATTGAGCCCCCTGCAAAAAGCCTGTCGTCCCCGAGAGCCTTTGTCGCGGATCCAGTCGTTTCAGCCAGTTAAACTCTGGGTTCCGGCTTAAGGTCTGCAGGAATGATGTTTATCGATCCTTGGGCAAGAGCCCTCATTGTCGAAAAGAAAATGGAGCCGGTCATGAAGAAATCCGTATTGATGTTAGCCGCTCTGCTGTTGACGATGCTGACGGTCGGCTGTTCGAGCACGACTCTGACCGGCTCCTGGGCCAGCCCAGAACTGATCCAGCCGGTGGACAAGGTCTATGTCGTCGGCATCTCCCGACACGAAACCCACCGGCGGATCTTCGAGGACGAGTTCGGCCGGCAGTTGCAGCAGTATGCGGTCCGCACCCACTCCAGCTACAAAGATTTCAAAGACGTCCAGAACGTCGAACTCGATGTCATCCTCGAAAAAGTGCGGGCGGTCGGCGCTGACTCGCTGCTGATGACCCGTATCATGGGCAAACGCACCGAAGAGGTTGTCAATCCCGCCCGGGTGACCGGCTACACTTACGATCACCCCTTTTATAGCCGGGGCGGCTACTCTCCCAGACCCTATTATCGCAACTACCGCGACTACTATGACCGCCGCTACGAGCTGACCTACGAACCGGCAACCATCACCCGCTATCAGATTGTCACCCTGGAGAGCAACCTCTATGCTTCTGCCAGCGGCGATCTGATCTGGTCGGCGCAACTGGAAACGACGATGACGGAAAGCCTGGAGAAGATGGTCGAGGACTTCATCAAGGTGGTCATCGGGGATCTGAACAGGCAGGGGGTCCTCTAGCCGGAGAGGGGGGGAGGGGCCATTCCCGGGAGTGTCCCCCCCGTGGTCTTTGGTGCCCGCTGCGAACGGTTCGGTCCTGAGCCGCCATCGCGTCCTTAACCCAAGAGGGTTGGCCTGACGGGCACTGCCGAACCAGAAGAGGAATCGCCATGACCACAACCATCGACATCCTCCAGGCCGATATCACCAAAATTGAGGTCGACGCCATCGTCAACGCCGCCAACCAGAGCCTGCTCGGCGGCGGCGGGGTCGACGGCGCCATCCATCGGGCGGCCGGCCCGCAACTGATCGCCGAATGCCGCACCCTCGGCGGCTGCCCCACGGGCGAGGCACGCCTCACCAGCGGCTACCACCTGCCGGCCCGCTACGTGATTCATACCGTCGGTCCGGTCTGGCACGGCGGCGAGCGCAACGAAGACCGGCTACTGGCCGACTGCTACCGCAACTGCCTGCAACTCGCCATCGATCACAACCTGCAGAGCATCGCCTTCCCCTCCATCAGCACCGGCGCCTACCGTTTCCCCCTCGAGCGGGCCAGCCGAATCGCTCTGCAGACCACCCTGCAGATCATCGCCGGCACGACCCCTCTGCGGCAGATCCTGTTTGCCTGCTTTTCCGAGCGGGATGCCGAGGTCTATCGAAAGGTTTATCAGGAACTCACCATCTGAGTCGGGGTCAGGGGCAGTAGAAGCCGACTCGCGTATTCTCTGGTACAATGCCACGGGAGAGCCTGGCTGCAGGTGATCGGGAGGAGAGGGGGGCAGGTTGGGTTCGGCAGGTTTTGGTGTCCAAAGACGAAGCGCATTCTGGCCGGTGGTTGCGGCGGGAGTGCGTTTTTTTGTGCTGTGCGACTTATTTTGTCGCGAGGGGGTGGTAGGAATATGAGTATCTTGCAAGCGACTATGATGGAAAGTCAGCGAAGAAAGGTCCGATTGTGACATTTTACGCACACTCTACGGATTTAAAGGACAAAGCAGATTGGCAGTCCCTTGAGGAACACCTGCGGGGCGTCGCTGAACAGTCCGCTGAATTTGCGGCGGTGTTCGACGCTGCAGATTGGGGGCATCTGGCCGGCTTGCTGCATGATGCTGGTAAAGCTTCGGCTGCTTTTCAGCGCCGCCTGGAAGGGAGTTCAGAGCGGGTTGATCATTCAACTTTTGGCGCCCGCATGGCCCAGGAAAACTGCGGTCAGCTCGGCCTGCTGCTTTCTTATGTGATCTCTGGCCACCATGGAGGCTTGCTGGACGGAGGTTCGCAACAGGGGGAACTTCATCACAGGCTCAAATTCAACAGTGTTCCTGAGGTTGTCGAACCATTGCCGATTGGCCAAATCAAAAAGGAACTACGGCCACCGTTTCGATTGAGCTCTGACAGCCATCCCGGCTTCAAGTTAGCGTTTTTCACCCGCATGATCTTTTCCTGTCTGGTCGATGCCGACTTTCTCGATACCGAAGCTTTCTGCTCGCCGGAGAAGAAGGCCGGCAGGCCAGTCGACGATCCCGATCAACTTACAAGTCTGAAAAACAGGCTGGATAAGCATTTGGCCGAACTCGCCCGAAAATCCGCGTCTACCCCTGTCAATATCCAGAGGAGCGAGATCCTGAAGCAGTGTCGCGACAAGGCCGGCCTGCCGTCACAGATCTTTTCCCTGACCGTGCCGACCGGCGGCGGCAAGACCCTCTCTTCGCTCTCATTCGCTCTGGATCATGCTCTCGTCAACGGCCAGCGACGGATCATCTACGCCATCCCCTTCACCTCGATCATCGAGCAGAACGCTGCCGTCTTTCAGCAGATTCTCGGTCGCGATGCGGTGCTGGAACACCACTGCAATTACAAGGAAAAAGACGAGCCGGGAGAAGCCGGCTACGACCGCCGGCGCGGATTGGCGGTGGAGAATTGGAATGCGCCGCTGGTGGTGACGACCAATGTGCAATTCTTCGAGTCGTTGTTCAGCAACAGACCTTCGCGCTGCCGTAAACTGCACAATATTGCAGGCAGTGTGATCGTGCTTGACGAGGCGCAGGCGATTCCGACCGAGTATCTCGAACCCTGCCTACTTGCCTTGCGTGAGCTGGTGGCACATTACCGCTGCTCGGTGGTGCTTTGCACAGCGACCCAGCCGGCCCTTGACGATCAGAACAGTCTCCGCGCCGCCCTGCCGCAGATTTGCGAAATCATCGACAACCCGCAGCAGCACTACGAGGCCCTGCAGCGGACTAAAGTTGAATTCCTCGGTACCTTGCCGGATGACGAATTGGCCCGCCGCATCGCCGCCGAAAACCAGGTACTGTGCATCGTCTCCACCAAGGCGCAGGCGCGCGCCCTGTTTGAACGGTTGCAGGGGGAAGAAGGCGTCTATCACCTCTCGACCAACATGTACCCCGAGCATCGGCGCCGGGTGTTGGATGAAATTCGTGCCTACCTCAAAGCCGAGCCGAAACTCCCCTGCCGGGTAGTTTCGACTTCGCTGGTCGAGGCGGGGGTCGATCTCGATTTCCCCATGGTTTACCGCGCCATGGCCGGTCTCGACTCCATCGCCCAGGCGGCAGGGCGCTGCAATCGCGAGGGGCGACTGAATGACATCGGACAACTCGGGCGGGTGTATGTCTATGTGCCGGAAAAGCCGCCGCGCATGCCCTGGCTCAAGCGCTGCGCCACGCGCGCCGAGGAGACGCTGCGCAGCCTGCCAGGGTGCGATCCCCTCGGACTGGCCCCGATGCGGCGCTATTTCGAACTGCATTACGATGCGGAAGATTTGGATAAGAAGAAGGTTGTGCAACGCCTTAATCCGCAGCTGACCCCGGAACTCTATTTCTCCTTCCGCGAGGTGGCTGAGGACTTCCGTTTCATCGAGGACGAGAGCATCGGCGTCATCATCCCGCAAGAGCCGGAGGCCGAGGAGCTTGTGCGCCAGCTGTATTATGCCGCGCACCCCGGCGCGATTCTGCGGAAACTTCAGCAATTCACCGTCTCCGTCAGATCGAGGGAGTTGGGTACCCTCGAAGCCGCCGGGGCACTGGAGATTATCGAGGGGAAATTTCCGGTGCTGCGGAATCTGGCAGCTTATTGCGACGATGTCGGGTTGTGTGTCGAAAGGGGGGAGATTTGGAAATCGGAAAGTCTGATCTGTTAACGAGTCAATTCAGCAACAAGGAGGAAGCCTATGGCGTATGGCATCAAGCTACGGGTCTGGGGTGATTATGCCTGTTTTACTCGTCCCGAAATGAAGGTCGAGCGCGTCTCCTACGATGCGATGACCCCTTCGGCGGCCCGGGGAATTCTCGAAGCGATTCACTGGAAACCGGCGATCCGTTGGGTGATCGACAGGATTCACGTCCTGAAACCGATCAAGTTCGATAACGTGCGGCGCAACGAAGTCAGCTCGAAAATCCCCAAACCGAATCCCGCCACCGCGATGCGGGACAAAAAGCCGCTCTATTTTCTGGTCGATGACGGCAGCAATCGGCAGCAGCGCGCCTCGACCCTGCTGCGCGATGTCGAGTACGTCATCGAGGCACATTTCGAGTTGACCGACAAGGCCGGCCCCGAGGACAACGAAGGGAAGCACCTCGACATTTTCCGGCGGCGGGCGCTCAAGGGGCAGTTCTTCCACCAGCCCGCCCTGGGCTGTCGGGAGTTCCCGGCCAAATTCGAGCTGATCGAAGACGAAATCCCCGCCTCCTGCTATGCCGGGCAATATAAGGATCTCGGCTACATGCTCCTCGATATCGACTTCGGCAACGAGATGACTCCGCTCTTTTTTCGGGCGCAGATGGACAACGGCATCATCTCGCCGCCGTCGCCGCTGGGCGCGGAGGTGCGCACATGATGCTGCATGCACTGAACGGCTATTACGAACGCATGCTGGGTGAACCCGATGCGGCCATGCCGGCCTATGGCACCAGTATCGAAAATATCTCCTTTGCTTTGGTGCTGGGCGAAGACGGTTCGCTAAAGGCGATTGAGGATCTGCGGGTCGAAAACGGCAACTCGAAACGACCGCGCAAAATGCCGGTACCGGCGGCGGTGACCAGAACATCGGGGGTCAAGGCCAATTTCCTCTGGGATAAGGCGTCTTACGTATTGGGCGCCGATGCCGAGGGGGCGACGGCAAAGAATCGCGAACGTTTCGATGCCTTCAATGAATTGCTGTTGGAGGTCGGAAAGGACATTGAGGACAGCGGCTTTTTGGCGGTCAGAAAATTTTTGCAGCAGTGGGATTGTGGACAAAGCGAGGCAGTGGTAAACGGCTTGCAAGAGTCATGGGATGAGGTTGCCAACGCTAATCTGGTTTTTCGCCTTGACGGCGTTCCCGGATTTATCCACGATCGGTCGCTGATTCAGCAAAAATGGCTGGCCTACGGGCAGAAAGATTCTGACGCACCTTCCGGGCAGTGCCTGATTACCGGCGAGGAAGATGTTC
>JAVVDS010000010.1:0-62916 GCA_032251295.1 Desulfuromonadales bacterium | reverse complement strand
TGCTAACAAGCCGCTGAATGGTGACGCCGCAGGCGGCGCACATTAGCGAGACGTTAGTCAGACAGGGGGAGCCTGTGCAGCTGGACGATCTCGCGCGGAGTCTTAATGCGTACAAGAGCGTCGACGCGTCTGCATTCCAGCGCCGTGCTCGCGTCTTGCAGTCGATGTGGCGCGAAGAGCAGGGTTTCGATCCCGGTGAACACGCCGGGGCACCGCTGGGTTCGCGGCTTCGAATGCCTGAAGCACAGGAGCAGCTTCTCAACTACATCACCCCGACCGCTCGTGATGTTGTGAAGCGCGAAGTGCTCGGTCCGGCAGCCAAGGGCAAGCTCTACGGAAAGCCCCGCATCTTCAACGACCTGCTCTCAAGCCAGCCACTCTGCTTCAACCTCTTCGGCGAGCTCACTGACGACCTTGCGCTCGCTTCGGATGTGATCCGCGATCTCACAGGCGGTCGATTCTCGCGCGTCACTGCTATCGAGTTCGAGGAGTCGCCAGGGCGCGGCGACCCACGGTACCTGAACGACCGCTCGGCCTTCGATGTCTTCGTGAGATGCGAGGATGCAGAATCGCGGCCAGGCTTCATCGGGATCGAGGTCAAGTACCACGAGAACCTTCAGGGTCCAGCGGCCGAGCACAAGCCGCGCTACGACGAGGTCGCTGACGCCATGGCTTGCTTCGTTGATGACCGTTCTCGCTTGAGGCAGGCCCCGATCCAGCAGATCTGGCGTGATCACCTGCTGGCCGGGATCACTCTGATAGAAGACGGATACGTCGACGGGATGTTTGCTACGTTGTATCCAGCGGACAACACTCATGTGTCGACGGCACTGGCCGACTACCGACAGCAGCTTGTGAACTCGGACAGCTTCGACGCTTGGACGATGGAGCAGTTCGTTACCGCGCTTCGTCGGCACGCAAGCGCGTCATGGATCGATGTCTTCGAGGATCGGTACCTCGCGTTCGACAAGATTGACAGAGAGTTGGATGCTGCGGACTAACCATGAGATCAAGCGGACATCGCTGCGCGTTGCCGCTCATCTCAAGAGACGTTATGCAGCTCGCCCTACCCGGAATTGACAAGCGTCACGAGACACGATACACTTCCCTCCATGATCAAAACGTTTGCAGATAAGCGCACTCAAGAGCTTTATGCTACGGGGAGAGCAAAGAAATTTGCTCCCGATGTAGGCTCAAGAGCCGCCAGAAAACTTGAATACATTCATCTGGCGACACAACTGGACGATTTGAAAGTCCCCCCAGGTAATCGACTCCACGCGCTTTCCGGTGAGAGGAGGGGACAATACGCTATTTCCACAAATGACCAATGGCGTATCTGTTTTCGTTTTGTTGACGGCGATGCTTACGAAGTCGAAGTCCGTGACTACCATTGAAGAGAGGTAATGATTATGACCATTCCAAATACTGAAAGGATGCAACGTAAACCGACTCACCCCGGTGAAATGCTGCGAGAAGATTTTATCACCGACTACGGTCTGACCGTGGCTGACATGGCGAAGAAACTTGGTGTCTCCCGCCAGTCAGTCAATGAGTTGCTTCGTGAACGTCGGGCGGTTAGCCCGGAAATGGCGTTAAGGCTTGGTCGTTTGTTTGGCAACTCTCCAGAATTCTGGCTAAACGCGCAGCGTGCTGTTGATCTTTGGGTCGCATCTGAATCAGTTAAGGATCAAGTGGCTCGGATCAGGCCACTGGATGCTGCATAACCAGCAAATCAAGCGGAGGGAATAGGGCTGGGTGCTTCCCGAAAAACAAAATCAAATTGCGGTTGTAGGCCGAACCTTCGCGTCGCCACCGCTTATCGCGAACCGTTAGTCAGACAGGGGGAGCCTGTGCAGCTGGACGATCTCGCGCGGAGTCTTCACGCGTACAAGAGTGTCGACGCGTCTACGTTCCAACGCCGTGCCCGCGTCCTGCAGTCCATGTGGCGCGAGGAGCAGGGTTTCGATCCCGGCGAACACGCCGGGGCACCGCTGGAATTTGACATTGCGCGACGTTTGTGTACACTATGGTGCCACAAATGGAGGTAGTCATGAAATTTCTAAGTGTCCGAGATTTAAGAGGCCAGTCCGCAAAGGTTTGGAAAGAACTCCCAGAAGAGCGTGAAATGGTCATCACGAGCAATGGCCGCCCCATTGCCATTCTGGCGGCGATCAACGAATCAAATCTCGAAGAGTCTCTTTCGGCCTTTCGTACGGCTCGCGCTGTCGAAGCAACTGCCTATCTCCAGCGCCGGTCGGTTGAGCAAGGGGCAGATCAGATTACGCTCGACGAGATTAATGCTGAGATCAAGGCGGTCCGCGGCAAGCGCGCGCGATGAAAATCGTTCTTGACACCAACGTTCTGGTTGCCGGCTGGTTGTCGCCCTTCGGCCCGTGCGGAGAAATCGTGCGCATGGTGTCCTCGGGCGAAGTAACGCTCGCGCTCGATGCCCGAATCCTGACGGAATACCAAGAGGTGCTTGTCCGGCCCAAGTTCAAATTTGATCAGGACAAAGTCGCGGCTATTCTCGACCTTATTGAACACCGCGGAGCCATCACCGCCGCCTCCCCACTCATACAACCGCTGCCCGACCCCGATGACGAGCCTTTCCTGGAAGTCGCCATCACCGCCCGGGTTGCGTGTCTCGTTACTGGCAATCACGTACACTTCCCAGCGGAATTCTGTCAGGGAGTAACCGTTCTCTCACCAACAGGATTTCTGGCTTTCTACAGGCAGCACATAACCCATAAGGATTGACACGACCTGCAAGGTCGTCTCAATCCATTGTTCATGAAGCCCGGTTCTTGGGCACGGTCGTTGAACTATGATGCCCTCGCGAAAAGTCGTCATACCCGCGAAGGCGGGTATCCAGGGGTTTTGTATCTGACTGAAAATACTGGATTCCCGTTTTCACGGGAATGACGATCAAGGGCAGTTTGAGCTTTTTTGCGAGTCCATCAACGATGGGTATTGGTTTTTTGCAACCGGGTGGTGAGAGGCGAGATTGGGAGGCTGATGGCATAGAAAAGGGGGCGAGTCCCCGTTTGACTCAACGGAGTTGCTTCGCTACTTTCTTCGGCATGAATCGGTCGTTACGTATCGCGTTCCCCGGCGCCTGGTCTCACATAGTGAATCACGGGCGCCGCAGAGAAGACATCTTCCCGGCACCAGAAAGATCCGGAAAGGTCCGGCGATCCGGCAGGCGAAAAAAACAGGCGAAATTAAACTTGACAGCAAACAACGGCTTTTGTTAATAGTGTCCGGCGTTTCGGGTACAGGCACGTAGCTCAGTGGGAGAGCACTACCTTGACACGGTAGGGGTCGGCGGTTCAATCCCGCCCGTGCCTACCAAACTTGCACCCAACAACGCTTCTTCATGGAGGCATCCGCGGATGCCTCTTTTTTGTAAGGGACAGGCTGATGCCGAAGATCACGATCAGATTGCCCGACGGCAGTGAAAAGCAGGTCGAACCGGGGACGACGCCGCTGCAGATCGCCCGCTCGATCGGTGAAGGTCTGGCGCGGCAGACGGTGGCCGCCCGGGTCGACGATCGCCTGGTCGATGCCGGCGCGCCGCTCGACACCGATGCGACACTGCAGTTGATTACCCTGAACAGCCCGGAGGGGCTGGAGATCTACCGGCACTCCAGCGCCCACCTGATGGCCCATGCCGTTAAGGAACTGTTCGGCACCGACGTTCAGGTGACCATCGGTCCGGCCATCGAAAACGGCTTCTACTACGATTTCTACAGCGAAGCACACACCTTCAGCCCGGACGACTTCGAGCGCATCGAGGCGAAGATGGCCGAGCTGGCCAGGGCCGATCTCCCCATCGAGCGCCAGGAACTGAGTCGCGACGCCGCGATCGCCCTGTTCCGCGACATGGGCGAGACCTACAAGGTTCAGCTGATCGAGGATCTCGACGCACCGTCGGTCTCGATCTACCGGCAGGGGAGCTTTGTCGATCTCTGCCGCGGTCCGCATCTGCCGTCGACCGGACTGCTCAAGGCGTTCAAGCTGACCAGTGTGGCCGGTGCTTACTGGCGTGGTGACGAAAAGAACGCCATGCTGCAGCGGCTGTACGCGACCGCCTTTCCGGACAAGAAAGAGCTTAAGCAATACCTGCACCGTCTGGAAGAGGCGAAAAAGCGCGACCACCGCAAGTTGGGGCGCGAACTCGACCTGTTCTCCTTCAGCGACGAAGCCGGCGCCGGCCTGGTGATCTGGCACCCGAAGGGCGCTCTGCTGCGGACTCTGCTCGAGGATTTCGAGCGGCGCGAGCATCTGAAGCGCGGCTACGATATCGTCATGGGACCGCAGATCCTGCGCACCGAGTTATGGAAAACCTCCGGTCATTTCGACAATTACCGTGAGAACATGTACTTCACCGAGGTGGATGAGCAGAGCTACGGCGTTAAACCGATGAACTGCCTGGCCCACATGCTCATCTACAAGGCGAAGAAGCGCTCCTACCGCGACCTGCCGCTGCGTTACTTCGAACTCGGCACCGTGCATCGCCACGAAAAGAGCGGTGTGCTGCACGGCCTGTTGCGGGTGCGCGGTTTCACCCAGGACGATGCCCACATCCTCTGCACCCCCGAGCAGCTCGACGGCGAGATCAAGAATGTCCTGAAGTTCGTCCAGGATGTCATGGCGATCTTCGGTTTCGAGTACGAGCTGGAGATCTCGACCCGTCCGGAGAAGTCGATCGGCTCCGATGAGGCCTGGGAGCTGGCGACCGGTGCGCTGCGCAGCGCTCTCGAAGATACCGGTCTCCCTTATGAGGTCAACGAAGGGGATGGCGCGTTCTACGGGCCGAAGATCGATATCAAGCTCAAGGACGCTCTTGACAGAAGGTGGCAGTGTGCTACAATCCAGTGCGATTTTACCCTGCCGGAACGGTTCGATCTGACTTATGTCGGCAGCGACGGCGAGAAGCATCGGCCGGTTATGGTCCACCGGGTCATCCTGGGGGCCATTGAACGTTTTATCGGTGTGTTGATCGAGCACTTTGCCGGTAATTTCCCGCTCTGGATTTCGCCGGTTCAGGTGCGGGTGGTCAATGTCACCGACAACCAGGCCGACTATGCTGCCACGGTCTGCGAGGAGCTGCGTCAGGCCGGTGTCCGGGTGCAGGTCGATCTGCGCAACGAAAAGCTGGGCTTCAAGATCCGCGAGGCCCAGATGGAGAAAATTCCTTACATGCTGGTGATCGGCGATCAGGAGATGGCCGCCGGCACCGTCGCGCCGAGGCATCGTTCCGGGGAGAGCCTGGAGCCGATGGCCCCGGCTGCTTTTGCCCGGTTCCTCGAAGAGGAATGCCGTCAGTACCATTAGGAGGTGTGTCATAAGCAAGGACAAGACCAACATCAATGAGGCCATCCGTGCCCGTGAAGTCCGCGTCGTCGATGACGAAGGCGAGCAGCTCGGCATTCTCGATATCAGGGCGGCGCTGGCCGCTGCCGGGGAGCGTGGCCTCGATCTTGTTGAAGTTTCGCCGAACGCCCAGCCGCCGGTCTGCCGGATCATGGACTACGGCAAGTACAAGTACCAGCAGAGCAAACGGGCTGCCGAGGCGAAGAAGAAACAGGTCAGGGTTGAAATCAAGGAAGTCAAGCTGCGGCCGAAGACCGAAGAACACGACTACCAGTTCAAGGTCAAGAATGCCCGCCGTTTTCTCGAAGAGGGGAACAAGGTCAAGGTGACCATCATGTTCCGCGGCCGCGAGGTGACCCATCCGGAACTCGGCCGCAAGATCCTGGAGCGGATCGCCCTGGAGATCAAGGACATTGCCAACGTCGAGAGCCATCCGAATATGGCCGGCCGTTTCATGACCATGGTCGTCGCCCCACTGAAGAAGTGAGTTATTGACACCGAATGACGACCTGTTACGGGCGTTTTCGTACAGTTTTAGACTTCAGTTTAAGGAGAATCGAGATGCCGAAGATCAAGACCAACCGTGGCGCCGCCAAGCGTTTCCGCAAGACCGGCACCGGCAAAGTACGCCGCAACAAGGCGTTTACCAGCCATATCCTGACCAAGAAATCGACCAAGCGCAAGCGCGACCTGCGGCAGGCGACCGTGGTTCACAAGAGTGACGAGAAGAACATCAATCGTCTGATCCCTTACCTGTAAACCGGTAAGTTTTTTTCGGCGGCCGGGGACCTGCCCCGGCATGCGCCGTCAGTCTGTTTTTTGCTCGTGAACCGTGGGGTCACTGTCTCCCCCTGCGGATCCGGGTGCGGGTCGACCCGCATATCTCACATCCTGTAAGGAGTAGCACCATGCCAAGAGTTAAAAGAGGATTCAAAGCGAGACGCAGACGGAACAAGGTTCTCAAGCTTGCCAAAGGCTATCGCGGTGCCCGCAGCAAACTGTTCCGAAGCGCGACCGAGGCCGTCGACCGGGCCCTGAACTATGCCTACCGTGACCGTCGCGTGCGTAAGCGCGATTTTCGTGCTCTGTGGATCACCCGCATCAACGCCGCATCCCGCGAAAACGGCCTCTCCTACAGCCGTCTGATTTTCGGTCTCAAGCAGGCCGAGGTCGCTATCGACCGCAAGATTCTCGCCCAGCTGGCTGTGACCGATCCGACCGGGTTCACCGCCATCGTCGACAAGGCCAAGGTCCAGCTGAACTAGGCAGCGTGCCTTTCAAGGAGATGGAGCTGTTCCATCTCCTTTTTTACGACATGTTACGATCGGCCTGGCCAGTACCGGTCAGGCCGTAACCGTTTTAGGGTGACGTGGTTATGAAAGAGAAACTTCTGGAGATCGAACAGCAGGCCGGCGCAAGTGCCGCCGCTGTCGCCAGCGAAGTGGAGTTGCAGCAGGTCAAGGCCCGCTTTCTAGGTCGCAAGGGTGAGATCACTGCCATCATGAAAGGGATGGGACAGCTCGATGCCGAACAGCGCCCGCTGGTCGGCGCCCTGGCCAACGAGGTCAAGGAGCGCCTTGAGCAGCTGTTTGCTGAACGGCTTGTCACGCTGCGCCATGCCGATGAACAGCGCCGCATCGAGAGCGAGCGGCTCGATGTGACCCTGCCGGGCCGTACTGCGCGTCGCGGTCACAAGCATCCGATCACCCGGGTCACCGAGGAGCTCGTCGAGATCTTCGCCTCCCTCGGCTTCGGTGTCGCCGAAGGGCCGGAAGTCGAAAAGGACTTTTATAATTTCGAGGCGCTGAACATCCCCAAGGATCACCCGGCCCGCGACATGCAGGACACCTTCTATATCGACGAGGAGATCGTGCTGCGCACCCACACCTCGCCGGTACAGATCCGTACCATGCTCGGTCAGCAGCCGCCGGTACGGGTGATCGCGCCAGGGACCGTCTATCGGCGCGATTCGGACCTGACGCACAGTCCGATGTTTCACCAGATCGAAGGCTTTCTGGTCGACCGCAAGGTCACCTTCGGCGATCTCAAGGGGGTGCTGACCACCTTCATCAACGAGTTCTTCGGCCAGGGGCTCGGCGTCCGTTTTCGACCGTCGTTCTTCCCCTTTACCGAACCGAGCGCTGAGGTCGACATCCAATGCGTCATCTGCGGCGGATCGGGTTGCCGGGTCTGCAAACAATCGGGCTGGCTGGAGATACTCGGCAGCGGCATGATCGACCCGGAAGTGTTCAGATCGGTCGACTACGACCCGGACGTCTACAGCGGCTTCGCTTTCGGCATGGGGATCGAGCGCATCGCCATGCTCAAGTACGGTGTTAATGACCTGCGACTGTTCTACGAGAATGACCTGCGCTTTTTGCGGCAGTTCTGACAGGCGCGCTAAAGGCTGTTTAATCGTTGATTCGCTGATTCGTTTAATCGTTGTTAGTAGCCTGTTTTTTCGACGGTTTAGATCTTTTTTTGATGTTAACTGTCAACGAATCAACATTCAACGAATCAACGGATTGACGCACGAAAAAGGATGTGAAGGATGAAGGTCACCAGAAACTGGCTTGCGGAGTATGTCGATTTCGATCTGTCCAACGAGGAGCTTGCCCACCGGTTGACCATGGCCGGCCTCGAGGTCGATGCCATTCAGGAGCTGGGCGGCGGACTGGAGAGTGTCGTGGTTGCGCGCCTGGTCGAAGTGCGGCCGCACCCCGATGCCGACCGGCTGACGATCTGCCAGGTCGACAGCGGCAGTGAATGCCAGCAGGTCGTCTGTGGCGCCACCAATCACAAGACCGGCGATCTGGTCGCCCTGGCGCGGCCCGGCACACTGCTCCCCGGCGATTTCAAGATCAAGAAGTCGAAGATCCGTGGCCAGGAGTCGCACGGTATGCTCTGCTCCCTGTCAGAACTCGGCCTCGCTGAAGAAGCCGAAGGGATAATGATTCTGCCGGACCATCTCCCTCTGGGGCAGCCGGTCTTCGCTGCTCTCGGCCTCAAGGATACGCTGTTTGAACTCGGTCTGACACCGAACCGCCCCGATTGTCTGAGCGTGGTCGGCGTGGCCCGGGAGGTTGCCGCCATGGCCGGCGCGCCGCTGCGCCTGCCCGAGCCAGGGATCGTTCAGGGGGCGGCGTTGGCCGCCGATAAAACCTCGGTGACCATTGTTGACGCCGATCTCTGCCCGCGCTATGCCGCCCGGCTGATCGAAGAAGTGACCATCGGCCCTTCGCCGGACTGGCTGGTACGGCGGGTTGAAGCGGTCGGCATGCGTTCGATCAACAACGTGGTCGATATCACCAACTTCGTCATGATGGAACTCGGTCATCCGCTGCACGCCTTCGATTTCGACCTGCTGCGCGGCCGGCGGATTGTGGTACGCCGGGCGGCAGACGGCGACCGGTTCACCACTCTCGATGGCCAACAGCGCGAACTGCTCGCGACCGACCTGATGATCTGTGACGGCGAAGGGCCAGTTGCTCTGGCCGGAATCATGGGGGGCGAAAACTCCGAGGTGCGCCCCGAGACCGTCAACATCCTGCTGGAGAGCGCCTACTTCGATCCGGCGGCGATCCGCCGTACCAGCAAACGCCTCGGCCTGCATACCGAATCGGCCCACCGTTTCGAACGCGGTGCCGATGTCGACATGGTGCCGCTGGCCCTCGACCGGGCCGCCGCCCTGATCGCCGAACTCGCCGGCGGCACGATGGCGCAAGGTGTGGTCGATGCCTATCCGGCGCCGCTTGCCAGACGCGAAATCGCCCTCTCGGTGGCGCGCACCGGTGAGATTCTCGGCTTCTCCCTTAGCGCCGATGAAGTCAGGCAGACTCTGGAGAGTATCGATCTGGCCTGCCGGGCCGTCGCTGCCGACCGCTTCGTGGTGACGATTCCCAATTTCCGTCCCGACCTGGAGCGCGAGATCGATCTGATCGAGGAGGTCGCCCGCCTGGTCGGCTACGACCGGATTCCGGTGACCATGCCGCGCAGCGTCCTGACCTGTCAGCGCCAACCGGATCATCTCAGCCTTGCCGCCCACCTGCGTGACCGGATGGTCGCTCTCGGCTTTGCCGAACTGGTCAATTACTCGTTCATCAGCCCGACCCTGTACGACAAGCTCGGCCTCGCCGCAGACGATCCGCGTCGCCAGAACGTGTGCCTGCTCAATCCGCTGTCGGAAGAGCAGAGCGTGATGCGTGGCTCCCTGCTCCCCAGTCTGCTCGAAACCGCCTGTCGCAACCTGGCCTATCGCAGTGAGAACCTCGCCCTGTTCGAGCTGCGGCCGGTGTTTGCACCGGTCGAAGGCGCCGAACTCCCCGCAGAAAAGCTGCGTCTGGTTGCGCTGCTGTGCGGCCGCCGCGAGCCGGAGGGCTGGGCCCAGCAGAATGCTCAGGTCGATTTTTTCGACATCAAGGGGTGTGTCGAAGCGCTGCTGGCCGAACTGCATATGACCGATGTCACCTGGGAAGCGACCGCCAACGAGCCGTTCTATCATCCCGGCAAATCGGCGGCCGTGCGCTGTGGCGGGGCCCTGCTCGGCACCCTCGGTGAACTCCATCCGGCGACGGCCCGGGCCTTCGATATTCAGCAGCCGCTCTATCTGTGCGACCTCGATGTCGAGGCGATGCTTGCCGCCCGGAGTGGCCAGCCCGCTTTCCAGGCGATCTCCCGGTTCCCCGACGTGCTGCGCGACAGCGCGTTTCTGGTCGATGAGTCGGTCAGCGCCGCCGAGGTGTTCGCGGTCCTCGACCGGGTGCGGCTCAAGGATCTGGAGAGCTGCATTCTGTTCGACCTCTATCGTGGCGAAGGGGTGCCGTCCGGCAAGAAGAGCTTGGCGATCCGCGCCCGTTACCGCGCCCTCGACCGGACGCTGACCGACGAACTGGTGCAGCGCCTGCATGGCAAACTGATCAAGGCGTTACAGAAAGACCTCGACATCGAAATCCGTTGAAAAAACCGGTTGCTCTGTGTCGTTTTGCTGTGATATAAGACCTTAAAAATCGGGCAGATACCAACAGGAGGTTGGGGAATATGACCAAGGCGGATCTCGTCGAAAACGTTTATCTGAAAACCGGCTTTTCCAAGAAGGAATCGGCGGAAATCGTTGAGATGGTTTTCGATATCATGAAGGATACCCTGGAAAACGGCGAGAAGATCAAGATTGCCGGTTTCGGTAATTTTGTCGTCAAGGACAAAGCGACCCGTCGTGGCCGTAATCCCCAGACCGGCGAGGAGATCGAGATCTCGTCCCGCCGTATCCTCACCTTTAAGCCGAGCCAGGTCCTCAAGTCCGCTATCAACGTCGAGGTGTGAGGCCGGCACTTGACAGCTGCAAAGGCTGGCCATGAGCCGCGAACTCCCGGACAAGCTCTATTTCAAAATCGGTGAAGTCGCCAGACTGACTGGCGTCAAATCCCACGTGCTCCGTTATTGGGAGTCCGAGTTCAGCACGCTGCGGCCGGGCAAAAGTCGCGGCAAGCAGCGGCTCTATCGACAGCAGGATATCGACAGGATCCTGTTTCTCAAAGATCTTCTTTACAACCAGGGCTATACTATCGCCGGTGCCCGCAAGCTCCTGCGCGGCAAACCGGCAAAGAGCGATCCGCCTGTCGGTCCGGTCGCACCGACCACAGACGCATCTGCCGCCGCACCGTCTGCCCCCGTCGACACCAGTTCACAAATGTTCTTGCCATTCTCGCCGCCGATCAACATGCGGCTGCTCAAGGAGATCCGGCAAGATCTCCTCGCTCTGAAAAAGAGCCTTGGCGTCTCGTCATGACCCGACCCGCAGTCTCTTCCCTCGCCGATTACACAGATCCGTGCTGATTCTGGCGACCAACGACGACGGTATCACGTCCCCCGGGCTGACCGTTCTGGCGGAACACCTGCGTGCTCTCGGCCGGGTTGTCGTGGTCGCACCCGATCGCGAGCGCAGCGCCATCGGTCACGCCCTGACCCTGCACGCACCGTTGCGTGCCGAGCCGGCTGGCGACGATCGATGGGCGATCAGCGGCACGCCGACCGACTGTGTCAGCCTCGGCATTCACGGCCTGCTGAAAATGCGCCCCGATCTGGTCGTCTCCGGCATCAACCGGGGGGCCAACATGGGTGATGATTTGACCTATTCCGGGACTGTCGCCGCCGCCATGGAAGCGACTCTGATGGGAGTACCGTCCATCGCCATTTCTCTGGCCGGTGACCGCTTTGCCGCCGCCGATTTTGTTTCGGCAGCGCGCACGGCGGTCGAACTGGCCAGTCTGGTGGCACAACATGCATTGCCGGCCGACACGTTTCTGAATGTCAACGTTCCGGCCGGTGAGACCCGCGGTATCCGCCTGACCCGGCAGGGGAAGCGGGTCTATCAGGATGCGGTGGTCCATAACCAGGACCCGCGCGGCCGCTCCTACTACTGGATCGGCGCCGGAGAACTCGGTTTCCATGATCTCGAAGGGACCGATTTTCATGCCGTGCAGCGCGGTTATGTCTCCCTGACTCCGCTGCATCTCGATCTGACCAATTATGCGGCTTTCGAGCGTTTGCGCCAATGGTCGGCAGCGTTCGATCAGCCTGCCTGAGTGGCGAAAGACTTTTATGCGTGACTTTACCATTGCCCGCCGGCGCATGATCGACCAGCAGCTGATCGCCCGCGGCATCGAGGATCGCCGGGTGATCGAGGCGATGCTTAAGGTGCCGCGCCACAAATTCGTCGCTGAGGCCCTGGAGGACCAGGCGTACTCCGACTATCCGCTCCCCATCGGCGCCGGCCAGACCATCTCGCAGCCGTATATGGTGGCGCTGATGAGTCAATCTCTGCTGCTGCAGGGGGAGGAAACGGTGCTCGAGGTCGGTACCGGTTCCGGCTACCAGGCCGCGGTGCTGGCACTGCTGGCCGATCGGGTCTTCTCGCTGGAGCGGATTGCCGAACTGGCCCGGCGGGCCCGGCGGGTCCTCGATGCCAATGGCTACAGCAAAGTGAATATCCGTCTCACCGACGGCACCTACGGCTGGCAGGAGATGGCTCCGTTCGATGCCATCGTGGTGACCGCCGGCGCGCCGGACGTGCCGCCGACCTACCTCGAACAGCTGACGGTCGGTGGCCGCCTGGTGATTCCGGTCGGCGACCGTTTCAGTCAGAGCCTGAAGCGTTTCACACGGCTGGAGGGGGACCAGTTCCGTGAAGAGACCCTGGTTGGCTGTCGATTCGTGCCGCTGATCGGCAATCACGGCTGGCAAGGAGAACATTGACATTATGCTGCGTGTGATGCGTTCCCTCTACGACTGGGTGCTCTCCTGGGCGGAAACTCGTTACGGCGGCCTGGCCCTGTTTCTGCTGGCCCTGGCAGAATCGTCGGTCTTCCCGATTCCGCCCGACGTTCTGCTGATCGCCCTCTGCATCTCGCTGCCGACCCGCGCCTGGCGGTTCGCACTGCTCGCTTCGGCCGGCTCCGTCCTCGGCGGCATGCTCGGCTATCTGATCGGTTGGGAACTCTGGACACTGGTCGGGGACTATTTTTACACCTATGTTCCCGGTTTCAGTGCCGACGTCTTTACCAAGGTTCAGCATCTGTTCAGCCAGTACAATTTCTGGGTTGTGTTCACGGCCGGTTTCACACCGATCCCCTACAAGGTGATTACCGTCGGTGCCGGCGTGTTCGAAATCAACTTCCCGGTCTTCGTGCTGGCCTCCCTGATCAGCCGCAGTCTGCGCTTTTTCCTGGTCGCCTGGCTGCTGCATCATTACGGTCCGGGGATTCGCATGTTCATCGACCGCTATTTCAACCTGTTGAGTATCCTCTTCGTCATCCTGCTGGTCGGTGGCTTTGTTCTGCTCAAATACGCATTCTGATGGGACGCCATTCTGTTGACGGCAAAGGCGTGTTTGTCTATGGTGTCGACATAGAACTGTCTTGTCATGCTGCCACGACACTCCCCGCATATTCTCCTCTGTTTTCTGGTTGCCGCTCTGCTCGGGGGGGGTCTTGTCGCCTGTACGCCGAACGGTATCTACCATACAGTCCAGCCGGGGCAGACTCTCTACCAGATCGCCCAGACCTATCAGGTCGATGCAACGCGCCTGGCCAGGGTCAACCGGGTCGACGATCCGCGAAAACTTCGGGCCGGGCAACGGCTCTACATCCCCGGCGTCAGCCAGCCCATGAAGGTGCCGGCCACCGCGGCGACGGTCAAGTCGCCGGCGGCGCGTTCAACCGTTAGCAAACAGACCGCTGACAAGAGCGGCAAGAGCACCGTTGACCTCAAGAAAAAACAGCCAGAACCCTCCCGGAACAAGCCGAAGAGGACGGTGAAGACCCCGGCAAAACCGACCAAGGGGCTGTTCGACTGGCCGGTCAAAGGGGAGGTGTTGAACGGATTTGGCACCCGTGGCAACAGTTCCCTGCGCGGTATCGAAATCGGGGTCAAAAAAGGGACGCCGGTGCTGGCCGCCGCGCCCGGCAAAATTATCTACAGCGGCGACGCAATTCGCGGCTACGGCAACCTGATCATTATCGAACACAGCGACAACTATTTCACCGTCTACGGCTTCAATCAGAAGAACCTCGTTGTGGTCGATGATTACGTCGGCAAAGGCGACCGGATCGCTCTGTCCGGCGAACCGCCCAACGGCAAAAGTCCCCGACTTCATTTTGAAATACGCCGCGGCAAGGACGCCGTCGACCCTCGTTTTTACTTGCCATAGTCAACGTACGTTACTAAACTGACCCGGTTTTGATGTTCTTCAAGGAAAGGCGGGATCATGACCATTCAGGATGAAGAAAAAGTCGAGCTCGAAGAAGAAGAGCAGACGAGCCTGGAGACCGATGACGATGATGAGCCGGAGACGGCAGAGATGTCAGCGGACCAGGAGGAAAACGACGCCGAGGAGGACGAGGAGTACGAAGAGACGACCAAGGACGCCATCAAGCTCTACCTGAAGGATATCCAGAAGACCACCCTGCTGACCGCCGAGCAGGAACGGGAACTGGCCCGCAAGATCGCTGTGGGCGATATGGAAGCCCGCAACCGGATGATCGAATCGAATCTGCGGCTGGTGGTCAAGATCGCCAAGCGCTACATGAACCGCGGTCTGCCGTTTCTCGATCTGATCGAGGAGGGGAATCTCGGCCTGATCAAGGCGGTCGAACGGTTCAAGCTGAGCAAGGAATGCCGGTTTTCAACCTACGCCACCTGGTGGATCCGGCAGTCGATCGAGCGGGCTCTGGTGAACCAGAGCCGGACCATCCGTCTACCGGTGCATGTCTCCGATGACATCAACAAGTTCATCAAGGTGACCCGTTCCCTGGTCAACGAACTGAACCGCGAACCGCAGGTCAAGGAAGTGGCCGAGGCGATGGGTGTCGATCCGACCTACGTGCGGCGTCTGATGGTGCTGCTGCGCAAAACCTACTCCATCGAACACCCGATGGGTGAGAACAGCGATTACAGCCTGATCGACACCATCGAGGACACTTCAGCGGTCAATCCGTCCGATCTGTCGGAGTGGCTGAACAAATACCGGATCGTCCTCGGCCTGCTGGCGACTCTGAACGAAAACGAACAGGAGATTATCGCTCTGCGCTACGGTCTTAACGACCGCGAACCACAGACTCTGGACACCATCGGCCGCCAGTTCGGCGTCACCCGGGAGCGGATCCGGCAGATCGAGGCGAAGAGCCTCGATAAACTCCGCCTGATGATCAGCGATCAGTCGGACCTGCTTGCGGCGGATGACGCGTGATAACGACATGAGTCGGCCCGCAGAACCGGGGACTGTCCCCAGCGGACCATAAACGGCACCAGTGAAAAGGATACCCCTATGGAAGAGTTGAAGAGCATTATTCGTGATATCCCCGATTTTCCCAAGAAAGGGATTATCTTCAAGGATATCACCACGCTGCTCTCCGATGGGCGCAGCTTTCATCGCATGATCGACCTGATCGCCCATCGCTATGTCGGCCAGCGCGTCGACAAGATTGTCGGCGTCGAGGCGCGCGGTTTCATCCTCGGCTCGGCCCTGGCCTACAAGTTGGGCGCCGGTGTCACTCTGGTGCGCAAACCGGGCAAGCTGCCTTTCCGGGTCAAGCAGGTGACCTATGATCTCGAATACGGCACCGACACTCTGGAGATCCACGAAGATGCCTTCCTCGAAGGGGAGCGGGTGCTGATTGCCGACGATCTGCTGGCAACCGGCGGCACCGTCGCCGCAGTGGTCACCCTGGTCGAGGGGCTCGGTGCCGAGATCGTCGAATGCGCGTTCATGGCCGAACTCGAGTTTCTCCAGGGGCGCAAGCGACTCCCCGATGGAAAGGTTTTCAGTCTTCTCAAGTTCTGATGCGTCCGGATTTCGCCCCCGTAGCTCAGCTGGATAGAGCAACCGCCTCCTAAGCGGTAGGTCGTGCGTTCGAATCGCGCCGGGGGCGCCAGTTTTCAACAGACTGTTAAAGGTCTGCGCGAAGGTCAGGCTGGCGGTTGCTGCGAATGGTCAATCTGTTTTTCGCTGTTTAAGGCCATGATGAGCAGATGCGTTTATGCAGATGCTGACGAACTGCCGCATGATCCGGCGTGATGCCGGTCTGCGGCAGTTTTTTTTCTGGAATGCTGTCGAGAGTTGCAGCGCGGAAGGGGATCTGAAATGAGCAGTCGGCGCACGATAATGAGTTGACTGGGCAGATCAGAACCAGTCTGTTTGGATTGGATTTTTCGCAGGAGAAGACGCCATGATCCTGAATACTGAGCACCTCAGCCGTTGCATCAAAACCTTGAGGTCGTCACTGACTCTCTATGAGCAGGCCGAGCCGGAGAGTATCGATCAGGAAATCTTTCGCAACGCCATTGTCAAGGGGTATGAGTTGACCCAGGAGGCCTCTTTCAAGCTGCTGAAAAAACCCTCGAGGATTTTGGCCACGGCGCCAGGAAACTCGACAGTACGCCGATCAAGGAGATTCTGCGCCTGAGCACCACCCACGGACTGCTGACCCTCGACGAGGTGGAGCGCTGGTTTGCCTATCGTGACAACCGCAACAATACGGCCCACGATTACGGCGAGGGCTTTGCCAAAGTAACTCTGGTCTTGCTCCCCGGCTTCATCGACGATGTGAGCCGGCTCGAAGCCCTGCTGCGCGAGCGCTTCGGCGAGAGGGGCGACCATGCCCCGGCTTGATCCCGCTGCGCTGATGCTTGCTCCGCGCCATCGGCAGATGCCGCTCGATCTGTTGCGCCGTCAGCTGCCGACTGCCGTGGCCTGGGCTTACGGCAGCCGCGTCAACGGCGATGGCCACGAGGCCAGCGATCTCGACCTGGTAGTGCGCAATCCAACGGATCTCCTGTCGGAGACTGAAGGTCTCGACGAACTGCGGGACGCCCTGGTGGAGAGCAGCCTGCCCATCCGGGTCGATCTGATCGATTGGGCGCGGATCCCCGAGGCGTTCCGGCGGGAGATCGAGCGGGCCTATGTGGTGGTGCGGGAGGGTGGGGATGTGAATGGATCCCCGTTTTCGCGGGCATAACGACTTTTTATGGGGGCATCGACATGTCAGCACAAAAGTTCCTGCAAGACCTTGAAAAGAAACTCTGGACCGCCGCCGACAAGCTGCGCTCCACCCTCGACGCGGCGCAGTACAAGCACGCGGTGCTCGGCCTGCTCTTCGTCAAGTACGTCTCCGACGCCTTCGATATCCGCCGTCAGGAGCTGATCACCCAGTTTCAAAACGAAGATCACGATTACTACCTCAACCCCGGCGACTGCGAGAGCGACGAGAAGTACCAGGCTGAAATTGCCGCCGAGCTGGAGATCCGCGACTACTACACCGAGAAGAACGTCTTCTGGGTGCCGCAGCTGGCGCGCTGGCAGACGTTGCAGAACCACTCCAAACTGCCGCCCGGCAGCGAGATCGTCATCAAGAACGGCAAGGAGACCACCTACACCATGCGCAGCGTCGGCCGGCTGATCGACGATGCCCTGGAGGCGATCGAGAAGGACAACCCCAAGCTCAAAGGGGTGCTCAACAAGCAGTACGGTCGCCTGCAGATCGACCAGGCCAAATTGGGCGAGCTCATCGACCTGATCGCCACCATCCCCTTTGAGCATGAATCGCTGCAGGCCAAGGATATCCTCGGCCACGTCTACGAATACTTCCTCGGCCAGTTCGCCCTCGCCGAAGGGAAGAAGGGGGGCCAGTTCTACACCCCCAAGTCGATCGTCACCCTGATTGTCGAGATGTTGCAGCCCTTCTCCGGGCGGGTCTACGACCCGGCCATGGGTTCGGGCGGCTTCTTCGTGCAGAGCGAGCAGTTCATC
Source organism: Desulfuromonadales bacterium (assembly GCA_032251295.1). GTDB lineage: Bacteria > Desulfobacterota > Desulfuromonadia > Desulfuromonadales > BM103 > BM103. The sequence continues at coordinate 45,239 of JAVVDS010000010.1, read as the reverse complement.
AAGGAGCACGGCGGCAAGCTCGGCAACGTCTCCATCTACGGCCAGGAGTACAACCACACCACCTGGCAGCTGGCGGCGATGAACATGGTCATCCGCGGCCTCGATTTCAACTTCGGCAAGGAGCCGGCCAACACCTTCACCAACGATCAGCACCCCGACCTGCGCGCCGACACCATCATGGCCAATCCCCCCTTCAACATGAAGGAGTGGGATACCGGCGTGAAGGACGACGACCCGCGCTGGCAGTACGGCAAGCCCCCTTCCGGCAACGCCAACTTCGCCTGGCTGCAGCACATGCTCTACCACCTGGCGCCGGGCGGCTCCATGGGCCTGCTGCTGGCCAACGGCTCGATGAGCTCCAATACCAACACCGAGGGGGATATCCGCCGGGCGCTGGTGGAGAACGACCTGGTCGAGTGCATGGTCGCCCTGCCGGGGCAGCTTTTTACCAACACCCAGATTCCCGCCTGCATCTGGTTTTTGACCCGCGATAAATCGGGGTCGAAAACCAGACCCTCTCCCGGCCTCTCCCAGGGGGAGAGGAGTTCAACCATACCTCATTATCGGGGCGGGTTTTCATTTTCCGGGTTGGTGGATGAGGCTCGTGCTTTGCGGGAAAAGCAGACTCCGGCGGAAGAGATGCTGTGGGAGTTGTTGCGTAATCACAAGTTCATGAATTTGAAGTTTCGACGTCAACATCAGATCGGCGATTATATCGTCGATTTCTACTGTCATGACAAACGTCTGGTAGTCGAGTTGGATGGCGCGGTTCACACCACCGAAGAGCGCCAGAAAAAAGACCAAAAGCGTGACGCCTATCTCAATTCCTGTGGATTCCAGGTCCTGCGCTTTCAAAATAACGAACTCCTCAACTCCCCCCAGCAAGTCCTGGATGCTATCGCCAAAGAAGTTACCTCTCCCCCTGGGAGAGGCCAGGAGAGGGCGAACAGACTTCGCGACCGAAGGGGCGAAGTCCTGTTCATAGATGCCCGCAACCTCGGCTACATGAAGGATCGCGTGCTGCGCGACTTCAAGCCGGAGGATATTGCCAGGGTCGCCGACACGTTCCACGTTTGGCAAAGCGCCCCAGACCGTCATTCCCGCGAAGGCGGGAATCCAGAGGTTTACGCAGACCTCCCCGGCTTCTGCTACTCCGCAAATCTGGAGGAAATCAAAAAACACGACTTCGTGCTGACACCGGGGCGCTATGTCGGCGCAGCGGATGAGGTGGAGGATGGTGAACCCTTTGCCGAGAAGATGGCGCGGTTGACGGCGCAGTTGCAGGAGCAGTTTGCGCGCAGTAGCGAGTTGGAACAGAAGATCAGAACCAATCTGGCCGGATTGGGCTTTCAAATGGAGGAGACGCCATGATCCTGAATACCGAGCACCTCAGCCGGTGTATCAAAACCCTGCGCTCGTCCCTGACTCTGTATGAGCAGGCCGAGGCGGGGAGTATCGATCAGGAAGTCTTTCGCAACGCCATTGTCAAGGGGTATGAGTTGGCCCAGGAGACTGCCTTCAAGCTGCTGAAAAAGGCCCTCAAGGATTTCGGCCACGGCGCCAGGAAACTCGACAGTACCCCGATCAAGGAGATTCTGCGCCTCGCTGCCACCCACGGACTGCTGACCCTCGACGAGGTGGAGCGCTGGTTTGCCTACCGCGACAACCGCAACAACACGGCCCACGACTACGGCGAGGGGTTTGCCAAGGAGACACTGGTGCTCCTGCCCGGCTTTGTCGACGACGTGACCCGGCTCGAAGCCCTGTTGCGCGAGCGCTTCGGCGAGAAGGATGACCATGCCCCGGCTTGATCCCGATGCTCTGACGCTTGCTCCGCGCCATCGGCAGATGCTGCTCGATCTGTTGCGCCGTCATCTGCCGTCCGCCGAGGTCTGGGCCTACGGCAGTCGAGTCAACGGCGATGGCCACGAGGCCAGCGATCTCGATCTGGTGGTGCGCAATCCCTTCGATCTTTTTGCGGAAGTTGACGGTCTCGACGAATTGCGCGACGCCCTGGTGGAGAGCAATCTCCCGATCCGGGTCGAGGTGGTCGATTGGGCGCGGATACCGGAGTCGTTCCGCCGGGAGATTGAGCGGGCCTATGTGGTGGTGCAGGAGAGCCGGGGATGATGCGGTTGACACGAAGATTTGACCCCCCTCAGTCCCCCCTATTTTATAGGGGGGAAGCGAGCGAAGCGAAGCAGGGGGGTAGTAATGTAGATCAAGCGGAATTTGGCGGGGCTTGGGTATGAAGCCTGACTATCGCATTTTTTGGGAATCTGCTGGTGGTTGTGTTCCGGCCCACTGGAATTTTGTTCCCATAGCAGATTTGCTTGAAAACCCGAAATCTATTTCGGTAGGCGTAATGTATCCTGGCGCCGATACACTTGGTGGAGTCCCTTTGGTTAGGGTTTCCGATGTAAAGGATGGGGCCGTAGCTCAGTGCCCGGAATTTTGTGTCAGCCATGAAGTCGACGAGGAGTATAAAAGGTCGAGATTTAATGGTACGGAGTTGCTTATTACCTTAGTTGGGAACCCCGGCGATTGCGCAATTGTCTCGAAGGAAATGGCAGGCTGGAATGCTGCTAGGGCCTTGGCTGTCGTTAGACTAAAGGATCCAGGTCTCCGCCCTTGGCTGCGTTACGTGTTATTGAGCAAGCCGGCGAAGCATTTGATTGATGCGCGCTTAAATACCACGGTTCAAAAAACCTTAAATTTAAAAGACATCAAGGAGTTGGCAGTCCCGATTCCACCACATGACGAGCGTGACAGAATAGCGGACATTGTTGGAGGGCTTGAGAAGAAGATTGTATTCAACCGCCAAATCAACCAAACCCTCGAACAGATCGCCCAGACCCTCTTCAAAAGCTGGTTTGTCGATTTCGAGCCGGTCAAAGCCAAGATCGAAGCCAAAAGCAAATGGTTTGATGGCTCCTCTCCTTCTGGGAGAGGCGGGGGTGAGGGATTGCGCGAAGCGCAATTACGCGCCGCCATGTGCGCCATCAGCGGCAAACTTGAGCCCGAACTCGACCAGCTTTCCCCCGAGCAATACCAACAACTCGCCGCCACCGCCGCCCTGTTTCCCGATGGGCTAGTGGAGTCGGAGTTGGGGTTGATTCCGGTGGGGTGGGAGGTCAGTGAAATCGGGCAAGAAGTTACAGTTGTTGGCGGAAGTACGCCAAGTACTGCGAACCCTGATTTCTGGGATGGTAAGTTTGCCTGGGTCACGCCGAAAGACTTGTCGCGAATAAGTGAGAAGGTACTGACCGGCTCAGAACGCACGATTTCTGCCGCAGGTGTCAGCAAAATCAGTTCTGGCCAATTGCCGGTTGGGACGGTGCTTCTATCGTCGCGAGCGCCGATTGGCTATCTGGCTCTGTCGATGATTCCGGTATCAATCAACCAGGGCTTTATTGCGATGATCTGTAATAAGCGGCTGCCGAACACCTATGTCTTGCAGTGGGCAACGACCAGTCTTGATTCGATCAAGCAAAGAGGTAGCGGAACGACTTTTGCCGAAATCAGTAAGTCTAACTTTCGGCCTATGGGTGTTCTAGTGCCTGGCACTGAAGTCTTGGATTCTTTTCAGCAACTTGTGCTGCCGCTTTACGAACAAATCACAGCTTCTGTGAGCGAGGTAGATAGCCTCGCCACCCTCCGCGACACCTTGCTCCCCAAGCTCCTCTCCGGCGAACTCGCCGTCGAGAGCCCGCGCCTGGAGGCCACGGCATGAGCGGCAACGAACCATTGATCCCGCCGCACGGCGGCTATCGCAAGCTGAAAAGCTTTCAGGTGGCGCAGCTGGTTTTTGATGCGACGGTGCGTTTTGTTGACGCCTACATCGACCGCTTCAGCCGCACCCGCGACCAGATGGTGCAGGCGGCGCGCTCGGGGGTGCAGAACATCGCCGAGGGATCGCAGGCCTCGGCGACCTCGAAAAAGACCGAGTTGAAACTGACCCAGGTGGCGCGGGCGAGCCTGGAAGAGCTGAAGCTCGACTATGAAGATTTTTTGCGCCAGCGGGGGCTGGCGCAGTGGCAGCGGGAGCACCCGCTACGGCAGGAGCTGGTTGATCGGCGCTGTCAGAGTGCCGACGAGGTGGCGCGCTGGGTGGGGGAAGTTGGGAAACGGTTGGTGGGTTGTGGACCGGGTGGACTTTGTGGACCGGGTGGACAGAGTAACCTTTCGGGCTCACCGTCCACGGTGTCCACCAAGTCCACATTGTCCACCAGGATTTACCCCGAAATCGCCGCCAATGCCGCCCTGACCCTGCTCGCCGTGGCCTGTGCCCTGCTCGACCGCCAGGTGGTGCGGCTCGCCGAAGATTTTGAAAGCAAGGGCGGCTTTACCGAGCGCCTCTACCGGACCCGCAAACAGAAGCGAGGGTTTTGATGATAACCGAAGACCAACTCGAACAACTCTGCCTCGACTGGTTCCGCGCTCAAGGCTACAGCTACGCCTACGGCCCCGACCTCGCCTTTGATGGCGACACCCCGGAGCGCAGCGACTACCTGCAGGTGGTCTTGACCGGCCGCCTCCTCACCGCCATGCAGAAGATTAACCCGCACATTCCCCTCGCCACCCTCGAAGAAGCCGCCCTGACCGTCACCAAGCCCGAATCTCCGGTGCTGATTCACAACAACCGTGCCTTTCACAAACTGCTTCTCGAAGGTATTCCCGTTGAGTATCGTAACGGGAACCCTCGCCCCCTGGGAGAGGGTGGCCGAAGGCCGGGTGAGGGTGGTCGCGACGACGAAGTCATCAGCGATCATGTGCAGTTGATCGACTTCCACAACGTCGAGCGCAACCAGTTCCTGGTCGTCAACCAGTTCACCGTGCAGGGGAGCAAGCAGCTGCGCCGCCCCGATATTGTCGTCTTCATTAACGGCTTGCCGATCGCGATGATCGAGCTGAAGAACCCGGCCGACATCAACGCTGACGTCTGGAAGGCCTACGACCAGTTGCAGACCTACAAAGACGAGATCCCCGACCTGTTCGTCTTCAACGAGGCGCTGGTGGTCTCCGACGGCCTGACTGCCCGCATCGGTTCGCTGACCGCCAACAAGGAGCGCTTTCTCCCCTGGCGCGTCATCCATAGCGAAGACGACAAGCCGCTGCTCGAGTACGAGCTGGAGAAGGTGGTCAAGGGCTTCTTCGACCGCGAGCTGCTCCTCGATTACATCCGCTACTTCATCCTCTTTGAGCAGGACGACGGCACCACCATCAAGAAGATCGCCGGCTATCACCAGTTTCACGCCGTGCGCGAGGCGGTGCGGGTAACGTTGATCGCTGCGGCACCGGTTAAAGAGAACGAAATTGCAGACAGCCAGCGTGCCACCTGGGGGCGCGAGGTGCAGCCCGGGTCGCGCAAGGCCGGGGTGGTGTGGCACACGCAGGGGTCGGGCAAGAGCATCACCATGTGTTGCTACGCCGGAAAGCTGCTGCAGCAGCCGGAGATGAACAACCCGACCATCGTCGTCGTCACCGACCGCAACGATCTCGACGGCCAGCTCTTCGCCACCTTCAGCGGGGCCAGGGAGCTGCTGCGCCAGACCCCGGTCCAGGCCGACAGCCGCGAGGATCTCCGCAAGGAGCTGGCAGCGAGGCAGTCGGGGGGCATCATCTTCACCACGGTGCAGAAGTTCTCCCTGGTCGGTGACGAAGATGCCCATCCGGTGCTGAGCCAGCGCTCTAACATTGTCGTCATCAGCGATGAGGCACACCGCAGCCAGTACGGCTTCAAGGCCAGGCTCGACACCAAAACCGGAGCCTACATCTACGGCTACGCCAAGCACCTGCGCGACGCCATCCCCAACGCCTCTTTTATCGGCTTTACCGGCACGCCGATCTCCCAGGAAGACAAGGATACCCGCGCCGTTTTCGGCGACTATGTGAGCATCTACGACATTCAGGATGCCGTGGACGACGGGGCGACGGTGCCGATCTACTACGAATCGCGCCTGGCCAAGCTCGACATCAACCGGGCAGAGATCGAGGAACTGAACGACGAGATCGAGGAGGCCATCGAGGACGAGGAGGATGTTTCCCTCAGAGAACGAACCAAGAGCAAGTGGGCGGCCCTGGAGAAGCTGGTGGGGGCCGAGCCGCGCCTCAAGGAGGTCGCCGAGGACCTGGTGCGCCACTTCGAGGAGCGCACGGCGCTGGTCGAAGGGAAGGGGATGATCGTCGCCATGAGCCGCGAGATCTGTGTGCAGCTCTACAATGAGATCATCACGCTGCGGCCCGAGTGGCACGACCCCGACCCGGAGAAGGGGGCGATCAAGATCGTCATGACCGGCTCGGCCGCCGACCGGCCGCTTCTGCAGCCGCACATCTACAACAAGCAGACCAAGAAGCGGCTGGAGAAGCGCTTCAAAGACGCCAAGGACGGCCTGAAGCTGGTGATCGTGCGCGACATGTGGCTGACCGGCTTCGACTGCCCAAGCTGCCACACCATGTACGTCGACAAGCCAATGCGCGGCCACAACCTGATGCAGGCCATCGCCCGGGTCAACCGGGTGTTCAAGGACAAGCCGGGCGGGCTGGTGGTCGACTACATCGGCATTGCCAACGAACTGAAGCAGGCCCTCAAGGTCTACGTCAACGCCCAGGGCAAGGGGGCGCCGACCCTGGCGGCGGAAGAGGCCCTGGCCGTGCTGCTCGAGAAGATCGACGTGGTGCGCGGCCTGTTCCACGGTTTCGACTACAGCGACTATGAGACCCGCGCCCACCAGATCCTGGTGCTGGCCGCGAATCACATCCTCGGCGTGACGGATGGCAAGAAACGCTTCCTCGATGCCATGGCCGCCATCACCCGCGCCTTCTCCCTCTGCGGCACCCTGGATGGAGCCGAGCCACTGCGCAAGGAGATCGCCTTCTTTTCAGCGATTCGCGCCGCCATCGTCAAGCACACCACCGTCGACAGCAAGCTGACCGAAGAGCAGAAGAACAGCGCCCTCAAACAGATCCTCGACAACGCCGTGATCGCCGAAGGCGTGGCCGACGTCTTCGCCCTGGCCGGGCTCGACAAGCCGAACATTGCGCTCCTTTCTGACGAGTTTCTCGAAGACGTGCGCAACATGAAGAGCCGCAACCTCGCGGCTGAACTCCTCGAAAAACTCCTGCGCGACACCATCAAGGCACGCACACGAAACAATGTGGTGATGGAGCAGAAGTTCAGCGAACGGCTGCTGGCCACCCTCAACCGCTACCACGCCCGCGCCATCGAGACCGCCCAGGTGATCGAAGAGCTGATCCAGATGGCCAAAGACTTCCAGCAGGCCCTCAAGCGCGACGAAGAACTGGGACTGAACCCCGACGAAATCGCCTTCTACGATGCCCTCGCCGACAACGAAAGTGCCGTGCGCGAACTTGGCGACGAAACCCTGAAGAAGATCGCAGTGGAGATCACCGAGAAGCTGCGCAATAACACTACGGTCGACTGGCAGGTGCGCGAGAGCGTCCGCGCCAAACTGCGCAACCTGGTGCGGCGCTGTCTGCGCAAGTGGAAGTACCCACCGGATCGGCAGGAGAGTGCGGTTGAGCTGGTTCTGAAGCAGGCGGAAGTGCTTTGTGCGGGGTGGCTGTGAGTCGGGGCAAATGCTGAAATAAAGCAAGCAGGAGAGTCCGGATGACTTCCTATCCTGTTGCATTCCCGCGGCAGATCGCCTAAATTGCCGTTCAGCTCTCCCTTCGCCAGGAGACAGCTCAGCTTGTCACCTCGTTGTTCTTCAGGGCGCTGCGCACACTTTCCCCGTAAACATCAACTCTGCCCCGCGACCAAGGAACCTTCATGTCGGACACATTGCCAACCCGTTTTGATGAACTCGACCTGGCCCCTGCCGTAGTAAAACTCATCAACGAAATCGGCTACGAAACACCCTCGCCGATCCAGGCCCGGAGCATCCCGCCTTTGCTCGCCGGGCACGACCTGCTCGGTCAGGCCCAGACCGGCACCGGCAAGACGGCGGCTTTTTCCCTGCCGTTGTTGAGTCGGCTCGATCTGAACGGCAGATTTCCGCAGATCCTGGTGTTGACGCCGACCCGGGAACTGGCGCTGCAGGTCGCCGAGGCGATGCGCACCTACGCCCGTCATCTGTCGGGGTTCCAGGTGCTGCCGGTCTACGGTGGGCAGAATATCGGCCAGCAGCTGCGCCAGCTCCAGCGTGGGGTGCATGCCGTGGTCGGAACTCCGGGGCGTATCCAGGACCATCTGCGCCGTGGCACCCTCAAACTCGACCGTCTGCAGAGCGTGGTCCTCGACGAGGCCGACGAGATGCTGAAAATGGGCTTTGTCGATGATGTCGAGGAGATCCTGACCCATGTGCCGAAGCCGCACCAGACGGCTTTGTTCTCGGCCACCATGTCGAAAGAGGTGCTGGCGGTCGCCAGAAAACATCTGGTCGATCCGGTGGAAGTCCGCATCCGCAACAAGACCTCGACCGTCGAGACCATCCGGCAGCGTTACTGGCAGGTCAAGGGCCTGCACAAGCTCGATGCCCTGACCCGGATCCTCGAGGCCGAGGAGATCGACGGCATGCTGATCTTCGTTCGCACCAAGACGGCGACCGAGGAGCTCGCCGAAAAGCTCGAAGGACGTGGTTTCTCCAGTGCCGCCCTCAATGGCGACATGACCCAGGCGATGCGGGAAAAGACCGTGGAGCGGCTGAAAAACAGTCAGCTCGATATCGTTGTGGCGACCGATGTCGCCGCCCGTGGCCTCGACGTGAAGCGCATCAGTCACGTGATCAACTACGATATCCCCTACGATACCGAGGCCTATGTGCATCGCATCGGCCGCACCGGCCGGGCCGGCCGGGAAGGGGAGGCGATTTTGTTTGTTGCTCCCCGGGAAATGCGCATGCTGGCGGCCATCGAGCGCGCCACCCGGCAGACGATCAGCCCGATGAGCGTGCCGAGCCGCAAGCAGATTGCCGACCGCCGTATCGGCCTGTTCTATGAACAGCTGACCGAGGCGATGCAGGCCGAGGAACTGGAGTTTTTCGAGGAGTTGATCGACAATTACCAGCACGAATACAATACCGGCCTGCGCAAGATCGCCGCCACTCTGGCCTACCTGGTGCAGAAGGACAAGCCGCTGCAGCCGGGTGACGATGCTGTCGCCGAGGCAGCCGTCGCCATGCCGACGGCTGCACCGTCCGGCAGCCGTGAGACGGATCAGGCCGAACCGTCTTTCCGGCGCTATCGCATTGACGTCGGCCGTCAGCACGGAGTGGAGCCGAAACATATCGTCGGGGCGATTGCCAACGAGGGGCGGATCAGCAGTCAGGGGATCGGTCAGATCCGGATTTTCGAGGACCACAGTCTGGTCGATCTGCCCGACGATCTGCCGCCGCAGATCCTCAAGCGCCTTGAAAACACCTGGGTCTGCGGGCAGAAACTGCGGATTCAACCGAGTCAGGACGGCGAAGCGGGTCGCCAGACCAGGTTCCAGAAACGGCGGACTTCTCCCAGAAAAACCGAAAAGCCCTGGCAGAAGTCGCGTATCAACCCGCGACGCCCCTCAAAAAAGCACTGAAACGCGATTTTTTGTGCCGCTGCCCTTCACAGGACGTGCCTGCTGTGTTAAGCATGACAGCCAACTCAAACGACAAGGAGATGTCATGACACAAGAAGGCAGCAAGACCGCCAAGGTTCATTACACCGGGACCCTGGCAGATGGCACGGTTTTCGATTCTTCCCGCGAACGTGAACCCCTCGAGTTCGAAGTCGGTATCGGCCAGGTAATCAAGGGGTTTGACGATGCGGTTGGCAGTATGCAGGTCGGTGAAACCCGGTCAGTGACCGTCCCGGCGGCTGAAGCCTACGGTCCCCGCCGCGAGGAGCTGGTGATTGAAGTCGGTCCTGAACAGTTTGCCGAAGGGGTCAAGCCCGAAGTCGGCATGCAGCTGCAGTCCCAGGGCGCCCAGGGGCAACCGCCGACAGTCGTGACCGTTGTTGCCGTGACCGATGACAAGGTGACTCTGGACGCCAACCATCCGCTGGCCGGTCAGGATTTAACGTTCGAAATCGAACTGGTCGCGATGGCCTGACAATCCGTTGTTTAACGCATATTGCACTGCATTTCGGGACCGGCCTTGCGCCGGTCTTTTCTTTCATGAATTGGTCATTTGTGTCGGCGCTGTTATCTGTTATCTTGTTGCAGAACAGCTCCCACCCCCCACCTCAAGGAGAGACTCATGTCGGAACTGAGCAGGTTTCAACTCGATGTCGACCGTGCCGTGCTTGTTGTGATCGATATTCAGGAAAGGCTGGTGCCGGCCATGTCGGAGAAGGTCTACGAGCGGGTGCGCAACTCGGTCGAAATCCTGGCTAAAACCGCCGGCCTGCTCGACCTGCCGGTGGTGACCACCGAGCAATACCCGAAGGGGATCGGCCATACCGTCGCCGACCTGGCGGAGGTCTGCAGCCGCGGCCCGGTGGTCGAGAAGGTCAGCTTCGGCTGTTGCGGCGAGCCGTCGTTTGTCGAAACGATCAAAGAGACCGGGCGCAGCCAGGTGATCATCACCGGCATGGAGACCCATGTCTGCGTCTACCAGACGGTCCTCGGTCTGCTGCAGCACGGCTTTGAAGTGCAGCTGGTGAAAGACGCCGTCTGCTCGCGGCACAAGGAGGACTACCTGGCCGGTATCGCCTGCGCCGAACAGGCCGGCGCCGTGGTGGCCACCACCGAAATGGTGCTTTTCCAGTTGCTCAAGGAATCGACCCATCCGGCTTTCAAGGCAGTGTCTGCTATGGTCAAGGAGCGTAACCGCTAAGGGAGACGTTTATCATGGCCCGCAAGATCTTTGTCGCCGCGACCGGTCAGAACTGCGGCAAGACGACCACCAGCGTCTCGTTGATGTACATGGCGCGCAAATCTTATCAACGGGTCGGGTTCATCAAGCCCCTCGGACCGAAACCGACCGTCTACAACGGCATGACGGTCGACAAGGATGCCGCCTTGATGGCCGGTATCTTCGATCTCGAAAGCGACCTGCAGCTGATGTCACCGCTGGTGCTGCTTCCGGGCGATACCCAGAAGGTGCTCGATGGCGGACTGTCTGCCGACCTGTTGGAGCAGCAGATGCTGGCAGCTATCGAAGAGCTCGACCGACGCTGTGATTTCCTGATCATCGAGGGGGCCGGTCACACCGGAGTCGGCTCGGTCATCGGCCTCTCCAATGCGCATATCGCCAAAAAGGTGAATGCGCCGGTTCTGATGGTCACCGGCGGCGGCATCGGCAATGTGATCGATGCAGTCTACCTGAACCTGGCGATGTTTCAGATGGCGGGGGCCGACGTCCGGGCGATTCTCGTCAACAAGATCCATCCGGACAAGCGCGAAAAGACTCTGGAGTATCTCGGGCGGGCGTTCAAGCAGGAGCCGTTCCGGGTCATCGGCGGTTTCAACTACCAGCCGATCCTCGCCAATCCGACCTTGCGCCGCATTAGTGAGGTTCTCGACCTGGAACTGCACGGCGCAGCCGACGCCGAGGGGCAGATCGTCCATCATGTGCAGATCGGTGCCGCCGCGACCCAGCGGGTGGCCGAGATGCTGCGCGAGTCGAGCCTGTTGATCGTCACCAGCAGCCGGGATGAACTTCTGGTGATGTTGGCCAACATGTACCAGATCGATGAGTACCGGCCCAATATCGCCGGGCTGGTAATCCCCGGTGTGGCACCCGTTAGCCGGATCACCCAGAAAATCATCGATCGCAGCGGCATCCCCTATATGCGAACCACCCGGACCACCGCCGAAGTGTTCGTGTTGATCACGGACGACGTCTCCAAGCTCAACGCCCGGGATACCCAGAAGATCGAGTTGATCACCCAGCTGGCCGACAAACGGTTCGATTTCGAGGTGATCGATCAGCTGTTTGCCTGACGATCGATAAAGCAAAGCCCGGCAAGAGGCCGGGCTTTGCGTGATGTACCTGTTCAGGCCGCCCGGGCCAGCAGCTCGTGACGCGGCTTGGCCAGGTTCAGCCAGTTGAGAAAATCGAGCAGGCAGCGATTGACCCGCTCCGGTTGCTCGATATTGAGCAGCAATCCGGCGCCAGCGACGATTTCGTCGTGGATGTTCGAACCTTGTAGCACCGCCTCGGCCGACAGCCCTGTCGTTCTGCTGCCGTGCAGGACCAGCACCGGTCTCTGGCAGGTGGCGACAAACTGTTCACCTGTCAGAGCCAGACTGCCCGTCAGGGTCGCCTCGTCGAGTTTTTCCAGCCAGCCCTGCACCTGCCAGCCGATCTCCTGAATATGCAGGGGGCGGCACTCCGGCAGCAGCTTGTCGATCAGGACATCGATTGCCGTCGCTTTGTGCCCTTCGCGCACCATTTCCGCCAGATCCTTGCCGCAGATGTCGCTGTCGACCCCTGCCGGTCGTGTCGACGGGGCGAGCAGACAGACAGCGGCGACCCGCCGCGGCTGACGTTGCATGATCTCCCTGATCAGGCTCGCCGCCATTCCCGAACCGACCATGACCGCCCGGCCGATACCGAGATAGCGCAGCAGGGCGAGGATGTCTCGTGCCGCCGCCGTCAGGGAGGGCGTTTTCCCGGCCGTGGGGTTGTCGCCAAAGCCGCGGAGATCAGGGGCGATCACCCGGTAGCCCTGGCGGCTGATGGTTTCGATCTGGGCGCGCCACATCTGCCGGTTCAGCGGCAGGTCGTGCAGCAGCAGAACAGCCGGCCCCTGGCCGGCCTCTTCGTAAACCAGTGAATTGCGTTGGATCGTGTGTGCCTGCATGCAAGCCTCCTTATGCCAGACGTGGCATTGTTTTCGTCCCGGTCGAAACAAGGGATGAGGATTGAAGCCAAAGACGCCATTCGATCACGTTTTATCGCAACTTCCATACCGGTGTTTTATAAAAATAATGTTTTTTTTAAATCTCAACCATTACAGATATTTAGATCTGCTTATCACGAAACAGAATGAACTTCTGTGGCGGGTTTGATTTCGCGTATCTGCAAATTATCAAGAGCTGTTTTGCGCAAATGCAAGAAGGGATCAGTGGCTGGCGGCCGCGACCGCCTGGCCACGCTGGACATCGACCCGGGACAACAGAGCGATGCCGACCAGGAAAAAGACGGTGAGGGCGGAGATGGCGACCCGGTTCGAGTCGGTGAGATCGACCAGCAGGGCGAAGGTGAGGGGGCCGAAGATCGAAGCGAATTTGGCACTGATGGCAAAGAAGCTGAAGAATTCGGCACTGCGACCGACCGGCAGCATTGTGGCGAACAGGGAACGGCTCAGCGCCTGGCTGCCGCCGAGGACCAGCGCTACGGCGAAACCGAGGAGCCAGAATTCCGTCGCGGTCCGCATGGTGCTGGCATAGATGGTGATCAGCAGGAACAGGCCGAGGCTCACCAGAACGGTCGGTTTGGTGCCGTAGCGATTGGCCAGGCGGGCAAACAGCAGCGCTCCCGGCATGGCGACGAACTGGATCATCAGGAAGCAGCCGAAAATCGTGCCGGTTCCCAGGCCGAGTTCCTCGCGGGCAAAGATCGCCGAGATGGCGATGATGGTCTGGATGCCGTCATTGTAGAGGAGGAAGGCAAGCAGGAAGCGCAGCAGGTCGGGATAGTCGCGCAGAGCGCGCAGCGTGCGCAGGTAGTCGCGCGGGGTGCGTAGCGGGGCGATGGCGGAGGTTTCGGTCCGTTTCTCCCGGACCCAGGCGAAGGTGGGGACGGCAAAGACGAGCCACCAGAGACCGGTGAGCAGGAAGCCGAGACGGGTCGCGCTGGCCGGATCGGGCAGGCCGAACAGACTGTGCTTCTGCACCATCAGAAAGACCAGGGCGAGCATCAGCCCGCCGCCGATGTAGCCGTAGGCGTAGCCGCGGGCCGAGAGCCGGTCGGCAGCCGGGCCGGTCGCCAACGTCGGCAGGAAGGCATTGTAGAAGATGTTGCCGCCGGCGAAGCCGATGTTGCCGAGCACGAACAGGGTGGCGGCGAGCAGGTAGCGCCCCGGACCGGCAAAGACCAGTGCCGCCGTGGCCAGGCTGCCGAGCAGACAAAAAGCAATCAGCAGGCCGCGCCGCCAGCCGCGCCGGTCGGCCAGGTTGCCGAGGGCTGGAGCGACCAGGGCGACCAGGGCCATCGACAGGGAGACGGTGTAGCCCCAGAACGCGGTGGCCGGCAGCGGCGTGACGCTCCAGAAGACCGGAATCCCGCTGGTGGGAGCGATGCCGGCGAAATAGACCGGCAGCACCGCCGCCAAAATCACCGTGGCAAAGGCGGAGTTGGCCCAGTCGTACATGCACCAGCCGAAGCGGGCTTTCTCGTCGGGGGTAGAGAGCATGCTCACGTCGCTTGGCCCGCCCTTTGCTTGATATTCAGCCTGATTCCTCCGGGGAATCGTCGTCCACCACTCTTAACACGTACGAGGATACCACAATGAAAAGAACCCTGTTGCCTGTTTTGCTTCTCCTTGCCACTCTTTTCGCCGGCTGCAGCCAGGAGCAGTACGGCGCCGGGCTCGACCCGGCCGCGCCCAAAGTTCAGGTCCGCGATATCTTCCTGCAGCCGGCCCTGATAGGCAAGCAGGTCACCCTGGAAGGGACTGTCGTCTCTCAGTGCCAGTCGAACGGCTGCTGGTTCTTCCTCAAGGACGATACCGGGCAGATCTACATCGACCTGTCGACCAACCAGTTCTCGCTGCCGGCCGTGCCGGGCAAACAGGTCGTCGCCAGCGGCCAGGTCGCCAGGTCGCAGCAGAATGTCCTGCTGATCGCCAGCGGAGTCGAAGTGAAATGAGCGGCTACCTCAAGCTGGCTGGCAAAAATCTGTCGCGGCATCGCACCAGGAGCCTCTTGACCATGCTCGGCATCGCCGCTTCGGTCGGTGTGCTCTTCTCAGTCCTCTCCTTCAACCGCGGCTTCAACGAGGGGCTGGCCAGTGAACTGGAGCGGACCGGGCTGCACTTCATGATCGTGCCATCCGGCTGCGCCCACGAAGTCGCCGCTCTGGTGCTGCACGGTGCGGTGATCCCGAAGTTCCTCGATACCGGCGTCATGAGCCACCTGCAGGCGACCGAAGGGATCGAACTGGCGACACCGATCCTGGTCGCCCAGCTCCCCGATATGCAGCGTGGCAAGGTCGACCTGATCTACGGCGTCGATATGGCGGTCCTGTCGGCCATCCGCCCCGGCTGGCAGATCGACGGCAAGGTTCCCGACCAGCCGAACGAAGTGCTGCTCGGCTACGAGGTGGCGCAGCATGACAAGCTCAAGCCCGGCGATCGTTTCAGTACCACGGCTGATGGCGTCGAGTTGATTGTCGCCGGCACCGTCGGTCTGACCAGCAGCCAGGACGACGCCTTCGTCTACCTGCCGATCACCACCGCCCAGGCGCTGCTGAACCAGCAAGGGGAGGCGACCGCTATCGGCGTCAAGGTCACCGATCCGACCCGTATGGGCGAGATGATCGACAGCCTGAGCAAAGAGGTTCCAGGGATTCAGATCGTCACCATGGGTGAGGTGATGAATTCGGTCACCAATCTGGCCGCCGCAGCCCGGGCCATGAGCCTGTCAATCGTGCTGATCGCGATTCTGATCAGCGCCATCGGCGTCATGAATGCAATCCTGATGGCGGTCTTTGAGCGCAGCCAGGAGATCGGCATGATGCGCGCCGTCGGTGCCTCGCGCTGGAATATCTTCCGCATCATTCTCGAAGAGACGACTATCCTCGCCGTTGGTGGCGGCATCTCCGGTATCGTGCTGGCGATTATCGGCTCGCGGCTGATTGAGGCGTTTGTGCGCTCGGTGATGCCGTTCGTGCCGGACGGTCAGCTGATCCGCTTCGATCCGCTGCTCGCTCTCGGCAGCGTCGTCTTCATCATGCTGATCGGCCTCTGTGCCGGCATCTATCCGGCCTGGAAGGCCTCCAAAATTAACCCTGTCGAGGCGATCAAGGGATGATTGAACTGAAAAATATCGTCAAGAACTACCGGCGTGGCGCTGAGGATGTGCATGCCCTGCGCGGTGTCGATCTCAAGGTGAACGCCGGTGAGCTGCTGGCGATTGTCGGTCCGTCCGGTGCCGGCAAGACCACTCTGCTGCACATTCTCGGTTGTCTCGATCAGCCGACCGGCGGCGAGGTGCTGATCGACGGCGTGAACGCCGCCGGCATGGCCGAGGCGGAACTGGTGCGGTTGCGCCGTGAAAAGATCGGCTTCGTTTTTCAGCAGTTCTACCTGATACCTGGACTGAGCGTCTACGATAACATCGCCCTGCCGCTGCTGTTCAGCCGCAAACCGGCGGATCGTGACAAAATTCTGGCTCTGGCGGAGATGGTCGGGCTCAGTCATCGGCTCGATCATGCGCCTTCCCAGCTCAGCGGCGGCGAGATGCAGCGCACAGCCATTGCCCGCGGGCTGGTCAACGACCCCGAGGTGCTGCTGGCCGACGAGCCGACCGGCAACCTCGACAGCGAGAACAGCGAGAAGATCTACGAAATCCTGCGTTCACTCAGCAGTAACGGTCTGACCGTCATCATGATCACCCACAATGCCGAGTTGGCCGCCCGCGCCGGCCGCACCGTGCAGATCAGGGATGGTCGCATCCATACCTGATCACACCACACGCTATCCCGTCACGTCTCCACCAGGGGGCCTTCCCGGCAGTTCACGGGACTGGCCCCTCTCTTATTGATGCTTTACCGGTTGATGCGAACCGACCTTACAGGTTTTTGGCTCCGGCCGAAAAAAAATAGGGGCGAAATCATTCGCCCCTGCAACGCATCATCGGATTAACAGTCTACTTGACCTTGGCCACCGGATAGTCGGCCTGGCTCCAGGCCTTGATGCCGCCCGGGTGACGATAGACGTTGCGGTAACCGAGCTGCTTTGCCCACATGGCGCCGTTGTGGCTGCGGCCGCACTTGGTGAAGCCACAGTAGAAGACCAGCAGACGGTCCTGATCATCGCCGAGCAGTTTGACGAACGCCTCGCGGGTCGTGTCATCGAGACTGGCGAGTTCCTCGATGGGGAATTCGAACTGGACCGCGCCCGGGATATGCTCTTTGGCGTAGCTGGCGGCATAGGGCATGGTATCGACAAGCAGCATCTCCTTGCCGGCATCCAGCCAGCCTTTCAGCTCATCGGTGCGGACAATGCCGTAGTCACCTTTCTGCACTTCGCGGGTCAGCTTGATCGCGATCGTCTCCGTCTCCAACTCTTTCGAGCCCCATCCCGAAGCGAGGGCCGGCCCCGCCGCCAGGGTGAGGGCCAGGCCGAGGATCAGTGTGGCTGTCAATCGTCTTGTGCAGGTTGTCATGATGTATGTCTCCTTGTTGTATGGTGGTGTGTTGAGCCTCTTCGGGTGATTAAAAGCATGATTTAACGCGGAGGCGCTGGGGCGCGGAGGATGCTTCTCATAGGCCTTGCTCTCGGCGTCTCCGTCTCTCCGCGTTCAAATGCTGTTTTCGATGTTTTCGGTCCGAATGGCCAAGCCCGCCGAGCAGGGCCACGCCGGCCAACAGCAGCAGGTCGCGCCACAGAGCCGTTCTGGCCGAGGTGTGTGCCCGCTGTTCGGCGACGGAGAAGCAGCCGCAATCGACATCGAGATTCTCCATAACCGCGTAGCCGAGCACGGCGATGAAAAGCATCAGCAGTGCCGCCATGGCCGGCAGGCCGAAGCGCCAGCGCCGGATGACCGCCAGTCCGATCAGGATCTCCAGCAGCGGCAGGCCGATCGCCACTGCGGGCAACAGCGGTTCCGGCACCAGGCCGAAGCCGTCAATGCTGCGCGAGAAGGCTTTCGGGGCGGAGAGCTTGACCGCGCCGGCCCAGAGAAACAGGCCGCCGAGAGTCCAGCGCAGCAGAAAAGTCAGAACGGGTATTATCGGTCGGTTCACGTCGGCGCCGTCAGCAGAAAATCGCCCGTTACTCTACCAGAAGCAGGCGGCGTCGGCAATCTCGACATTGCCCGGCAGCTGGTCTATGATCGCGCCTTGAAAATTCAACACTGAAAGAGGTTTATAGTGGATCAGCTTAATCGCTTGCGCAAAGTCACTTTGCAGGCTCAGATGGAAAACGAGCTGCCGGATGAACTGGCTGCGCGACTGTTCGTTATCGCCGACCGGGTCGATCTCGACCCGGCCCTGGCGGCAGAGATCGACACCCTGATCGCCCTGGTCGCTGAGTACGACACCTTCGCTCAGACCGGTTACATGGGGATGGGGGTCGACCATGTCGTCCTGACCAATGTTCTCGACCGCCTGGACGCCAGGCTCGACCGGAACTGAACCGACCCATGCCGATCCTTCGCGCCGACACTCTCGGCAAGACCTATGGCGATATCGCCGCTGTCAACGGCATCTCGTTCAGTGTGCAACCGGGGGAATGCTTCGGTCTGCTCGGCCCGAACGGTGCCGGCAAGACGACCACCATCCGCATGCTGTACGGTTACACACCGCGCGACAGCGGCCGCCTGGAACTGTTCGGTCTCGATATCGACCGGCATCTGCGGCAGATCAAAGCGCGCATCGGCATCTGCCAGCAGGAGGATTCCCTCGATCCCGACCTGAGCGTGCGCGACAACCTGATCGGTTTCGCCCGCTACTACGCCATCCCCCGTCGCGCGGCGGAGGAGCGCGCCGACCGGCTCCTCGACTTCTTCGCCTTGAGCGGCCGCGCCGCCCACAAGATCACGATCCTCTCCGGTGGGTTGAAGCGCCGTCTGATGCTCGCCAGGGCTCTGATCAACCAGCCGGAACTGCTGATCCTCGACGAACCGACCACCGGTCTCGACCCGCAGAGTCGCCAGCTGCTCTGGGAGAAGCTGGCGGAGCTGAAAGGGGAGGGGCTGACCATCCTGCTGACGACGCACTACATGGAGGAGGCCGAGCGCCTCTGCGACCGGCTGGTGATCATCGACCACGGCCGGATTCTGATCGAGGGACGGCCCAGGGAGCTGGTGCGCCAGCAGGTCGGCCATTCGGTCCTCGAAATCACCGATCCCGATCCGACCATTCGAGCGTTTCTTGCTGCAGAGGATTGTCGGGTCGAAGATCTCGGCCGACGACTGCTGGTCTATCTGGACGACGGCGATCAGCTGTTTCTCAAGCTGACCCGTCAGGTGCGCATCGAAGGCTGCATGCTGCGGCCGGCGGGACTTGAGGATCTCTTTTTGAAGCTGACCGGGCGGGAGTTGCGCGAATGAAGTGGCCGCATCCGGCAGAAATCAGCGCCCGCAGCTTTCGGGTCTGGCAGCGCAATTTCACCATTTATCGCCAGAACTGGAAAATCTCCTTCATTCCTCCGCTCACGGAGCCGCTGCTCTACATCTTGGCTTTCGGTATCGGCATGGCTGCCATGATCGGCGATCTCGATTATGGTGGCCAACAGCTCGACTACACAGAGTTCATTGCGCCGGCGCTGGTCTCGGTGGCGATCATGTACAACGCTTTTTTTGAAACCACCTACAACAGTTTTGTGCGTATGCATTATCAGAAAACCTTCGATGCGCTGCTCGCCACTCCGCTCAATCTGGAAGAGATCATCCTCGGCGAGATGCTCTGGGCGGCGACCAAGTCGCTGATCGCCACCATTCTGATGATGCTGGTCATCACGGCGTTCGGTCTGTTGCACTTCCCCGGCAGCCTGCTGCTGATCCCTCTGGCGATCCTTGGCGGTCTGCTGTTCGCCGCCTGCGGCATGATCTGTACCGCGCTGGTGCCGGGGATCGAAACGTTCAACCTGCCGATTTTTCTCGGTATTACGCCGATGTTTCTGTTCAGCGGCACTTTTTTCCCGCTGCAGAATCTGCCCGACTGGGCGCAGGGCCTCGCCCAGTTGCTGCCGCTGACCCACCTGGTCGCCCTGGTGCGCGGCTGCAGTCTGCAGATCTGGTCCCTCGATCTCTGGCTCAGCCTGCTCTACCTGCTGCTGGCGGTCCTGCTGCTGCTGCCGGTCGCCATCGCCCTGATGGTGCGGCGGATTGTGGTCTGAGTCTTTGTGATCTCTGGTTATTTCACCTTTCTCAGGCCAAATCGTTGAGCGCAAGGACATTCGGCGACAGATGGCACAGAGGTGGCAGGGCGGCTCACGGAGCTTCCGGCAATTATCCCAAAATTCAGTTCACCCCGAGGAGGAAGATATGACCGAAGCGCAGCTGGAAGAGTTTCGCCAGCGACTGGAAACGTTGCG
The DNA here is from genome assembly GCA_032251295.1 of Desulfuromonadales bacterium. GTDB lineage: Bacteria > Desulfobacterota > Desulfuromonadia > Desulfuromonadales > BM103 > BM103. The sequence goes on along the minus strand of JAVVDS010000010.1, from coordinate 25,088 downwards.
GCAGGAGCTGCTGGCGACCCGTGAGGCGGCGCGGGAATCGACCCGCCCGGTGGAACTTGACCAGGCGAGTGTCGGCCGACTGTCGCGCATGGATGCCATGCAGGGGCAGGCGATGGCAATCGAGTCGCAGCGTCGCCGGGAGATTCTGTTGCAGCGGATTCAGGGGGCGCTGCATCGCATCAGTACCGGCGACTACGGCCTCTGTGTCGCCTGCGAGGAAGAGATCGCCCTGCGTCGCCTGGAGACCGATCCGGCCGCGACTTTCTGCCTGAGCTGCGCTGCTCACCGCGAAAAACGTTAACAATATGATTGATTAGAGTCGAATACTTCAGGTAGTTTTTTACTTCTGATTCGCTGAATCGGTGAATCGATTATGACACTTCATTCGAAGACAGGTCGCAATTCGCAGAATCGGGGAGGGCCGTTTTGAGCCGGAACGCCAGGCAAATCTCCGCCCGCAATCTGGTGCTGCTGATGTGTGCCGCCGAAGTGCTGAGCATGACCGGTTTCGCAACCTATCCGGCGCTGCTGCCGCTGCTGCAGGCCGAGTGGCGACTGAACAATTCCCAGGCCGGTCTGATCAGCGGAATCTTCTTCGCCGGCTACATGGCGGCCACGCCCCTGCTGGTCGGCCTGACCGACCGGCTCGATGCCCGGCGCATCTACCTGGTCGCCACGCTGCTCGCCTTCTGTGGCTGCCTCGGCTTCGCCTTGTTCAGTCAGGGGCTGTTCAGTGCCATGCTGTTCCAGGCGATGGTCGGTGCCGGACTGGCCGGCACCTACATGCCGGGACTGCGTCTGCTGACCGATCACTTCCCGGGGACCACGCCGAGCCGGGCGGTCGCCTTCTACACATCGACCTTCGGCCTGGGGACGACCGGCTCCCTGTTTCTCGCCGGCGCCCTGGAGCCTCTCGGCTGGGTGACAGCTTTTACCGTGGCCGCCATCGGCCCACTGCTCGGTGGCCTGCTGGTTTTTCTGATCCTGCCGGCCCGCCCGGTCGTCACGAGCGGCGCCGCGTTGGCGACCCTGTTCGATTTCCGCCCGGTGCTGCGCAACCGGGACGCGATGGGCTATATTCTCGGCTATGCTGCCCACTGCTGGGAACTGTTCGGCCTGCGCTCCTGGCTCCCCGCATTCTTCGCCTTCAGCCTCGGACTGACCGCCGCGGCCGGCGGCGGCTTCTGGCTCGGCGCCGCCGGCCTGGCCGCCTGGATCAACCTGATCGGTCCAATGTCGAGTATCTTCGGCAACGAGTTCGCCGTGCGCTGGGGGCGCAAACCGGTGGTCCTCGCCGTCATGGGCTCCTCGGGCGTGCTCGCCTGCCTGGTCGGCTTTAGCGCCGGCCTGCCGATCCTGGTCGTGTTTCTGCTGATGACCTGCTATTTTCTGCTGGTGATGGGTGACTCGGCGGCTCTGACCGCCGGCCTGATCGCGTCGGCCGAACCGGGTTTCAAGGGGGCGTCGATGGCGCTGCACTCCCTGCTCGGCTTCGGCGCCGGTTTCCTGGCGCCGCTGGCATTCGGCCTGGTGCTCGACGCAACCGGCGGCAACGAATCGACCACCGCCTGGGGCTTCGCCTACGCCTCCCTCGGCATCTGGTCACTCATCGGCGTCGCATTGACCTTGCTGCGGCGCCGGCGGCAGTCGTTGCCCGGGATATTCTGAGTTGTGAGCACTTGGCAAAACATATCGATTTGACGCGGAGGCGCGAAGGCGCGGAGAAAAACACTGCGTCCTGCGCGTTACTTTCAGTCTGTTCAGACGTGACTACTGATGTCCAGCCTCTGGACTCTGCACAAGGAAGAGATCATGGATACCGACCGCATTGCCCAGGCCGTCGCTTTTGCCGGTACGGCTCTTGTTGACGCCGGCGCGATTGCCATACGCTATTTCCGGCGCCCCCTGAATATCGACAACAAGCTCAGTGACGGCGGGTTCGATCCGGTAACGCGTGCCGACCGCGAAATCGAGGATTTTCTGCGCCAGCAGCTGACATCAGCTTTTCCAGAGTTCGGGGTGATCGGCGAAGAGCAGGGGAGGAGTCCGGGAACCTCCGGGATCGACTGGATCATCGACCCGATCGACGGCACCAAGTCGTTCATCAGCGGTCTGCCGACCTGGGGGATGCTGCTCGGCCTGTGTGCCAGCGACCGGGCGCTGGCCGGCATGATGTATCAACCGTTTACCGGCGAGCTGTTTCAGGGAGGGGAGGGGGAGGCGTACCTGGTGCGGGGCGAGCAGCGGCAGCGCCTGCGCAGCCGGCAGACCGCGCTCTTGGCGGACGCGACACTGTTCTGCACTCACGAAAGCATGTTCGTCGAACCGGCCCATCTGGCAGCATTCCGCCGGGTTGCGGCCAGGGCGCGCCTGGTGCGCTTCGGTGCCGACTGCTACGCCTACTGCATGCTCGCCATGGGGCTGATCGATCTGGTGATCGAGGATACCCTGCAGCCGTACGACATCGTCCCGCTGATTCCGGTGATTGAAGGGGCCGGCGGTGTCATCACCGACCCGCAGGGGCGACCGCCGCTGCAAGGCGGGTTCGTGATCGCCGCAGCCAATGCCGACCTGCATCGCCAGGCGCTGCAGGTGCTGGCACTCACACCGCGCTGAGCCGGTAGCTGGTCAGGAGTCGATCGCCGCGTTGAGGGCGGCCAGCAGTTCGTCGAGATCGACCTGATGGACCCCCGCGCCGTGCTCGACCTCCTCGAAGTCGGCGATCTGGCATTCGAGACACTCCAGACCGAAGCGGCGGAACACCTCGATGGTTTGGGGATGTCGGGAAATGATGTCAGCGATTTTCATGTCACGGGTAATCATCGTCACTCTCCCGTCCGGGGGCTCCCGAACCTTGTTTCCAGTGCCCGCTTGACACAGGGGGGGACCAGGGTTGCAATCGGCCCGCGCAACGAAGCGACTTCCTTGACGATCGATGAGCTGAGATAGCCGTAGGGGACCGATGTCATCATGAACAGGGTTTCGACCTGTTGCTGCAGATTGTGGTTCATCTGGGCGATCTGGAATTCGTACTCGAAGTCGGAAACAGCCCGCAAGCCTCGCAGGATGACGCTGGCGCCCCGGGCAATCACGTAATCGACCAGCAGCCCGTCGAAGGTATCGACCCGCACCCGCGTGTTCCCCTGCAGTGCCTCTTCGATCAGCGCGATACGTTCCGCGGCCGTGAACAGCCCCTTTTTCCCCGAGTTGTGGGCGACGGCGATAATGATTTCATCGAAGACATGCAAACCGCGCTCGATGATATCGAGATGGCCGTAGGTGATCGGGTCGAAAGACCCGGGATAGACGGCGACGCGGCGGCTCATGACGTCTCCTTGGGGACGATTCCATACAAATGCACGGTTGTCGAACCGTAGCGGCGGCGGGCGAAGCAACTGAGCCGGTCCAGGTGCTCGGGGAGCGACTCGCTGGTCGCCGTTTCGATGCAGGCGATCCCGGCATCGGCGAGCAGACCAAACTCAATGATGGCTGTCAGGGCACGCGCGGCCAGACCCTGCTCGTAGGGTGGGTCGACAAAGATCAACCCGTAGGGGCCGTTCACCCGCAGTGTCGGCAGTGCCTGCCAGAGATCCCGACCGACGACTTCAGCATCCTCTGAACAGTCGCACGAGATCAAGTTTTTTTCGAGGGCCCGCAAGGCCTCGGTCGATTTTTCCACCAGCCAGGCCCGCCGGGCGCCGCGACTCAAGGCTTCGATCGCCAGGGCGCCGGAGCCGGCAAACATATCGAGCACCTTGATGCCGGCAAACGAGCCGAGCCGGCTGTAGAGGATACTGAACAGTGCCTCGCGCACCCGGTCGGCGGTCGGACGAGTGTGCATCCCCCGGGAGGCGGTCAGGCGTCGTCCGCGCAGTCTGCCGGCGATGATTCTCATGCGGCAGCTGCGATAAAGCTTGATAAGCAGATGTAGGGATTTATTGTTAACAAGTTGTTTCTGCTGGATATTTGTAAAGATGAATAATTCCGGCTTTTGATCCGTTTTATGTGCGTTCGTAGCAGAACTGCAACTATTCAGCTTGCAGCAGGTCGGGTTGCCCTTGCTTCTCTCACGCTCGTTCGCTGCGCTCACGAGAGACGCAGAGACTCTGAGAGGGCAAAGTCGGTTGTCGTTGTCTGAACCACCTTACGCGGCGACGTCATTCCGGCATGATTTTGGCCGGAATCCAGAGGTTACAAGGCCGAAAGGTTTTCATCCCCGACCAAAACCGTTCGGGGATGACGGCCTTCGGACGACAGGTGAATAGTTACGCAGAACTTAACACATCGAAAGGCCATTATCAATTAGACAGCCCGGCAGGCATCAGTTAGTATTCAAGGAGTGTCCGGTTCATCGCAATGTCACCAGGGAGGAAAACTTATGAGAACTGCCGTTCACCTTCTCGTTTTGTCGTGCCTGAGCGTCATGGTGCTTGGCGGCTGTTACTCCACACCACTGCAAACTTCGGGAAGGGCGACTGTTCACGGTGATCACGGCTCGGTCGACATCGCCTTCAGTGACCATGATCGCACCTTGATTCGCAACTATTACGGCGGTAAGACCGGATCAAAAAAAATGCCGCCCGGCCTGGCAAAAAAAGGAAAACTGCCGCCCGGCATTCAGAAGCAGCTCCAGGTTCGTGGCCATTTTCCGCCGGGATTGCAGTACCAGTCTTTGCCCGCCGATCTCGATCGACAACTGACCAGGCTTCCGGACGGTTATCTGCGTGTCCTCGTCGGCAGCAGTTTCGTGCTTTTCAACGAACAGACCAGGGTCATTTTCGACCTGATGCAAGATTTCGACTAACCGCTTTTCCTGCATGACTGCTATTCCTGCTCAGGGGCGGGCTGCGCTGCGGGTTCTGCTTGGCGGCATGCTCGGCATGGTGGTCGCCATGGGGATCGGTCGCTTTGCCTACACGCCGATCCTTCCGCTCATGCAGCGCGACCTCGGCATGAGCCACACCCTGGCGGGTTGGCTGGCAGGACTCAACTATTTCGGCTATTTTGCCGGAGCGCTGCTCTGCACCGTGAAGCCGCAGTTGCTGCGCTCGCAGGCGCTCGCCGCAGGTGTGCTGCTGCTGAGTCTGGCAACCACCCTCGGCATGGGACTGACCGACTCACCGCTCTGGTGGGGAGCAATGCGCCTGGCAGCAGGAATCGCCAGCGCGATCCTGTTTATCGTCATTTCCGCCGAAGTCGGCGAATCCCTTTTACGACGTGGTTACGGCCATTGGTTCGGCTCTCTCTATGGGGGCATCGGTCTGGGAATCGTTTTCTGCGGATTGATTATTCCGCAACTCGACCGCGCGGGCGGCTGGTCTGTCGCCTGGACGGGGAGCGGTCTTCTCGCCATAGTGCTGGCCGTACTCGGGACTCTGCTGGGGAGGGAACGGTCATTGATGCCTGCCGCCACCGCTCCGGCCGGCAGAGGCGGCGGGCTGGCCAGCATCAGCATTTTGGCCTCTGCCTATTTTTTCGAAGGTCTCGGCTATATCGTTACCGCGACCTTTCTTGTCGCCATCATTGCGGTCACTCCGGGGCTTGCGACATTCGCTCCCTACAGTTGGGTCGCCGTAGGTGTGGCCGCGATCCCGTCGACGATCTTCTGGCCCTGGCTGGCGCGAAGAATCGGCAGCAGAAAGGCTCTATTGTCCGCCTACCTGCTGCAGGCCGCGGGGATCCTCGTCAGTATCCGCGCCGGCACCGTCATTGAGGTGCTGTTTGCCGCTGTCAGTTTCGGCGGAACCTTTCTCGGCATCGTCGCCATGACCCTGGCCGAAGGACGACAGCGCATGGAACTGGAAGGGCGGCGCGCCGCAGCCTTTCTGACAGCCAGCTTCAGTATCGGCCAGATGCTCGGCCCGGTCCTCGCTGGTGTTCTTGCCGATCTGCATCACGGTTTTACCTTGCCGCTCCTGTTTGCTGCCGGCAGTGTCATGCTGGGAGCGTCGCTGACACTGCTGGACCGGAATTTCCACGTCGCCGGCCGCACCGGGTAACGGGCTGATTCTCGCAGGAGCGTGAAGTGGTTCCTGTTGACTGGTCCATGGAGGAAAAGGAATGTCCTCATTCGGTTTCATGCTTCTGATGTTTCTCGGCGGCATCTCTGTCGCCGTGCAGCCGTCAATCAATGCCCGTCTGGCGGAGAAGGTTGGTGCCCTTGAGAGCGCCACCATTTCATTTGCTGTCGGGACACTGGCACTGCTGGTGGTGGCGTTTGTCGCCGGGCGGGGGAGTTTTCGCGGTCTGGCCAATGTCCAGGGCTGGGAGTTGACCGGCGGATTTCTCGGCGCTTTTTTCGTTTCTCTGACCATCATCGCGGTCCCACGGATCGGTACGGCAGCCGTCATGGCCGCCTTGATCGCGGCACAACTGGCGACCGGCGTACTCCTCGACCATTACGGAATATTCGGTTTCAAGGCGATACCGCTCGACCTGAAACGCAGCATCGGCATCTGTCTGTTGCTGGCTGGATCGATACTGGTGTTTCGGCGATAGGCAGAGCGTTCAGGGCCGGCAGCCGTTGCGCTCCGCAAGAGGGGGCTTGTCCGGCAGTTTTCGTATTATCCATAACGTCGCATAATATATATTATGTAAACTTTTAGAGATGCGAACAGGTCGTGTCAGAATAAAGCCGACGGGGACCTCAAGGAAAGCGACACGTCCTCAGCCGACCCTCGCCAACTCGAGCCGCGTCCCCCAGCGGCGCGTCAGTTCGGCGCGCATACCGACTGTATCAGGGCTGTTCTGGAAATCCGGAACCTGTTCAAGGTAACTGAAGGCAGCCTGACGAGCCTGTTCGAGAATCTGGGCGTCGCGCAGGATGTTGGCGACCCGGAAGTCCGGCAGGCCGCTCTGCCGGGTGCCGAGAAATTCGCCGGGGCCGCGGATCTCCAGGTCGGCTTCGGCAATCCGGAAGCCGTCGCTGGTGCTCACCATAACCTCAAGTCGTTTCTCGCCATCGGCACTGCACTTATTTGACTTTACGAGTAGACATGTCCCGCCATGCTCGCCCCGTCCGACCCGGCCACGCAACTGATGCAGCTGGGCCAGGCCGAACCGCTCCGCATGTTCGATCACCATGACCGTGGCGTTGGGGACATCGATACCGACCTCGATCACCGTCGTCGACACCAGGATATCGATCTCCCTCTGATGGAAACGCGCCATCAGCGCTTCCTTCTCCACAGGCGACATCCGGCCGTGCAGCAGACCGACTTCCCTGTCGGGGAAAATCTGGGCGCTGAGCTGGGCGGCCCCCTCCGTCGCCGCCTGCAGATCGAGCTTCTCCGACTCTTCGATCAGCGGATAGACGACATAGACCTGCCGCCCCTGCTCGATCTCCTCGCGCAGCAGTTGGTCAACAATTTGTCGGCGCCCTTCCGGGACGACCAGCGTACGCACCGGCGACCGTCCGGGCGGCAGCTCATCGATCACCGACAGACTCAGATCGCCATAAACAGTCAACGACAGCGTGCGTGGGATCGGTGTGGCGGTCATCACCAGCATGTGCGGACTCTCCCCCTTGTCGCGCAGCACCGCCCGCTGCCGGACACCGAATCGATGCTGCTCGTCGATAATGCCGAGACCGAGCCGGGCAAAAGTCACCCCTTCCTGCAGCACGGCATGAGTGCCGACCACCAGCTGCACCGCACCGCTGGCCACTCCGTCGAGAACCTGTCGTTTGTCCGCCGCCGTCATCTTGCTGCGCAGTAGCGCGGCGCGCAGACCGAGGCGTTCCAGCCAGTGGTGAAACTGCAGATAATGCTGCTCGGCAAGGATCTCGGTCGGGGCAATAACCGCCACCTGGGTGCCATTTTCGATCGCCACCAGAGCGGTCATCAGGGCGACCAGAGTCTTGCCGCAGCCGACATCCCCCTGCACCAGCCGGTTCATCGGCTGACCACTGGTGAGATCCTGCTTGATCTCGCCGAGAACCCGGCGTTGGGCGGCGGTCAGACGGAACGGCAGCATCTGCGCCAGAGGCTTGGTGTAGATATGCTGCACCGCGAAACGGAGCCCCGCCTCCATGGCCACCCCCTGCTGGCGCAGCGCCAGCCCGAGCTGCAGAAAGAACAGCTCCTCGAACACCAGGGAGCGTCGAGCCGGGTCACAACCGTGGTGAAGCTGCGCCAGGTCGGCATGTTCGTCCGGCCAGTGGGCTGCACGTAACGCCTCAGCCAGTGGCAGCAGCCGGTGCTGCCGGCGCAGTGCCGGCGGCAGCCAGTCGTCGACATGCTCGGCAAAGCGGTCAACGACCTGCTTCCAGAACCGTCGGGCCGCCAGCTGGCTCAAGCCTTCGGTGAGTGGATAGACCGGCAGAATCCGGCCGAAATTGAGAGGGTCAGCCTGTTTGAACTGTTCCAGAGACTGATTTTCACTGAGGAATTCGACGTCGGGATGATGGACTTCGCGTTGCGCGCCGAACCGTTTCAGTTCGCCGATGAAGACGGCGCGCCGCCCCGGCACGAAGCGTTGCGCCATCCAGTTCTTGCGGTAATGGAACCATTTGAGGGAGAGCTGGCCGCTGCTGTCGGCGACCACGACCTCGTAGATGCGGCGTCGGCTGCGAGCGGTGACGACTTCGCCGCTGGCGAGAATTCTGGCGCAAAAAACCTCTGGTCCATTCTCGTTAAGCGAAGCTATCTTCTTGAAAGTGCGACGATCTTCGTAGCGGCTTGGCAGGGTGTAAAGGGCGTCTTCGACGGTACGGATACCGAGTCTGGCCAGTTTTTCGACCATACGGGGGCCGACACCGTGCAGCTGACTGACCGGAGTGGCCAGCAGGTGCCGGCTCTCCGTGCTGGCGGTCGCAGGGTTCATCCCCCGTTTTTCATTTCAGGGCGACGTTGATCGCCCTGACCACCTCTTCGGGGTCGAGACCGTGGGAGAGGGCACCGAGGCGGATGCTCTCCTGAGCGGCCCCGCCGCAGCCGACGCAGTGCAGGTCGAAGTCCAGCAGCACCTTGGCGGCTTCCGGATGAGCTTTGAGCAGTTCGCCGATTTTGGTTTCCTGATCGATTTTACTCATAATGACTACCCGTAGATGATGTCAATGATTTCAAAGGTTCGCAGACCGGATGGGACCTTGATGGTCACTTCGTCATCGACTCGGTGACCGATCAGCGCCTTGGCCACCGGGCTGTTGATCGAGATCAGGCCCTTTTTGATATCGGCTTCTTCTTCACCGACAATCCGGTAGGTGACTTCATTGCCATTGTCGGTGTCGAACAGGGTCACCTTGGCACCGAAGACGACCTTGTCGGACTCGATCTCCGCCGGGTTGATGACATGGGCGCGCGCCAACTTGTCGTTCAGCTCGGAAATCCGCCCTTCGATAAAGCCCTGGCGCTCCTTGGCGGCGTCGTACTCGGCGTTCTCCGAGAGGTCGCCATGCCCGCGGGCCTCGGCGATATCCTGCACGACCTTCGGCCGCTCGACCCGGACCAGTTGCTTGAGTTCCTCCTGCAGCGTCTGATAGCCCTGCGGAGTCATGGGAACAGTCTGACTCATGACGTTTTCTCGTCCTTCTCTGCAAATAAAAGTGTTCGGGCGGGGAACCCCGCCCGAACCTGGTATTGATCATTCATTTACGGGCAGTCCCCTACCCGGCCGCTGCATCATACGCCAGCCGCTGACTGACGTCAAGACTGAGTTTCACACAAGCTGAAACACTTGCGAATCAACGACCTCGCTTTTCTGCTTGCCGTTGCCCCAGCCGTGCAGCACTACAGCTGCCTGTGATACTCCTGAAGGCTGTGCACCGCGCCCTTGCCGCCGGCACGGCAGGCAGCGATCCCTTCGGCAGCGGCGAGAGCGGCCACCGTGGTGGTGATGTATGGCACCTTGTAGCGGATCGCGGTCTTGCGGATATAGGAGTCATCATGCAGGCCGAGGCGCCCCGCCGGCGTATTGACCACCAGCTGGATCTCGCCGTTCTTGATGGCATCGGCGATGTTCGGCCGCCCTTCGTGCAGCTTCTTGATCGGTTCGGCGGCGACTCCGTGCCGTTCCAGGTGCGCCCGCGTCCCTTCGGTGGCGAGAATGCGGAAACCGAGCTCGGCAAATTTCCTGGCGACCTCGAGACCACCGGCCTTGTCTGCCTCGGCGACAGTGATCAACACCGTCCCTTCGCCGGGGAGCAGGGTGCCGGTCCCTTCCTGGGCCTTGAAGAAGGCTCGGCCGTAGTTGTCGGCCAGGCCGAGGACCTCGCCGGTGGAGCGCATCTCCGGACCGAGCAGCGGATCGACCTCGGGGAACATGTTGAACGGGAAGACCGCTTCCTTGACCCCGAAATAGGGGACGTCGGGACGCTCCAGGCCCATGGCGCCGAGCGGTGTGCCGAGCATCGCCCGCACCGCCAGGGAGGCCATGGGGATGTTGCAGACCTTGGAGACCAGCGGCACGGTGCGGCTGGCGCGCGGGTTGGCTTCGAGAATATAGACCTTGTCCTGGTGGATGGCGTACTGGATGTTCATCAGGCCGACGACCCCCATCTCGATGGCGATGCGCCGGGTGTACTCCTCGATGGTCGCCAGATGTTGTGACGGGATGTTGACCGGCGGGATGACGCAGGCCGAGTCGCCGGAGTGCACACCGGCCATCTCGATATGTTCCATGACCGCCGGAACGAAGGCGTCCTTGCCGTCGCAGATGGCGTCGGCCTCGGCTTCGATGGCGTTGTCGAGGAACTTGTCGATCAGAATCGGCCGCTGCGGGGAGACATCGACCGCCTTCTGCACATACTCGCGCAACATCTCCTCGTCGTAGACAATCTCCATGGCCCGGCCGCCGAGCACGTAGGAGGGGCGCACCATCAGCGGGTAGCCGATACGGCCGGCGATAGCCAGCGCCTGCTCCAGGCTGCTCGCCATCCCCGATTCCGGCTGCGGGATGTCGAGTTTGGTCATCATGGCGTTGAACTGCTCGCGATCCTCGGCCATGTCGATGGTCTCCGGGCTGGTGCCGAGGATGCGCACGCCCGCCGCCTGCAGCTCGGCGGCGATGTTCAGCGGTGTCTGCCCGCCGAACTGCACCACCACCCCCTCCGGCTGCTCCTTGTGGTAGATGGCGAGGACGTCCTCGACGGTCAGCGGTTCGAAGTAGAGCTTGTCCGAGGTGTCGTAGTCGGTGGAGACGGTCTCCGGGTTACAGTTGACCATGATCGTCTCATAGCCGGCCTGACGCAGCGCCATAGCGGTGTGTACACAGCAGTAGTCGAACTCGATCCCCTGGCCGATACGGTTCGGTCCTCCGCCCAGCACCATGATCTTCTTGCGGTCGCTGCTGGTCGTCGCGTCAGCGGCATTGTAGGTAGAGAAGTAGTAGGCCGCATTCTCGACGCCGCTGACCGGCACCGGCTCCCAGGCCTCGGCCAGGCCGAGGGCCAGGCGGCGCTCACGTACCTGCCGCTCTTCGAGGTCGAGCAGCTGCGCCAGGTAGCGGTCGGCAAAGCCATCCTTCTTGGCCTGCAGCAGCAGCTCGTCGGGCGGCAGCGCCCCCTTGTGTGTCAGAATCTCTTCTTCGAGCTCGACCAGCTCCTGCATCTGCCGCAGAAACCAGCGATTGATATGGGTGCGTTGATGGAGAGTTTCGAGGTCCGCCCCCTTGCGCAGCGCTTCGTAGAGGATGAACTGGCGCTCGCTGCTCGGGGTCAGCAGCAGCTCCATCAGGGCCTCAAGAGATTTCTGGTTGAAGTCGCGGGCGAAGCCGAGTCCGTAGCGGCCAATTTCCAGGGAGCGAATCGCCTTTTGCAGCGCTTCTTTGTAATTCTTGCCGATACTCATCACCTCGCCGACGGCGCGCATCTGGGTGCCGAGCTGGTCTTTGGCCCCTTTGAACTTCTCGAAGGCCCAGCGGGCGAACTTGACCACCACGTAATCGCCGGACGGCGTGTACTTGTCGAGACTGCCGTCGCGCCAGTAGGGGATCTCATCGAGGGTCAGGCCGGCGGCGAGCATCGCCGAGACCAGGGCGATGGGGAAGCCGGTCGCCTTGGAGGCCAGCGCCGAGGAGCGTGAGGTGCGCGGGTTGATCTCGATCACCACCACTCGGTCGCTGACCGGATCGTGGGCAAACTGCACATTGGTGCCACCGATCACCTCGATGGCATCGACGATGGCGTAGGCGTAGTTCTGCAGGCGTTGCTGCAACTCTTCGGGGACGGTCAGCATCGGCGCGGTGCAGAAGGAGTCGCCGGTGTGCACCCCCATGGCGTCGACGTTCTCGATGAAGCAGACCGTGATCTTCTGCCCTTTGGCGTCGCGCACCACTTCAACTTCCAGCTCCTCCCAGCCGAGGACCGACTCCTCGACCAGAATCTGGCTGACCGGGCTGAGGGAGAGGCCGCGGCTGGCGATCTCTTCAAACTCCTCCATGTTATAGGCGAAGCCGCCACCGGTGCCGCCCATGGTGTAGGCCGGGCGGATCACCACCGGCAGACCGATCCGCTCGACGATCCCCCGCGCTTCATCAATCGTGGTTGCAATCTCGCTGACGGCTGTCTCAATGCCAAGGCTGGCCATAGTCTGCTTGAAGGTGTCGCGGTCCTCGCCGCGTTTGATCGCTTCCAGGTTGACGCCGATCACCTTGACGCCGTAGCGGTCGAGGACACCGGCTTCGGCCAGGGCGCTCGACAGGTTGAGACCGGTCTGGCCGCCGAGGTTGGGGAGCAGCGCATCAGGGCGCTCCTTGGCGATGATCTCGGTCAGAGTCGGCACGTTCAACGGCTCGATATAGGTCGCATCGGCCATGCCCGGATCGGTCATGATGGTGGCCGGGTTTGAATTGACCAGGACGATCTCGTAGCCAAGCTGGCGCAGCGCCTTGCAGGCCTGGGTGCCGGAATAGTCGAACTCGCAGGCCTGGCCGATAATGATCGGACCCGAACCGATAATCAGAATTTTTTTGACATCATCACGACGGGGCATCAGTTACTCCTTTGTAACGTTTGTGAGGTTTTAAGGTTCAAGTTGCTGAAAACTAGGATAAATACGAATACAGGATTCAGGATTCAGCATAACAGCAAATCCATAATCAAATCCGGTCTCCTGATTCTTTCCGGACACCCCCTGAACAATTGCGCTAGGTGCGTGCGAAAGCGACCCTTCCGCCGACGATGGTGCAGACCGCCCCACCCTGCAGCGACCAGCCGACGAAGGGACTGTTTTTGCTTTTGCTGTGCAGTTGGTCGGCAGCGACGGTCCATTGCTGTTCCGGATCGATCAGAGTGATGTCGGCTGCGGCGCCGACTTCGAGGCGGCCGACCGGCAGGCCGAGGCAGCGCGCCGGGCCGCTGGTGAGCAGCTCGATCGCCCGCGTCAGATCGATCACCCCGTCCCGGACCAGCTGCAGGGTGAGCGGCAGAGCGGTCTCCAGACCGACAATACCGTTCATGGCGATATTGAACTCGACATTCTTTTCGTCGAGATGGTGCGGTGCGTGGTCGGTGGCGATGGCATCGATGGTGCCGTCGGCCAGGCCGGCGCAGATGGCGAGACGATCCTGCTCGCTGCGCAGCGGCGGGTTCATCTTGGCGTTGGTGTTGTAGCCGCGCACCGCCTCGTCGGTCAGGGTGAAATGGTGCGGCGTCGCTTCGCAGGTGACGTTGACACCGCGCTGCTTCGCCTGGCGGACCAGCTCGACCGACCCTTTAGTCGACACATGGGCAACGTGCAGGTGACAGCCGGTCAGTTCCGCCAGCATGATATCGCGCGCAGTGGCGGCGTCCTCGGCGACCCAGGGGATCCCTTTCAGACCGAGTTCGGTCGCCACCGGCCCTTCGTTCATCACCCCGGCGCCGACCAGTTCCAGATCTTCCGCATGGGAGACGATGGTCATATCGAACGGGCGGGCATACTCCATGGCGCGCCGCATCATCTCGCTGCTGGCGACCGGCTTGCCATCATCGGAGGCGGCGTAACAGCCGGCCTCGCGCAGTTCACCGAGTTCCGCCAGAGAGTCGCCGGCCAGCCCCTTGGTGATGCTGGCGATAGGGAAGACCCGGCAGTGCCCTTCCGTAGCGGCCTTGTCAAGGATGTAGCGGGTCACGGCAAGGCTGTCGTTGACCGGTTTGGTGTTCGGCATGCAGGCGACCGCGGTGAAGCCGCCGGCGACCGCCGCCTGGGTGCCGGAGACGATATCTTCCTTGTACTCCAGTCCGGGATCGCGCAGATGGACATGGATATCGACCAGTCCCGGCGTGACCAGCCGGCCGCTGGCATCGATGGTTTCGACACCGGCCGCGTCGATGTTCGCCTCGATGGCAGCAATCCGGCCGTCTTCGACCAGAATGTCACAGCTCTTGTCGAGTCCCTGGGCCGGATCGAGCACTCGGCCGCCCTTGATCAACAGTTTACTCATGGTTATCACCTCGTTCAAAAACGGATTAAAGGCCGTGAGTGGAGTTCAGCAAACGATTCAACGTATCAACCGCCTCACCCCTGCTGGGTCTCCATCGCTTCGACGCCGCTGACCAGGTAGAGCAGTGCCATACGGACGGCGACGCCGTTGGCAACCTGGTCGAGAATCACGTTCTGCACGCCGTCGGCGACGTAACTGGAAATTTCCACACCGCGGTTCATCGGCCCGGGGTGCATGACGATCGCATCCGCCTTGGCCAGCTTGATGTTCTTCGGGTTCAGGCCGTAGAAGCGGGCGTACTCCCGCAGACTCGGGAGGAGCGTCTTGCTCTGTCGCTCCAGCTGAATACGCAGCATCATGACGACATCAGCGTTGTCGATGGCGTCGAGCATGTTCCGGCAGACCACGACGTTACCGAGCTTTTCGATCCCCGGCGGGATCATGGTCCCCGGACCGGCCAGTCGCACCCTCGCTCCCATGCGGGTCAGGGCATAGATGTCGGAGCGGGCCACCCGACTGTGAGTGATGTCACCGACAATGGCGACCTCAAGCCCCTCGATTGTCCCCTTGTGCTCGCGAATGGTCATCAGATCGAGCAGCGCCTGGCTCGGGTGCTCGTGGGCACCGTCACCGGCGTTGACGATCGAACAGCCGACCCGCTCGGCGAGGTAGTGCGGCGCGCCGGAGTGGCCGTGGCGGATGACGATGATGTCGGGGGCCATCGCCTCGATGTTTTTCGCCGTGTCTTCCAGAGTCTCCCCCTTGACCACCGAAGAGGTCGAACCGGCGATATTCACGGTATCGGCCGACAGGCGTTTGCCGGCGATTTCAAAGGAGAGCCGGGTGCGGGTGCTCGCTTCGAAAAAGGCGTTGACGATCGTCTTGCCACGCAAAGTCGGCACCTTTTTGATGTCGCGGCTGTTGATCTCCTTGAAGGCATCGCCCGTATCGAGAATCAGCTGAATATCCTCCCGGGAAAGCTGCTCGATCCCCAGGATGTGTTTGTGCCCGAATGCCATGATCTTCCTCCCTGTATTGAAGGTGTTTAAGGCTTGATCAGCCGGACTTCCCGGGGAACGCTCTGTTCATCGAACTGCACATCGATCTTTTCAGCCCGCGCCGTCGGCACGTTGCGGCCGACGAAATCAGCGCGGATCGGCAGCTCACGGTGGCCACGGTCGATCAGCACCGCCAGCTGAATGCTGCTCGGCCGGCCGAAGTCCATCAGGGCGTCCATGGCCGAACGGATCGTCCGGCCGGTAAAGAGCACATCGTCAACCAGAATGACCTGTTTGCCGTCGAGCTGGAACGGAATCTCGGTCTTGCCGACCGGCAGGCTGCCGCGTGCGGCGAGATCGTCGCGATACATGGTGATATCGACCGTCCCGAGCGGCACCCCCTCCCCTTCGATCTCGGCAATCCGCCGATTGAGCTCGGCGGCGAGCAGGTCGCCGCCGCTGCGGATGCCGACCAGCACCAGCTGATCACTCCCCTTGTTGCGTTCGAGGATCTCGTGGGCGATACGGGTCAGGGCCCGGCCGACACCGGCCTGGTCGAGGATGACGGTCTCCGCACTCACCATGGTCACGCTCCCTTCACTGAATCGAGGACAAAAAAAGACCTCCCCGCGTTCAACACGGAAAGGTACGGACAGGCTGGATAGATGTCGACGGGCAGCGCGTAAGCGCTCTGGCAGGGATGGGCCACCTTTGCTAACCTCTCTGGATTAACTTAAAAGGAGACGAAAACAGCGAATTTTGGCGGACTATATCAGCCGTTTCGGCGGGGTGTCAACCCGGTTTGCGCGCCTTTGTGGAGTTTGGCGGTTGGGAAGGGTGGTTCAACCGCCACCCAGCTAAAAAAATGGTCGAGCTAAAACCAAAACCGCCGGCTCCATACCGATCCCATGCAGGGGCGAATTGATGCGCGATCCAGTCTGCTGACATTAAAGGCAAACCTGTCACGGTCGGCAGAAACGACGCCTATTCATGCGAAACGACGGCTGCGATCCTGGTCGCAACCAGCATGCTGAAAGCGACAATCAGCAGCCCGACTACACCCAGAGCCGGAATGATGACGGCAAAGGGGACGCCGGCCTGCAGCAGTCCGCCGAGGAGGACCGGGCCGAGGGCGGTCGAGAAGATGGCGACGGTCGAGACTGTCCCCTTGATCGCACCGAGGGACTCGACGCCGTAGATTTCCGCCCAGAGCGCCGCCATGGTCGGCATGGCGATCCCCTGGCTGACGCCGGCGAGAGTCAGGTAGAACAGCGCCGTCAGCGGGGAGGTGCCGAGGCTCAGAGCGATCAGTCCGGCGCAGATCGGCAGCAGCAGCAGCGGGAAGAGCCGCACGGCACCGAACCGGTCGATCCAGGGGCCGATCAGCACCGAGCCGGTCAGACGGGCGGCGGCGAAACCGATGAAGCCGGTCGCCATGACCTCGACCGTCCAGCCGCGGCTCTCAGCCAGCGGCACCTGGTAGAGGAACAGGGCGGTCAGGACCAGGGGCAGAAACAGGTAGCCGGGGAGCACGAGATAAAAGTTGCGGTTGCGCAGCAGGGAGATCCGGCTGCGCTCACGTCCGCTGCGCCCGAGCGGGGTGCGCTGGCCGTGTGGCACCGAGCGCAGCAGCCAGAGCATTGCCGGCAGCAGCACCAGGCAGACCAGCCCGCCGATGAGCGCCCAGCTCAGCCGCCAGCCACAACTCCGGATCAGTAGCACCACGGCGAGGGGAAACAGCCCTTCGCCGAGAGGGTAGCCGAGCCCGGCCAGACTCAATGCCCGGCCGCGCTCGCGACTGAACAGGCGCGCCATGGCGGTCGAGGCGGTCAGGGTCAACAGCCCCTGCCCGGCCAGGCGCAGGCCGAGCAGCGCCAGAAACAGGCCGGCGGTGCTGGTGCTCAGCGCCATGGCAAAGCAGGCCGACGCCAGCCCCAGACCGGTGGCGAGACTGAAAAGACGCAGAGAGAGGCTGTCGAGGAGCCGGCCGCACCAGGGGAGGCAGGCCGCCGAGGTTAACGTGGCGGCGGCGTAGAGCAGACCGAAGCGGCCGGTGTCGAGGGCAAAGTCGGCCAGCAGTTGCGGGACGAAGATCGAGATGAGGAAGGTCTGGCCGAAGCTGGAAAAGAGCGTCAGCAGCAGACCGAAGGTCAGGGTGTGAGGCGAAGCGCGGAAAAAGGCGAGGTAGCCGACCGTGCCGCGACCGATGCCGCGGGCACAGGTGGTGAGGGTCTGAAGGAGTCTGCCGGAAAGGCTCACTCGATCAGGCGGCCGATACGGCCGAGACGAGGGAGAAACCGCTCATGGTCCCACGACCAGTATTTGATGAAGGCCAGCCCCTTGATCTCATCGCGGTCGACAAATCCCCAGAAGCGGCTGTCGTAGGAGTAATCACGGTTGTCGCCCATTACGAAATAGCGGTCGGCCGGGACGACGATTTCCGGCATGTTGTCGCGCGTGCCGGGGATCAGGCTGTGATCCTTGTGGACTTCCTGGGGGATGCGGTACGGCTCGCCGTTGACGAACACCTGTTTATAACGGATGGTCACCCGGTCACCCGGCAGGCCGACGATGCGTTTGATGAAGTCGCGGCGCTGGAAGTAGGACTTGTCGCGATCTTCCGGAAATTCAAAGACGATAATGTCGCCACGTTTGGGGTCGCGGATCTTCAGGACCGGTTCGTCGCTGAACGGCAGCTCGGTGCCGTAGATGAACTTGTTGACCAGCAGGTGGTCGCCGATCAGCAGGGTGTCTTCCATGGAGCTCGACGGGATCTTGAAGGCCTGCACCACGAACGTGCGAATAATCAGAGCGAGGATGCCGGCGACGATCAGCGCCTCGGTCCAGTCGCGCAGCAGCGACTTCTTTTTCTGGCCGCCGCCTTCGCCGGCAACGGCTTTCTTTCTGCTGAACAGGGCTGTCATCACTTGCTTTCCTTGACTTTGAGGATGGCGAGAAACGCTTCCTGCGGCAGCTCGACGTTGCCGACCTGCTTCATACGCTTCTTCCCTTCCTTCTGTTTTTCCAGCAGCTTGCGCTTGCGGGTGATATCGCCGCCGTAGCATTTGGCGGTCACATCCTTGCGCAACGCCTTGACCGTTTCGCGGGCGATCACCTTGCCGCCGATGGCCGCCTGAATGGCGACTTCGAACTGCTGGCGCGGGATGAACTCCTTCATCTTGGCAGCCAGTTCGCGGCCGCGGTACTGGGCCTTGTCGCGATGGACGATCAGCGACAGGGCATCGACCGGATCGCCGTTGATCAGGATGTTGAGGCGCACCAGGGCGCTCGTCCGAAAGTCGAGATGCTCGTAATCGAGGGAGGCGTAGCCGCGCGACAGGGTTTTCAGCCGGTCGTAGAAGTCGAGAACAATCTCGTTGAGCGGCAGTTCATAGACGACCATCACCCGGTTGGCGGTCAGGTACTTGATCTCGCGCTGCACGCCCCGTTTCTCCTCGCACAGGGCGAGAACGGCGCCGACAAAGTCGTTGGGGACATGGATCGAGGCGAGGATGAACGGCTCCTCGATCTTGTCGATGTACTGCACATCAGGGAGCTTGGTGGCGCTGTCGACGGTGATCTTCTCCCCTTTGACCGTGGTGACATGATAGACGACTGTCGGTGCGGTGGTGATCAGGTCGACGCCGAATTCCCGCTCCAGCCGCTCCTGGATGATCTCCATGTGCAGCAGGCCGAGAAAGCCACAGCGAAAACCGAAACCGAGGGCCATGGAATTTTCCGGCTCGAAGGAGAAAGAGCTGTCGTTGAGGCGCAGCTTGTCCATGGCGTCGCGCAGGTTGTCGTAGTCGCCGGAGTCGACCGGATAGAGCCCGGAGAAGACCATCGGCTTGACCAGCTGAAAGCCGGGGAGCGGCTGGTTCGAACCGTGCTTCTCGTGAGTGATGGTGTCGCCGACCTGAGCGTCGTGGATGTCCTTGATGCTGGCGATGACGAAGCCGACCTCGCCGGCCGCCAGTTCCGGCAGTTCCAGTGGATGGGGGGCGAAGGCGCCGACCTTCTGCACCTCGTAACAGCGCCCGGCCGCCATCAGGCGGATACGTTCGCCCTTGCGCAGCACCCCCGCCTTGACCCGCACCAGTGTGATGACGCCCTGGTAGGAGTCGTACCAGGAGTCGAAGATCAGTGCCTGCAACGGCGCCTGCCGGTCGCCGCCCGGCGGCGGCACCTTGTGGACAATCGCCTCGAGAATCTCCTTGATGCCGATGCCGGCCTTGGCGCTGGCTGCCACCGCTTCGCTGGCATCGAGGCCGATGATCTCCTCGATCTCGACACGCACCCCCTCGGGATCGGCACTCGGCAGGTCGATCTTGTTCAGCACCGGCACCACTTCCAGGTTCTGGTCGATGGCCAGATAGACGTTGGCCAGAGTCTGCGCCTCGACCCCCTGGGAGGCGTCGACGACCAGCAGCGCCCCTTCGCAGGCGGCCAGAGACCGACTGACCTCGTAACTGAAATCGACATGCCCGGGGGTGTCGATCAGATTCAGCACATAGTCCTGGCCGTTTGCTGCCCGGTAGTTCAGACGAACCGCCTGCGCCTTGATGGTGATGCCGCGCTCCCGCTCCAGTTCCATCTTGTCGAGAAACTGATCGGTCTTCTCCCGGTCGGAGAGGGCGCCGGTTGTTTCCAGCAGGCGGTCGGCCAGGGTCGACTTGCCGTGATCGATATGGGCGATAATCGAGAAATTTCGTAGATTTTCCTGTTTCATGCGTCCTGGTTCAGACAGAGGTGAGCGACTTTTGCCGAACAATGAAAATTAGCGGAAGCCGACAGGAATGTAAAGAGGCAAAAAGTCAGAAAAAGACGATGCGTGCGGAATCAGCGGCGCAGCCGGCTTGGCGGGAACAGACCCTGCTCCAGAGCGCTGGCACAGAACCAGAACGGGGCGAACAGATTTCTGCCGAGCTGAAAATTGGCGGCAACACAGTTGCCGCGACAGGCGGCGCGCAGCAGACAGTCCGCACAAACTCCTTGAAGTTTGGTCGGCAAACCCTCTCTGAGACTGACTAAAACCGGATGCGTGCTCCAGATCCGGGCAAGCGCATTCTGGTGAATCTCGCCCAGCGCAAGTTCGGCGACATGCTCACCGATCCCGCACAGGGCGTAGACGCCACGCGGAAGAATTCCGAGAATATGCAGAATGTCACACACCCCCCCTTCCCCGGCAACGAAGCGGCTCAGAGGGCGGAAAGCCGGCGGCAGATCGAGTTCGACCGGCAGCGCGGTCCGCTCGACGTTGTCGGCGGCGAGGGCTGCAGCCAGGTCGAGCACTTCGGCCACCGTCAGCGTCTCGCCCTGCCGGGTCAACTCCTTGCCCTGCAACAGTGGCTGGACCAGGTTGATCTTGATCCGGCCGGCACCGAGCCGTTCGGCCAGACGGATCAGCTCCGGCAATTCGGCACGATTACCGCGCTGCAGGCTAAAGATCAGTTCGGGACGGTAGCCGGCGGCGACCAGGTGTTCGATGCCGCGCACGGTTTTGTCGAAGCAGCCGGTCACACCGCGGATCGCTTCGTGGGTTGCGGCGCGGGCGCCGTCGAGACTGACCGAAACACTCTCGACACCGGTCGCGCGCATCTGTCGCGCCAGCCCGGCGGTCAGCAGAATTCCGTTGGTCTCCACCCGCCCGGCGAGACGGTATTCCGCCTGCAGGTCGAGCAGCATCGGGAAGTCAGGGTGCAGGGTCGGTTCGCCGCCGGTCCACTTGAGTGAATTCAGTCCCAGCGGCAGCGCCTGCTCGATGGCCTGCCGGACCCGTTCCACCGGCAGAAACTGCCCGCCGGTCGGCCCCTGACGGTCAGCAACGATCCAGCAGTGTCGGCAGGCGCAGTTGCAGCCGCTGGTCAGGTAAAGGTAGAAACAGCGCAGAGGCGGGGTTGTCGTCATGGGGAGAACTCGAAAGCGCGTCCGGCCGCGGCCGACTCGCGGACAAACCGTTGCAGGCAGGCTGACGGACTCGGGCGGTCGATCTCGCCGAGCAGGCTGTAGGCGATCCCCGGACAGTTGCCGGTGCAGCTCTCCAGCCAGGGACAACCGTGACATTCGGCAAAACGGGAGAGTGGAATATCGACACGCTGCCGCATTCGTTGCAGCAGGTCGGCATTCTGCCAGACATCGACCAGGGACTCTTGTCCGGCCTGTCCCAGCACGCATTGCGGCAGCATGACGCACGGCGTGTAGGCACCATCAGCGCGTACTGCCATCCGGTCGAAGACGCAGCCGCAGCCGACCAGGCGGCCGCGTCCCGGGATTGGCTGACCGGCAAGGCGGGCCGCCTCCATGGCGTGAAAGGTCTTCCATTCCGCCAGAGGGCCGGCATTGGCGAGGATTCGTCCCGGATAGCGCCGGTCGAGTTCTGCCAGCAGCTGCATGGCACGCAGACGCTGGGCGGCACCCAGCAGGGCCGTCGGCGGGTATTTGTCGCGATCGCCAAGGGGAGAGGCGGCATTGGTGCTGAACGACGGCAGACCGAGATCGTCGAGGAGCAGGCGCGCCAGGTCGGGCAGATCCTCGATGTTGCCGGGATGGATCGTGACCCGCACGGTCACCGGTAACTGCAGTGACTGCAACAGCTCGATCGCGGCCAGGGCCGGCGCAAAAGAGCCTCGACTTCGCAACGTCTCGTGGCTGGCGGCGTGAGAACCGTCGAGGGAGACCTGAACCATGTCACAGCGCCGGCTCGCACGCAGATGTCGCGCCAGCTCGGGCGTCAGCAGAGAGCCGTTGGTGAGCAGATCGAAACGCATCTGTCTGGCGACCACGCCATCGACCAGTTCGGCAAAATCGTCACGCCAGAGCGGTTCGCCCCCGCAGAAACTGAGATGCAGGACCCGGCAGGCGGCGAACTCGTCGAACAGGTCGAGCCAGGCAGCGGTCGGCAGGTCGGCATAGACGACCCCCGGATTGTCGAGGAAGTAGCAGTAGGTGCAGGCAAGATTGCAGCGACTGGTGATCTCGAGGTCGAGATAGCGCGGCGAGCGCGGGACTCTGCGAGACATTCAGACCGGCTCCCGCACCTCGATCGCTCCCAGAGCGAAGAGGGTCTGCATCAGTTCGAGAAGCTGCGCTTCGATATCGGCATCGCTGGCATCGTAGCCGTGGCGCAGTTCAGCCAGGACTTCAGCGAGAGTCTTGCAGCCGTCGAGCCGCTGCCAGATATCGACCGCCGTTTCATTGAGAATCTGCACCCGCCCGCTGTCCGGATCGAACAGCAGGGCGTAGTCATCGGCCTCGATCCGCAGCACCAGGCCGGGATTGATCGCGATTCGGCTCTGCAGAGCGATAACTGGCGTTGCCACCATCAGTGGACCTCTCCTCTCTGCACGATCCGGTGCCGCAGGGCAAAGCCGAGCAGACGCGCCGTCTCGCTCATGGCCCGTTCCACTGAGAGCTCATAGTTGGTCGCCAGAAATTGTCGGCAATCCTGGCGGGAAAAAGGCCGGCCCGTGCAGCTGCTGCGAAACAGCTGGTAGAGCTCCGCCGCCGCCCGATTGACAGTCACCAGCATCTCCCGGTCGGCAATAAAGAGAATCGCTGCGTCGTCGAACATCTCGACATAAACCCGGGGATTAAGACGGTAACGGGGCATCGCTGGACTCCGGTCAGTGCGCAGTACGAGATTGTACTGCCGTGACTCACACGGTGTCAAACCACAGGCCGCCTTGCATTCGGTTTTCCCCTGAGGTAGAAGAACGGGATCAAAGGACTCCAGCCCATTGAGGATACTGATGCCCGTCAACCGTAACGACGATCCGCTCGCCCGGCTGCTCGCCACCATGGCGGCCCTGCGTGCGCCGGGAGGCTGCCCGTGGGATCGCGAGCAGACCCCGCAGAGCCTGACACCCTACATCCTCGAAGAGGCCTGCGAACTGATCGACGCCATCGAAGCGGATCGAGAGGATCAGATCCGCGACGAGCTGGGCGATCTGCTGCTGCAGGTCGTCTTCCAGGCGCAGATCTTTGCCGAACAGGGACGCTTCGGTTTTGCCGACGTCGCTGCCGCCATCGACGCCAAACTGCGCCGCCGTCACCCGCATGTGTTCGGCGAACGGGGGAGCGCTATCCAGAGCGAAGAAGAACTGCACCGCCAGTGGGAGTCGATCAAACGCAGCGAAAAGAATGCCGACGACCAGCCGCGAACGGTCGCCTGCCTGCTGCCACGCCAGCTGCCGGCCCTGCAGAAGGCCCAGAAGATGGTGCGCAAAATGCGGCAGGCCGGCCTCGCCCGGCCCTTGGTCGAACCTGCACAACCGCAGTCGCCGACAGGAGACGACGCGCCGGAACGGGTCGAAGGGAGAGCGGTCGATGCGGAACGGATCGGCCGGCAGCTGCTGCACTGGGTCATGCAGGCCGAGGATGCCGGGATCGACGCCGAAACGGCCCTGCGCAAGCAGATCGCCCGGCACGGCAAGACCCCGCTGCACGATTCCGGCGCATCGTCATGAACGACCCGGCGCGGTCCGTTCGCGGAAAAAATCAGGCCTTTTCAGTACCTACCGGCTTTGTCCACATTTTCTGTGGACAAGTCGTTGAAAACTGTGTTGACAAAAGGCAGGTGCAAGCGGTTTCCGGACACCTCAGCAAACTGACTATTTTTTGTGCATGATTTAATTCTCTTTAAAATCGAACACTTACCAAATAGTGTATACTTTTACTCACCCTGAAGGCCGCACAAAACGGTCTGACACTGACCCAGAGGCTACCATGTTCATAAAACTGCTGCTGATCTTTACCCTGGTGCCGGTTTGCGAGCTCTACCTGCTGATCGAAGTCGGTCGCATACTCGGTACGGGGACGACCATCGCCCTGATTCTGCTGACCGGCGCAGCCGGTGCCTGGCTGGCGCGCAGTCAGGGGCTCGATATCCTGCGGCGCATTCAGACAGAGGCCGCCCAGGGACAGATGCCGGCCAACTCCCTCCTCGACGGCATGATGATCCTGATCGGCGGTCTGCTGCTGCTGACACCCGGTTTCGCCACCGACCTGTTCGGCTTCAGCTGCCTGATTCCGGCCAGTCGGGCACTCTGGCGACATGCCCTGGCGATCTGGCTGGAAAAGAGACTGCGCCAGGGGACGGTGACCATCTACCGCGTTTAGAACGCAGTCTCCCCTCCCCCGTCGTCGACCAGTTCCGAAGTCGACTCCTTCGCGAGCAGATTCTCAGTGATGTCAGGCGCCGTAGATGATCAGGTTGGCGTCAGGCGAGGCCGAATTCGGGAAGTCGGCAGAGCCTGATCCGGTCGGGTTGGCCTGCAGACGCAACGAATGCGGCTCGTTGAGGGCGGCGACAAGCAGATCGGCATCGTAGGTCCGCACCCCCCAGCCGAGGGCAAGGACACAGATGATCAGAGGCGTTGCAACATTGAGGAGAAAATAGAGAGAATGTCCGGTCCGCCGGCCCCAGAAGCGGCGCAGGCGCAGCAGCAGATCGTCCTGGCGGCCACTCAGGACCAGCCAGAGCGAGATGATGGCAACATACAGCGAAAACAGGCCGAGAATAATATGACCGTTCATGACCCGACTCCTCAACGGTCCCGAAAAACATTCCGTTTTGTCACTGTTCAGCTTGAATGTTTCTGCTGCAAGAACGGGAATACAGGATTCAGAATTCCTCGATTCTCTGCCAAACGACACTTGCTCAACAGTTACAATCCTGTTTTGTAACTGTTCAGCACATCCAGGGCTGCTGATTCCAGCCTTCTTCAGTGA
>JAVVDS010000009.1:0-65398 GCA_032251295.1 Desulfuromonadales bacterium | reverse complement strand
CGTCGGGCTCATAACCCGAAGGTCGGAGGTTCAAATCCTCCCCCCGCTACCAAAACAGTCACCGGCCGCCTTCCAGGCGGTCGGATAGTTTCCGGCGGTGTAGCTCAGTTGGTTAGAGCATGCGGCTCATATCCGCAGTGTCCGGAGTTCAAATCTCTGCACCGCCACCATTTTCGTCCAGCATGGTCTGGCACCGACAAAAGGCTCTGAGAAATCAGGGCCTTTTGTCGTTACGTCGTCGACAGACGGCAGGCGTCCGCCGACGCCCTCCGATAAGGGTCGGTTGGTCAATAAGAGTCCGAAGGATGTTGCTACGGTTGTGGAACTGACGCTGAATCCCTCCGGCCATCTGCTGATGGTCGAAACCTCCGATCCCGCTGCAGCGGTGTACCGTTATTCCGGTATCGCCCGGGCGTTTGCCGACTCGGCCGCGGCCGGGATCATCGCCCTGGCAGGTGCAAAAGTCGCACCGGACTGGCCTGTCGCCTGGATGTACTGGCGCGATTTTGGCGCCCGCTACCTGCTGCAACTCTGTCAAAACCAGTCAAACGCCAAACATCTGCACCCGTCACCAGCTCCTGACGCCGCAGCGTTGAACACCCTTTACCTGAGTCTCCCCCCGATGCCGGGGGCGGAATACTGTAGCCCCGAGGCTCTGGCCGCGATCTGGGAGGACCTGGACACCTGGACGCTGGCGGCGATTGCCGGCGATCCCGATGGTCTGGCGGGGTTTCTGCACCGCCATGCGCCCGCCTGGCGGCAGGTCGGCCGGGTCTGTTTTCATCTGGCGGAAAACCGGCATGACCCTGAATTTCCCTTCGCCTTCATGGCGACCTATGTCCCACGGCTCGGTAAGAACGCCCGCGCCCAGCACCTCCCCTTGAGCCAGGCTTTACGCGAGTACGCCGGAGCCAACGACCGGGAGGCGCTGTTGCGCCTGATGGAACCGGTCTACGCAGCAGGCACCCGGTGCCCCTGGGTAAATGATCTGCTGGAGAGCAACGATATTTACCACCCGCTGGCGTGGACTCCCGAAGAGGCGTTCCTTTTCCTGAAAGAGGTTCAGTCCCTTGAAGAGAGCGGGCTGGTTGTGCGACTGCCGGATTGGTGGAAGAAGCGCCCCCGCCCCAAGGCCCGGATCACCGTCGGTTCAAAAGTCGAAAACAGTCTTTCAGGTCGGGCTCTGCTCGATTTTCAGGTCGAGTTGACCCTGGACGGAGACGTCCTGACTGCGCAGGAAATCGCCACACTGACCGCCTCCGGGGAAGGGCTGGCCATGGTGCGCGGCCAGTGGGTCGAGGTCGATGGTGAAAAGCTCCGGGAGGCTCTCGACCACTGGCAAAAGGTCAAAGCCGAGGTCGGAGACGACGGACTGTCGTTTATCGAAGGGATGCGTTTACTGGCCGGAGCCCAGCGCGATCTCTCCGGCCAGGACGTCATGCTTGACGAGACGGGGTGGGCCTGTGTCGAGGCTGGGGACCGGTTGCGCGAATTGCTGGCCGGACTGCGGGAGCCCGCTCGACTGCAAGCCGTCAGGGAGATTCCCGGATTACAGGCAAGGCTGCGTCCCTATCAACAGACCGGCTTGAACTGGCTCTGGTTTCTGTCGGAACTGGGGCTCGGTGCCTGCCTGGCTGATGACATGGGCCTCGGCAAGACCATTCAAGTCATCTCCCTGTTGCTGGCCCGGCAGCAGCACGGCGAGGAGCAGGCTCCCAGCCTGCTGGTTCTGCCGGCCTCGCTCCTGGCCAACTGGAAAAGCGAACTGGAGCGCTTTGCCCCATCCCTCAAGGCCGTCTGTCTGCATCCGTCGGAAATGGAGCGCCGGGAGTTGCAACAGATCGCCGCCGATCCGAAAGCGGCCCTGGCTTGCGCCGATGTGGTGCTGACGACCTACGGCATGCTGCAGCGTCAGGATTGGCTGCAAAAAACGATGTGGAACCTGATTGTTCTCGATGAAGCGCAGGCGATCAAAAATCCCGGCACGCAGCAGACCAGAGTGGTAAAAACTCTTTCGGGGAAGGCACGGATCGTCTTGACCGGAACCCCCGTGGAGAACCGGCTTGCCGACCTCTGGTCGCTCTTTGACTTTATCTGTCCCGGGCTGCTCGGGTCGGCGACCCGGTTCAAGCGGTTCGTTGCCGACCTGGAGCGGCATACCCCCCCGTCTTACGCGCCGTTACGCGCCCTGGTGCAGCCCTACATCCTGCGGCGCCTCAAGACCGACAAGAGCGTCATCAACGATCTCCCCGACAAGGTCGAGATGGCGGCATGGTGTGGTCTCAGCAAGTTTCAGGCGCGGCTTTACGGTCAGGCGGTGAAGGATCTGGCCGCGGCGCTGAAAGAGCAGCAGGCGGGGATGCAGCGTCGGGGTCTGATCCTCTCTTCGCTGATGCGTTTCAAGCAGATCTGCAACCATCCCGACCAGGTTCTCGGTGACGGTGACTTCGCCGAAGAGCGCAGCGGTAAATTCGCTCGACTGCGGGAACTTGTCGAAGAGATTGCATCACGGCAGGAAAAGGTCCTGGTCTTCACCCAGTTCCGGGAGATGATCACGCCGCTGGCGACGTTTCTGGCCCGGGTGTACGGCCGATCTGGCCTGGTGCTGCACGGGGGAACCCCGGTGGTGGAGCGCAAACAACTGGTCGATCGTTTCCAGCATGAGGATGGACCGCCTTTTTTTGTGCTATCCCTCAAGGCCGGCGGAACCGGTCTCAACTTGACGGCCGCCAGTCATGTGATCCATTTTGACCGCTGGTGGAATCCGGCGGTGGAGAATCAGGCGACCGACCGGGCCTTTCGGATCGGCCAGCACAAGAATGTTGTGGTCCACAAGTTTGTCTGCAAGGGGACGGTCGAAGAAAAGATCGATGCGTTGATCGCCGCCAAGGCCAACCTGGCGACCGAATTGCTGGAAGGCGCGGAAACGCTGCTGACTGAAATGAACGATGAAGATGTATTGCGTCTGGTGACGCTCGATCTGGAAAAGGCAACGCTATGATCGCGGGAGAGAGTTAACGTCATGAGCCGCTATTACGGGTGGGCTCCCTACGTCAGTGTGGCGGAGCGTCGGGCCAAGGCCAGCAAGCAACTTGAGAAGATGAAAAAGAAGGGGCTCGATGTCCGGCCGGTGCAACTGAGTAGTCGCAGGATTGCAGCCTCTTTCTGGGGCAAGGGGTGGTGCGAACACCTGGAGTCCTTCAGTGATTTTGCCAACCGATTGCCGCGAGGGCGAAGTTATCTCAGAAACGGATCGGTCTGTCACCTTGACATCTCGAGAGGCCGGGTCGAAGCTATCGTCAGCGGTTCCAAACTGTACAATGTCAAGATCGCCATCGCTCCGCTGAAAAAAAACAGGTGGGACACCGTCAAGCGCGCCTGCGCCGGGCAGGTCGCTTCATTGCTCGATCTGTTACGAGGAAAGCTCGATCACGGAGTCATGGAAGTCGTGTCGGATCGAAAAGAGGGCCTTTTCCCCTTGCCCGGAGAGATGACGTTCGCCTGTGACTGCCCGGACTGGGCCGACATGTGCAAGCACGTTGCGGCGGTACTTTACGGAGTGGGGGCGAGGCTCGACCATACCCCGGAAATGCTTTTTGTGCTCCGTGGGGTCAACCATGAAGAGCTGGTCGATGTGTCTGCCGCCCTGGCCGATACGACCCGAAAGGGGAGCTCACGGCGGCGCATTGCCGAAGCCGGCATTGCCGATGTGTTCGGCATCGATCTCGCTGCAACCGAGCCGATGCCTGCCGTATCTGCGACAACTCCATCCAGGAAGGCGATGCCCGGGGAACCATCCCGGTCAGCCTCTGTCTGCACAGCTGCCTCGCCAAAAAATCGGGGGCAAAAGGGCTCTCGAAAGGGGACAGTGAATGAACCGTCACCGCAGGTTGCCTTCCCCGAGCCCCTTACCGGCGATGCCATCTTCGCCTGGCGGTCGTCCCTTGGGGAGACCCAGGCCGAGTTTGCGATGCGCCTGGAAATGAGTGCCGGCTCGGTTTCGCAATGGGAGAAGCAGAAAGAAAAGACTCTCGGCATGCAGCGCCGGACACTGGCCGCGCTGCAAAGAGCCTGGCATCTGACCGTTTGTGGCGGTTGACTTTGATAAGATGTAACCAGAGCTTTTTGCAGAAGTCACATTCGCACCCGTCGACAAGCCAGTCCCGAATCCAGTCAAGGGCTGAGGGAGCAGGTCTTTGGGCGGCTTAAACGACTTAACTTCCGTCCATGGTGAGCTTGTCGAACCATGCGCTGGCGACTTTGGAGCTGGATCGGAACCAGGGGGGGAGGGGAACCATGAGCTACAACGAACAGGAAACCCGGTTCTTTCTGATCGATCCCGTCTTGCGGGACAAGGGCTACAACGATCACCAGTGGATCAAGATGGAAACTCCCGCCCCGGTGGAGCCGACCGGCCCGAAAGGCCGCCGTCGCAGGGGGGCAGGCCGCACCGATTATCTACTCTGCGTGCAACTGGGCGATATGCCGAAAGCCTTGCCCGTGGGCGTGCTCGAAGCCAAGAAAGAGACGGAAGATCCCCTCAAGGGGATGCAGCAGGCCAAGGGGTATGCCGATTGCCAGCGCTTCGAGGTGAAATATGTGTTTGCCACCAACGGCCATCTCTACGGCGAGTTCGATTTCTTCACCAACCTGCAGGGCGGACCGTTCCCCTTTATCGATTTTCCGCCGCACCCGGACTTGACTGCCCGTTACGCCAAAGACACCGGCATCGACATCACCAGCCCCGAGGCGGCTATGCTGTTTCAGGCCGACAGCCCGGCCTGGTCGCTGACCCGCTATTATCAGGACGCCGCCATTCGCGCCGCTTTTGAGAAGATCATCCGCTGCCACCAAGAAGGTTTACCACCCCGCGTGCTGCTGACGCTCGCCACCGGTTCGGGCAAGACCATCATCGCCACCAACCTGCTCTGGCGGCTTGGGCAGGCTGGGCAATTACCCAAACCGGCGCTCTTCCTCTGTGACCGCGATGAGCTGCGCGAGCAGGCTTATACCAAGCTCAAGGCAGCCTTCGGCGACAACGTCCGCATCGTCAAGACCGAAAAAGGCGGCAACGCCGCCGCCAACGCCCGCATTCATATCGCCACCTACCAGACCCTCGGGCTGGATGACGAGGGCTCTTCGACAAGCTCAGAGCAATCGGGTTCAGCAGGTTTTGCCAGCTTTCTGTCCGAGCACTACGGCGAAGACGCTTTTAGCGTCATCATCATCGACGAATGCCACCGCTCCGCCTGGGGCAAGTGGTCCGAAGTGCTCAAGCGCAACCCGAACGCTATCCACATCGGTCTGACCGCCACGCCGCGCAAGCTTCAGGAATCAAAGAATGCCACTGCCGAGGATCAGGAGATCACCGCCAACAACCACCAGTATTTTGGCGAGCCGGTCTACGAATATACCCTCATCCAGGCCCAGGAGGACGGCTATCTGGCCGCCTGCGAGATCGTCAAGCGCAAGGCCGACATCGACAAACGCAAATTTACCAAGACTGAAATCCTTGCGGCAGGCGTCAAGGATATCCGCACCGGCAGGCCGCTCACCGAGGCCGACCTGACCAAGGATGAATACACCGGCAAGGATTTCGACGACGAGCTGTTCATCGAGCTGCGCACGCCCGCCATGTGCGAGGATCTGTTTCGCTTGCTCTGCGCCAACGGCGGCCCGGAACAGAAGGTGATCATCTTCTGTAATCGCGAGATCCACGCCGACCGGGTGGCCATGCAGATGAACAACCTCTATACCCGCTGGTGCAAGGAGCACAAGCAGACGCCCAAGGACCACTACGCCTTCAAGTGCATGGGCGGCCCGAACAACGGCGCGGACATGATTGAGCCGATGCGCGGCTCCGGCGAACGCGCCTTCATTGCCTGCACTGTCGACCTGTTGGAGGCGGGCGTCGATATCGAGCGCCTCAACGCCGTGGTCTTCTTCCGCTCCTGCAGTCGCCCATCAAGTTCTACCAGATGGTGGGGCGCGGCACCCGCATCCACGAAGAGACCCAGAAATACAAGTACTGGCTCTACGACTACACCGACGTCACCAACCTGTTCGGCACCGACTTCATTACCAAGCCGCCGCGTTCAGGTGGAGGTGGCAAGCCGGGAGGCGGAGAGGAGGATACTTATGTCGAAGGAGACTACAAGCCACCTGCCGTGGCCGAAGTCCTCGGTCATCAGGTCCTGATCAACCCCCAGGGTCGCTTCCGAGGTGGACAAGGCCCGCCAGGCAGCGGAGGCGCAGTTGCGGGACATCAACCTCCTGCCCCAGAAGATCTTGGCGCAGGCCTTCGAGATGTAACCATGGTCAAGAACTCCACTGAATTGAATAATCAACCCGTCTCACTGACGCAGCCGCCGGCGGGGTACGCCGAGTGGCTGGGCGAGTTGAAAAACCGTATCCACAACGCCCAGCAGCGGGCGTCGCTGGCGGTCAACCGAGAACTGGTGTTGCTGACCCGGCTGAAGCAACCGGAACAGCGTCTGGCGGAGAAAATCACAACATCCGTTCGGGCTGAGCTTGTCGAAGCCCTGTTTGAATCAATTAGGAAAGCCCTTCGACAGGCTCAGGGCGAACGGGGGAATTTAGCACTGACCGAATGGAAAATATGTTTTCAGCCCGAACGGAGAATATGTGCTCAACCGGTACGGTTCAGACCAATCACGCCAGAACGGATGGACCACGCATGAAACCGTTTTGGGTCTACATCCTTCACTGCCGCGATGGGAGCTATTACACCGGCCACACCGACGACCTTGAACGCCGTATCTCACAACATGAGTGCGGAGAGATGCCTGGTTGCTACACGCACACTCGCCGTCCGGTGAAAATGGTCTTTTCGCAATCATTTACAACTCGCGAAGAGGCACTCGCCGCTGAACGGCAAATCAAGGGATGGAGTCGAAAAAAGAAGGAGGCGATGATGCGCGGAGATTGGGAGGAAGTCTCCCGGCTGGCTCGTTCATCTTCGCAGCAAACCGCCCTTCGACAAACTCAGGGCGAACGGAGTGGGTCGAAGGACTTGCAAGAAGCAAATCAAAGCTAGAGCCCTTCGACTGTTCGGCATGCTCACAGCTCAGGGCGAACGGATGGAGGAAGATGTCCGGGGCGAACGGGCTGAAGGATTGATTGGCCATTTGTCTCCTTCACACCGTTCACGGTGAGCTTGTCGAACCGTGAATACAGTGCAGATTAAACGCACAAAATACAAATCAAGGAATTAACCGAGTGGTACGAAAAACAACCAGAAAAAAACAGCCCAAGGCCATCGCCTCCACCCAGTCGCTCTCAAGCTTTGTCAAGTCGATCTGCGATATCATGCGCCGTTCCAACTGCGCCAGCGCCCTGCAATATGTGCCGGAGCTGACCTGGATTTTGTTCCTGCGCATTCTCGACGACCAGGAGGAGAAGGCCCGCGACGAGGCGGATGCCGTCGGGGCGACCTTCACCCCGGCCCTGGCCAGTCCCTATCGCTGGCAGGACTGGGCCGCACCCTATTCCGAAAAAGAGGATCATCCCCAAGCCAGCAACGGCAAGCCCTATGGCTGGAAGCGACAGGAGCTGTTCGCCGCTGGCGACGGCAGGTTGTTTGACTTCATCAACAAGGAGCTGCTGCCGCATCTCCATGGTCTAGACATCGACGCCCGCACCGGCCTGCCCAACCCTTCGGCTTCGCGAAAGCAACGCATCATCGGCCGCATCATGACGGCAGTGGAACGTGTGCGGGTGGATTCGGAAACCAACCTGCGCGACATCCTCGACAAGGTGCACGAGATCCATATCGACCACGTGGACGACACCCACTTTTTTACCTTGTCGCAGGTCTATGAAGACCTGCTGCTCAAGATGGGCGAGAAGAACTCCGATGGCGGCCAGTTTTTCACGCCGCGCGAGGTGATCCGCGCCATGGTACATACGGTGGACCCCGTACCGGGCAAAACCATCTACGACCCCGGCTGCGGCACCGGCGGCTTCCTGGCCATCGCCTACGAGCACATCGCCCGCAAGCTCGGGCCAAGCGCCGCAAGCCTCGATATCGACACCCTGAAGCACGACACCTTTTTCGGCCGGGAAAAGGAAAACCTGGTCTTCCCCATCGCTCTGGCCAATCTGGTGCTGCACGGTATCGACCAACCCAACCTCTGGCACGGCAACACCCTCACCGGTCGCGCCACCTATGCCGCGCTGTTCGAACAGGCCCCCAAATTTTTCGACTACATCCTCACCAACCCCCCCTTCGGCGGCAAGGAGGGCAAGGACGCCCAGAAGCACTTCGCCTTTGAGACCAGCTCCACCCAGGTGCTGTTCGTGCAGGATATCCTGAGCGAACTGGCTCTGGACGGCACCTGCGCCATCGTCCTCGATGAGGGGCTGCTGTTCCGCACCAACGAGAGCGCCTTTGTCGAAACCAAGCGCAAGCTGGTGGACGAATGCGACCTGTGGGCCATCGTCAGCCTGCCCGGTGGGGTTTTCTCCACCGCCGGGGCCGGGGTGAAAACCAACCTGCTGTTCTTCACCAAGGGGCGCAAGACCGAAAAGATCTGGTACTACGATCTCTCTCACGTCAAGGTCGGCAAGAAGACGCCGCTGACCCTGGCCCATTTTGGCTTCGACAAGGATGGTTCAGTGCTGGCCGAGACCCAGCTTCCGGCCAATCTGGTTGCCGACTGGAAAGAGGACGAAGCGAACGAAGGCAATCCCTTTCCGAGTTACGCCAGCTTGTTGCCCAGGCGCGGCACGTCGTATGCCGAAAGCCGCTACTCCTGGACCGTCGATTTTGCCGCCCGCCGTGCCAGGGCGCGGGAAGAGATGCAGCCGCTACGGGATGAGGCCGCCGCCATCAAGGCAGAGATTATTGACCTGAAAGAACAGCTCAAACGGTTGAAGAAAGAGAGAACCGACCAAGAAGCGCTGAACGCGGTGGACGGGCAGCTCCGCGAAAAGGAAAAGGCCGCCAAGGATCTGGAGACCAAGGCCGCCGACATCGACGCCGCCGTGTTCGACCTGAAAGCGGTCAACCCCAATGCCGTCACCAAACTGGACGAGCGCACCCCGCAGCAGATCATCGACAGCATCGAGCAGCAGGGACGCATCGTCTCTGAAGCGTTAGCCAGACTGACAACGTTGTTGGCAGCAGAATGAAAATGTTAAACGTGAGGCTATTGCAAAATTTTTGAAAAAGGTCATTCCCGAAGCGGTTCTGGTCGGGAGTCTAGATTCTAACAGCTGAAAACACTGGATCCCCGATTAAGACACCCGGGGATGACGACCTTTTTGCAAGAATCTCAGCGGTTCGTGAAATCTCTGGTTGCCTGCTTTTGCGGGTATGACAACTATCATCTAAAGTGCCGATGCGCCACGAACTCGACAGACGATTTCTTGTCCTGCTGCAGCACGGCCCGCTGCAGCGTCTGCGCGGCCGGGTGCTGGTAGCGGTTTCCGGTGGCGTCGATTCCGTGGCGCTGCTGCATCTGCTGCTGCGGGCCTCACGGCATGTCGAGCTGGAACTGACAGTCGCGCATCTCGATCATGGTCTGCGTGTTGAGAGTGGCGCCGATGCCGATTTCGTCCGTGACCTGGCCGGCTGCCTTGGTCTGCCGGTGCATATCGAGCGCATCGATGTGGCGTCGCGTCTGACGCCGGGGGCGGGTGGTCCGGAAGAGGTTGCCCGGCACATTCGTCGCCGCTTCCTTGGGCAGACCGCCGGCGCCCACGACTGCCGCTGGATCGCCCTCGGCCATCAGCAGGACGATCAGGCCGAGACCTTCCTGCTGCGCCTGCTGCGCGGCGCCGGGACGAGCGGCCTGGCGGCGATGCGGCGGGTCGATCCGCCGTATGTCCGGCCGCTACTCGACCTGACTCGCACGGAGCTGGTCGACTATCTTCGCGATCAGGGTTTCGACTGGTGTGAGGATGCCAGCAACCGGTCGCCCGACTTCACACGCAACCGGCTGCGTCATCAGCTGCTTCCGCAACTGCGCGAGTACAACCCGCAGATCGTTGCCAACCTGGCGAGTCTCAGCGGGCGGTTTGCCGACGAGGAGGAGTTCTGGCGGCAGTGGGTCGAAGGTGAGCTGGCCGACGCTATTGAACCTCACCGGGACGGCGGGCTGCTGCTGCCGGTCGAGACGGTTGTGCGTCAGCCTGCTGCCGTCGGCGCCCGGCTGGTGCGCGAAGTGCTGCGCCGGGTGCGCGGCGATCTGCTCCGGATCGCTGCCCGCCACCTGGAGGCGGTGCGGGCCCTCTGTCTGACCGACCGGCCGCAGGGTGAGCTGTTTCTGCCGCAAGTCTGGGTCGGCCGCCGCTACCGGTCACTCTGGTTTCGCCAGGCGCCACCGCCGCGGATCGACTGGGCGCCGCTGCCCATCGACGGCCCGGGTCGCTATCCGCTGCCGGACGGCCGGGAGCTGCTGGTGACGATGGCTGAGCGGCCCGGTGGCGAATCGGGCAATACTGTCGAATTTGCCGCCGGGCACATCTCTCTGCCGCTGACGATCGAGGTGTTCCGCCCCGGACTGGTCATGCAGCCGCAGGGGATGGCCGGCCGTCGCAAGCTGCAGGATCTGTATGTCGACCTCAAGCTGACCCGGGAAGAGCGTCTCCGGCAGCCGCTGGTATTGCAGGACGACCGGGTTCTCTGGCTGGTCGGCCGGCGTCGCTGCGCCGGGCTGGTGGCAACAGCAGCGGCGGGCGGGCATGTGGTGCGCCTGACGGTACGGCCGGCCGGTGCTGTTGCCGTCGGATCGGCGGAAACGACCTGAAAGCCGCGTAAAAGCGCTTGTTAAGCCGGTTTGTTTGTGCTAAAGTTCTGCAGATTTTCATTATTCAACTGTCCTGAATTTCAGGCATTTCCACACTTCTCAGACTATCCCGGGATGTTCCACAAGGGGGTTGCGTGAACCAGTTTTACAAGAATCTTGCCCTCTGGCTGGTGATCTCTCTGGTCATGATCATGCTGTTCAACATGATGACCCAGAAAGATCGCGACCAGAAGCCGGTCTCCTACACGACGTTTCTGACCGCCCTCGAAGAGGGTCGGGTCGCCGAGGTCGCTATTCAGGGTTCGAATATCGAAGGCAAATACCTCGATGGCAGCTCCTTCAAGACCTATGCGCCCAACGATCCTGAGCTGATCGGCACGCTGCGCGAACAGGGTGTGGCGATCGAGGCGCGGCCCGATGAGGATCGCAGTTTCTGGATGACCATGTTTGTCTCATGGGGGCCGATCCTGCTGCTGATCGGCGTCTGGATCTTCTTCATGCGACAGATGCAGGCTGGCGGCGGCAAGGCGATGAGTTTCGGCAAGAGCCGCGCCAAGCTGCTCAACGAGAACCAGGCCAAAGTGACGTTTAAGGATGTTGCCGGCATTGATGAAGCCAAGGATGAGTTGGAGGAGATCGTCGCCTTCCTCAAGGATCCGAAGAAGTTCTCGCGTCTCGGCGGCCGCATTCCCAAGGGGGTGTTGCTGGTCGGCCCGCCGGGGACCGGCAAGACCCTGCTCGGCCGGGCGATTGCCGGCGAAGCCGAGGTGCCGTTCTTCTCCATCTCCGGTTCCGACTTCGTCGAGATGTTCGTCGGCGTCGGTGCCAGCCGGGTCCGCGACCTGTTCGTGCAGGGAAAGAAGAATGCGCCCTGTATCATTTTTATCGACGAGATCGATGCGGTCGGCCGTCATCGTGGCGCCGGTATGGGCGGCGGCCATGATGAACGGGAACAGACCCTGAACCAGCTGCTGGTGGAGATGGACGGTTTCGAGGGGAATGAAGGGGTGATTCTGATCGCCGCCACCAACCGGCCCGATGTCCTCGACCCGGCGCTGTTGCGCCCGGGCCGTTTCGACCGTCAGGTCGTGGTGCCGCGCCCCGACGTGCGCGGTCGTCTGAAAATCCTGCAGGTGCATGCCCGCAAGGTGCCCCTCGGCGAAGATGTCGAGTTGGAGACGATCGCCAAGGGGACCCCCGGTTTCTCCGGTGCCGACCTGGAGAACCTGATCAACGAGGCGGCACTGCTCGCTGCCCGCGCCAACAAGAACGAGGTCAACCGGGACGACCTGGAGAAAGCCAAGGACAAGGTTCTGATGGGAACCGAGCGGCGCTCCATGGTGATTACCGAGGAAGAGAAGAAGGTGACCGCCTATCACGAGGCCGGTCATGCCCTGGTGGCGATGTGTATCCCTGGGTCTGACCCGGTGCACAAGGTGTCGATTATTCCGCGTGGCCGCGCCATGGGTGTGACCATGTACCTGCCGGAAGAAGAGAAATACAACGAGACCAAGGTAGGGCTGAACACCAAGATCTGCGCCCTGCTCGGTGGCCGGGTTGCCGAAGAACTGGTGTTCGACAGTGTGACCAGCGGCGCGTCCAATGATCTGGAGCGGGCCACGGCGATCGCCCGCAAGATGGTCTGTGAGTGGGGGATGAGCGAGGCCCTCGGGCCGATCACCTTTGGCGAGAAGGAGGGCGGTGAGGTCTTCCTCGGCCGTGATTTCGGTCACGTCAAAAACTACAGTGAGTCGACGGCCGTGGCCATCGACGAGGAGATCCGGCGGATTGTCGAGGGCAACTACCAGCGCACCCGGGAGATCCTTTCCGCCAATCAGGAAGCGCTGGTGCGGGTCTCCGAGGCCCTTCTCGAGCGGGAAAACCTGGAACGCGAAGAGCTGCGCATCCTGGTTTTCGGTGAGCAGGAGTCGACAGCTGACAGCGCGCCGGCCGTCGACCCCGCGCCGGCGCCCGGCGAAGTTTCGCCTGGCGAGGGCCCCTGCGTCGACCAGCCCTGAGCACCGTGTCGATCGACTGCTGCGATCCGCCCGGACAACGGCAGGATCTGATACTGCAAGGCAAGTGCAGGGCTCTCGATCTGCACCGGCCGCGGATCATGGGGATATTGAACGTAACCCCCGACTCGTTTTCCGACGGGGGACATTTCCTCTCGCCGGACGCCGCCTGTCGCCGGGCGGAACAGATGGCGAACGAGGGGGCCGACCTGATCGATGTCGGCGGTGAGAGTACCCGCCCCGGTGCGCCGCCGGTCACGCTGCAGGAGGAGCTTGATCGTGTGCTGCCGGTCATCGAACGGCTGGCGGCGACCGTCGATCTCCCCCTCTCTATCGATACCAGTAAGGCCGCAGTCGCGGCCGCGGCGGTGACGGCCGGTGCCGAGTTCGTCAACGATATCAGTGGTCTGACCTTCGATCCGGCGATGGCGGAGACGGTTGCGGCCAGCGGCGCCGGGCTCTTTGTCATGCATACCCCGGATCGTCCGGAACGCATGCAGCAGCGGATCGCATACGGCGATCTGGTCGGCGAGGTGGTTTCTGCTCTGCGCGCCAGTCTGCAGCGGGCCATGGTCTGCGGCGTGCCGGCAGAAAAGCTGGCCGTCGATCCGGGGATCGGCTTCGGCAAGGATGTTGCCGGCAATCTGGAACTGCTGCGTCGCCTCGATGCCCTGGGCGAACTCGGCCGGCCGGTTCTCCTCGGCACCTCGCGCAAGAGCTTCATCGGCAAGATACTCGGTCGCCCCGAGCCGCAACAGCGCCTGGCCGGAACGCTTGCCACCATCGCCCTCGGCGTGGCCGCCGGTGCACGCATCTTCCGGGTTCACGACGTCGCCGCGGCCCGCGATGCGGTGCTGATGGCCTGGGCGGTCTGTCAGGGGGGCGCCTGGTTGACTGTTCAGAAGCGCTGAGGGGCGCTACCGACAAGAGTTTCAGGCGCACTTTGCGCCTCCGTCCCGCACGTTGCCAGGTGGCTGCCAGATGCTCGAATTCATGACCAATCCGCGATGGCTGCTCGACCTGCTTGACATCTTCCTGGTCGCTTTCATCATCTACCGGATCATTCTGCTCATCAAGGGGACCCGGGCGGTGCAGATGCTGCTCGGTCTGGCGGTGCTGCTTGCTGTCTACGTCACCTCCCAGTTCGGCGGCCTCTATACCATCAACTGGATCCTCGACAACTTCCTCTCCTCGATTATCCTGGTGATTGTCGTTATTTTTCAGAACGATATTCGCCGGGCGTTGATCCACGTCGGCCGCAACCCCTTCTTCGCCGATCTCTCTTTTCGCGAAGAGACCAAAATCATTGATGAACTGGTTAAAGGCTGCGTCTCGCTCTCCCAGAAGCGGCTCGGTGCCCTGCTGGTCATCGAACGGGAGACCGGCATCAACGATTTTCTCGAGGTCGGTGTCGAACTCGATGCCAAGCCGTCCGGCGACCTGCTGCCGGCGATTTTCCACCCGGCGTCGCCACTGCATGACGGCGCGCTGATCATTCAGCGCGGACGGATGACCCGGGCCGGGTGTTTTCTTCCCCTGACCCAGAGTACCGATGTCAGTCCGCGCCTCGGGACCCGGCACCGGGCCGCCATCGGCCTGACCGAACTGGTCGATGCGGTGGTGATCGTTGTCTCCGAGGAGACCGGTCAGATCTCGGTGGTGATCGGCGGACGCATGACCAGGGCCCTCGATGGGCAGACCCTCAAGAAAGTGCTGCTGCGCCTGCTCGAACCGCGGCGACTGCGCGGCAAGAAGAGCTGACCATGAAGGGGCTTTTTACACAGAACTGGCATCTGAAACTGATCTCCCTGGCGTTCGCCGTGGTTTTGTGGTTTTTCGTCATGGGCGAGAGGCGCCTCGAAGTCGCCTACATCGTGCCGATCGAATATCGCGGGCTCTCCAGCGAGCTGACAATTGCCAATGAAGTGCCGAGTTCGGTCGATGTGCGCATCAGCGGTCCGCGTGCCCTGCTGATGAACCTCAGTTCGAGCGATATCAGTATCGCCGTCGACCTCAAGGATCTGACCGCCGGCATGACCTCCTTCCGGCGGATCGAAGAGAGCATGAATATCCCGAGCGGGCTGAAGGTGACCCGCCTCTCTCCCTCTTTTGTCGATGTCAGACTGGAGAAGATCCGCGACAAGCAGGTGCCGGTTGTCGTTGTCCTGACCGGCCAGCCGGTCGAGGGGGTTCTGGTCGAGGAGCACAAGGTCAGTCCGCAACGGGTCACGGTGACCGGCGCCGAGTCGGAACTGAAGGGGGTCTCTGAGGTGGCGACGGAAGGGGTTGAACTGACCGGTGTGCGCGAGAGCTTTTCGCAGACGGTTGCTCTGGTCTACCCCGGAAAATACACGCGGCTCAAGGATGTTCAGACCGTTGAGGTGCAGGTCTTCCTCAAGCCTGATCCCGAATATCTGCCCCCTGAACCACTGTCGGCAGAGAGTCCGCTGACGACAGGAGAGCAAACAGGAGAGAAATCGCAGTGAGTCGTCAACTGTTCGGTACCGACGGTGTACGCGGCGTCGCCAATGTCGACCCGATGACCACCGAGCTCGCTATGCAGCTCGGCCGTGCTGCCGCCTATGTGTTCAAACATTCCGACCGGCGCAGCCGGATCGTCATCGGCAAGGACACCCGCCTGTCCGGTTATATGATCGAGAACGCCCTGGCGGCCGGCATCTGCTCCATGGGAGTCGATGTCCTGCTGGTCGGCCCGCTGCCGACTCCCGGCATCGCCTTCATCACGGCCTCGATGCGCGCCGATGCCGGCGTGGTTATTTCGGCGTCGCACAATCCGTATCAGGACAACGGCATCAAATTCTTCGCCCGCGACGGCTTCAAACTGCCGGATGAGGTCGAGCAGCGCATCGAGGAGCTGGTTGAATCCGATCGGATCGACTCGCTGCGCCCGACTGCCGACGAGGTCGGCAAGGCGTTCCGGGTCGACGATGCTGCAGGTCGCTATATCGTCTTTCTGAAGAGCACTTTCCCGCGGAGCATGGATCTGACCGGCCTGAAGATCGTGCTCGACTGCGCCCACGGTGCCGCCTACAAGGTCGCCCCGGCAGTTCTCGAAGAACTTGGCGCCGAGGTTTTCTGTTACGGGGTCCAGCCCAACGGCAAGAACATCAATGCCGACTGCGGTTCGCTGCACCCGGAGCTGATCGCGCAGGCGGTCGGCGAGCACGGTGCCGATCTCGGTATCGCCCTCGACGGCGATGCCGACCGCTGCATCTTTGTCGATGCCGCCGGTCGCGAGGTCGATGGCGACCATATCATGGCGATCTGCGGTACCCATCTGCTGCAGCGCGATGCCCTCCCTGGACAGACCGTGGTGGCGACCGTGATGAGCAATATGGGTCTGGAGATCGCCCTGCGCCAGGCCGGCGGCCGGCTGGTCAGAACGGCTGTCGGCGATCGCTACGTGGTCGAAGAGATGCGCCGCCACGGTTATCTGCTCGGTGGCGAGCAGTCCGGGCACATGATCTTTCTCAATCACAATACCACTGGCGACGGCGTGCTCACCGCCCTGCAGGTGCTAGCGATCATGCAGGCGACCGGTAAGCCGTTGGCCGAACTCGCCGAAGTCATGACCTCGCTCCCCCAGGTGCTGCTCAATGTCCGGGTGCGGCAGCGGCGCGAGATTGCCGACATCCCGGCTGTGCAGCGGGTGGTTGCCGCCGTCGAGGAGCGCCTTGGCCAGCAGGGGAGGGTGCTGATCCGCTATTCAGGGACCGAGCCGCTGCTGCGGATCATGCTGGAAGGTGAGGATCAGCAGGAGATCAACGCTTGGGCCGAAGAGATTGCCGCTGCGGTTCGTACCAGCCTCGGCGATGAGGAGGGTCTCTGAGATGGCCAGACTCGGAGTCAATGTCGACCACGTCGCCACGATCCGCCAGGCCCGTGGTTCGGCCGAGCCGGATCCGGTCACCGCCGCCGCCCTGGCCGAACTGGCCGGTGCCGACGGCATCACCGTCCATCTGCGTGAGGACCGGCGCCACATTCAGGATCGGGATGTTCGCCTGCTGCGCGCGACCGTGCAGACACCGCTCAACCTGGAGATGGCGGCGACCGACGAGATGGTCCGCATCGCCGTCGAGGTTCTCCCCGATGCTGTCACCCTGGTGCCGGAAAAGCGCCAGGAGCTGACCACCGAAGGGGGGCTCGATGTGGTCGGGCAGCAGGCCAATCTGGCGCCGCGCATCGCCCGGCTGCGCCAGGCGGGGATTGTCGTCAGCCTGTTTGTCGATCCGGAACCGGAGCAGCTCACTGCCGCCGCCGCGGTCGGCGCCGACTGCATCGAAATTCATACCGGCACCTACTGCGGCACCCGGGGCGGGGCCGCGCAGGCCGAACTCGACAAGATCGCCGCAGCAATCCGTATCGGCCGGGATCTCGGCCTCGGAGTCAACGCCGGCCACGGCCTGACCCTGCGCAATATCCGGCCGCTGCTCGCTTTGGGTGGGATCGCTGAGTACAATATCGGTCATAGCATTATTGCCCGTGCCGTGCTGATCGGCCTGGAGCGGGCGGTGCGGGAAATGGCTGAACTGGTACACGGCGCCTGACAGCATGGCGATCCTCGGCCTGGGGACCGACCTGGCGCGTATCAGCCGTTTCCGGCGGTTTGTCGATGACGGCAAGGCCGGCCTGCTGGAGCGGCTGTTCACCGGCGCTGAGCAACGTTACGCTCTCGGCAAGAAGGATCCGGCGCCCCATCTGGCCGCCCGTTTCGCCGCCAAGGAGGCCTGCCTGAAAGCGTTCGGTCTCGGTCTGCGCAACGGCCTCGGCTGGCACGATCTCGAGGTTGTCCCGGATCCTCTGGGGCGACCGGATCTGGTGCTGAGCGGGCGGGCCGCACAACTGGCCGCAGAACGTGGCGTACGCACGGTTCATCTCTCTTACAGTCACGATGGCGACTACGCCGTGGCGACCGTCATCCTCGAGGGCGCATGAAAGCAGTCAACGCCATCCAGATGCAGCAGATCGATCGCCGCACTATCGAGGAGATCGGTATCCCCGGCGTGGTGCTGATGGAGAATGCCGGTCGACAGACGGCCGAGGCGATTGTGCAGCGCTACCGCGAGCGGCTGCCGCACGGCGTGCTGGTGCTGGCCGGCAAGGGGAACAACGGCGGCGACGGTTTTGTCATCGCCCGGCATCTGCTCGCTGCCGGCTGGCCGGTGCTGACCCTGTTGCTGGCCGATCAACTGAGCGCTGTGCGTGGCGACGCGGCTATCAATCTGCACGCCCTGAAGCGTTGCGGAGGGGACGTCCGTACGGTCGACAATCTTCCCGATCTCACAGCACTTTTGAGCGAGCAGCAGACCTGGGGCGTTCTGGTCGATGCCCTGTTCGGTACCGGTCTGAGCAAGCCGGTCGGCGGTCTGTATGCCGAGGCGATCGCATGGCTCAACCGGCGTGACGAGCCGGTGGTGGCCGTCGATATCCCGTCCGGAGTCGATGCCGGCAGCGGCCGGATTCTCGGCTGTGCGGTGCAGGCGACCCTGACAGTGACCTTCGCCCAGCCGAAGACCGGTCAGCTCTCCTGGCCGGGCGCCGGTCAGACCGGCGAACTGCGGGTGGTCGATATCGGTATCCCCAAGTCGGTGGTCGAGTCCGTCGCCGCCGATGCCGTGCTGGTCGACGCCGCTGATGCGGCGGCGCTGCTACCAGACCGGCCGGTC
Organism: Desulfuromonadales bacterium; assembly: GCA_032251295.1. Lineage (GTDB taxonomy): Bacteria > Desulfobacterota > Desulfuromonadia > Desulfuromonadales > BM103 > BM103. Next base: position 46,924 of record JAVVDS010000009.1, on the reverse strand, counting down.
GCCGGCCACAAAGGGACTTTTGGCCACCTGCTGGTGGTCGCCGGTTCCCTCGGCAAGAGTGGCGCGGCGACTCTGGCTGCCCGGGCGGCGCTGCGCGGCGGCGCCGGGCTGGTCACCCTCGCCTGTCCGGAGACGATCCAGCCGGTGGTTGCCGGACAGCTTGCCGAGGCGATGACCGTTCCGTTGCCGGCGGTTGCCGGTGAACTGAGTGCGACGGCTATCGACCCGCTGCTCGCTCTGCTTGCCGACAAGCAGGCGCTGGCGTTCGGCCCCGGAATCGGCGTCGGCAAAGGGAGCCGTGACCTGACCGCCCGCCTGCTGGCCGCCGCTGAGCTGCCGCTGGTGATCGATGCCGATGGCCTGAACGCCCTCGCCGGGCAACTGCCGTTGCTGGAGAGACGGCGCCACCTGCCGACGGTTCTGACTCCGCATCCCGGCGAGATGGCTCGTTTGACCGGTCTGAGTGTCGCCGCGATCCAGGCTGACCGGGTCGCAATTGCCCGCGAGTTTGCCGGCCGTCACCAGCTGACCCTGGTGCTGAAAGGCGCCCGTACCGTGACGGCGACGGCCGACGGAAGAATTTTCATCAACGGCAGCGGTCATGCCGGACTCGCCACCGCCGGAATGGGCGATGTCCTCACCGGCCTGATCGGCAGCCTGCTCGCCCAGGGCCTGCCGGCAGAACAGGCGGCGCCGCTGGCGGTCTATCTGCACGGCACCGCTGCCGATCGTCTGCTGTATCGCTACGGAGACGCTGGCCTTCTGGCCGGCGACCTGATCGAGGAACTTCCCGGCGCGCGCCGGGAGCTGAAGGAGAGAAGATCATGCTGACTGCTCGCGATATCATGACCACCAGAGTGCATACCGTCACCGAAGACGCCGATGTCTCCGATCTGGCCAAGCTGTTTGTCGAAACCAATGTCAATGCGATGCCGGTGGTCGATGCCGACGGCAAACTGGTCGGCATGGTGACCCAGACCGACCTGGTCGAGCAGGACAAACCGCTGCATATCCCGACGGTGCTGTCACTTTTCGACTGGGTGATCTATCTGGAGAGCCCGAAAAAGTTCGTCGACGAGGTCGCCCGGGTGACGGCGCGCAAGGTCGGTGCGATCTGTGAGCGCGAACCGGTCACCTGTGCGCCGGAGACGCCGGTCAGCGAGATCGCCAGTCTGATGGTTGAGCACAAGGCTCACCTGATTCCGGTGATCGAACACGAGCAGCTGCTCGGTGTGGTGGCGCGTCTCGACATCATCCGCAGCATGAGATAGCCGTGTCCGACTGGTCGATTGCAAGCGTATCGCCAGAGCAGACCCGCCAGATCGGCGTCCGCCTCGGAGAACTGGCTCTTCCCGGCCTGACGGTCCTTCTGAGCGGTCCGCTCGGGGCTGGCAAGACCTGCTTTGCCCAAGGTGTGGCCGCCGGCCTCGGCGTCCCCGCGCATCTGCCGGTGACCAGCCCCAGCTACAGCCTGATGAATATCCACACCGGGCGCATGCCGCTCTACCACTTCGATCTCTACCGCCTGTCGCGCATCGACGATCTTGGTGATCTCGGTTACGACGAGTACGCCGACGGGGACGGTCTGACCCTGGTCGAATGGGCCGACCGGGTCGGCGCCGGGCTGGCCGCCAGCCTGGAGATCCGCATCGAACGCACCGGCGAGAACGAGCGTCGCCTGCACTTTCAGGCGCTGAACGGAGTGGGGCAAAAACTGCTCGCACAGCTCGTAGACGGCTCTCCCCGGATTTGACCTGGATCATTTTCCATTATACCTTCGCCTGCTATCGTCTCCAGCTATGAGCAAACAGTCTCCTCTCCTCGATCCCTTCAAGTGGCGCCTGATCATTCAGTGGCTGTTTTTCGCCTGGTGCCTGTTCATCGGTGTGCAGTTCGGCCTGTTCGTCCGTCACTTCGAGTCGGGCGGGCAGGCCGCCTACTATCCACGTCCGCCGTCGGTTGAGGCTTTCCTGCCGATCGGCGCCCTGGTCAGTCTGAAGAGCTGGCTGGCGACCGGCTGGTTCGACCCGGTGCATCCGGCGGCGCTGGTGCTGTTCCTGACCTTCATCGGCATGGCGTTTCTGGCGCGCAAGTCGTTCTGCTCCTTCATCTGCCCGGTCGGTACACTCTCTGAAGGCGCCTGGAAGCTCGGGCGGCTCGGGCTCGGCCGCAACTTTCATATCTGGTTCCCTCTCGATCTGCTGCTGCGCTCGGTCAAATATCTGCTGCTGTTCTGGTTCACCAAGATCGTGCTGATCGACATGCCGGGGGTGGCGGCGCGGGCCTTTCTCAACGCTCCCTACTGGGCGATCGCTGATGTCAAGATGCTGCACTTCTTTACCCGCATCTCGATCACCAGCCTGGTGGTGATTGCCGTTCTGGTACTGCTTTCCCTGATCTACAAGAACTTCTGGTGTCGCTACCTCTGCCCCTACGGTGCCCTGCTCGGTCTGGTCAGTCTGTTCAGCCCCCTGGCAATCCGGCGCAGCGAGCAGCACTGTTCGCGCTGTGGTGCCTGTAGTCGCGCCTGCCCGGCTGAAATCGACGTGCGCCACAAGCAGCGGGTCTGGTCGCCGCTCTGTACCGGCTGTCTGACCTGTGTCAGCCGCTGCCCAGCGCCCGGCGCTCTGAGCATGTCTGTCGGCCGCTGGCCGATCTCCGGGCGACTGTTTGTCGGACTGGTCGCACTGCTGTTCTCCGGCGGGGTTCTCACCGGCATGCTGAGTGGCCACTGGCAGACCTCCCTGAGCTACGACGATTACCAGCGTCTGATCCCCCTCGCCGCTTTTTTCGGGCATTGACCAAAATCGGCATACCTGCTAATAATCTCGTTTGACCCCCCACAGGGGAATTCTATGGCAGGCAGCCGTCTCAGGTTGCCTGGAAAGGATCGTTTGCGCATGGCACTGGTGGTTCAGAAATTCGGCGGTACTTCGGTCGGGACCATCGAGAAGATCCGTAACGTCGCCCGCCGGGTGGCTCGCACCTTTGACGAAGGCAACGATGTCATTGTTGTCGTTTCGGCCATGGCCGGTGAGACCAACAAACTGGTCGCCCTGGCTGAAGAGATGTGCGAGTTCCCGAGCGAGCGCGAATACGACGTCCTGGTCTCTTCCGGGGAGCAGGTCTCGATCGCCCTGTTGGCAATGTGTCTGCAGTCGATGGGCTACAAGGCCAAGAGCTATCTCGGCTGGCAGATCCCGGTCTACTCCGATTCGGCTTTTTCCAAGGCGCGCATCGAGGAGATCGAGGATACCAATATCCGCGAGGATCTGCGCAGCGGCACCATCGTCGTCGTCGCCGGTTTTCAGGGTGTCGATCGCGACGGCAACATCACGACCTTCGGTCGCGGCGGATCCGACACTTCGGCGGTCGCCGTGGCCGCGGCCCTCAAGGCTGATGTCTGCGAAATTCTCACCGATGTCGACGGTGTCTACACCACCGACCCGCGCATCGTGCCGGAAGCCTCGAAGATGGAGAAGATCTCCTACGACGAGATGCTGGAGATGGCGTCCCTCGGTTCCAAGGTGTTGCAGATCCGTTCGGTGGAGTTCGCCAAGAAATACGGCGTGGTGGTCCACGTCCGTTCCAGTCTTAACGACAATCCAGGAACTCTGGTCATGAAGGAGGATGAAGAAATGGAAACGGTTCTGGTTTCCGGGATTACCTACAACAAGGATGAAGCCAAGATTTCCGTCATGCGGGTTCCCGATATGCCGGGGATTGCCGCCAAACTGTTCTCACCCCTCTCCGAGGCGAATATTTCGGTCGACATGATCATTCAGAACGTCTCCCACGAAGGCTACACCGACCTGACGTTCACTGTGCCGCGTGGCGACTATAAAAAGGCGCTGAAACTGGTCGAAGAGTCCGCGGCGCTCATCGGTGCCGTCGGGGTCGACAGCAACCCGGCCATCGCCAAGGTTTCGATTGTCGGCGTCGGCATGCGCTCTCACTCCGGGATCGCCAGCAAGATGTTCAACACGCTGGCCGCCGAGGGGATCAATATCCAGATGATTTCCACCAGCGAGATCAAGGTCTCCTGCGTGATCGACGACAAGTACACGGAACTCGCCGTGCGCGTCCTGCACGAAGCCTTCGGCCTCGACAAGGGGCAGACGACCCTGGAGTAGGAACAATCGAGGAGAGATGATGAACCGAGTCTACCTGTACGATACGACGCTGCGTGACGGCACTCAGGCCGAGGATGTCTCTTTTCTGGTGGCGGACAAGATCCGCATTGCCCAGAAACTTGATGACCTCGGTATCGACTACATCGAAGGGGGCTGGCCCGGCTCGAACCCGAAGGACATCGCCTTCTTCAAGGATGTCAAGAAGGTGACCCTGAAACACGCGAAAATCGCCGCCTTCGGCTCGACCCGGCGCGCCAAAACGACTCCGGCCAAGGATAACAATATCCAGACCCTGGTGCAGGCCGAGCCGGACACGGTGACCATCTTTGGTAAAACCTGGGACTTTCATGTCCGTGAAGCGTTGCGTATCGGTCTTGACGAGAATCTGGAACTGATCAACGATTCTCTGGCCTACCTGAAAGGTCAGGTGCCGGAGGTCATTTACGATGCCGAGCATTTCTTCGACGGCTACAAAGCGAACCCCGAGTATGCCATCAAGACCCTGCAGGCGGCGGAACAGGCCGGGGTCGACTGTATCGTCCTCTGTGACACCAACGGCGGCACTCTGCCGTTCGAAATCGCCACGATTGTCGAGGCCGTCAAGCGGCAGATCACGACGCCTCTCGGCATCCATGCCCACAACGACAGCGACTGCGCGGTTGCCAACTCTCTGGTCGCCGTCGAACACGGCGTGATCCATGTCCAGGGGACGATCAACGGTTTCGGCGAGCGCTGCGGCAACGCCAATCTCTGCTCGATCCTCCCGGCTCTGAGGATCAAGATGGGACGCGACTGTGTCTCCGACGAGCAGTTGCAGAGCCTGCGCATCGCCTCCCGCTACATTTACGAGCTGGCCAACCTGGTGCCGAACAAGCATCAGCCGTATGTCGGCAATTCCGCGTTTGCTCACAAGGGCGGGGTGCACGTTTCGGCGATTCAGCGCCACCCGGAAACCTACGAGCACATGCGACCGGAACGGGTCGGCAATGTTACCCGGGTGCTGGTCTCCGACCTCTCCGGGCGTTCCAATATTCTCGCCAAGGCCGAGCAGTTCAACATCAATCTCGACAGCAAGGATCCGGTGACTCTGGAGATTCTCGAGGAGATCAAGACTCTGGAGAACCAGGGCTTCCAATTCGAGGGAGCCGAAGCCTCCTTCGAACTGCTGATGCGCCGGGCCTTGGGGACGCTGCGCAACTTCTTCTCGGTGATCGGCTTCCGGGTGATTGACACCAAACGGCACGAAGACGAGATGCCGTCCTCGGAGGCGACCGTGCAGGTCAAGGTCGGCGGCAAGATCGAGCATACCGCCGCCGAAGGGAACGGTCCGGTCAATGCTCTCGACCACGCCCTGCGCAAGGCGCTGGAGCAGTTCTACCCGCAGCTCAAGGAGATGAAGCTCTATGACTACAAGGTGCGGGTACTGCCGGCCGGCAAGGGGACGGCGTCGGTGACCCGGGTGCTGATCGAGTCGGGCGACAAGAACGGCCGCTGGGGAACGGTCGGTGTCAGCGACAATATCATCGATGCCTCCTATCAGGCCCTGGTCGACGCCCTGCAATACAAACTGATCCGCGATCATGAATAACGGCGACCGCCGGAGTCCGCCGCCTCTGTTTCTCGGGGTTGTGGTCTTTGGCGCACTGCTGCTTCTCTCCGGCCGGGGAGCCTGGTTTCCGCAAGGCTCCCCGGTTTTGTATCCGACCGCCGACAGCGGTGTGCGTATCGGACAAGGTGCCGGTTTCAGCACTCCCGGCGTCTATCAATTTTCTGACGGTTCCGGGTTGCAGGGTGTCATTTCTATGACGGGCACTAAATCGAACGACGAGGCGCTGTTGGCTGAAGACTGTCCGCCGCATCTCATCGACGGGCTGTTGCTGACATTCGAGGAAAAAACCGCGCTGGTTCAATGTGGTTGGATGCCGGCAGAGCACCGGATTGCCCTGGGCATCGCCCTGCATCCGGATCGCATGAGCGAGGCGGACTGGCAGGCTCTGCCCGGTATCGGCCCGGTGCTGGCCGAGCGCATCGAACTTGATCGTCAAAATAATGGCGATTTCGGCCGACTGGAGAGTCTGCGGCGGGTCAAAGGGGTCGGTCCCAAGCGTATCGAGACATGGCGGACGTTTTTTTAGAGCGCCTAACTGTTTGAATTTCCTGGGATAAATGTCTCAGCTGATCGGTAACGCGTCTGTGGCCGGAATTGTGGCACACCTCGTGTATTGGTTGGGGGTAGGTTTGTCAGCCATGCCCTGTTCCCCATGAAGGAGGTTGCACGATGAAATGCCCGAAATGCCGAGGAAAAATGTACGCCGAGAAGTATTACGATTTTGTCCGTGTTTTCGATGCCTGGAAATGCTGCACCTGCGGTGAGGTGATCGATCCGACCATCCTTGCCAACCGCGCACGCAACCACAACGTCTTTATCGGCTGAACAGTCCGATCCTTTGCCATAAACGACTTCGGCCGGAGCGGGTTACGCTCCGGCCGAAGTCGTTTCTGCACACCGGTCAACCGCTCCTCAGGTACCGGCGAGGGCTGTGCGCCGTTCATCCTTCTTGTTGCGGTGGATCTGGCTGAAGATAACGATCGCCACCAACCAGATGCCGACGGCATCGGTCAACAGGGTCGGCCAGTAGAGGAACACCGTCGCGGCCGCCAGGATCAGCCATTCGAGGAGATTGGTCCGGCGGATCCAGAACAGCATGGTCAACGCAGAAAAAGCGATGGTGCCGAGGACCGCCGACAGGAACGACGAGGCGACGCGCGTCGGGGTCGCCATGATCGCCCCTTCGACAATCGTTTCCCCCGGATCGACCAGCCCGCCACTGAACACCCGGATCGAGCGGATCTCGGCATCGGTCTCGGCAAAGACATCGACGATTTCGTCGCCGACCATGACCTGGGCAATTCGGTCGCCCTCGACCACGGTATCGCCCTGCTTGACATCGAGCTTCAGTACCGTGGCAAACGGCATGTCGTCAAACTCGGGCGCTTTGATCAGGGTCGACTCCGCCTGGAACAGGATCGACGGCGTGAAGGCGAACAGGATCGGCATCACGTAAAGCAGCTTGGCGAACTTGAAAGCGGTCCAGCCGGTCTTCCACGGGTCGGAACCGGCAATGGCGGCACCGGCATAGGCGGCGACACAGACCGGCGGTGTGATGTTGGAATCCTGGCTGAGCCAGTAGACGATCATGTGCGCGCAGAGGATCGGGACTCCCATCTCCATCAGCGGCGGTACGGCGAGCACGGCGGTGATCAGGTAAGCGGCCGTCACCGGAACACCCATGCCGAGAACCAGCGAGGCGAGGGCGACCAGGATAATCGCCAGCAGTAGGTTGCCGTCGGCCAAAGAGATGATGATGTCGGAGAACTTCAGGCCGATGCCGGTCAGGGAGATGGTGCCGACGATGATGCCGATCACGCCGAGGGTGGCGCCGATGATCAGGGTGTTGCGGGCGCCGGTCTGAATCGCTTCCCAGATCTCCTTCGGGCCCATGCGGGTCTCTTTGCGCAGCCAACTGACGCCAATACAGGAGATTGTCGCCCAGAAAGCAGCGAAACCTGGAGACTTGCCGAGAATCATCAGGATGGTGATGATCACCAGCGGCAGGGAGAAATACCATTCCTTTTTCAGTACGGCCTTCCAGTGCGGAAACTCTTCATCCTCGATCCCCTTGATCCCCTGCTTCTTCGCTTCGAAATGGATCATGCAGAAGACCGAAAAGAAGTAGAGCAGGGCCGGGAAAATAGCGATCATCATGATGTAGGCGTACGGGGTCTCCGTCAATTCCGCCATCAGAAAGCCGCCGGCGCCCATGATCGGTGGCAGGAACATGCCACCAATGGAAGCGGACGGTTCGATGGCACCGGCCACGTGCGGCTTGAAGCCGGCCCGTTTCATCAGCGGGATGGTGAAGGCACCGGTGGAGACCGTGTTGGCGATGGCGCTGCCGGAGACCGAACCGAACAGGGCCGAGGCGATCACCGCGACCTTGGCCGGGCCGCCGGTGGAGCGACCGGCGATCGCCAGGGGGAGATCGATAAAGAATTTGCCGGCCCCCGACTTGTGCAGAAAGGCGCCGAAGAAGATGAAGAGGATCACATAGGTCGCCAGGACGTTGGCCATGACGCCGAAGACGCCGTTGGTCGTCAAGTAGAGTGCCGTGCAGAGCCGCTCGATGCCGAAGCCGCGGTGGGCGATGACCTCGGGGAAGTAGGGGCCGAGGTAGCCGTACAGAAACATGCCGAGGCCGATGAAAGTCATCGACCAGCCGAGGACCCGACGGCAGACTTCCAGGGAGAGGATGATACCGACGATGCTGACCAGCGCATCCAGGTTGCTTTCGGCGCCGGCCCGGTAGTTGAGAAGTTCGAACTCGTGGATCCAGTAGTAGACGACCAGGGCGGAGAGCAGGGCATAGAGGATGTCGGACAGGGTCGGATTCTGCGGCCACTTCGCCATCAGCCAGCGGTCGAGGACTGACAGGCCGGTGCCGATCACCAGGGCTCCGGTTAAAATCGGCCAGATGGTTGCCATGCTGCCGGCACTGAGCTGGGCGTGGAAGCTGTCGACACTGTCGTGCAGCAGTGCCGAAACGATCGCGGCAAGGATCCCGCCGAGCAGCACTGACAGCGGAATGCGCATCGCGGTCTTGCCGGCCGGGTAGAGCAGGAAGACCAGCACGTAGGTGACGAACACATAGACGCCACGATGATACTGGGTTGCCACTGCCGCCAGCCCGGCTGAATAGAAGTAGAAGAGAACCATGGCGGCGCCGAGGGCGGCGACCAGCCATTTGAACAGCCCGACCGGATTGCGATAGGCCTTGGCGTCCTTCTCCATCAGCTTCTTGAGCTTCTGCTGCTCTTCGGGGCTGAGATCTTTCAGTTCGTCTTTCTGCTCGTCTGACATACCTGTTCCCTGTCGAGTCGGTTCCGCGAGAGCTCGCGGGCCGGAAGTTTGTGAGGTTGCCGAACTATGGGGGCAACAGAGAAGAAGCGGGGCCCGAAGGCCCCGCTTCATGCACGGTTGAAAGAGGGGGTTAGTTGCCGGCCTGGGCAGCGTTCAGGCTCAGGCCTTTTTCCGTCCAGAACGTCTGGGCGCCGCTGTGTACCGGGGTGACAATCCCTTTGAGGGCGCCTTCGATCGACATCGACTTGGCGGTACTCTTCACCTTGACCATGTAGTCGAGACCTTCCGGGGTGTAGACATTGGCCAGGGCGGCATGGACATGCTCGTCCTTGACATGCTTGCCAGCGACCCAGAGAGCTGAATCCTGCACAGTCAGTACGTCGTAGTCGACGCCGCTGTAGGTGCCGGCCGGAATGGTGACTTCAGCGTAGAACGGGTAGTCGGTAAAGAAGCTGGAATTTTTCCCGGCCTCGACCAGGCTGAGCAGACGGATCTTATTGCTGGCAGCGGCCTGGATCACCGAGGAGTTCGGGAAGCCGGCGAAGACCCAGACAGCATCGACCAGTTTGTCGCCCATGGCCGAAACGGCTTCGCTGTAGCCGATGAACTGGGGATTGAATTTGTCCCACAGGCCGACGCTGCGGAAGAAGCGCTCGGCGCTGGCGGCGGCCCCGGAGCCGGCCGGACCGACGGCGACTTTTTTGCCGGCCAGGTCGCTGACCTGCTTGATGCCGCTCGTTTCGAGGACGACCAGATGGGCGGGGGCGCCGTACAGATAGGCGAGGGCATGAACGTTTTCGTATTTGCGCTCATCCTTGGGGAGTTTGCCGTTACGGGCCAGGAAGGTGTCGCCAGAATAGGAGATCCCGAAGTCGGCTTCTCCCGAATTGACCCGACGTAGATTCTCCACTGAACCGGCCGATGCCATGTTCGAGACTTCCAGATTGGGGACCATCTTTGACAGGCGCGAGCTGATGCCGTTGGAGAAGTACTGGAAGGTGCCACCTTCCGGACCTCCGGAGAAGCCGAGGCGGGTCTTGGCGGCCAGGCCGGTCGCGGGGACAGCCAGGGTCGCAACCAGGGCGACGGTGCTGACCAGGGAGAGCAGACGGACGATGTGCTTCATGTTTCGACCTCCTTTTAATCTTCTGTTGAGGGTTGATAATTTAACGCCATTCTACTTTGGCGTATGTCGATGAAAAGCAAGGAGAGTGCCAGACTGCCGATAGAGGCACTACTCCCATACTTTTACCAGAATAATGGCAGTTTGCAACTCGGGTTCTGTCGAGAGAATTGAATGTTTGTCTTGTCCAGTGGCGAAAAGTTGTGCGTATTGGCCAATTTTGGCCAATCCTGGGCTGATCGCCCGGAGTGGTCTAGAACAAGGTTTGCAAAGTCGGGGAGGGGGCTTGATCCTGGCAGATAAATCACGGGAATAGCGGTATCCTCTCTGCTCGGCAGCTGTTCTCCAGGAGGGGTTTTTTCATGACGGCTGCACACTTAACAAAGAAAACGTTATGGGCAGGAACTCTACTTGACAGGCATGACGGCCTGTCGTTAATTTGATGGCCCGAAACATGAGCGCGAGGTGCCACAACATTGTGGGACAAAACGACACGGGTGGTGTACGCGCCCGCCAAGGTGAATATTTGTCTGCACGTACTCGGGCGCCGTGCCGACGGCTACCATGAGCTCGCCATGCTCATGCAGCGGATCAGTCTCGCTGATCGGCTGCAGATCCGGCTTGAGGCGCGCGGGGAGATACGAACCGTCTGTCCCGGGCTGGAACTGGCCGTCGACGAGGAGAATATCGCCAGCAAGGCTGCTCGTCTGCTGCTTGAGAACGCCGGCCTCTCGCGTGGAGTGGCCATCGAAATCGACAAGCAGATCCCGGTCGCTGCTGGTTTGGGGGGTGGGTCGTCGAATGCCGCCACGGTGCTGCGTACTCTCCATGATATGCTCGAGCTGAATATGGGCGAAGAGGAACTGATGCGGCTCGGCTTGCAATTGGGTGCCGATGTGCCGTTCTTTCTGTTCGGCCGCACCGCCTGGGCAACCGGTATCGGTGAGCGGCTGGAGCCCTGGCCGGGGATGCCCCCGCACTGGCTGGTCCTTGTCAATCCCGGGATCCCGGTTTCGACCGCCGCGGTTTACCAAAATTTACGGTTGACAGGCCCAAGGCCTGTCGTTAAACTTCCGAGGTTTCCCGAAGGGGTTGAGGCGCTGCTGTGTCTGCTGCACAACGATCTGGAGACGGTGACCCTTGAGCGTTATCCGGTCGTCGCTGAGGTCAAGTCACAGCTGCTCTCTTCCGGGGCCCTTGCCGCTCTGATGTCCGGCAGCGGTCCGACGGTCTTCGGTCTCTTTGCCGAACAGCACACCGCCGCTGTGGCCGCTGACTGGCTTGCTGGGCGGTACGGCTGGTGGACCAGAACCGTCAGTCCGCTTTAGGCCGGGGCGTACCAAGGGCTGCATACGGCCATTCGATATCAACTTTAGGGGCGTCGCCAAGCGGTAAGGCACCGGATTTTGATTCCGGCATACCCAGGTTCGAATCCTGGCGCCCCTGCCACTTTGTGCCTTCATTATGTACGGGTCATGGGCTGCCATGGCCTGTCCTTATTCCAGACGACAGGGTCATCGTGCTGAATGAACTGAAAATTTTCTCCGGTAACGCCAATCTCAAGTTGTCCCGAGACATCTGCAACCACCTTTCCGTGCCGTTGGCCAAAGCCGAGGTCAAGACCTTCTCCGATGGCGAGATTATGGTTGAGATCGGCGAGAACGTCCGCGGGCGTGACGTTTTCATCGTCCAGTCAACCTGCCAGCCGGCCAATCACAACCTGCTGGAGCTGCTGGTGATGATCGATGCCCTGAAACGGGCCTCCTCGGCACGGATCACCGCGGTCATCCCGTATTTCGGTTACGCCCGCCAGGACCGCAAGGTGGCGCCGCGTACGCCGATTACCAGCAAGCTGGTTGCCGACCTGGTGACCACCGCCGGTGCCCATCGCGTCCTCTGTGTCGATCTGCATGCCGGACAGATCCAGGGGTTCTTCAACATTCCCGTCGATCACCTGTATGCGGCACCGGTTCTTCTGGAAGATATCAAGCCCCGCTTTGGTGGCGACATCGTGGTCGTCTCGCCGGATGCCGGCGGTACCGAGCGTGCCAGGGCCTTCGCCAAGCGTCTTGATGCCGGTCTGGCTATTATTGACAAGCGGCGCAGCGGGCCAAATGTTTCCGAGGTCATGCACATCATCGGCGATGTCGAGGGGAAGACCTGCATCATCGTCGACGACATGATCGATACGGCCGGCACCCTCTGTCAGGCCGCCACCGCTCTGAAAGAGCAGGGAGCTGCCGAGATCCATGCCACCGCGACGCACGCCGTACTCTCTGGCCCGGCCCTGGAACGCATCCGGCAGAGTGACTTGCGGGAAGTTCTGATCACCAACACGATTCCGGCTGAAGATAAGGTTGACCAGTGTCCGCAGCTGCGTGTTGTCTCGGTGGCGCCGCTGCTGGCCGAAGCGATCCGCCGGATTCATGGCGGTGAGTCGGTCAGTTCACTGTTTTCCTGATATGTAACGGTACAATTCATTCCGGATAGATCATAAAACTCAGTCTGCTTGATGGAGGTTGGATCCATGGCGAAATCAATATTGAATGTTGAACCGCGCGTGCGCATCGGCAAGGGTGGAGCGCGCAAAGTTCGGAACGACGGGCTGGTCCCGGCGGTTGTCTACGGTAAGGGGATGGACACCCTGAATCTGCGTGTCGAACCGAAATCTCTGGAAAAAGCGATCGCGACCGAGGCCGGCTGGAATACCCTGATCACTCTCAAGGGGGATGGGCCGTTCGACGGCAAGGTGGTGATCCTCAAGGATATGCACATTCACCCGATTCGCCGCGAGATGATGCATGTCGATTTTCATGCCATCGATCTGCGCTCGAATGTGTCGGTCATGGTGCCGGTTCATACCGTCGGCAAGGCAGAGGGTGAGAAAATGGGCGGCAGCCTGCAGGTCATTCGTCATGAACTCGAGGTGGTCTGCCTGCCGAGTCACATCCCGGCGGTGATCGAGATCGATGTCACGTCGTTGCAGGTCGGCGATGTCGTGCATGTCGAAGATCTGACCCTGCCCGAAGGCGTCGAAGTCCCGCACGAAGTCAATTTCACGGTTCTGACCCTGACCGGTCGCAAGGCGGGCGAAGAGTCTGAGACCGGAGAAGAGGGCGAAGCCGAGGCCGAAACCGAAGCCGCCGAGTGATATCGAGGCCTCTTTGAAGCTGATTGTCGGGCTGGGAAATCCGGGTGAACAGTACGCCGAAACCCGCCACAATATCGGTTTCATGGTTGTGGGCCGCCTGGCCGAGCAGTTTCATATCCCTCTGAAGCGCAAAGGCCATCAGGGGGTGTACGGGGTTGGCCGTCTGGGAGGAGAGGAAGTGACCCTGCTTCTCCCGCACACCTTCATGAATCGCAGCGGCGTGAGCGTCGGCTCCGCCTGTCAGTCCCTCGGTGTGCCTCCGGGGGATTTGATTGTGGTCCATGACGAGATCGACCTCGACTTTGGTGAGCTGCGGGTCAAGGTCGGCGGCGGGCATGCCGGTCACAACGGCCTGCGCAGTATTCGCGCGGTCCTCGGCTCCGCTGATTTTGTGCGATTGCGAGCCGGCATCGGCCGTCCCCCTCAGGGCGGCGACGTCGCCGCCTATGTGCTCAGCCGCTTCACGGCGGGCCAGCGGACCGAATTGAGCAGTTTTGTCGACACGGCGGCGGATGCCTTGCAGGTCGTGCTGCGGGACGGGCCGACCGCCGCCATGAATATTTTCAACCAGCGTCGTCAGACGACATAGATTTTCACACCAAGACTGCTTCAGGGAGGAAGAGATGCAAATCATTGCGCCAATCTTGGGCCTGATCGGCTTCATTACGGCCATCGTGCTCTACACCAGGGTGAAATCGCAACCGGTCGGCAACGACACCATGCGCGAGATTTCCGAAGCGATTCACAGCGGAGCCATGGCGTTTCTCAGTCGTGAATACCGGGTGCTCGGCATTTTCATCGCGCTGGTCTTCGTCATTATCACTATCGGCATGGATTACCAGACTGCCTTTACCTTTCTTGGTGGGGCCCTCTGTTCCATGACCTGCGGTTTCATCGGCATGAAAGCGGCCACCCGGGCCAACGTGCGCACCACTGAAGCGGCCCGGCAGTCGGGACAGGCCGCTGCTCTGATGGTCTCCTTCAACGGCGGTGCGGTCATGGGCCTGGCGGTCGCTTCTCTTGGCCTGGTCGGTGTCGGTATCGCCTATATGGCTTTTGGCGGTGACACCGAAACGGTTAAATACATCAACGGCTTTGCCATGGGAGCCTCGTCCATCGCGCTGTTTGCTCGCGTCGGCGGCGGTATTTATACCAAGGCGGCCGATGTCGGTGCCGACCTGGTCGGCAAGGTCGAGGCCGGGATTCCCGAGGACGATCCGCGCAATCCGGGCGTGATTGCCGACAATGTCGGTGACTGCGTCGGTGACACCGCCGGCATGGGGGCGGACATCTTCGAATCGTATGTCGGGTCGATCATCGCCACCATTGCTATTGCCGCGGCAGCCAGTCCGGAACTTCTGGCCAAACTCGGCAACGAGGAAGGCGTGCGCGGTGCGGCCATGTATCTGCCGATTGCGCTGGCTGTCATCGGTCTGCTCTTCTCTTTCCTCGGCATCTGGTCGATGAAGAAACTCAGTAACCAGGACCCGGCCAAGGCACTGCATTACACGACTTTTGTCGCCGCCGGCGGTTTCCTGGTTGCCTCGATCCTGGTTATCTGGGGTATGGGCCTCAAGTTTGGTGTGTTTCTCGCCGTACTCATCGGATGTCTGGCCGGGGTGGCAATTGGCCAGGTGACCGAGTACTATACGGCGCACACGCCGGTGGCCCGGATTGCCGAGGCGAGCAAGACCGGCCCGGCGACCAATATCATCACCGGTCTGGCCGTTGGTCTTGAAAGTACCGCCGCGCCGATTCTGATCATCTGCGTCGCCATTGCGGTCGCCAACACCTTCGCCGGCCTGTACGGTATCGGCATCGCCGCGGTCGGCATGCTCGCCACGGTCGGTGTGACCATGACCGTCGATGCCTACGGCCCGATCGCCGACAATGCCGGCGGAATCTCGGAGATGGCCGGTCTCGGCCCCGATGTGCGCAAGATCACCGACGGCCTCGACGCCATCGGCAATACCACTGCGGCCATCGGCAAGGGCTTCGCTATCGGTTCAGCGGCTCTGACCGCCCTGGCGCTGTTCTCGGCCTATGCGACCACGGTCAAGCTGGAGGCGATCAACCTGATCGATCCGAAGGTCGTCATCGGCCTGTTGATCGGTGGCGCGCTGCCGTTTTTCATCGGGGCGCTGACGATGACCAGCGTTGGGCGGGCGGCCGGCAAGATGGTCGACGAGATCCGCCGTCAGTTCCGCGAGATTCCCGGTCTGCTCGAAGGCAAGGAAGGGGTCAAGCCTGAGCCGGAGAAATGCGTCGATATCTCGGCTCGCGCCGCTCTGCGTGAGATGGTTCTGCCGGGCGTGATCGCGGTCATCGCGCCGGTTCTCATCGGTTTTCTCATCGGCAAGGAGGCACTCGGCGGCATGCTGGCCGGTGCGACTCTTGCCGGGGTGCTGCTCGCCCTGTTCATGTCCAACGGCGGCGGTGCCTGGGATAACGCCAAGAAGTACATTGAACGGGGGGATCTGGCCGGCGAGAAGAAGGGGGGCGAGGCCCATGCTGCCGCGGTCATCGGCGATACCGTCGGCGATCCGTGCAAGGACACCTCCGGTCCTGCCATGAACATCCTCATCAAACTGATGAGCGTCGTCTCCCTGGTGATCGCGCCGCTGCTGATCTGACCCGGCAGAAAAACCATTGCAACTGGAGGCCGGGGGCTGACTCCCGGCCTCCAGTGTTTTTCGCCCGAATGTCTTTGGCGAGCTTAAATTCAGCTGAAAACAGACACGGAGAGAGTCTGAAACCTGATGACCTCTCTTTCAGCGTCTCCGCGCCACCGCATTAAATTGATCAACTTCTGAATGTATCACCGATCACGGATCACCACCCAGTCCCCAGCAACGGATTGACACCATGGGCTTCAAATGCGGCATCGTCGGTCTGCCCAATGTCGGCAAGTCGACCATCTTCAACGCTATCACCGCGGCCGGTGCCGAATCGGCCAACTACCCGTTCTGCACCATCGAGCCGAATGTCGGCATTGTCGATGTTCCCGACCCGCGTCTCGCTGAACTGGCGGCGCTGGCCCGGCCGCAGAAGCTGGTGCCGACCAGCATGGAGTTTGTCGACATTGCCGGTCTGGTCAAGGGGGCGAGCCGCGGCGAAGGGCTCGGCAACCAGTTTCTCGGTCATATCCGCCAGGTCGATGCCATTGCCCATATCGTCCGCTGTTTTGAAGACGAGAATGTCGTCCATGTCGATGGCAGTGTCGATCCGCTACGCGATGTCGAAGTGATCCAGACCGAGCTGAATCTGGCGGATCTGGAGACGGTGGAGCGGCGCCGGCTGCGTATCGAAAAGCTGGCGAAAAGCGGCGACAAGGCGGCCCAGGAAGAGCTGACGCTGCTCGTCAAGGTTGCCGACTGTCTCAATCAGGGGCGCCCGGCCCGATCGGCCGACCTGAGTGGCGAACAGCGCCGCCAGCTGCGCGACCTGCATCTGATTACCGACAAACCGGTACTCTATGTGGCCAATGTCGCTGAAGACGATCTGACCGGTGAGCACCCGAGTGTCACTCGTCTGCGGGAGTACGCGGCCGCGGAGCAGGCTGAGCTGGTCACCATCTGCGGCAAGATCGAGGCGGAGATCGCTGAACTCGACGATACCGAAAAGGAACAGTTTCTCGCCGAACTCGGTCTCGGCGAAGCGGGACTTGACCGGATGATCCACGCCGGCTACCGGCTGCTCGGTCTGATCACCTACTTTACCGTCGGGCCGAAGGAAGTGCGTGCCTGGACCATCCCCCGGGGAAGCCGGGCGCCGCAGGCGGCAGGTGTTATTCATACCGACTTCGAGAAGGGCTTTATCCGTGCTGAGGTGATCTCCTTCTCGGACTACGTCGCCTGTGGCAGCGAAGCGGCCGCCAAGGAGAAGGGATTGATGCGCCTGGAGGGAAAGGATTACCAGGTTGCCGACGGCGATGTCATGCATTTCCGTTTCAACGTCTGAAGACGCACAATTCGCTTGCTTCGGTTTTTACCGGTGTGATAGAAATTCTAGTTCTTTCTGAACGGGTGCCACCGGGGCGCCCGCACTCCTTGCTCCGGACGCAACGGTCGGGGCTGACAACTCGAGAGGAGAAGTGCTTATGCGAACCTACGAAACAATTTTTATCGTCCACCCGGAGGTCGTCGGCGATGACCTGACGGCGCACATCGACAAGTACCGGCAGGTTCTGGTCGATCAGGGCGCCGAGGTTTTCAAGGCGGACAACTGGGGCACCCGGACCCTCGCCTACCCGGTGAAGAAGCAGAACCGGGGCAGCTACATCTATGTGATTTTTGATGCTGAGCCGTCGATTATCGCCGAGTTCGAGCGCCGCATGCGCATCGACGAGAAGGTGATCAAGTTCCAGACCGTTCTGCTCGAAGGTGGTTACCAGGTCCCCGAAGTTCCGGAAGCCGCCAGCGAAGAGACGGCTGCCGACGACGCTGAAGAGACCGCGTCCGCAGCCGCCGGCGAAGATGAGAGCGACGCCTGAGAACAGGCTTGAACGATAACGATAAATAGAGGAGTCTGGACATATGGCATACGCAGGAAATCGTTCTGGTGGCGGCCCCAAGCGTCGCTACGGCCGTCGTAAAGTTTGCCGCTTCTGTGCCGACAAGGGCCTGGCGATCGACTATAAGGAAATTCGTACTCTCAAATATTTTCTGTCTGAGCGGGGCAAGATCACCCCGCGGCGGATTTCGGGGAACTGCGCCGAGCATCAGCGCAAACTGACGGAGGCGATCAAGCGCGCACGCAACATCGCCCTGCTGCCGTTTACCGCCAGTCACTCGCTGGAAAAGTAGATCGAAAGTTCTGCAATCACCATGCAGCACAGGGTGTTCTATGTCGCCCTTGGCGGGGTGGCGGGTTACATGCTGTACGGCGGCTTCGCCGGATTCGGGGTTGCGGCCGTCGTCTTCAACATGCTCACCCCTCTGCCGGCGACCTATAACGGTGTCCGCTTCGGTGCCGAAATCGGCTGGCTGACAGTTGCCGCGACAGCTCTGCTGATCCTGCTGCTCGATGCGACCGGGTCGGTGGTTCTCTACCTGATCCAGTTCGGCCTGCCGGCCGGGGTGCTGGCCTGGCTTCTGGGGCGCGGTCTCGCCTGGGATCGGGCGGTGATGGTCGCCCTCGGCAGTCTGCTGGCGGCCAGCCTGGTCGGTCTGCTGGCCTACTCTCTGCTGGAGGCGGAGGGTCCCTTGCAGGTCGCCGGTGCGGTCATCGACCGGGAAATCGGCCAGGCGACTGCGATCATGGACGAAGCCTTTCGCAGTAGCGAGCTGCCGGCCAAGGAGCGCCAAGAGATCGCCGTCGCCTTGCAGCGCATGGCCGAATTCATGCGCGATGTCTATGCCGGACTGGCGATCGTTGTCAGCCTGTTCATGTTGCTCGGCCAGGTTCTGTTGCTGTCGCTGCTCAGTTTTGGCCGCTACACGCTGCCTGGCCCGGCGTTTCAGGACTGGAAGGCGCCGGAACCGCTGGTCTGGCCGTTGATTTTGTCCGGCTTCACAGTTTTTCTGGTGGACGGGCCGCTTCGGCTGCTGGCGATGAATCTGTTGACCATCACCCTGCCGATCTACTTTCTGCAGGGGCTGGCGATTATCGACAGTTTTTTCCGCCGCAAGAACTTTTCACCGCTTTTACGCACGGCCGGTTATGCGCTGCTCGTGCTGATCAACCCGCTCCCCCTGCTGGTCGCCTGTCTCGGACTGTTCGACCTGTGGGTGGATTTCAGAAAACCGAAAATACCTGAATCTTCGTGATTTTGGGAGGATAGACCATGGAAATCATTTTAACGGAAAACGTCAAGGGGCTCGGCAATATCGGCGATATCGTCAGAGTCAAACCCGGCTATGCCCGCAACTTTCTGATTCCGACTGGCGCTGCTGTGCTGGCCGACTCGCGCAACGTCCGTCAGCTGGAGCACAACAAGCGCCAGTTGGCACGCAAGGCGGAGAAGTTGAGCCAGGAAGCGGCCGACCTGAAGAAGCGTATCGAGGAAGTCTCCTGTACCTTTGCCCACAAGGCGAGCGAGGAAGGGAAACTGTTCGGCTCGGTCACTTCGATGGAGATCGCCGAAGGACTGGCGGCCAAAGGGGTCGAGATCGACCGCCGCAAGATTCTGCTCGATCAGCCGATCAAGACCCTCGGCGAGCATGAGGTCGAAATCAAGCTGAATGCCGGGGTGAATGCAACAGTCAAAGTGAGCGTGGTCGATGCCGATCAGGTCGCACAGGGCGAGACCAGCGAAGCCTGACCGGCTGCAGCAGAGATCCGCATTAGTTGACACCCAGGGGCCGGCTCGTCCGGGCCGGCCCTGAACTTTTCCTGCCCCCGGAGGCGAACGTGGCGGACATGACAGAACATCGCCTGCCCCCGCAGAACCTCGAAGCCGAGATGTCGGTCCTCGGCGGGATTCTTCTCGAAAACGAAGCCCTTTATCAGGCGCTGGAACAGCTGCGTCCCGAGGACTTCTACCGCGAACCACACCGCAAAATCTTTGCTGGGCTGATCAAGCTCTCGGAACGGAGTGAACCGGCTGACCTGGTGACCCTCACCAGTGTCCTCAAGGAGATGTCGAGTCTCGACGAGGTCGGTGGCACCGCCTATCTCGGCAAGCTGGTCGATTTCGTGCCGACGGCGGCCAATATCGGCTACTACTGCCGGCTGGTCAAGGAGAAGGCGATTGCCCGCGAGCTGATCCGGGTCGCCACCGAGATTGCCGGTCGTGGCTACGACGGCGGCGAGATCGAACCGACTCTCGACTGGGCCGAGGGGGAGATCTTCAAGATTGCCAACTTGAAGTCGACCCGGGCCTACTACTCCGCCGAAGAAGTCATCAAGGATACCCTGCGCAATATCGAAGAACTTTATGCGCGCAAGGAACTGATTACCGGGGTGCCGACCGGTTTCAAGGATCTGGACGGGATGACCTCTGGCCTGCAGCGCGGTGATCTGATCATCGTCGCCGCCCGCCCGTCCATGGGCAAGACCGCCTTCTGTCTCAACCTCATGGAAAACGCGGCGATCCGCAACGACAAGCCGGTACCGGCGGTCATCTTCTCTCTGGAGATGAGCAAGGAGCAGCTGGTGCAACGTCTGCTCTGTTCGGTGGCGCGAGTCGACGCCAGCCGGATTCGCAACGGCCGGCTGGCGCAGAGCGAGTTCCCGGCCCTGGTGACCTCCGCCGGGGTGATCGCCGAAGCGCCGATCTATATCGACGACACGCCGGCCATCTCGGTTCTCGAACTGCGCGCCAAGGCCCGACGCCTCAAGGCCGAGGCCGGTATCGGCCTGGTGATTGTCGACTACCTGCAGCTGATGCAGGGTTCACGTGGCTCCCGTGCGGAAAACCGTCAGCAGGAGATTTCCGAGATCTCCCGTTCGCTGAAAGCGCTGGCCAAGGAACTCAATGTGCCGGTGATTGCCCTGTCGCAGCTGAATCGCTCCCTGGAAAGCCGTACCGACAAACGGCCGCTCCTCGCCGATCTGCGCGAATCCGGCGCCATTGAGCAGGACGCCGACGTGATCATGTTCCTCTATCGGGAAACCGTCTACTGCGAGTCCTGCAAGCGGCGCGACAACAGTTGCGACAAGGGGCACGAACGCAAGGCGGAAGTGATTATCGGCAAGCAGCGTAACGGCCCCCTCGGCACCGAGATCATGGCCTTTCTCGGCGAGTACACCCGCTTCGAAAGCTTCAGCCATCGCGGCGATGACTACGTTGCGGCGTCCTGAGGTCATAGCCTACGAATCACGAAAAAAAACCGATCCCGATAACGGTAGCGATTTTCGGCACTATCAAGCCGCCCGCCGGTAGCGGCAGTAGCGAAACCCCTGCAGTTCACGCTCCTCGCAGAGTCCCCAGTCCGCCAGATCGAACGCCGGGAAATGACGGTCACCCCGGAACTCCCCTCTGACCCAGGAAATATGCAATTCGTCGACGATCGGCAGTGCCCGGCGATAGAGCTCCTCTCCGCCGATGATAAAGAGCGGGCGACCGAGGCGCCAGGCGCACGCCAGACCTTCGAGGATGCCGGTGCAGACGGTGACACCGGCAATCGCGGTTCCTGTGCGGCTCAGGACGATGTTGTGCCGCTGCGCCAGAGGGTGGCCGATGGCGTCGAAGGTGCGGCGTCCCATCAGCACCGAGTTGCCGAGAGTGAGGCGGCGAAACAGGGCGAGATCTTCGGGGAGGTGCCAGGGGAGCCGACCGTCGACGCCGATCACACGATCTGTGGTCATGGCGACCAGAATCGCCAGCGGCAGGGGCGGGCGTTGTTTGGCTGGCATTGCCGCTACTCGCCGTTACGCTTCAGCTCGATTTTCAGGGTCTGGATCTTCTTGCGCAGGGTGTTGCGGTTGATGCCGAGCACCTCGGCGGCCTTGACCTGATTGCCCCGGGTCCTCTGCAGGACGATGTTGATCAGCGGTCTCTCCATCTGGTGCAGCACCATGTCGTAGAGGTTGTTCATCTCGTGCAGGTCGATCTGCGCCAGGGAGTCCTGGAGTTTCTTGGCGATCAGTCCTTCCAGGGAGGCCGGCTGGCCGTCCGCGGACGGCCGGTTGAGCAGTTCCGGGAAATCGTCGGTTTCGAGGGTGGCGTCCGGCGACAGCAGAGCCGCCCGCTGGATGGTGTTCTCCAGTTCCCGGATATTCCCCGGCCAGTCGTGACTGTTGAGGAGTTGCCGCGCCTCCTTGCTGATCCCCCGGGCCGGCGTGCCATACTGTTGCTTCGCCTTGCCGATGAAGTAGTCGATCAGGGCCGGTAGATCTTCGCGGCGTTCGCGCAGCGGCGGCAGGTCGATGGGGACGACATTGAGGCGATAGAACAGGTCTTCTCGGAACTCGCGGGCGCGCACTTTCTCCTTGAGATTCTGGTTGGTCGCGGCAACCACCCGGACATCGACGCGGATGGTTGTGCTGCCGCCGGTACGGGTGATCTCCCGCTCTTGCAGAACCCGCAGGAGCTTGGCCTGCAGTTCCAGCGGCATATCGCCGATTTCGTCGAGAAACAGGGTGCCGCCGTTGGCCTGCTCGAACTTGCCCGCCTTACGTTCGGTGGCGCCGGTGAACGCCCCCTTTTCATGACCGAACAGTTCACTCTCCAGCAGTTCGCCGGGAATCGCCGCGCAGTTGATGGCGACGAACGGCTTGCCGAGGCGCGGACTGTTGAAGTGGACCGCGCGGGCGATCAACTCTTTGCCGGTGCCGCTCTCGCCGCAGATCAGAACCGTCACGTCGGATGGAGCAATCTTGCCGAGGGTCTTGTAGACCGTCTGCATCGGTGCGCTTTCGCCGATGATCGCCCGTTCCAGCTGGTAGCGCTCCTTCAGTTCCGCCTTGAGACGGGTGACCTGGTCGGTCATGGTCGACGCCTTGCCGGCCTTGACGATGATGGCGTCGAGGGCATCGAGATCGAAGGGCTTGGTCAGGTAGTCGTAGGCGCCGCGCTTCATCGCCTCCACGGCGTTTTTCATCGAAGACTCCGCCGTCATAATGACGACCAGAGTGTTCGGTGAAATCTGTTGCAGCTTGTCGAGCAGGTCGAGACCGGTTCGCCCCGGCATCTTGATGTCGAGGAGCGCCATGTCGTAGCGGCCGGCGCGCAACATGTTGAAGGCCTGGTCGCCATTTTCCGCCAGGTCGACCTGGTAACCCTGCTTGCCGAGGGACCTGGAAAGGACCCAGCGGATGCTCTCTTCGTCGTCGGCGACGAGAATTCGTTGTATTGCCATACGGGTCATGCTCCTGAAAGTCGATCCGGGTGAGCGGCCGGCCATCCATTGCCACGGTTCTGTCGCAACGGCAGGGAAATGGTGACGGTAGTGCCGTTGCCGGGAATGCTGTCGATCTGGAAAAAACCGCGGTGATCCTCGACGACCTTCTGGCAAATTGCCAGGCCGAGTCCGGTTCCGCTCGGTTTGGTCGTGTAGTACGGAGTGAAGATTGTATCAAGGTGTGCCGCTTCGATGCCGCACCCGCTGTCGCTGATGCGGACGACCACCATCGGCGATGGCCTTTGCCCCGGTACGCTCAGATGGTACTCGGATGAGATTTTCGTTTCAATAGTCACCTTGCCCGAGCCGTCGATCGCTTCCCGGGCATTTTTGATCAGGTTGAGAAACAGCCTGATCAGCAGCTGTTCGTCCCCCTCGATCGGCGGGATGCTTGGATCGAACTGCATTCGGAAACGGATTCTCTGCTCCGCACTGGCCTGCTGTTGCAGCAGGACAATGTCGTTGAGGATTCTGGTGAGGTTGACGTCGCCGAAAGCGGTCGGGAGCGGTGCACCGAGGTCGAGCAACTCCTCGATGATGCCGTTGATCCGCTCGACTTCACGGATCATCACCCGGGGATAGTCGGTCAGGCTGTCCTCTGCGGCGAGTTCACCGGCGAGCAGTTGGGCCGCCCCCTTGATCCCTCCCAGGGGGTTCTTGATTTCGTGAGCCAGTCCCGCCGCCAGGGTGGCGAGCAAGGCCAGACGGTCGGCGCGGCGCAGTGCCTCTTCCAGCTCTCTGCTGCGGGTCAGGTCGCGAAGAATCATCACCGCGCCCTGCTGGACGCCCTGTCGGGAAAAAATCGGCGAGAGGTGCGCATTAACCGGCAGGGGGGCGGCCAGCGGCCGCAGCAGGGTAAAACCGTCATCGTCAGTGATTGCCCGCCCCTCGCTCAAAACGGTCGCAAACAACTCAATGAATCGCTGCTGGCCGGCGAACAGTTCGCGATAGCTCTGGCCGAGAGCGCGGCCGTCCGAGCAGCCCATGAAGGTCTCCGCCGCCGGGTTGAACAGGTTGATCCTGCCGTGCTGGTCGACAGCGATCACCGCCCGGTCGATGTTGTCGAGAACCAGGGCATACAGGCTCTGCTCGGCGGTCTCTTGCTTCTGGCTGGAACGGTCAGACGGCATCGGCGAAGTAACTCTCCAGAAGACCTCGCATGGCGGCGAGGCTGTCGCTCTGGTTGATGGCGGCGCGAAAGACCGCGGCGCCGGCCATGCCGCGGGTATACCAGCAAAGGTGTTTGCGCATCAGTCCAAGGGTCTTGCGCGGGCCGAAGGTCTCCAGGCAAAGGTCGAAGTGTTCACTTGCCACGGCGAAGCGTTCAGCGACCGTCGGCTCGACCGGTTGGCGACCGGCGAGCAGGGCGAGGGACTGGCTGATCAGCCAGGGGTTGCCGTAGCCGCCCCGGGCGACCATCACCGCGTCGCAGCCGGTGGTGTCAAACAGGGTTATGGTATCTTCGGCCTGAAAAATATCGCCACTGGCGATCACCGGCACCTTGATCGCTGCCTTGAGGTCGGCGATCTGCGCCCAGTCGGATCGACCGGCAAACATCTGGGTTCGGGTGCGCGGGTGCAGGGTGAGGGCATCGACCCCTTCCGCGACGGCGATGCGGGCGACCTCCAGGTAGTTGATCGAGGTGGCGTCCCAGCCGGAGCGCAGCTTGACCGTCAACGGCCGGCTGGTGGTGCGGCGGACGGCGGCGACGATCTGGCCGATTTTCCGCGGCTGCTGCAGCAGGGCACTGCCGGCACCGCAACGGATCACCTTTTTTACCGGACAACCAAGGTTGATGTCGATCAGATCGGCCACGGCTTCGACTTCGGCCGCCGCCCGCCCCAGTCGCTCGGGGTCGTCGCCGAACAGCTGCACCGCCAGAGGACGTTCGGCCGGAACCGAGCGCAACAGTTCGCGGGTCGCCGCTCCGTTGAAGAACAGGCCGTTGGCGCTGATCATCTCGGTAAAGACCAGGGCGGCACCGTGCTGCTTCATGACCAGCCGGTAGGGGAGGTCGGTGATCCCGGCCATGGGGGCGAGAATGATCGGATTTTTCAGGCGGAGTGTGCCGATTTGCATGATTGTCTGTCTGCTTATTTTTTGGGCATCTTAGCATTTCGCCGGGGGCTTGCCTAGAGTGAAAGAGTGCGGCCGGCGAAAAATAAATCGCATACTGTATACAAGAAACGACTTGACAGTCGGCAGGTGACTTGCTAGAACAATATTTGGAAAAAGAGATGAGATTCATTTCATCCTCGTTTTCCTGTTTTTCCATCCTGACAGCATGCGACCAGCTCCCGTCGGCCCTGACGGGGTGTCGGTTTGCTCCGGTCAATGACCGGTGCCAGGGTGGTCTGTCATCTTCATTTTTTTGCAGTCGAAACAAGGGACAGTTTCACTTGGCGGGTCTGCCGCCATCCAATCCACCACAAGGAGAGAGAGTATGTCGACACTGAAAGAAGTTCTGCGCAAGAAGATCGATGAGCATCGCCCCCGCACCACTCGTCTGGTCAAGGAATTCAGCGATGTGAAACTCGGCGATGTCACCATCGGTCAGGCCATTGGCGGCGCCCGCGGCATCAAGTGCCTGGTCACCGATATCTCCTATCTCGATCCTTTCGAAGGGATCCGCTTCCGTGGCAAGACCATCCCCGAAACTTTCGAAGCTCTGCCGAAAGTCCCCGGTAGCGATTATCCCTATGTCGAGGGTTTCTGGTGGATGCTGCTGACCGGTGACGTGCCGACCATGGAGCAGACCCTGGAAGTCGTCGCCGACTGGAAGAAACGTTCCGCTCTGCCCCAGTATGTAATGGACGTGCTCAATGCCATGCCCGAGGATTCCCATCCGATGGCGATGTTCTCCGCCGGTATCGTCGCCATGCAGCGCGAATCGGTGTTCGCCAGCAACTACGCCGCTGGCAAGTTCAACAAGATGACCTGCTGGGAGGACATGTACGAGGACGCCAACAACCTGATGGCAAAACTCGGCCCCCTCGGCGCTTTCATCTACAACAAGAAGTACCGCAATAACGAGCAGACACCGGCGGACCCGAATCTCGACATGGGTGGCAACTTCGCGCACATGATCGGCCAGAGCAAGGAGTACATGGACGTCTCCCGCATGTACTTCATCCTCCACTCCGACCATGAGTCGGGCAACGTGTCGGCACACACCACGCATCTGGTCGCTTCGGCCCTGTCCGACGCCTACTACGCCTACAGCGCCGGAATCAACGGCCTGGCCGGTCCGCTGCACGGTCTCGCCAACGAGGAAGTGCTGCGCTGGACCCAGAACTTCATGGAGCAGCTCGGTGGTGAAGTTCCGACCGAAGAGAAGCTCAAGGAAGCCCTTTGGGCGACCCTCAACAGCGGTCAGGTGATCCCCGGCTACGGCCACGCCGTGCTGCGCAAGACCGACCCGCGCTACACCTCGCAGCGCGAGTTCTGCATGAAGACTCCGGGTCTCGCCGAGTACCCGCTGTTCCAGCTGGTCAAGATGATTTTCGAAGTGGCTCCGGGCGTCCTCACCGAGCACGGCAAAGCGAAGAACCCCTGGCCGAACGTCGATGCCCAGTCCGGTGTCATCCAGTGGTACTATGGCGTGACCCAGTACGAGTTCTACACCGTGCTGTTCGGCATCGGCCGCGCTCTCGGCTGCCTGGCCAACATCACCTGGGACCGCGCTCTCGGCTACGGCATCGAGCGTCCCAAGTCGGTGACCACAGCAATGCTGGAAGAAGCCGCCGGCATCAAGTAATCCGATCGACCATAGCAACACACGCAAGGGGTGCCTGTTTCGGGCACCCCTTCGTTTATGGTTGCGGCCCGGCACGTGACGTGTGAGTCTGTTGAACCGTTGAACCGTTGAACCGTTGAACCGTTGAACCGTTGAACCGTTGAACCGTTGAATCGCTGAATCGTTGGAGTTATTTCCATGCCGATGAACCCTTCGCTTTCCAGTCCATCCTTGCCCGAATTCGCCCGTATGGGCCTGCCGGCGCAGCTCGATGTCCTCCGTCTGACCGATTTTCGCCAGCGGGCCCGCTATCTGCTCGAATCGTCCCATGGCGCCGAACTGATGGCACGACTGCCCGTGCAGGATGCCTTTCTCATGTTCAAGGTGCTTGGTGCCGAGAACTACCCGGAACTTCTGGAACTGTTGAGCGCCGAACAGTGGACCGGTTTTTTCGACCTCGACTGCTGGGTCAAGGACCGGTTCGATAGTGACAAGGCACGGGTCTGGCTGAGTTACCTCCTCGAAACTGAACCGGAGCAGATCGTGGCGACTCTGCTGCAGCTCGACTTCGAACTGCTGGTGCTGCTGATCAGGAAAGAAGTGACGATTCTTGCCGGACCTGAGCAGATCGAGGACGAAGAGGAACTCCAGGAGGCGATGCGGAGCGATGGCGGTTATCTCCTCGACTTTCGCGACGAGGATGGTGCGAAACTGTTCGGTTCCCTGTTTGCCTTGCTGTTCGGCATGACCCCCGACTTTTACCGTTACCTGATGAGTGCCGTGCATGCCGAGACCGAAAGCCTGATCGAGGAGAGCGTCTATCAGCAGCGCGCTGCGCGCATGACCGATTGGGGATTTTGTGAACCGTTTGGCGCCGGTTCGGTGTACGCCTGGCTCGACCCGCATAAATACCTCGAACTGCAGCATGGCAAGCAGCCTCTTGGCGTGGTCGAGGTTGGCGCCGCCCCCGGCTTCTCCTTGCAGTTTCGGGTCAATGGCGGACTGCTGGCCGAACTGCTGGCGCAGGGGATCTCCGAAGAACAGGCCTGGGAACTGACTGCCCTGACCAACAAGGTGCTGCTTGCCGATCAGATCGACCCGGGGGATGCCGACCGGGTCGCCCGGTCGGTCCGCCAGGTTCACGCCACCTTGAATCTGGCCCTCGACTGGCTCGCTGACAACGATCTCAACCGGGCTGAAAAGTGGCTGGCCGACTGCTATCTTGAAGATCTGTTCCGGGTCGGTTTCAGCCTCACCCTGCTGTTGCAGCGTCGGGCCGCAAAGATTGTCGATTCGAAGATCTTTCCTTACCTCGATCCACAGCAGAGATTCTTTCTCTCCGCCCTGCGCCGTCGGCCGCCGCAACTGCCGGTCAGTCTGGTCGAGGTCGATCAGGACGGCACCCGCGAGTTTGCCAGCCGCCAGGAACTGTTGCGCGCCGAGAGGCTTCTCGATCGTCTGGAACTGCTTGAACAGCTGTTTACGAAAACATATGTCTTCGATCTGCCTGCAGCGGCCGATCTCGATCTTGCCGAATGCCAGCCCACAGCAGCCGAAGAGCTGACTCTGGCGCATCTCTTTCTGACCGCTTTGGCCAACCACGTTCTCGGTCGAGAGTTCGTCCCGGTACCGATCCATGTCGCTGACATGGTCGCATTGCACGGCATGGTGTCGATCGACGGGCGTTTGAACGAGGATCTGGCACGGGAGACCGAGGCGTGGCTGGAAAATCTGCTGCCGGGGGCGGGTTTCTTCGCCGGCGAATGCCTCGAATTATGGCGGGAAGGGTTCTGCGCTGTGCCGGTCGAGCAACTCGATGCGCGCTTTGTCAGCGGCTTGATTGTCAAGAATTGATATCAAAAAATTGCATTGAGACGAGTTGACGATATATTTCAGGCAGCAGGACATCTTTTTATGCAGTCCGTTTGACAAGACCGCACGAGATCGTACGGGAAAGGAGAAAAGAATGTACCGACGTCCGGGTGTTTGCGCGTTACTGTTCCTTTTGGTGGTGTCGGGTTGCGGGTCATCTGAGAAAGCTGAAGCGCCGCAAGGCAAGAAAGAGACGGTTGCCGAAAAAGCCGGTGAGGCGGCTGCAACAGTTGCCGGTGGTGTAAAAGACGCGGCCCGGGCGGTCGCCGAAAAAGCGGGAGATGTCGAGCAGCAGGCGGGGCCTGCGGTTACGGAGTCGGTTGAGAAAGCGCAAGCTGCGGCTGCGGTGGCTGCGGAAAAGGCGCAGGACATGGCTGACCAGACCGTTGCGGCCGGCAAAGAGACTGTGACGAAAACCGGGGAGGCTGCTTCCGAAGTAATGAGTGCCGTTGCCGAGAAAGCTGAAACCGCTGCCCTCGCAACCACGCAAGCTGCAGGCGAAGCCGTTGAACGCGTCCAGCAATCGATTGCCCCGGGCACGGTCGTCCTCGATGCCGACTACGGCAAGGTGACCTTCCCGCATGACCTGCACGACGCTGCCTACGCTTGCTCCGTTTGTCATGGCGAAGGAGTCCCGGGCGTGCTGGCTCTGGGCAAGGATAAAGCGCACGCTCTCTGCAGGGACTGCCACAAACAGGTCGGTGCAGGTCCGACCGGTTGTAGAGATTGCCACAAACAGTAAACTCCGGGGACCAGCTTTTCGCGCGGCGGGGTGGTGCCGCGAGGAGTCGAAAGTCTTCAATCCTCTTTGTCATGCTGCGGCGGCTGCCCGGAGCGGCCGCCGGGAATGACGCCGCGAAACCACTTCGGCCGGTCCTCTTCCTCTTTCGAGGCATAGACGTAAGGGTCACGCAGGAAGCGGACCAGTTCGCGCAGATAGTCACGAGTGACCGGTTCGCTCTCCTGCTGCTCCATCCGCTCGCTCATCCAGTCGATCCGGTCGATGAAGTCGTCGCGGAAGGCCCGGTTCTGTTCGCCGATACAGACCAGGGCGACCAGCAGTACCCGGTTCAGGGCGTGAATCTGCTCGGACTGGTTCTGGATGGTAGCCGAGGCCTTGGTGGCGAATTCAATGATCTTCTTTTCGACATCGGTGAGGTCATCAGCCATGCGGATCGCTCCCTGTGATTGTCCCGGTCGTTGACAATTGCGGGCAGACAAACTCTTCGACCGTCATTCCCCGGCCAGTTTCGGTCAGATAGCAAAACAGCCGGACAGTTCGTTCAGGATGGTCTGGCAGATGATGAAAGACCGCAGCGAAATGCTGCAGTTTGATCCCCGCCCCCCTGATCGCCTCGGTACGAGCTTCGACCTGGCGACGCACCCAAGCCTGTTCCGCCAACTCGAGATTCACATCGAAAAACTCCGGCAGCCGGCTGAGTACGACCCGTTCGCAGCGTGCGTAGTCGTAGGCGAGGGCGTCGCGCAGGCGGCCATGCCACGCTTCGTCCTGCCGCGTGGCGAACCGCCCGCACTGTTCGAACAGTGCCTGGCGACTGCTCGGGAAACGGAACAGGTCGTGCTGCCGCCAGTAGTTTGCCAGATGTTCCAGTCCCTTGGCCAGAGAGCCGAAGCCCTCGGCGAGCACCTGGACAAAGGTCTGCATGTTGCCGCTGTTCCAGATCAGGTCGAGCAGACGGCTGGTCTCCCTGATGCGCTGCAGTTCTCCGAAGTCGAGGTCGCTGCTGCCGAGGATGGTGTAGGGCGGATTCGGGTCGAAACGGATGGCGTGGCGCGCGGCCTGCCGGCGCAGTGGCGTACCGGGGAGCAGTTTGACCGGCTCGATCTGCAGGTGGTGTGGGGCGAGGGCAGCGACCCGGTCGATGGATGTGAGAAAGTCGCTATAGCCTTCCCCCGGCAGACCGGCGACCAGATCGAGATGCAGGGTGATGCGCCCGGCGCGCCGCAGGCGACGCACGCTCTCTGCGAGAGCGTCTAGACAGACCCGGCGGTCGATGGCGGTCAAGGTCTGCTGCAGAGTCGACTGCACGCCGATTTCAAACTGGAACATGCCGGCGGGCACCTGTTCGAGCAGGGTAAACGTCGGCGCGTCGAGCAGGTGCGCGGCGATCTCGAAATGGAGATGGCTGGTGCGGTTGTGGGCGAGGATGAAGGTGAAGATCTCCCGGGCCCGGGCGGCGTCGTAGTTGAAGGTGCGATCGACCAGTTTGATTTTCGGTACGCCCCGTTCCAGCAGCCAGCGCAGATCGCTTTCGATGCGCGCCATGCTGTAGGAGCGAACCCGGTCGTCGTTGGCGCTCAGGCAGAAGCTGCAGCGGAACGGGCAGCCGCGGCTGGTTTCGTAGTAGACGAAGCCGCGCTCGCAATCGATCAGGCCGTTTTCAAAGGGGGAGGGGATGTCGTCGAGCCGGGCCAGGGGCGGCCCGTCCGGGCCGCTGGCGATCTCTTCGTCGCGGCGCAGCGTCAGGCGAGAAATTTCTCCCGGTTGTTTCCCGGTGGTCCATGCTGAGAGCAGGGCGCGCAGCGGCTCCTCGCCTTCCCCACGCACCACGGCGGTCAGACCGGGGTGGCGGGCAAACAGCGCCGGACCTTCGAACGAGACTTCCGGTCCGCCGACGACGAGGCGGAGTCCCGGCTGCGCCACTGCCAGGGCGTCGATCAGGTCGAGGGTTTCGCGGCGGTTCCAGAGGTAGACGGAAAACGCGACCACGTCCGGCTGTTCGGCCAGCAGCATGGCGAGGATCGCCTCGCGCGGCTCATGCACGGTAAATTCACGGATCAGCAGTTCGCCACAGGTATCGCCGCAGTAGGCCGCCAGGCAGGGGAGGGCCAGACTGTTGTGGATGAACTTGCTGTGCAGGGTGGCGAGGATGGTGCGCATGCGGCAAGGATAGCGAA
The DNA here is from genome assembly GCA_032251295.1 of Desulfuromonadales bacterium. Lineage (GTDB taxonomy): Bacteria > Desulfobacterota > Desulfuromonadia > Desulfuromonadales > BM103 > BM103. The sequence continues at coordinate 15,287 of JAVVDS010000009.1, read as the reverse complement.
GGGGCGGGTGCGGATAAAGGAAATTGTTGCCGTGGAGACGGTTGTGGTAGGTTTAAGGCGGTTAGTGGTTAGCGGCGTGTGGTGCCCGGAGATCTGGGTCGCCTCGTGGTGATAGGGGTATATCTGGAGTTGTTGCAAGAATGGTAAAAACATTTCTGACCGTCGTCGCCGATGACAAGGGCGAGGTGTTCGAGCATCCGGAGCTGCTGCTGGCCGGCATGAACGGCCGGCAAGTTGTCCGGCCGTCCGCTGCGGAGCTGATCCCACTGCCGGAGGGGAGCCGGCTGTTCACCATCCCGGCGACGCCGCCGATCGGCTTTGCCGTTGATGATGGCCGGGTCCGCACCGTCGACCGCCTGCCGCGCTCCTGGGGGGGCGGTGCCCTGCAGGCGGTGTCGGCGTTTCTGACCCCGGGTTATACCCGCACTCTGCTGCCGGCGGCGGACTACGCCCACAAGCAGGCGACCCTGCCGCTCTGGTCGTACACGGCAGTCGGCTGGTGCGTCGAGGAAGAGCGCTTCTACGCGGCGGCGGTGCAGGTCGACCGCAACCTCCAGTGGCAGCCCGAACACTTCGATGACCGCCAGCTCGATCCGCTGGTGCGCCGGGCCCTGAAGACCAACCCGGAGAACCGGCTGCTCGAACAGCTGGCGCGCTGTGCCGTCGACTATCACTGCTTTGCTGCCAAAAACCTCTTCTTCCGTCGCTGGGAAGCGCCGCTGCCGACTTCTCCCACCTGCAATTCGCGCTGTATCGGCTGCATCTCCCTGCAGGAGTCGGACTGCTGTCCGGCCAGTCAGGAGCGATTGACCTTCGTGCCGACGGTCAAGGAGCTGTGCGAGATTGCCGTGCCGCATCTCGAACAGGCGGAGAACGCCATCGTCTCCTTCGGTCAGGGCTGCGAAGGTGACCCGATCCTGCAGGAGCAGACTATCTGCGCCGCGGTGCGCGAAATGCGCCGCCAGACCGCGCGTGGCACCATCAACTTCAACAGCAACGCCTCGATCCCCGCTGCCATCGACCGCCTGGCCGCAGCCGGTATCGACTCGATCCGGGTGTCGCTCAACTCAGTACAGGCGCCGCTCTATAACGCCTACTACCGGCCGCGCGGCTACCGCTTTGCCGATGTCCTCGACTCCCTGCGCCGGGCCCGACAGGCCGGCCTGTTCCTCATGCTCAACTATCTGGTCTTCCCCGGTGTGACCGACAGCACGGCGGAGGTCGAAGCTCTGGAGCTGCTCATCGAAGAGATCGGCATCGATCTGATCCAGTGGCGCAACCTGAGTCTCGATCCGGTTCTCTATCTCGACAGTCTGCGGATTGATGAGGAGGGGATGGGGATGCTGCCGATGCTGCGGCGCCTGAAAAGACGCTTCCCGAAGCTGCAGTACGGCTATTTCAACCGCACCCGGGAAACCTTCTTTCCGCCCGGCTTTGAAGAGGACTGGCCGATCGGTTGAGGCCGGCCGGACCACTCCGTATTTGGCTGAACGTCCCGGCACGAGCTAACGCCGCCGGACGGGGCATGCACCATGACAAAACCTTTGCGATATCTGCTCGTGTTTTTGTTGGGTGTCACGGCGACGGTGGCGCTGGTCTGGCTCTGTCGGGAGCAACTGGTCACGCGGATTGTCCGGCCGTGGCTGGTTGCCCGTCTGGCCCAGGAGCTGGCCGCTGATGTCCGTCTCGAGCGGTTGTCCGTGGCTTGGGGGGAGATCGAACTGGCCGGTCTGGCCGTCAAACGGGACACTTTCGATCTGCACCTCGCAGAAGCCGTCGTCCGGTTCGACTGGCCTGGCCTGACGCAGTTCTCACTGACAGCGCTGACGCTGCGGCAGCCGCAAGTGCATTTGCGGCTCGATCAGAACAGCCCGCCGACTGATCCCCAGCCAGCAGGATTCGCCGCAAGTGCCCCCCTGACCATCGAACACTGGGTGATTGAAGACGGCGAGCTGCAGCTGAGCTGGCCCGACAATCGTTCCCTAAGGATACCGGTTGCCGGATCCGGTCGGATCGGTGCCGTTGCCGATTTTGCCCTGAGCGGCCGGGTTACCGACCACGCCGGGACAGACTTCCGGATGACCGGCCGTGGTTTGTGGCAGCACGGCATTGAATTGACCCTGGAGGAGTTCGCCTGGGACGGTCGGTTGCTGCTGGCGGAGCCTGTCACGTTCAGAACCGAAGGCACAGGCCCATTGGCCGGTCGCCTGACCCTGTCCGAGTTGGCCGACCACGAGGTCGTCCCGCTGCTCAAGGTGTTTGGCTACCCGCCTCCGTGGCCCGCCGGAGTCAGTTGGCTGGTCCGCGAGCCGGTTCTCGACTTCACCGTTGAACCGGCTAACCTGCAACTGAGTCTGCAGCTTGGCGACGGCTCTGTGCAGACTGCTGACCGGCACTTGACGTGGCAGTCGGCCGCGGTGCGGATCGACGGGGTGCAAACCGGGTCCTGGCGACTGGTCGCGTCTCTGCACCTTGCCGGTCAGGCCGTGGTGACCCTGAGCGGCGACTGGGACGGCACCGAGTTTCTTGGCCGGGGAGAGCTGGCCCTGCCAGACCCCGGAGCCACGGTACACAGTTTTTCCCCTGAGCTATCCGTGCTGTTCGAGTCCTGGCAAGCTCTCGAAGCGGTTGCGGAGATTGCTGCCGCTCCCGGCCGGATCGAAGTCAGGTCCGCGCGAGCCTCTGGCCGCTGGCAAGACCGGATTCTTCTGCGGACGGTCTTCGACGGCGACTGGCAGCCGGAGCGGCTCACTCTTGTCGGTCACAGCATCGAATTGCTGGCACGGCACGATGGCAACGTGCTGGCCAGCGGTCTCTGCGATCTCGAATGGCAAGCGCCCACGGGACAGTGGCTCTCGACGTTTCGGCTGCAGAGCGACGACGTTGCCGGTTCGATGCGGACTTTCGGTCTGCCGGTCCCGCTGGCATGGCCAGCCGTTGGTGCCGCCCGGCTCGATGGCGCGTGGCGCTGGCATGAGACTCGACTCGATCTGAGTGGTGCGGCAACCGCCACAATGGCCGGAGCCGGCCTGCAGGCACAACTCAGTGCCCGTTTCAGCGCAGCCTTGGCCACAGCCCACGGTTTTGATGTTGTGCTCGAATCGGTTGCGCTGTCAGAACTCGAGTACAGCAGTGCGGACGGCACGATCATGCTGACGGGCGGTTCCGTCGATCTGGTCGGTCGCCTCGCGGCGCACGGCGACAAACTGAACTTCGACCTCGGCGGCCGTGTCGGTGCCGGCGAGGCTCTGGTGAAAAGCTGGTATGCCGATTTGCAAGAACTGCCTCTGAACCTGCAGGTGACCGGCTTTTGGCAGACCGATCGACGCCAGTTGTCGCTCGCTGCCGCTGAACTCGATCTGGCCGGCCTGATTACCAGCCGGTTCGATGGTCTGCTGGCGGCGGACCATGTCCGTCTTGCGGGCCGCGTCGACCTCCCGGAAGTCGGCGGCAGAACGTGGTCGACTGTACAGCATCTGGGCGGCGAACTGGCGCCCTGGATGCAGCACTGGCAGGTGGAAGGCGTCATGTCGGCAACCGTGCTGGCCGAGCGCCGTCGGCAGGACTGGCGGCTCGACCTGACAATCGAGCCGCGCGCTCTGACCCTCACCTGGCCCGATCGCCTGACACTGGAGAGTTTGTCCGGTACGGTCCCGCTGCGCTTCAGGCGGGGAGACTGGGCGGAAAACGGAGCCCTGCCGGCGATCGGTCGCCTCGACTGGCAGCGCCTGCGTGGTCCGCTGATCGACGAGCCTGACGGTCACCTGCTGCTGCAGGCGTCCGCGAATCGCTGGTCCCTGCTGGAACCTTTTGAGATCAACCTGGCGGGTGGCCGACTGCGGCTGAGCGGATTACAGCTGGTTTTCGACGGTCCCGAACCGTATCTGCGCGGCAGCCTCCGTCTGCAGGAACTCTCCCTGGCGCAGGTCTGTCGCGTGCTGGACTGGCCGGAGGTGAGCGGGCTGTTCAGCGCCAGACTGGACGACGTCGAGGCCAGCCGCAACCTGGTGCGCACCGCCGGTGATGCCGCCATGACCCTCTTTGACGGTGATTTCCGTATCGGCAACATCGAGATCCGGCAACCGCTGTCGCGTTTCCCGACCTACCACGCCGATATCGACTTTGTCGGGGTCGACCTGTCGGCACTGACCCGTACCTTTGAATTTGGCGAGATCAACGGCATTGCTGACGGTTACGTGCATGGGCTCCGTCTGTTCGAAGGTGTCCCGTCCGCCTTTACTGCCCGTTTCGAGACGCGCAGCGACGGCGTGCGCAACATCAGTGTCAAGGCGATCAGGAACCTGAATACCCTCAGTCAGGGAGGACTCTCCGCCGCCCTCTCCCGTGGGGTCTATCGTTTCATCGATTTTTATCGCTACCGCAAGATCGGTCTGGTCCTCTCCCTGGCTAACGATCTGTTCCATCTGCGCGGGTCGGCCAGGGACGGGAGTGAGCAGTCCTTGATCGATGGCGGCTGGTTGCCACCGAAAATCGATGTGCTCGTCTCCAGTCCGACCATCTCCTTTCGCGAAATGGTCGGGCGGCTGAAACGGATCGAACGGTCCGGACGTTGAATTTGCCATCGGTTCGGTTATAGTTGCCGTCGATGGATCGTGGCGCTAAACGGCAGCGTCGCATCGCCCGCGTGGTCTTCGGCCCTTTTCGCAGGGCGGCCGGTACGCGGAAGTGATCGTCCGCTACGGTGTGCGTGTCTGCTCCCACATTTTTGCGCTTGGAGGTGTTCCGATGAGATGTTTGCTGCGAAGTCTGAGTCTGCTTGCCGCCGGAGTGGTGATCTCCTGCGTGACCATCAATATCTATTTCCCCGCGGAAGAGATTCGTGGCGCGGCCGACCGGATCGTTGACGATGTGTATGGTGAGAAGGACCGACCGGTCAAGCAGGCACCGGATCGGCCTGACAGCAGTTTTATTCCCGGCTGGGGGCCGGGTCTGGCCCATGCTGCCCAGGATATCGACATCAGTACGCCGGAGATTCGTGCCATTCGCGCCGGCATGAAGGATCGTTTTGCGCAGTTTGTCCCCTATCTCGACTCCGGTCATCTCGGGATCGCTCTGGATGGCTCACTGCTGGTACGTAGTCTCGATGGCCTCGATCTGAAGGAGCGTGCCGAGCTGAACCGTCTGGTGACAGCGGAGAACCTTGATCGCCAGCGGCTCTATCAGGAGATCGCCCGGGCCAATGGCTTCCCGGAAAGGGCGGATGAAATCCAGACGATTTTTGCCGAATCCTGGCGGGACAAGGCGGGCAAGGGGTGGTACCTGCAGAATGCGGGTGGCGGTTGGCAACGCAAGTAGCGTCCCCGGGGGGGAGACGGGGAGGGGAACCCGGCATGTTGCCGCACGACAGACGAGTGCGTTTTGTCGGCAAGTGAGCTGTCCGCCGCGGCACAGGCCGGTTCCGCCGCCGCTCAGACCCGCAAAATCTTGTTGTGCAGAATCAGGATCTCGAAGGTCATCAGCGCCTTGGTCGCCAACTGCTGCAGGACCGCCAGCTGTTCGGCCATTTCTTGCTCCGGATCGTCGACATAGATCAGGCCGACCACCCGGCCGAGCATGGTCAGGGGCAGAAGGATTGCGGTTCTCGGCGCCGGCTTGCCGAGCATTGTGGTCAGGGCGAGGTTGGCACCACTGGTCGGTATCGGGCCGAGAACGTAGCTCTGTGTGTCGACAGCGGTTTTCAGTACAGAGGGTTCGTTCAGAGGGATCTGCACCTCGTCGAAGCCGGCGATCGGCTTGCCATTCTTTGCCGAACGCCAGCCGGTGGCCACACCACCGACCACCATGAACAGAGCCGCCCGGGCGTAGTGGGCACCAAGGTAGCGAATCAGGGCATCGGCGACATGGTTGCGGTCGCGGGCTGCGACCAGCGCGGTTGCCGTGGTCGCCAGCGTCACCTCTTCGTCAGTCAACTCCTCGACGATCTCAACAGCTTCCAACTCTTCGATCGGTTCGGCCGCGGGCGCTTGCGCCGGCGGGGCGACTTCCACCGGCTTCCTGGCCGGTGTCGCCGGCATCTCGTCGTCCGCACCGAAATAGCCGGCTTCTTCGAGCAGGGTCTGTGCTTCAACCGGCTTGTCCGCCCCTGCTGCTGTCTTGGCGGTCGCGGGCGCCGGCCTGTTGATCCGTTTTGATGGCGGCGGCACATAGCGCATGGCCCGCTTCAGGCCGTAGTAACGCTCCAGGGCGAGGACCAGGCGGACTTCCAGGGCAAGGATCGGAATGATGATGTAGCCGGTGCGGAAGGCGATTTCGTCGACAGCCTTGAGATCCTGCGGGTTGGCCATTGCCAGGGTCAGCTTGCGGCCGCTGACGCTCACCGGCACGGCCTGGTGCTTCTCCGCCAGCTCCCGGCTGATGATCGCGATCACACTCTCCGGGATCTTCTCCAGCTGACCCGGCTGAGCGCAGGGGAAACCGAGCTGTTTGCTCAAGGCCGTCGCCAGGGTCTTTTCTGTGATCAGCCCCATTTCGATCAGGATGGTGCCGAGTTTGCCGCCGAAGATCACCTGCGCCTGCAGGGCCTCTTCGAGCTGTGCCTGATCGATCAGACTGTGCTTGAGTAACAGTTCGCCGAGTTTCAAGGTCGTTTCCTTCTCGGGAGGTTGAGAAAAACGGGGTATGGCTCAGTTGTGGCGGCTGGACGAGTCGCTCTGCTGCTCGGCCACCTGAACCGGTGCATCATCCATCTGCTGCAACAGACTGCTGGCGAGCAGCTGGAAATCGTCGAGGTTGTCATGTGAGACCGGGTTGGCAGCCGGCAGTTTGATCCTTTGCGGATTGACCGGTGCGCCGTTTTTGGTCATGCGGAAACAGAGGTGCGGACCGGTTGCCAGGCCGGTGCTGCCGACATAGCCGATCACCTGCCCTTGACTGACGCGGCTCCCCTGGCGAATCGACTTGGCGAAACCGTTCATGTGCAGGTACATGGTTTCGTAACCGCCATTATGCCGGATCTTGACGTAGTTGCCGTTCCCCCTGGTGTAGCCTTTTTTGATGATGACACCGTCACCGACGGTTTTGATCGGGGTGCCTCGCGGCGCCGCGTAGTCGATGGCCGGATGTGCCTTCCAGGTCTTGGTGATCGGGTGGAAACGCCGCATGGTAAAGCCTGAAGAGATGCGGTTAAAGGCGAGGGGCGCCTTGAGGAACGCCTTGCGCAGACTCCCGCCATCGGCATTGTAGTAGCCGGGCAACTGGTCGCCATCCTGGAACAGGATCGCCTCGAAGGAATCCCCCCGGTTGACGAACCGGGCGGCGAGGAGCCGGCCGTAACCGGCCGGTTCGCCATCGCGGAAGCGTTTCTCCACCAGGGCCTGAAAGGAGTCGCCACTGCGAATATCGAGAATAAAGTCGATATCCCAGGCGAAGATATCCGCCAGATTCATTGCCAGCGTGTCGCTTTCGCCGATCTCGGCCACCGCCGCGAACAGGCTCGATTCGATGACGCCCTGCACCGATTCTACGGTGGTGGTGTACTCGATCGGAATCCGTTCGACCGTAAACCCTTCAGCGGAATGGCGGATCAGCAGCTGGTCGTCCCGGTCGATATCGTAGAGAAATTCGACGAACCGGTCGTCCTCCAGGTGCAGCTGGTAGGGTTGGCCGGCGCTGAGCCGTGACAAGGGGAAAATATCCCTGCTCTGCTGACCGAGCTGGTGAATCTGTTGCGGGGTGAAGTAGGCGCCGAGCAGGGCGCTGATGGTGTCCCCGGAGGCAACCCGGCCGTCAATAACTTCGCGGCGGATGTCCGGCGGAGGCGGCACGGCAGGTGGCGCCGCAACCTCCGGCGGCAGGGTCGCCCCGGTCGGAGTGACTGCGGGGCGTAGCAAGAGGGCGCCGACGATCAGGGCCGCCAGAGCCGGCAGCAGCCAGAGGCGCAGCCGTTTCCGGCTGATCCGGTGAGCATTCGAGGTTCTTTTGGGCGGCAGAAAATCGTAATTCAAGAGTCGACCCCTGGAGCTGAGCGTGTAAACGATGGCATCTTAGCAGTGCCGGCACACTCTTGTCCAGATTTGATCGGTCTTGACGGCCGGCAGACACACGGGGGATAGTGGCGTGTACCTCAACGATGTCGTTGCATTCACCAGTCATGGAGGACAGACAATGATCAATCAGCAGCGCCTGGCCGATGAATTTGCCCGGTTGGCGGCGATCAACAGTCCGCCGCTGCGCGAAGCGGCCATTGCCGCTTACTTGGAGGAACGCCTGACCCGACTCGGTGCCGAGGTCATCTTCGATCAGGCGGCCCGGACGGCCGGCGGCGAGGTCGGCAATCTCATCGCGCGCTTTCCGGCAATCGGCAGCGGCAGTGAACCGCTGCTCCTCTCGGTGCACATGGATACGGTCGAGCCGGGCGGGCAGGTGGTGCCGGTCCTTCGCGACGGCGTGTTCACCAGCGACGGCACCACCATCCTCGGCGCCGATGACAAGGCGGGGATCGCCGAGATCATTGAAGCGCTGGAAGTGGTTCGCGAACAGGGCATCGTCCATCCGGAGATCGAGCTGGTGGTGACCATTGCCGAGGAGATCGGCCTGGTCGGTGCCAAGCACCTGGACTACAGTCTGTTGCGTGCCCGGCGCGGCTATGCCCTCGACACCACCGGCACCGAATGGATGGTGCTGCGTGCCCCCGGTGCCAACCGGCTGCGTGTGCAGATCATCGGCCGTGAATCCCATGCCGGCGTCTCGCCGGAGACCGGCCTCTCGGCGATCCAGGCCGCTGCTCTGGCCCTGGCGGAGATGCGCCTTGGCCGGGTCGATGCCGAAACCACCGCCAATATCGGTCGCATCGAGGGAGGTGTGGCCTGCAATATCGTCCCGGGGCGTGTGTCGCTGGAAGGCGAGGCACGCAGCCACGATCCGGAAAAACTGCGTGCCCAGACCGCACACATGACCGAGTGTTTCGAACGGGCGGTAGAGCGGATGTCCCGGCAGATCGACGGCGAATGGCATCGGCCGTCCCTGGCCATCGAGGTGCTGCCCGATTTCCCCTCAATGGCGGTCGCTGAGGATGCGCCGGTGGTCGAACTGGCCCGGCAAGCCGCCGCGGCGACCGGACTCGATCTTAAGATTCGGGTCGGCGGTGGCGGCAGCGACGCCAATATCTTCAACGGTCACGGCATCGAAACCATCATTCTCGCCACCGGCATGCAGCATGTTCACTCCGCTCACGAGCAGGTCGCGGTGGCCGACATGGCGCGGATCAGTACGCTGCTGGTCGAGATCATACGTCGGGCGTAGCAGCAGGAGACGGTCATGCGGTTCAATTCTCATCTGCTGGACGTGCAGCCACCGCCGATTACCGAGGTCAAAAGCTGGCTGACTGGTCGTGCCGCCGATCCGCGACCACTGATCGATTGCTGTCAGGCTGTCCCCGACTACCCGCCGGCACCGCAACTTCTCGATTTTCTCCGCCAGCAGCTCGATCGTGTCGAGACCAGTCGCTACAGTCCCGACGAAGGGCTTGCTGAAGTGCGCGCAAGTCTCGGTCGCTGGTACGGTCGGCGTTACGACGCGCGTCTCACCGCGGCGGAGATCTGTCTGACAGTCGGCGCCAGTCAGGCGTTCTGGCTCGCCATCAGCAGCCTCTGTCAAGCCGGTGACGAGGTGATTGTGGCAGCGCCGGCCTATTTCGACCACCCCATGGCGCTGCAGACTCTCGGCATCCGCCCGGTCTGGGTGCCGTTTGCCGCAAGCGCTGACGGGCAGCTCGATCCGACTGCCGTGGCGCAACGGATCGGCGCCCGCACCCGGGCGATCCTGCTGGTGACGCCGAGCAACCCGACCGGCATCGTCACGGCGCCGGCAACCCTGGATCGGCTGTTCGCCCTGGCGCGCGCACACGGTCTGACTCTGATCCTCGATGAAACCTACAACGCCTTCCTGCCACCAGGGGCGGGGCCGCACGCACTGTTCACCCGACCCGACTGGCAGGAGACCCTGGTCCATATCGCTTCCTTCGGCAAGACCTTCGCTCTGACCGGTTTCCGTGCCGGCGCCCTGGTGGCCGGCGCTCCGCTGATCGAGCAGGCCCTCAAGGTGCAGGACAGCATGGTCGTCTGCGCGCCGCGCCTCAGCCAGCTGGCAATCGGCTTCGGTTGCGACCATCTCGACGACTGGGTGGCCGGCAATACCCGCATGATGCTTGCCCGGCATGCCCGGTTTCGCGAACTGTTTCTGCAGGCGGCGACCGGTTTCCGGCTGTTGGCCAGCGGCGGCTTTTTTGCCTGGGTCAGCCATCCCTGGCCCGAACTCGGCAGCCGCGCGGCGGCACGCCGCCTGGCGCTGGAGCAGAACCTGATCTGCCTCCCTGGCGCCGCTTTCGGTCCCGGCCTTGACGGCTGCCTGCGTCTCGCCTTCGGCAATCTCCCCGCCGAGCAGATTCCAGCTGCGATCGGACGCCTCGCCACCGCAGGAGGCCGGGGATAGTCGCGTAGTCTGCCGTAAAATTGCTTGTGAGAATAAGTTCACGACGGTATGATCTATAGCCGTTGATGGTTGATAGTCGATTCGTTTTTTAAGCCATCAACCATAAGCCATAAACCGCAAGTCCATGCAGAACAGTGACGATCGTTGCGGGTTGATCGATAAAGGACTGAAGGTGTGTTGCCTCTCCCCTGGTTTGAGCTGAAGGTTTCCCTGGTGATCGGTGGCTGTGCCGGCTTTCTGATGCACCGCTCCGATTTCTGTATGACCAGGGCGTTCCGCGACCTGTTCCTGTTCCGCTCTCTCGCCATGTTGCGGCCGCTGCTGTTGCTGGTGGTCGCCTCCGCCCTGCTGTTCGAGACGGGCCGGCTTATGGGGATTCTCCCCTATTACCCGTTCCCCTGGTTCGGTCCGCCGGCACTGACCAGTCTGGCTGGCGGTGTACTGTTCGGTCTCGGCATGGTTCTGGCCGGTGGCTGTGTGGTCGGGGTTCTCTACAAAATGGGTGCCGGCAGTCTGCTGGCCGCCATCGCCTTTGTCGGCCTGCTGGTCGGCAGTGCGCTCTATGCCGAACTGCATTCCTGGTGGATCGGACTGGCCGGGGCGAGTCGGCTGGCCGGTGACGCCAGAACCGTCGCCGAATGGCTCGGGGTCGCTCCCTGGTTGACTCTCTGGCCGGCACTCATTGCGGGAACTGTGGTCTGCTGGCTCTGGTGGCGTACCGGCCGACTGCGCAGCGGACACGCCGCCGAAGGGTTCATCCCCCCCTGGCAGAGTGCCCTGGCGCTGGCCGGACTCAGCCTGCTCTCGGTGCTGTTGATCGGCCTGCCGATGGGAGTGACGACCAGTTACGCCAAACTGGCCGCCTCGCTGGAGAGTCTGGTCGCCCCGGCCCATGTCGCCGGCCTGACGTTTTTCAGCGCACAGCCGATCAGCTACACTTTTCCCCTGGAGCAGTTGCCGAGAGTCGGTGGCGCCGGCCCGGTGTTCGATGTGGTCGCCATGATACAGGTGCCGTTGATTGTCGGCATCGTCGCTGGTTCAGCGCTCTCCGCTGGTCTGCTCGGGGAACTCAGGCTCAATTCGTCACTCCCGCCACGTCAGGTCGGCATGGTGTTTGTCGGCGGGGTGGTCATGGCCCTCGGTTCCCGCATGACGCCCGGCTGCAATCTCTGGCATATCATGGGCGGCCTGCCGCTCTTGACCCTGCAGAGCCTGCTGTTTGTCGCCGGGCTCTTCCCCGGCGCCTGGCTCGGCAGCCTGTTGCTGCGGCGTGTTGTGATGTGAGTTGACCTGTGCCGAGTGTTGAGGAGACACTGGGGCAGATAGGGGCGCAGGGAAAGGGCGTGCCGTGTCCATTCCGGGGGCGGACGATGTCGATCCCGACAGCAATTTTAAGGGTAACTATTCAGCTTGCACCAGGTCTGGCGGCCCTTTCTTCTCTCACGCTCGTTCGCTGCGCTCACTCGAGACGCAGAGCCGCTGAAAGAGCATGATCCGTAGCATCGTTGTCCATCGATGGGACTGTGCTGCTGTACCATTTATTTTTCAACGCAAAGCCACAAAGGGGTGAGACAAGACGCAAAGATTGATCACTCTGAGGAACAGTCTTTGCGTCTCGCAGTTCTTCTTTGCGCCTGCGTTAGCTTGTGCCAGAACGCTTCAGTGACATGCTGAAAAGTCACTTTTAAGGAACCTCCATGAAAACCGTCGAACTGAATCTTGCCGGGCAGGTCTGTCCCTCTTCGTTGCTGCTGGCGCTGCGCGAGGTCAATGCCCGGCATGACGAACTCTCTTCTGGGGCGCTCTCCCTGCTGATCCGGACCGACAACCGCGATGCCACCGGCACGATTCCCGATGCTGTGCGCAACATGGGCTTCTCGGTCGCGGTCGACAAGGAAGAGGGGCGGTATGTGATCCGCATCTGGCATGCGGAGGACGAAGAGTAACGATGTCATGAACCGGGTGCAAGATCAGCCAGACAGTCTGACGGCCCAGCAACGGGCGGAACTGGAGCTGCTCCGCCAGGAGAATGCGCAGCTGCGCCAACTCAACCAGACGGCCTTCGGTTATGTCCGCACCAAGGTCAATGACCTGCTTACAGTCATCGGCACCAAGACTCTCGACCCGGACGAACTGGATGATCGGAGCCTGATCGAATTCGACCCGATCGGCATCGTTGCCCAGTCCTTTCAGCATGTCCTTGATAACCTGCGGGACACCAACCGCAAGCTGCAGTTTGCCAACCAGGAGATCGAGACCATCTTTGAGACCATCGGTGCGGCACTGCTGGTTCTGAACCCGCAGCGGCGTGTGGTCGCCTACAACCAGAAAACCCGGGAGATGCTCCTGGAGCGCAATGTCGACATCCATGGCCAGGACTGCCGTGAGGTGGTCTGCCGGGCGCGTAGCGATCATCCGGGCTGCCTGTTCGAAAAGGTCCTCGCCTCCGGCCACGAACAGCATCTCGACGAGTGGAATCTGGGAGATCGCAGTTACAACGTGATTGCCCGGCCGATGCACGACGCTTTGGGGAAGATCAGCCATGTGGTGCTGGTCTACACCGATGTTACGGCGCGCCGTAACGCCGAACTGGCTCTGCTTGAGGCGCTTGCCGAGACTCAGGAGGCCAATGCCAAAATTCACGGGATTTTACGCTCGGCATCGGACGGTATCCTGGTGACCGATGCCGAAGAGCACATCGTACTGATTAACCGGCGGGCCGAGGAGCTGTTTGGTCTCTGCCTGACCGACAGCCCCGATGACAAGCCGACTCTGGGAGTTCTGCCGCATGCCAGGCTGGTCGAACTGATCCGTCGGGCGCCCCGGACAGGCCAGGAACTGCTCGTTGAAGATCTCTCCTGCAACGCAGAGGATGACCGTGACAGGATCTACCAGGCCCGGGTCACCGCGATCCGCTCTGCCGACGGCAATAAGCGCGGCTGCATCACCTTGCTGCATGACGTGACCGAGGAGCGCCAGGTCGACCGGATGAAAAGCGACTTTGTTTCAACGGCAGCGCATGAACTGCGGACCCCCCTGGCGACGATTGTCGGTTATACCGACCTGCTGCTGACCGGCGGCCCCGATGTTATGGAAAGCCTGGGTGAGTATCTGCAGCTGATCCAGGAGAAGGCCGAGCGCCTCGCCGATATTGTCAGTGACCTGCTCGATATCAGCCGGATTGAATCGGGTGAGATTCTGAAGATCGATGCCAGGCCGTGCGACCTCGGCACCTTGTGCCGCGAAGTTGTCGACAACTTCCGTCGGCAGACCGACAAGCATCAATTTGTCATCTCCCTGCCACCCGAACCGGTCGTGGCGCTGGCCGATCGCTATGCCATGATCCAGGTTCTCGAGAATGTTGTCAGCAATGCGGTGAAGTATTCGCCGCAGGGCGGCCTGGTCGAGTTGGCTGTCTGTCAGAATGAGGCTTGCTGCAAGCTGACCGTCAGCGACCGGGGGATCGGCATGACCACCGAGCAGTTGCAGAAGATTTTCGAGAAATTCTACCGGGCCGATGCGACCAATACCGCCATTGCCGGCACTGGCCTGGGGATGACCATCGTTCGCCACCTGATCGAGGCGCAGAACGGTGAGGTCGAGGTTGCGAGCAGCTACGGCCAGGGAACCCGGGTGACCATTCGTCTGCCGCTCGCCGCGAAGACGCCCGGTTAGCGGCTCGGTTTGCTTGCTGGCGGTTGAACAGAGAGAGTCTTCTGAAGATGAAAGACTGGACGGGCCGGAAACTTTGCTTTGAGTGCATCAAAGCACTCGGCGCCAATATGAATATCGGCCAGAAGACAAACGGTCGCTGCCAGAGATGTCACCGTGAGCAGACCGTCTTTACGGTGACGGGTTCCCCCGCGATTGTTCCGGGACAGGTCACAGTCTGCCCTGAATGCGCCCATTCCGATGGGGTCCACGCCAGTAACTGCGGGTACTCCGGCGGTGAAAACCTGCAACAGGAAAGAGATCAGATTGTCAGGCTGTTAAAACGTTATGGGCTCTACGAGGAAGGTCGCCCGCTGGCAGAGCAACTTGAAAAGATCCTGCTGCAGTTCCACGGAAAGGGTTGATCAGGGGGGCTGGTTCATCTCTCTGATCAGCGCCTCGTGGTCGCTTCACGGTCAGGCTCACATGTCCCGCAGGTCAGAACCGTCGGATTGGCGAGCAAACGCTTTTCGGTAATCGCTTTTTTGCATTTGATGCAGACCAGGTGGGTGTCAGTACGCAGGCGATCAAAGCTGAAGCGGAGGCGTAGCATTTCAGAGCCTTGATGCGAATGCCCGCCCGCTCCGCGCTTAATGGCGTCAAGTCGTGCCGACAGGACTTTCTTGAAATGCTCCGGGTTTGTTTTCTGTAGTCTCTGTGGGGGTGTGGTTGCCATGGTCTTGATCCTTTCTCGAAATTTAATCTGAATATCGAACCCAATGCCGCCAGCACGAGCCAGCCTCGGAAGCATGACCAGCAGGTTTTTTTTGCGGCACATCCGGAAGCGTCAGGCGGAACGGCGAAACATGATGCCGTGTCCTGAAACGATGTCGAGGATCGCAGACAATTCAGGATTAGGTGAACAAACGGGGAGAAACGGCTGTTCTGCTTGGTTTAACCCGAGCCAGATTCCGGAGCGGCGCGAGGGAACCAGGATGGCGTGGAGCTTTTTACCAAAGTGGGTCGATGGCGGCACTTTCAGAGAAACTCGTTCATCACTCTGTTAGAGAATAAACAAGTATCCTTCCAATGTAAACCCCCAGTTTTTTCATTAAGGCTGGGAGAGCCCTCGCTCCCGGTGCCCAGCGCAGCAATCTCGTCGCGTTTATATTCCAGTTCCTTTCAAG
>JAVVDS010000008.1:0-66195 GCA_032251295.1 Desulfuromonadales bacterium | reverse complement strand
CATCCACCATGTGTGGAAGGTGTAACGAGGCCGTCCATAAAAGGGCGGCTTCAGCTTTTTGCGGAGGGCTCGGATTCTTTTTGCGGCGCCCTTGGTTTTTTCATATGTGTGGATTTTTTTTGCGCAGCCAGATCAACGATGGCACCGTCCTGCCAGACATAGCAGGGAGTTTTGGTCTTGCGGGCCAAGGTGAGGGCGGCCTTGGCGGCGCGTTTGAGGGCGGCGTCCATCCCGGCAAATTCAGGGTTTTCAACGACTGACGGCTTCGTCTTGTTCATCGGCTTTCTTCTCGATCAACAACGATCGGGTATGATCCAGAGTTATCGTAAAGTGTCCAACTGTCGACGTTCTGCTTGTAACTTTCGTGGAAGTTTCGCAGCCCAGTTTCAAAGCGGCGGCGGATGTCGGCTTCGGGGACATTGTGGCCACCCTGGGCGACCCGCCCGGCGACGCGAGCAACGGCCATGTCGGCACTGGGCAGACTCAGGAACACAAGTGTAACATGGTAGCCCCGCTTGCGGCAGTCTTTCAGCCGTTTGAGATAGGTGCGGCCGCTCAGGGTTGTTTCGAAGGCAAAGCTCTTCCCCTGCCGGATGCGCCCGTGCAGTTCCTCCAGCATCAGCCGGCCAGCCCGTCGCGCTGCCGTTTCGGGGTTGAAAGGGGAGAGACCGGCGGCGATCAGGTCGGCATTGATAAAATCGGGGCAGTTGGCCTCGCGGGGGAGGTATTCCCGGGCGAAGGTGGTTTTACCTGCGCCGTTGGGGCCGGCGATGATGATGATGCGGTTCATTTTTTGAACACTCGTACCGTTTAATTTGAGACGGTTGGCTTGTACTCACCGACTCTCCCCAATAATTACGTCTGTAATTTGAGTAAAAGGAGGGCCGACAAACGGGGATGGTTCAAGGCCAGAATCCGGAAACACTACCAGTGCTGCTGTATGCAAATGACACATCAGGAACTTGATTACCGGGAGGGCTCGCTCCAAAAGGTCGCCATTGACCATTGTCCAAATTCCCGGAACATTTAGTTCAAGCTTTTCGCCAACCTTGCAGGAATATGACTCAACTTTCGCAGGCATGAAAAATATGTAAATATATGAAATAATTAAACAAAAGCATCACAAACTGGAGTAAAACAGGGTATCGCCAAACAACCTGTTACTAACAAGGAGATGATGCTTTGAATCAGAGTGTAGCAGAAACTGTTTCATGCCAGAACCAAATCAAATCGTTCTTTGACAATCAGCGCATCGCACTATTACTGCAGCAAAGCAACATCGCCAAACAGTGTGGCATCTCTCCAGCTTTACCGAGGCCATGATGTGGTTGCTAAACTCCCTGCAGCAGTTGGTCAAGAGCTTCGGTGATAAAATCAGCGCCCCGGTTGCAGACGCCCTGGGAGCGTTTATCGCCCAGATTCCGGGTCTCATAAGGCGTCCGTTGCTAATTCCGGCCGATATATTGTGAAAGATCAATGTAAAATCAAGCTCTTGCACCGATCTGATCGGTGCGAAAGTTGAGATGACGTTTTGAAACTAACTGGCAAAGTGCGTATTCCGGCGAATCCGACCGGTGAAACCGACTTGAAAGCGACCACCGTTCCGCTGTCAATCCGACCAGCGTTCCGGTGTTTTCGGCCAGTGCCGAGAGAGCGTCTCGGGGTGGTTTTTTCACTCTGTCACGGCTTCGGTTTTACGGTCAAAACTGTCTACCGCAAAAACCCGATAAACAGGGTCGCGGTGGCAAAGTAGATCAGGATACCGGTGATATCGTTGGCGGTCTGGACGAAGGGGCTGGAGGCGATGGCCGGGTCGATGCCGAAACGCTTGAACGTGCTCGGCGCGATGACGCCCATGCAGGCGGCGACAGTCATGGCGGCGAGCATCGCCACGGCAACCACCAGGCCGAGATAGGCGTTGCCGTGCCAGATGAAGGCGACCACGCCGACCACCAGGCCGCAGACGGCGCCCATCAGTATGCCGACCCGCAACTCCTTGAAAAAGACCTGGCGCAGAGTGGAAGAGTCGATGCGGCCGGTGGCAAAACCACGGACGACGATGGTCGCCGACTGGCCGCCGACATTGCCGCCCATGCCGGTGATAACCGGAATGAAGGAGATCAGGGCGATCACCTCGCTGATGGTCATCTTGAACAACCACATCAGGTAACCGGTGATCACTCCGCCGAACAGGTTGGTAATCAACCAGGGGAGACGCAGACGGGCGATTTTCAGCGCATTGAAGCCGTACAAAAGCTCCTCCTCGCTGGCGCCGGCCATTTTGTAGATATCCTCGGTCGCCTCGTGACGCAGCACGTCGATGATGTCGTCGACGGTAATGATCCCCTGCAGCTGATTGTTGTCGTTGACGACCGGCACCGCCAGCACGTTGTACTTTTCGACCACCCGGGCCACTTCCTCCTGATCGACGTCGGTCCGCACACTGATCACATCAGTGATCATGATGTCGCGCAGCCGCTTGTCCGGCGGCACCGTCAGCAGCTGGCGCAGGGAGAGGACGCCGACCAACTGGCCATGCTCGTTGGTCACATACAGATAGAAGACCATCTCGACATCGCCGGCCTGCTGGATCGCCTCGATCGCCTCACGCACCGTGACGTTCTGCCGCAGGGCGAAGACCTCGGTCGACATGATACCGCCGGCGCTGTCCTCGTCGTAACGCAGCAGCTGCTCGATCTCCTCGGAGTCCTCGTCGTGCATGATGTCGAGGATCTCCAGAGCGAGCTCTTCCGGCATGTTGCCGATGATGTCGGCGGCATCGTCCGAGGGCATCTCCTGCAGGACCTCGGTGATAGTCTCCTTGTCGAGCTGTTCGAGCAGGCGGGCGCCGGTGGCGTGATCGAGTTCGGAGAGGACATAGGCGCCCTTCTCCGCATCGTCGATCAGGTTGAACAGGATCCGCTGCTCCTTCAGTTCCAGATAGCGGAACAGGTGCGCGATATCGGCCGGGTGGGATTTGACCAACAGCTTGGCCAGATTCGGAAAGGCGCCGCGCCGGATCAGTCGCCTGGTGGCATCGAGAAGTATCTGCTGTTTGTGATCCATGGCGGCCGGGTCCTTTGGAGGATGAAAACTTCAGGAGTCTATCACCCGGCTTTTCAGGGTGTCAAATTCTCTTCACAAGGCCTGCGGCAGACTGCGCGCAAGAGGGATCGACAAAAAGGGCGCCTTTCGCAAAAGGCGCCCTTTTTGTGACAGTCGGTGCGGTCAGGTCCGGATCAGACTTGCGGTCCGGCCTTGGTGTAATCGAAGTCATCACCGCCGTGGGTGTATTTCTTGAAATTCTCGATGAACATGCCGGCCAGTTTGTTGGCGGTGCAGTCGAACGCCTCCTTGTCCGGCCAGGCGTTGCGCGGATTGAGCAGGTGGCTATCGACCCCCGGCAGCGTCTTCGGAATATGCAGACGGAACCAGCGGGTCTGGTCGAACTCGACATGGTTGATGCTGCCGTCGAGGATGGCATTGATACAGGCGCGGGTCGCCTTGATGCTCATCCGCTGGCCGACGCCGTAGCCGCCACCGACCCAGCCGGTGTTGACCAGGTAGGCGTTGACGTTGTGTTTCTCCATCTTCTCGCCGAGCAGCCTGGCGTAGGCGGTCGGGTGCAGCGGCAGAAACGCCTCGCCGAAGCAGGCGGAGAACGTCGCCTGCGGTTCGGTGACGCCGCGCTCGGTGCCGGCGACCTTGGCGGTGTAGCCGGAGAGGAAGTAGTACATCGCCTGCTCCTTGGTCAGACGGGAGACCGGCGGCAGCACCCCGAAAGCGTCGCAGGTGAGGAAGATGATGTTTTTCGGATGATCGCCCTTCAGGCTCGGCTCGTGGTTGTCGATATGCTCGATCGGGTAGGAGACCCGGGTGTTCTCGGTCTTGGCGTCGCTGTCGAAATCGATGACACCGTCATCGTTGCTGACGACGTTCTCGAGCAGGGCGTCGCGGCGGATGGCGTTGAAGATTTCCGGCTCATTCTCGGCACTCAGATTAATGCACTTGGCGTAACAGCCCCCTTCGAAATTGAAGATGCCGTCGTCGTCCCAGCCGTGCTCGTCGTCGCCGATCAGCTTGCGGTTCGGGTCGGTCGAGAGGGTCGTCTTGCCGGTACCGGAGAGGCCGAAGAACAGGGCGACATCCCCTCCCTTGCCGACGTTGGCCGAACAGTGCATGGAGAGAATCCCCTGCAGCGGCAGCCAGTAGTTCATCATGGTGAAGATCCCCTTCTTCATCTCGCCGCCGTACCAGGTTCCCCCGATGATGGCGACATTCTTCTCGATGTTGAAGGCGACGAACACTTCGGAGTTGAGACCGTGCCGTTCCCAGTTGGCGTTGGTCAGGCCGCAGGCGTTGTAGACGGTGAACTGCGGCGTGAAACCGGCCAGATCGGCGGCATCGGGGCGGATGAACATGTTCTTGACGAAATGCGACTGCCAGGCGTACTCGGCGACGAAGCGCACCGGCTTGCGGGTCTTCTCGTTGGCGCCGCAGAAGCCGTCGGTGACGTACAGATCCTTGCCGGACAGGTAGTCGATGACTTCGGTGTACAGTTCGTCAAACACTTCGGGGGCCATCGCCTGATTGATTCTGCCCCAGGCGATATTCTCGAACGACGGCTTCTGGTGGACAAAATATTTGTCTTTGGGCGACCGGCCGGTGAACTTGCCGGTATCGACCATCATGGTCCCGTTGTTGGCGACCTGTCCTTCTCCCTTGTCTTTTTCACAGGCGAACAGTTCATCGTAACTGAGGTTGTGTTTGACTGTACCGACACTCTTCAGACCCAGGTCCTGTGCCGACAGGCTTCCGTTGTCCGACATTGGCTCTACCCCCTGGCGTTGGTTTGTGCGTGCTGGCCAGACATGACGACCAACCGCTGTTTTTTTGAACGTCTGCTTATAGCAAATTTAGTCTGAATAAAAAAGCTAAAACAGCAGTCCTGCGCAACTATTCCCACCGGAAACAGTGTCTGCCACCCCAGCCAGCGGAGCAGGGTCGGCAACGACAGCAGTCACACCTCCGGCGCGGGCTGTTCCCGATTGTTGCCGGTGTCGAGAGTTTCGAGCATCAGGATCTGTTCGGTTTCACCCAACGGGAGTTCCTGAACGGTCTTCAGTTTGCGGCCGACCGCGCGCGAGCGCTGCTGGGCACTGTCGATGGTGTTCGAGGCTTCCTGCAGCTTTTTCTGCACCTTGGCAAGCACGTCGCCGTACTTGGCCCACTCGGTCTTGACTGCGCCGAGCAGATTCCAGACTTCGCTGGAGCGTTTTTCGATGGCCAGAGTGCGAAAGCCCATCTGCAGGCTGTTGAGCAGCGACCAAAGGGTGGTCGGCCCGGCGACCATGACCCGGCAGTCGCGCTGCAGCAGATCGGTCAGTCCCGGACGGCGCAGAATTTCGGCGAACAGCCCTTCGGTCGGCACGAACAGGATGGCGAAATCGGTGGTGCGCGGCGGATTCAGGTATTTGTCACGGATGGTGGCGGCATCCAGTTTGAGACGGCTCTCCAGCTGCTTCATGGCCGTTTCGGCGAGCAGCGCGTCGCCTTTTTCCTGGGCGTCGAGCAGGCGCTGATAGTCTTCCAGGGGATACTTGGCGTCGATCGGGAGCCAGACGACCTCATCCCGATCGTCAGCACGCCCCGGCAGGCGGACGGCGAACTCAACCCGTTCACCACCGTCCCTGGTCGCCACGTTGGTTGCGTACTGTTCGGGAGCGAGCACCTGCTCCAGCAGCGAGCCGAGCTGGACTTCTCCCCAGGTGCCGCGCGACTTGACATTGGTCAGCACCTTTTTCAGGTCGCCGACGCCGGTGGCCAGCGCCTGCATCTCCCCCAGACCGCGATGCACTTGCTCCAGCCGCTCGCCGACCTGCCGGAACGATTCGCCGAGACGCTGCTCCAGAGTGCTCTGCAGCTTCTCGTCGACGGTCAGACGCATCTTTTCCAGCTGTTTGCTGTTGTCCTCCTGCAGCGCTGCCAGCTTCTGCTCGACCGCCAGCCGCAGCTGGTCGAGCTTCTGCTGATTGGTCTCGGTCAGCTTGCCGAGTTGGGCGGCAAAGCCTTCGAGCTGCCGCTGCTGCGCGGCAGACATCACCGAAAGTTTCTGCAGCAGGGAATCGTTGCCGCCCTTCAGGGTCGCGCTGGTCTCCTCGCGCAGTTGCCGGGCGGCCTGGCCGGCTTCTTCACGGCTGCGGGCCATCTCGTCGCGCAGCAGCCGCTCAAACCGCTCCCCCGCCTGTTCCAGAGCAGCAAGTTTCGTCTTGACCTCTGCGAGCCCATCGTCCGGTCTGCGCAACAGCAGGGCGATCTGCACCAGGGAGAGGATGGTCAGCAGAATGAGCGCACCGATCAGTACTGGGTCCATGGCTCTACCTCGCTCAAGTGTGCAACTGCCAAGCTCATTATGACCATCGCTCAACAAGAGCAGATCGGCCTGAACTCATACAAACATTCATAGCTTGTCACCGAACGGCAAACGGCCGAACTCCCAGTGGCCCGGCCGTGTTGCTGCTCCCATGTGCCCATCCTGATAGCGTCGCAGCAGTTTTCTGGCAGACTATCCCGAGTCGTTCTGCCGCACAAGAGTTCTGTCGCAGATTACTCCGCCCGCGCCTTGAGATACGCCACCATCTGCCAGATCTCACGCTCCGGCAGAGTGCCCCAGGCCGGCATCACCGACCCTTGTGAGCGGAACGGCTCGACAGTCTTGCCGACTTCGATGCGCCAGTAAAGATAGTCCGGAGCGGTCGTGCGATAGCGCTCTTCAGTGAAATCGGGGGCGGGCGGCGTGAAGAAGGCAGCCCGGGGCGAGCGCCCTTCGCTCGGCTTGCCGTGGCAGCTGGCGCATTTTTCCAGGAAAAGCTGCCAGCCGGCGTCGATCTGCGTGAGGTCAGCGAGCAGCCCGGCCGGCGCCTGGCGGGCGGGGTAGTCGAACGGCTGGCCGCAGGCGGTGAAAATCAACAGACCAACCAAGATGCAGGCACACGCTCTCCGCGCTCCGGGCGGGGCAATCCCGCCCCTACGCCAGGCATTCAATGCCCCAGCTCCGCAGTTCGTCGACCACGGCGGCGATCACCGGTTCGACAGCCGCCGCGATCGTCGCGGTCAGTTCAGTCCCCATCTCGATCGATTCCGGCTGCACCCCCCAGACCACCAGCTCCTGCGGCACATGCCCCTGCAGCTGCGCCACGGCGAGCAGATCCTGCAGCCCCATCTGGTGCACCGACAGCTTGCTGGCAAAAGCGCGCGGCACCTCGTCGCCTTCGATGCGGCTGATCGTCCCCGGTGCGGCGCGCATGTCGAGGGCATCGACAATCAGTAGCCGCTCGATCTCCTCCAGGTAGGGGAGCAGGTCGAGTCCGAGGGTGCCGCCGTCGAGGAGTTGCACCGGGCCCGAAAAACGATAGCGGGATGAAAGCGTGTTGACCACTTTCACCCCGAAACCGTCGTCGGTCATGATCGTGTTACCGAGACCGAGAACCAGAATCGCCATCAGAGATCGTCCGGCTCGATGTAGCGATAGCCGCTGAAGATGCCGCTCATGGTGCCGTTGCGCTCTTTCACGTCCATCAGCCAGCCGCTGTAGAAATGATTGATCATGAAGCCGATCAGCAGCCACATCACGCCGTGATGCAGCAGGCGCAGCCACTGGCTGCCGACCAGAATGTTGACCCAGCCGAGACTGCTGTCCCAGAAACCGCCCGGCGCATACTGGCCATAGAGAGCGAAGCCGGAAAAGATCTGGAACAGGAACAGGGCGAAAATGCCGACATAGGCGGTCGCCGCCACCGGGTTGTGGCCAATCTCATAAGAGATTTGCTTGCCGGTGAAGGTGTAGTAGCGGAACATCTTGACGAAGTTGGTCCGCCCTTCCGGCGTGATCCACGGGATGAACGCCTTCCAGGAGGCGTGGTGGTTGCCGATGAACATCCAGAGGATGCGCGCCGCCACCGAGACCGTGAACAGGTAGGCAAAGACGAAATGCAGAAACCGCATCCAGCCCATGATGTACATGGAGGAGTCGGGGGCGGTCATGAACGGGCTGCCGATATAGAAGCCGGTGATGGTCAACATGATCATGCAGAACACATTGATCCAGTGGGTGATGCGGACCGGCCATTCCCAGACGTAATAGATTCTCAGCATGGTGTGCGCCTCCTCCCTTTAGAGGGCCTTCACCCTGACGATTTCCGTCCCCTTGCCGTCCATGACATGCACCGCGCAGGCCAGGCAGGGATCGAAGGAGTGGATGGTGCGCAAAATCTCCAGCGGCTGCTCCGGATCGGCGACCGGCGTGCCGACCAGGCTCGCCTCGTACGGCCCCATCTGGCCGGCGGCATCACGCGGCCCGGCGTTCCAGGTCGAAGGAACCACCGCCTGGTAGTTGGCGATCTTCTGATTTTCGATGCGGATGAAGTGCGCCAGCGCCCCGCGCGGTGCTTCGTGGTAGCCGAAGCCCTGGGCCTCGCGCGGCCAGGTGGCCGGATCCCACTTCTCCTTGTTGAACACCTCATAGATGCCGCGCCCCATGTTGTCAGCCAGCTGGTTCAGCCAGACCTCGTTCTGCTGCGCCAGCACCAGGGCATCGACGCCGCGCGCGGCCGTCCGCCCCAAGGTCGAGAAGAGCGCGGTCGGCGGCGCACCGAGGGTGTTGAGGACGAAATCGACGGCGCCCTTGACCTCCGGCACCCCCTTGGCGTAAGCGACCAGTACCCGGGCGAGCGGCCCGACCTCCATCGGCTGGTCCATGTAGCGCGGCGACTTGACCCAGGAGTACTTGCCATCGGTGTCGAGAAAATCGTAGGGCGGTTTCGGGCCGGTGTAGTTGTGACTGGTCTCCCCCTGGTAGGGGTGCAGCCCCTTGTTGTCGCCGCCGGAGTAGGTGTACCAGGAGTGGGTGACGTATTCAGTGATCTGCTTCTCGTCCATCGCCATGACATTGGCGAGATCCTGGCCCATGATCACCCCGCGCGGGAAGAACAGGCCGGCGGTGCCGCCGCTGTTGTCCATGGGGAAGTCGCCGTAGGAAAGGTAGTTGCCGACCCCAGCGCCGATGCCGGCCCAGTCGAGATAGGCCGGCGCCACCGCCAGCAGATCAGGGATGTAGACCTGCTCGACGAAGGCGCGCGCCTTGCGCAGCAGTTTGCGGATCAGAGCGATCTTGTCGGCATTGATGGCGTTCTGGCTGTCCGGATCGACCGGGATCGACATGCCGCCGACCAGGAAGGTCTGCGGATGGGGATTTTTCGCACCGAGAATCGCCTGTATCTTGATCACATCCTTCTGCCACTCGAGCGCCTCCAGGTAGTGGGCGACGCCGATCAGGTTGACCTCCGGCGGCAGCTTGTAGGCCGGGTGCCCCCAGTAGGCGTTCTGGAACGGACCGAGACGGCCGGTGCCGGCAAACGCCGCCACCTTGTCCTGCACCGTCTTGAAATAGTCGGTGCTCGACTTCGGCCAGTCGGAGATCGACTGGGCGATCTGGGAGGTCTTGGCCGGATCGGCGGAGAGGGCGCTGACGATGTCAACCCAGTCGAGAGCGTGCAGGTGGTAGAAGTGGATGACATGGTCCTGGACGTTCTGGATCCCCATGATCAGATTGCGGATCAGGCGGGCGTTGTCCGGGATCTGGATATTCAGGGCGTCCTCGACGGCGCGGATGCTTGCCATGGAGTGCACCGTGGTGCAGACGCCGCAGAAGCGCTGGGTGAAGTGGTGGGCATCGCGCGGGTCGCGCCCTTTCAGAATCGTTTCGATGCCGCGAAACGCCGTGGACGAGCTCCAGGCATTGACGATCTTGCCCCCGTCCAGTTCGGCTTCGATGCGCAGATGCCCTTCGATGCGGGTAATCGGATCAACGGCGATTCTCTTAGCCATCGTTTAGTCCTCCCTGACAACCTTGTCTTCTTCCATGGCATCGCCCTTGCGGAAGCAGCTCGCCACACCGTGAATGCCAAAAGCGACCGCCGTCGCTGCCGCCAGACCGATACCGATCTTGTCGGCGGTGGCCTCGACGCCGAAACCCGGCACTTTCGGCAGCCGCCGGTAGAACGGGGTCATGGTGTCCCAGAAGCCCGGTTCGGAGCAGCCGATACAGCCGTGGCCGGCCATGACCGGCCAGGAGGTCCCTTCGTTGTAGCGGATGGTCGGGCAGTTGTGAAAAGTCTCCGGCCCCTTGCAGCCGAGCTTGTACAGACAGTGCCCCTGGCGGTGGGCCGAATCGCCAAAGGCTTCGGCATACTGGCCGGCATCGAAGTGCCCGCGCCGCTCGCAGTTGTCGTGGATCCGCTTGCCGTAACCGAACAGCGGCCGGCGGAGGCGGTCAGTAGCCGGCAGGCGGCCGAAGGTCAGGAAATGGACGATGGTCGCCGTCAGGTTGTCGGCATTGACCGGGCAGCCCGGCAGGTTGACGATCGCCGCCCCCGGGACCAGATCCATGACCGCGACAGCGTTGGTCGGGTTCGGCGCAGCCGCCGGGATGCCGCCAAAGGCGGCGCAGGAGCCGACGCAGATGGTCGCCGCCGCGTTCTGTACCAGCTTCTTGCAACTGTCGACGGCGCTCTCGCCACCGACCGTGCAGTAGGCGCCGTCGGCGCCGGTCGGCACCGAACCTTCGACGATCAGGATATACTGTCCCTTGTACTTCTCCATCGCCTGATGCTTGGCCTGCTCGGCCTGATGACCGGCCGCGGCCATCACCACCTCGGAGTACTCGAGAGAGATCAGATCGAGAATGATCTCCGCAGCTGTCGGCTGGTTGGCACGCAGAAACGCTTCGGAATCGCCCGAACAGCTCTGGTACTCGACCCAGATCACCGGCGGCCGCTTATCTTCCACCGCCGCCGCCACTTTCGGCAGCATGGTGATCGGCAGAGCCAGCGCCGCAGTGGTGGCCGTGCAGAACTTGATGAAATCGCGGCGGTTGATCCCGCGAGCCTCCACACGCTGGAGAATCTCCTCGGGGATCGTCACGGGAGTTACGGTCTGCTCGGGTTTCATGGACAGCCTCCTTTCGAGACCCTGTAAAAAGAATCAGACGGCCGACTCAGGTTAAGACCCTGTCAATATTTAATTTTCACGCCAATCAGCCGATGCATGAACACGCTCTTCAAAGTAAAACAAAACACTGTTTTGTCAAGAGGAAAAAGCGCCGCGGTAAAACTTCCTGAGCTGCCCGTTCATGACACTGTTCTGAAGTTTAACTGATTTCCAGGCCATTGCCAGTGCCGCCCCCTCCCAAAAAAAACGGTGGCGCCCGGGCATTTTTCCGGTGCCACGGCAAAAGGGCTGTCTTTGTCCGGCTGAATTGGCTATCCTTTGTACGGACAAACATATTCGCCAGCTCACCAGCAAAGAAAGCGATCCGCCATGAGTGACGACCGGACATTCCCGCCAGACGAACCATTGACCGACAACGATGCGGGCGAGGATTTCGCCGCCCTGCTCGAACAGAGCATGGCCGGCATGACCCTCCTCAAACCAGGACAGAAGGTGACCGCGACCATCCTGCAGATCAGCGACGAGTGGCTGTTCCTCGATGTCGGTCAGAAGGGGGAGGGCGTTCTGGAGTGCAAGGAACTGCTCGACGACGAGGGTCAGCTGACCGTTCAGGTCGGTGATCGCCTCAGCGTCTACTTCCTCTCCGGCCGTCAGGGGGAGCTCCGCTTCACCACCCGTCTCGGTGGCGGCTCTGCCGGCACGGCCCAGCTCGAAGAGGCCTGGCGCAGCCAGATCCCGGTGGAGGGACGGATCGACAAGGAGGTCAAGGGTGGCTTCGAGGTGCGCCTGCCGGGGAATGTGCGCGCCTTCTGCCCCTTCTCCCAGCTCGGCCTGCGCCGCCAGGAGGGAGAGACCGACGTGGCCGGCATCAGCCTCTCCTTCCGCATCGTCCAGTTCAGTGAGCAGGGCCGCAACATTGTCGTGTCACATCGCGACATTGTCGAGGAAGAGCGGCGCCAGCAGCGGGCGACACTGCAGGAGAGTCTCAAGGAGGGGATGATCGTGCGCGGGACGGTGACCAGCCTGCGCGATTTCGGCGCCTTCATCGATATCGGCGGCATCGAGGGGCTGCTGCCGATTTCAGAGATCTCTTACGGTCGGGTGGAGAACATCGGCGAGGTACTGCAGGTCGGGCAGCAGCTTGAAGTGGCGGTCAAGCGGCTCGATTGGGAGAACAACCGCTTCTCTTTCAGCCTGCGCGATACTCAGGCTGACCCCTGGAGCAAGGTCGGCAGCATTTACCAGGTCGGCGCCAGCTATCGAGGCACCGTGTCGCGACTCACCAAGTTCGGCGCCTTCGTCACTCTGGAGGACGGTATCGACGGTCTGCTGCACATCTCGAAAATCGGCGGCGGACAGCGCATCAAGCACCCGCAGGACATCCTCAGTCCCGGTCAGACCATCGAGGTGACCATCGAGAAGATCGACATGGAAGAAAAACGGATCGCGTTGATACCGGCCACCGACAAGGCGACTGAACCGACGGAGTCCTCTTTCGAAGAAACGCCCGCCGGTGGCCTGGGAACCTTCGCGGAACTGTTTCGCAAGGCGCAGCGCGACAAGTAACAGTCGGTGTCCGTTACACCGACAGCAGGATCCTGACCATGCCGATCAGACGTTTCTTGTCTGCCTTGGAGAAGTAGGCGGCACAGCCGCACTGACGGGCCTTCTCTTTGCTGATCTTTTCCGTGGTCAGCAGGATCACCGGCGTGAACCGGTTGACCTTGTTCTGCTTGCGCACGTACTCGGCCAACTCGAAGCCGTTCATACCCGGCATCAGCAGGTCGGTGATGATCAGGTCGAACAGGTTACTGAAGCAGATGCCGTCGCGCACCGAGTCTTCGAGAATCGCAACCGCCTCCTCGCCGGATTCGGCAGTGATCACGTCATAATCCGTTGCGAATTCGTCCTGCAGCTGGACCAGGACCACTGGGCTGTCATCGACAATCAGGATTCTTCTTTTCTCCGCCATAGTCTTCGCAAACTCTGAACGAGCGACCGGGTCGCGTCAACCCCTCCGTGTCGAGAGCTCAAGTTGCCACATCCAACCCGTCGGCTCAAGTTTCTTTTCTGCGAAACCTTGCAACTTGTCGCGAATCGGGCCGTTGCTGCGTGGAACCGTCACGGCATGAACGCCCCCCGTCCGGCCTTCAGCCACCCTCTCCCACGGGGAGCAGGGAATCACCTGGGTGAGGGGGTTCAACGTATACTGAACTTAAACGGTTTTTCTCGACTTTCTCCCCAGCTAACGCGCCAGCAGGCCGAGGGTCACCGCGGCAACGACCGTGTAGCGGCCGAGCTTGCCGAGGGTGACCAGCAGCAGAAACCGGCCCCAGCCGACCCGCAGCAGGCCGCCGACCAGGCAGAGCGGATCGCCGACCACCGGCAGCCAGGCCATCAGCAGCGACCAGCTGCCGTAGCGCGCATACCAGCGCTCGGCGCGGGCCTGCTCGGCGGGGCTGATCCGCAAAACCCGCCGGAACAGACGCGGCCCGCCCCATAAGCCGATGGCGTAGTTGGTCAGGGCTCCCAGGCTGTTGCCGGCGGTCGCCACCACCACGCTGGTCGGCGGATCGAAGCCCTTGAGCAGCAAGGCCACCAGCAGCCACTCGCTGCCGAGCGGCAGCAGAGTCGCGGCGAGGAAACCGAGCAGAAACAGGGCCGGATAGCCGTGATCGAGCAGCCAGGGCTCCATGTCATACCCCTTGAAAAATCAGTCTGCTTTGCCCCGGGTGGGCCAGTTATGTCAAGATAGCGAAGATCCGTTTGCGTGACTGGAGCCCGTGATGAAAATATTTCGACAGATACGGCTGATCGTTCTGCTGCTCACCTCCCTGATTGCCAGCGGCTGCGATTCGACCCCGCCGATCACTCGCCTGCATTCTGATGCAGTGATCATCGCCTTCGGCGACAGCCTGACATACGGCACCGGTGCCGAGAAAAACCAGGCCTACCCGGCCGTTCTCAGTCAGCTGCTTGGCAAACAGGTCATCAACGCCGGCATCCCCGGCGAGGTCAGCGCCGAAGGGCTGAAACGACTGCCGGCGGTTCTCGAAGAGCACCAACCCGACCTGGTGATCCTCTGCCACGGCGGCAACGACTTTCTCCGCCGGCTCGATCGCGAGCAGACGGCCGCCAACCTTGCCGCCATGGTCGAAATGATCCAGGCTCGCGGCGCCGATGTGATTCTGCTCGGCGTGCCGCAGTTTGGCCTGATCCTCAAGCCGGCCGAGCTCTATGAAACCATCGCCGCGCAGCACCGGATCCCCTATCAGGCCGACATCATCAGCGACCTGCTCGGCAAGCGCTCTTTAAAGAGCGACCAGATCCACCCCAACGGCGCCGGCTACCGGCAACTCGCCGAAGCGGTCCACCGGCTGATCCGCAAGGCCGAAGGGAGCTGACGATGCGCACTCCTGCAGACCGGCCGACCGATGCCGCGGCGTTTCTGCCGATGGACGCCAGCGCCATGGCCCGGCGCAGCTGGGACGAACTCGATATCCTGTTCGTCAGCGGCGACGCCTACATCGACCACCCCGCCTTCGGCGTCCCCCTGCTGGCCCGGCTGCTGGAGGCGGAGGGCTTGCGGGTCGGCATCCTTGCCCAGCCGGACTGGCGCAATCCAGACGCTTTGCGGGTCATGGGGCGACCACGTCTGTTCGCCGCGGTCTCAGCCGGGGCCATGGACTCCATGGTCAACCGCTATACGGCGGCGAAAAAGGTGCGTAACGACGATGCCTATGCACCCGGCGGCCGCGCCGGGCTGCGCCCCGACCGGGCAACCATCGCCTACACCGCGGCGCTCAAGGGGGCCTTCAGGGGGCTGCCGGTGGTGATCGGCGGCATCGAGGCGAGCCTGCGCCGGCTCGCGCACTACGACTACTGGGACGACCGGGTGCGCCGCTCGATTCTGGCCGACAGCAAGGCCGACCTGCTGCTGTACGGCATGGCCGAAACCGCCCTGGTCGAGCTGACCCGCCGCCTGCAAGCCGGCGAGCCGCTGGCCGCCATCCGCGACCTGCGCGGCACCGTCTGGCTCGGCCAAGAGCCGCCACCCGAGGCGCTACTGCTGCCGGGCTACGCCGAAGTCGCCGCCGACCGCTCGGCCTACGGCCGCGCCTTCCGGCTGGCGAGCGAGCAGACCAATCCCTGGAGCGGCCGGGCCCTGGCGCAGCCGCACGGTGAGCGCTGGCTGGTGGTCAATCCACCGGCGCTGCCGCTGACCACCGCCGCCCTCGATCGCATCTACGCCCTGCCGTTCGTCAGGCAACCGCACCCGGCCTATCGACAGCCGATCCCGGCCTACCAGCAGATCCGCTTCTCCATCACCAGCCATCGCGGCTGCTTCGGCGGCTGTGCCTTCTGCGCCATCGGCTATCACCAGGGCAAGACCATCCAGTCGCGTTCGCTGGCGTCGCTGCGCGCTGAGGTCGAACGGCTCGGCGAACACCCGGAATTTCGCGGCACCGTCACCGATGTCGGCGGGCCGACCGCCAACATGTACGGCCTCGGCTGCAGCGATCCGCAGGCCGAGGCGGTCTGCCGCCGGACAAGCTGCCTCTATCCGGCACCCTGCGCCAGACTGCGCTGCGATGACCGGCCGGCAGTCGACCTGCTGCGGGAGCTAAGTCACCTACCGAAGGTCAAACACCTGTTCGTCGCCTCGGGGCTGCGCTTCGATCTGCTCGAGCGCCAGCCCGACTATTTTGCCGACCTCCTCAAGCACCATGTCAGCGGCCTGCTCAAGGTCGCACCGGAGTCGACCAGCGCCCATGTCACCCGCATCATGCGCAAACCGGGGCCGGAGGTCTTCCGGGCTTTTCTCGACGACTTCCGCCGCCGCAACCGCGACCTCGGCAAACGCCAGGCGGTCGTCCCCTACCTG
This sequence comes from Desulfuromonadales bacterium, assembly GCA_032251295.1. Lineage (GTDB taxonomy): Bacteria > Desulfobacterota > Desulfuromonadia > Desulfuromonadales > BM103 > BM103. The sequence goes on along the minus strand of JAVVDS010000008.1, from coordinate 50,303 downwards.
ATCAGCGCCCACCCTGGCTGCACCCTCAGCGACATGATCGATGTCGCCCTGTTTCTCAAGCGGCACCGCCTGCAGGTCGAACAGGTCCAGGAGTTCACCCCGACCCCGGGAACCCTGGCGACCTGCATCTACCACACCGGCGGCGACCCGTTCACCGGCGCAGCGGTGCATGTGCCGCGTGACCGCACCGAGCGTCGTCTGCAGAAGGCGCTGCTCCTCTGGCACCTGCCGGCCAGCCGCGCCGATATCGAGACCGCTCTGCGCCTGACCGGGCGCACAGACGGCCGCGAACTGCTGAGCGGTGACGGCATCGATCGGCGACCGCCGAGCCGGCAGACAAAGCAGCGGCGGGAGCGACGCTGACACATCGCTCCCGCCGGGCAGTCTCTTCGGATGTCAACCCTCCGCGGCCTACCTGTTCCCCCCGAGAATTCCCTTCAGGGTCGCCTGCAGATCGGCCGGCAGCAGCAGAGTCTTGGCGTTCGGTGACGTGGCCAGATCCTGTACCGCCCTGATGTATTTCTCACCGAGCAGGTACATGGCCGGCAGCTCCTTGTCGGTAATCGCCTCGGTCACCTTGGTGATGGCACGCTGGGTTGCCTCGGCCAGCACCACCTGCGCCTGGGCATCGCGTTTGGAGGCTTCCAGACGCCCTTCCGCTTCGAGGATCGCCGCCTCCTTCTCGCCGCCGGCCCGGGTCACCGTAGCCCGCCGGCTCCGCTCCGCGGCCGCCTGTTCCTCCATCGCCTTCTGCATGGTCGGCGACGGCTTGATGTCCTGGATTTCGACGGTCTTCAGAGTGATCCCCCAGTCGCTGATATCGTCGGAGATCGCCGCTTTCAGCTTCGACTTGATCAGGTCGCGCGAGCTCAGGGCATCGTCGAGATTCATCTCGCCGATGATCGAGCGCAGCGAGGTCTGCACCAGGTTCTGGATCGCCAGGTGGTAGGACTCGACCCCGTAGACCGCCTTTTCCGGGCTGATCACATTAACGAAGGCGACGGCGTTGGCCAGGATCACCGCGTTGTCCATGGTAATCACTTCCTGGGACTGGATGTCGAGCACCTGATCCTTGGTGGTGACCCGATAGGCGACCGAGTCGACATAGGGGATGATGATATTCAGTCCGGGCTGCAGGGTTTTGTGGTACTTGCCGAGGCGCTGCACCACCCACTTGCTCCCCTGAGGGACCAGGCGCACCCCCATGGCGACGCTGGTGATCACCAGCGCGGCGAAAATGACGACAACAATCAGTCCGGCCATCAAAAAATCCTCCTGAAGAGTTTGAGGTGAAACCTGCAGCAGCTATCCAGTCCGGGTCTGTCTTCGATAAAACTGCGAATACAGTATTCAGAGCCCAGAATCACGGCAAGAGTCTTCAATCTTGTTCGGCTGTGCCAGGGTCAGGACCCTGAGGCTCGACCGGCTCGACGATCAGACTGTTGCCGGCAACGTCTCGCACGATCACCCGCGCGCCGACCGCGACCGGCGCGCTGCAGAGGAAACTCCAGGTCTCGGCACCGAGCACCGGCACGGCAAAGCGCAGTTCGCCGCGTCGCTCGGCGTCCGGCGCGCGCACCACCATCGCCGTCTCGCCGACCACCGCCTCGCGCGACAGGCCGGCCTTGGTGCGGTCGGTCATGCGCGGCCTGAGCACCTTGAACCAGAACAGGGTGAAAGCGCTCGAAGCGAGGACCCATAGGAAGATCTGCCAGGTGAGGGACAGACCGACCAACAGCAACAACAGGCCGACCGTCAGGGCGCCGAGACCGAACCAGAAGATGGTAAACGACGGCACGACCAGTTCCAGGAGAATCAGCACCATGCCGAACACCAGCCAGTGCCAGTAGAGAAGGTGCAAACCTGCCATGGCCTCATCCTTTGCCGTCGTTCGCGGCCGTTGCGGAAGCTGTGCCGGACGTTTCGCTCAGAAGGTCTTGCGGCTGTCGAGCAGCAGGGTGACCGGTCCTTCGTTGACCAGTTCGACCTGCATGCTGGCCCGAAAGACTCCGGTCGCAACCTCGACCCCGGTGCGGCGCAGCTGGCCGACAAATTCTTCGTACAGCGGCACAGCCAGCGCCGGCGGCGCGGCAGCACTGAAACCGGGACGGCGCCCCTTGCGGCAGTCGCCGAGCAGAGTGAACTGGGAGACGACCAGCACCGCGCCGCCCGCCTCCTGCACCGACCGGTTCATCTTGCCATCGGTATCCTCGAAAATGCGCAGCCCGGCAGTCTTGTCGGCGAGGGCGGCGGCATCACGACTGCTGTCGCCGGCTTCGACGCCGAGCAGCACCAGCAGGCCGCTGCCGATGGCGCCGACCGTCTCGCCATCCACCCGGACGCAGGCCCGGCTGACCCGCTGTAGCACCGCACGCATCAGTCGGCGCCGGCCGCCAGTTCGCGCAGCAGCTCGAGATTGGCCCGATCCATCTCGTCGGCATCGCCCTTCGGCGTCTCGAGCAGCATCGGCCGGTCGGCAAACCGCCCATCCTGCAGCAGACAGGCGAAGCCGGCGCGCCCGATGGTCCCCTGGCCGATATGGGTATGCCGGTCGACCCGGCTGCCGACCGCGCGCAGGCAGTCGTTGACATGAAAGGCCCGGATCCGCTCCAGGTCGATCTGCGTCTCCAGGGCGGCCATGGTCGCGGCATAGCCTGCCGGCGTCGACAGGTCGTAACCGGCGGCATGGGCGTGGCAGGTGTCGAAGCAGACGCCGAGCCGCTGGCTATCGAAGCCGTCGAGCAGACAGGCGAGATGGGCGAAGTCGGCGCCGAGACAGCTCCCCTGGCCGGCGGTGTTCTCGATCAACAGGCAGACTTCTGGCGGCGCCTGGGCGAGGACTTCGGTCAACGCCTGACGCACCCGCTCCAGGCCGGCCTGTTCGCCGCTGCCGACATGGGCGCCCGGATGCATGACCAGACTGTCGATGCCGAGGATCGCACAGCGCTGCAACTCATCGACCAGCGCGGCGATCGATTTTTCCCAGACAGCCGGCTTCGGCGAAGCGAGATTGATCAGGTAGGAATCGTGGGCGATCACCGGGCCGAGACCGCTCTCCCGCCAGACGCGGCCGAAATGTTCGGCGGCCGTCGGTTCGATGGGGCTCGCCTGCCACTGGCTGGCGTTCTTGGTGAAGATCTGCATCGCCGTGCAGCCGAGCGCCACGGCGCGCTGCACCGCCTGGTCGAAGCCGCCGGCGATGGAGACATGACAACCGAGCCAGCGACTCATCCGGCGGCACTCCAGGCGAGCAGGCCATCAGAAACCTGACAGACATCGGCCAGGTGCAGGTCGACATAGGTCGGCGTTGCGCCGTCGCCGACCAGCACCGTCCGCATGCCGAGTTCCTTGGCGGTGCGCAGGTTGTCGCGCATGTCTTCGATCATCACACAGCGGTCGGCCGCGATGTCGAGGGCCGCCAGCACTGCCTGATAGGGTTCGACAAACGGTTTCGGCCGGTAGTCGGCGACGCGGATGTCATAGATGCTGTCGAACAGATCATGCACACCGAGGGCGGCCAGCACCCGCAGAGCATGGTCGGTCGAGCCGTTGGTGAAGACGGTCTTGCGCTGCGGCAGCGCCTCCAGGGCCGCACGCAGCTGCGGATCGGCGCTCAGGCGCGTGCCGACATCGACGTCGTGCACATAATAGAGATAGTCCTCGGGATCGACGGCGTGATGCCGGATCAGCCCCTGCAGGGTCACGCCGTACTGGCGCCAGTAGTCGCGCCGCAGCCCGTCGACTTCGGCGGCCGGGATGCCGACCACCTCGGTCATGTAGCGGTTGATCCGCACATCGATCAGGCTGAACAGCTGCCGCTCGGGCGGGTAGAGGGTATTGTCGAGATCGAAAATCAGGACATCCATCGCTTGCCTCTTTCAGCAGGGGGCATAGTCGCCCTGGAAGACCTCGACGGCCGGGCCGGTCATGAAGATTTCGTTGACGCCGTCCCACTCCATCTGCAGCTCGCCGCCGCGCAGCCGGTTGCGCAGTTGCCCGGCGGTGCGGCCGGTCAGAAGGCCGGCCACGGTGACCGCCGCCGCGCCGGTGCCGCAGGCAAGGGTTTCACCGGCGCCGCGCTCCCAGGTGCGCTGGCGGACGACTTCGGGAGAGAGCACCTGGACAAATTCGACATTGGTGCGCTGCGGAAAGAGCGGATGGTTTTCCAGCAACGGGCCGTAGGTCTCTACCGGGAAGAGATCAACATCACCGTCGACGAAAATCACGCAGTGCGGATTGCCCATGGAGACGCAGGTGATGCGGAACGACCGGTCGGCCAGTTGCAGCTCGGCATCGATGACCTGCTCGTCGGCCGCGCCGGTCATCGGCAGGGCGGCACGGTTCAGACGCGGCCGGCCCATATTGACCCGCACCCGGTCGACCCGGCCGGCGGCGTTGACCAGAACCCGCACCGGCAGCAGGCCGGCGCCGGTCTCGATGGTCAAATCGCACCCGCTGACCAGCTGCCGGTCATAAGCGTACTTGGCGACACAGCGCAGACCGTTGCCGCACATTTCCGCCTCGCTGCCGTCGGCGTTGAAAATCCGCATGCGCAGATCGGCAGACTCTGACGGCAGGATCAGGATCAGCCCGTCGCCGCCGACGCCGAAGTGCCGGTCGCTGAGTTTGCGGGCCAGGTCGGCGGGCTCGGTGACCTGTTCGCTGCCACCGTCGATATAGATGTAGTCATTGCCCGCGCCGTGCATCTTGGTGAAACGCATCGATTCACTCTTTCGTCGCTGTTGTTGGCTTTCATTATAGCGGCAATCGCGAGCCGTTCACAACCGGACAAACATCTCGAAAAAACTAATCCGAAAAGAAAAATCGATTGCCGACCGGGCGTGGCCTGCTATGCTTGTGGCTCAAAAGAGACCAGGGTCTTCTTCGCAGGAGGAGTATGGCTTTCCATCTAAAAACCAAGGTCTGGCAGACCGGCGCCCTCGACTGGTGGGCGATGATCGATAACGAGGACGTCTACCTCGGCAGCCGCGAATTTCCGCTGCCGCCGGAAGAAGGCGACGAATGGCATGTGCGCAGCACCGGCGATCTGTTCAAGATTGTCGACGGTGAAATCCGCAAGATCGGCAACAAGCCGTACGAGCCGGTCATCTGGTGAGCATGGCCATCGAAATCGTCCAGATTGCGGTCCCAGGAACGGATAACTTCAGCTATCTGGTGGTCTGCCCGGCAACCGGCCAGGCCCTGGCCGTCGATCCGGGGCGTGATCCGCAACCGCTGCTCGACACCATTCGCCAACGTCGACTGACCGTGAGCATTCTGGCCAACAGCCACGGCCACCAGGATCATATCGCCGGCAACGCCGAGGTTCTCGCCGCGACCGGCGCACAACTGGCCGCCCATCCGGCGGACGTCGCCGAGGCCGACATCGCCCTGAGCGAGGGGAGCTGCCTGACCGTCGGCGAACTGGCCGTCCGCGTACTGCATACCCCCGGGCACACAGCCGGTTCGGTCTGTTTCCTGCTGCCACAGGCCGTGTTAACCGGCGACACCCTGTTCGTCACCCGCTGCGGTCGTGCCGACCTGCCGGGGAGCGATCCGCACGCCCTCTATCACAGCCTGCTGCGTCTGGCCGCCCTGCCGCCGGAGACCAGCGTCTATCCGGGGCACGATTACGGTCCGCGCCCCCACTCGACTATCGCCTTCGAACGGCAGCACAACCCCTACCTGCAGTGTCCCGATCTGTCGGCATTTCTGAAGCTGCGCATGGGCTGAAACCGACAGCCCCTCTCGACATCTAAGCTTTTTTCTGCTGCTCTGCCGGAATGTTTTCGGCATCGACACCGAACGGCTGATCGAGGCTGAAGGAATCGTCCTCGAGGGAGAAACCTTCGTCGGCATCGGCCGCCCCGCTACTGGCGCCGGTGGCCGCAGCATCCGTTGTCGGCGGAGTCTCCTCGTCGAGGAAATCGAAACCGAAATCGGCGACCGGTTTGCCAGCACCGGCGGCCAGCTCGTCCTCAACCGCGGCAACGGCAGCGGGTGTCTGCTGCCCGGGAGCAAGAAAGCCGCGCAGACCGAATCTGGTCTTGTGCTCACTCAGATCGGCACTGCACTTTTTGCAACTGTCGAGAGATTCAAAACTGTTGTATCCGCATTTGGGGCACTTCATACGTCTCCTGCACTCCTTCCTGCTCTCAGTCGACAGGCGTTGCCTGCCAGTCACCGTAAAGATACTGCAAAATTGCCGTCACGGCCAGTCCGGCAGTCTCGGTACGCAGAATCCTTGGGCCGAGATGCACCGGCTGGAACCCGGCCGCACCGGCCCGTTCGGCTTCCGCGGCGCTGAAGCCGCCTTCCGGGCCGACCAGCAGGGCCACGCTCACGGGCGGCGGCGCCGGCGGCGCCGGCAGCGCCGCCGCCAGCGGCCGAGCGCCGTCTTCCCAAAGCATCAGCCGCAGGGCCGATCCGTCAATCTGATCGAGGGCGGTCGCCAATGGACACAGGGAGCGCACCTCGGGGAGGAGATCCCGACGACTCTGCCGGCAGGCTTCACGGACAATCGTCTGCCAGCGTTTCTGGCGCGTTGCCAGCCGGGCGGCAGGCGGTGCCGGCACCGCCCGCTCGGTCGCCAGCGGCTGGAACACACCGACCCCCAGTTCTGTCCCCTTCTGCAGAATCAGCTCGAACTTGTCACCTTTCGGCAGCCCCTGCAGCAAGGTTACCGACAGGGGCCGCTCAAGTGCTGTTTGCCGCGTGAGCAGACGGGCGAGCGCGCCGGTCGCGCCGATCTGCTCCAGCCGGGCCAGACAACGACTTCCGCAGCCATCGAGCAGGCAGAGGGTCGCTCCGGGTGACAACCGCAGCACCCGCAGATGGTGCAGCGCCTCGCCGGTCAGCTCGACCGTGTCACGCTGCAACAGACCACTGTCGACAAAGAACCTGGGGATCTCAGCCATGCCGTCGATAGACCAGACAGAGCCATTCGTCGCGCTGCCGGATCTCAAGGAGTTCGACCGGCTGTGCGGCATAGGCGGCGACGACCTGGGCCTCCTGCTCGACAAGGATTCCGGAGAGGAGCAGGACGCCGCCCGGCTGCAGATGTTCGATAAACAGGGGAGCGAGACGGATATTCTCGCCGGCGAGGATATTGGCCAGAACCAGATCGAAACGACCCTCGATCTGCTCCAGCGGTTGCGGCGTAATCCGGATGCACTTATGCAAACCGTTCTGCCGGATATTCTCCAGGGCGACCCGGCAGGCCTCGCTATCGATATCGTTGCCGACCACCCTGGTCGCGCCGAGGGCGGCCGCGGCCATGGCGAGAATTCCGGAACCGGTACCGACATCGAGAACCGAGCGGGGCGCCGGTCCGCTGGCAAACAGATCAGCGATCTTCTCGAGACAGAGGCTGGTGGTGGCGTGGCTGCCGGTACCGAACGCCTGCCCCGGGTCGAGGGTCAGCACGACCTGTCCGGGCGTGGCGAGCCACTCGACCCAGGACGGCCGGATCACCAGCCGATCACCGACCAGAAACGGCGTGAAATGCTGCTTCCAGCTGTTGGCCCAGTCGGCGTCAGCCACCGCCACGCATTCGATGTCGTCAGGCTTGAGGTCAGGCAACAGGGGGGCAAAGGCGGCCAGGTGGTCGAACAGCGCGGTGCGGAAAGTCTCCAGACTGTCCGGCCAGGGGAAAAAGGCACGCAATACCGGATCGTTGCGGAAGCTGTCCGGGTCGGGAACGGTGAAAGTGTCGAGGGGCTGGTCGCCGGCAATCAGACCGACCGAACCGAAATCGGTGAGCAGCTGCCCGACCAGGTCGGCCGCAGTTTCCGGAACCGGCAGACGGATTTCCAGCCAACGAGACATTTTTCCTGTTTAGCCAAGTTGCACGCCAATTGCAACCGAAATACCACGAAACGCTTGACAAAAGAGCGACAGTCGGCTGAAGATAAATCAATCTAATGAAAATAGCGGTGGCGGCGCGGGAAAAACAGAAACGTCGTTGATCATTCATGAGATTTTGCTAGGCTTTGTTGGCAGGGACCATGACAGAAAGCAAGACCATCTACCTGTTGTCCGACGCCACCGGGGAGACTGCGGAGAAGATGGTCATGGCGGCGCTGACCCAGTTTCGTGACCGGCCGGCGAGCGTCCGGCGGATCAGCAACATCCGCACCAAAAATCAGGTCTACGAGGCCCTCGACGAGGCGCTCGGCAAAAGCTCGTTGGTTGTCTACACCATCGTCAATCGCGAACTGGCACAGCTGGTTCACGACGAGTGCGACGGCCTCGGCCTGCGCTGCATCGATCTGCTGACGCCGCTGCTGATGAAGCTGGCCGACTCTTTCGGCCGCTCGCCCCACGAGACCCCGGGACTGCTGCACGGTGTCGATGAGGCCTATTTCCGGCGCATCGAGGCGATCGAGTTCACAGTCAAGCACGACGACGGCCAGGAACCGCGCAACCTGCACCATGCCGACATTGTCCTGGTCGGCGTGTCGCGCACCAGCAAGACGCCGCTGTCGATCTATCTGGCGCATCGCGGCTGGAAAGTCGCCAACATCCCCCTGGTCAAGGGGATCGAGCCGCCGGAGCAGCTGTTCCAGGTCGACGCCCACCGGGTCGCCGGCCTGGTCATCGACCCGCAGCGCCTGGTCGAGCTGCGGGCCGCGCGACTGCGCAACCTCGGCCAGGATCCGCGGGCGGCCTACGCTGACTACGAGCAGATCGAAGAGGAGCTGCAGTACGCCCGTCGCTATTTTCGCGGCCGACCCTGGGTGGTCATCAATGTCTCCGGCAAATCGATCGAGGAGACCGCCAACGAGGTTTTGGTCAAACTGAAACTGAAGTAGAGCAAACCTATACGAGACGAAGGAGAACAGTCATGCGCATTCTGGTGGTAGAAGACGAGCAGAAGGTTGCCAGCTTCATCCAGCGTGGTCTGGAAGGTGAGGGCTTCACCGTCGATCTGGCCGCTGATGGTGAAGCCGGGGTGGAACTCGGCACAGCCAATACCTACGATGTCATCCTGATGGACATCATGTTGCCGAAGATGGACGGTCTGGCAGCGATCAAGGCGCTGCGGGACAAGGGGGTCGCTGCCCCGGTGCTTTGCCTGACCGCCAAGGACACGGTCGAAGATATCGTCTCCGGCCTCGACTCCGGCAGCGACGACTATCTGACCAAGCCGTTCGCCTTCGCCGAACTGCTCGCCCGGGTCCGGGCCCTGGTGCGGCGTGGCACCCAGGAGCGTGGCGCCGAGATCACCTATGCCGACCTGCGGCTCGATCCGGTGGCGCACAAGGTCTGGCGCGGCGGCAACGAAATCGAGCTGACCGCCAAGGAGTATGCCCTGCTCGAGTATTTCATGCGCAACCCCGAGCAGACTCTGACCCGGACCATGATCGCCGAACACGTCTGGGACTACACCTTCGATTCGTTCACCAACATCATCGATGTCTATGTCAACTACCTGCGCAAGAAGGTCGACCGCGACTACAGCAAAAAGCTGATCCACACGGTGCGCGGCGTCGGCTATGTGCTCAAGGAGGAGTAGTTGGGCATCTCCCCCTTCAACTCGATCCGTTTTCGCCTGACGCTCTGGTACGCCATCACGCTGGCTGTCATTCTGGCAGTCAGCGCGATCTTTTCCTACCACTATTTCGCCAGCAACCTGCACCGGCAGCTCGACGAAGAGTTGTACCAGATCGCCGAGACCCTCGCCGACGCCCGCGCCCAGCGGATCGACTTCGCCGAGCCGGAGCAGGCGTGCGCGCAAATCATGGGCCTTGCCCACCGGCACAACTGGGGCGCCTATCTGCTGGCCATGGATGCCAGCCTGCAACCGGTCTGCTACTCGCACAACCTGCTGGAGCGCGAACTCCCTTTCGGGCCGGTCGCCCGCCAACAGGTGCGCTGGCTGAAACCGCACATCGAAACGGTCCACGACCAGCGTCCGACCGGCGAGACTCAAGAATTGCGCCTGCTTTCCCTGCCGCTGACCGACAGCAATCGACTGATCGGCGTGCTCCAGGTCGCCAAGTACCAGGGGCCGATGCACGACACCGTGGAAAACCTGCGGACGATCTACCTGCTGGTCGGACCGTTCGCCATTTTCTGGCTCTGCCTCGGCTGCTGGTTTCTTGCCGACCGGCTGCTCGCTCCGGTCATGGAGATCACCGAGGCGGCGCAGAAGATCACAGCCGACAAACTCGGCCAGCGCCTGCCGCTTCCGGGCAAACGCGATGAAATGGCGCAGATGGCGACCGTCCTCAACCAGATGCTGGAGCGACTGGAGAATTCATTCCGCCGCATCCGCCAGTTTTCCGGCGACGCCTCCCATGAGCTGCGAACCCCGCTGACCATCCTGCGCGGTGAGACCGAAGTCACCCTGCGCTGGGCCAAAACCCCGGAAGAATTTCGCGATATGCTCCGCTCGAACATGGAGGAGATCGACCGGATGGAGCGGATTATCGAAAGTCTTTTGACCCTGGCCAAGAGCGAAATCGGCGAAGTGACCCTGGAGATCAAGCCGCTCAGTCTCAGCGATCTGCTGCAGGAACTCTACCTGCAAGGCAAGATCCTCGCCGAACCGAAGCAGATCACGGTCGCGCTCGAGCTGCAGGTGTCGGAAGAGGTCCGTCTGCGCGGCGACGAACTGCGCCTGCGACAGCTGTTTCTCAACCTGATTTCCAACGGTATCAAATACACCCCGGAAGGGGGCTCGGTCACCATTGCCCTCGCCAGGCAAGCCGACTTTGCGGTGATCGATATCCGCGACAGCGGGTTCGGGATCGCGGCCGACGAACTGCCGCGGATCTTCGACCGCTTTTACCGGGTCGACAAGGCGCGCAACCGCATGGATGGCGGCAGCGGTCTCGGTCTGGCCATTGTCAAATGGATCGTCGAGGCCCATGGCGGTCAGATTGAAGTCGCCTCGGAACCGGATGTCGGCAGCACTTTTTCGGTAAAATTGCCCCTCGCCGGCCCAACGGACCAGAAAACACCCCTTTCGACCACCCTCGACTGACCGGCACCTTCTGTGTGTTGCCACAGTCGTCTACCGTGCCGGCGAGGATTGACAGCCGCTATCCCGGTCATTACATTGGCGGCAAATTCGACGAGGGAGGCAAACATCATGCAATGGAGACTGGTTCGACTTTTCTTTCCGCTAAGCCTGTTGCTGGTTCTCGCCTGGATCACTGCGAGCTCGGCTGCGGTCCCCGATTTCGCCGAACTGGCGGCACAGCTCAAACCGGCCGTGGTCAATATCAGTACGGCCAAAAACTCGACACCCCGCACCCCGCAGTTTCACATTCCCCCCGGCCCCGGCCAGGATCTGTTCGAAGACTTCTTCGAGCGGTTTTTCCGTGATTTTCAAGGTCGCGGCACGCCACGCCGCGAGAGATCCCTCGGGACCGGTTTCATCATCTCGGCCGACGGCTACATTCTAACCAACGACCATGTGGTCGATGGCGCCGACGAGATCAAGGTCAAGCTTTCTGACGGTCGGGAGTTTCGCGGCGAGGTGCGTGGTCTCGACCCGAAACTCGATCTCGCCCTGGTGAAAATCGACACCGGCGAGCAGCTGCCGGTGGCGACTCTCGGCGACAGTGACACTCTGCGGGTCGGCGAGTGGGTGATGGCGATCGGCAATCCCTTCGGCCTGGAACAGACGGTCACCGTCGGCATCGTCTCCGCCAAGGGGCGGGTGATCGGCGCCGGACCGTACGACGATTTCATCCAGACCGACGCCTCGATCAACCCCGGCAACTCGGGCGGGCCGCTATTCAATGCGCGCGGCGAAGTGGTCGGCATCAATACGGCGATCGTCGCCGGTGGGCAGGGGATCGGCTTCGCTATCCCGGTCAACATGGCCAAACAGATCATTCCGCAGCTGCGGGAGGCCGGTCATGTGGTGCGTGGCTGGCTCGGCGTCACCATTCAGACGGTCACCGAAGAGCTGGCCAGGAGTTTCGGCCTCGCCAAGGCCGGCGGCGCACTGGTCAACGAAGTGATCAAGGACTCGCCGGCAGACAAGGCCGGTTTTCGCCGCGGTGATATCGTCCTGCGCTACGACGGCCAGACGGTCGAGACCATGAACGACCTGCCCCGGCTGGTCGCCAACACCCCGGTCGGCACGACCGTCAAGGTGACCCTGTTCCGTGACGGCAAGCAGCGTGAGGTCAAGGTCGATATCGGCGAGCTCGCCGAGGAACGTGCCGCCAGGGCCGCAAACGACGACCAGGTCGAGGAGGCCCTCGGTCTGCACGTCACGGAACTGAGTCGGGAGCTGGCCGAGCGCTACAGCCTCGAACCGGGCGCGGGGGTCGTCATCAGCCGCATCATCCCGGGCGGGCCGGCGGCAACCGCCAACCTGCAGCCCGGCGACCTGCTGCTGGAGATCGACGGCACGCCGTTCGATTCGGTCGCCGGTTTCCGCAAGCTGGTCAGCAAGGCCGAGACGGGAGCGACGCTGCGGCTGCTGGTGCAGCGTCGTCAGACGCTGTTCTACACCACGCTGACCATCAAGTAACCGATGGACCTGACGTGTGACGATTGACCGGGGCCGGCTTGCGATAAGCCGGCCCCGGCTGTTTGCGACAGACGCCACTGTGCAATTCCACAGTGTGCTCACGCGTCGACTGTGCTATGAATCGGACATGCGCCTCGCCCTGAAACACCAGATCATCCTCGCTCCGGCAGTGGTCCTGTTTTTGATGACCCTGTTGCTGGCGTTTCTGCAGTTCACATACTGGGACCTCTCAGTGAAACGCCAGCAGGCCAACGCTCTCAAGTCGGCCTTCATCGCCCTGGCCGAAGCCGAGATGGCCGCCAAGCGGATGCAATCGGTACTGCACGTCCTCGAACAGCACCAGGCGCCGGAGACGAGACTGCTGGAGCAGATGGCCGAGCTGCATCTGCACCTGGCCCATTCGGCACAGCGGCTGGCGGCAACCGATCTGCTGCCACCGGCCTCCTTCGCTCTCCTCGACCAGGCGGTCAAAGGGCTCAACCCGGAACACGGCATCCGCCTTGAACAGTTCGGCGAAGCCCTCGGCCTGCTGCAGCCGCTGATCGGCCAGCTGTTGGAGGACGTCAATGCCCGACGCAGCCGGGTGGCCGCCGTGCACCGCGAGGATATCGACGAACTGGTCGCCCAAACCACCTTTGTCAGCATCGTTGTGCTCGCCCTGGCGATTCTGGTCGGCATCGCCCTCTCACTGACATTTGCCCGCGGTATCCTGCGCCGCCTGAAAACCCTGTCGGACAGCGCCGAACGGATTGTCGCCGGCGACCTGTCGCCGCCGCCGGCACCGCTGAAGATCCGTGACGAACTCGACATGCTCAGTGCCTCGATCAACCGCATGACCGAACAGCTGATCCGCGTGGTCTCGGCGGAAAAGCTCCTGGAAGGAGCGGAAGAAGAACGCCGGCGCATCGCCATGGACATCCATGACCAGACCCTGGCCGACCTCTCCGCCGTGCATCGCGGTCTGGAGCAGTTGAGCCGCGAAGCCCGCTGCGGCTGCGAGGTGGCGACCATCGAAGCCGACCTGCAGCGGGCCATCGGCAACCTGCGGGCGGTCATGGACGACCTGCACCCGCAGACTCTCGACATCCTCGGGCTGCCGGCCGCCCTCGAATCCCATCTGGAGAAAGTCTGCAGCGGCGGACATGCCCCGGACTTCCATTTTCTCGCCGCAGACGAGGTTACCGGCCTTGCTCTGCCGAAAGCGACCCAACTCAGCCTGTACCGTATCGCCATCGAAGCGATCAACAATGTGCTGCGTCATGCTGCGGCCAGCCGGCTGGAAGTCGGTCTGACAGTGCGTGGCACGCAGCTGGTGGTCGCCGTCGAGGACAATGGCCGCGGCTTCGATTTTCAGCCGACCCTGCCGGGGAGCGCGGGCGGCCGGGGGCTGCACAATATGCTCGAGCGAGCCCGCAGTCTCGGTGCCGCAGCCAACTGGGGACCGTCGCGCTTCTCCAGCGGCACTCGCTTTGAACTCGCCCTGCCTTTACCCGCACAGCGTCCGGAAGAGTGAACCGATGGAACAAGCCAGCTTGATCATTGCCGAAGACAACCCCAAGGATCTCGAATTTCTGCTGCAGATGGTGGCGGCCTGGGATCGTCCCTGCCAGGTCGAGCACGCGGCCAACGGCCAGCAGGCCCTGGAGCTGGCCCTGACCCGCGAACTCCCCCTGGTGATCAGCGACATCCAGATGCCGCAACTGAACGGTGTCGAGTTCGCCCGGGCGCTCTGGGAGCAGCGCCCCCAGGCGCGCATCGTTTTCTGGAGCCAGTTCAAGGACGAGATGTATGTCCGCGCCCTGGCCAAGGCCGTACCGCCGGAGACGGTCTACGGCTATGTCCTCAAATCGGCGACTCGCGACCGCATCTCCACCGCGATGTTTACCGTGCTGTTCGATGAGCAGTGCTGGATCGATCCGGAAGTGCGCAAAGTCCAGGGGCGCACCGGCCACAGTCAGACCGCCCTCTCCGACATCGAATACGAAGCCCTGCTCGACATCTCCCTCGGCCTGACCGACAATCTGATTGCCCAGCGGCGTTATCTGTCGCGGCGCGGCGTACAGAGTCGTCTGAACTCGCTGTACGGCAAGCTCGGGATCGACCTGGAGCAGTTCCAGAGCGACAAGGTCGGCGACGCCTTCAACCTGCGCAACCGGGCGGTTGCCGTCGCCCTGCGCCGCGGCCTGATCAACGCGTTCGAACTGGAACAGGAGGAGGAGCAGCTGCAGGCCTGGCTGAAGCGCTACCGCAACGGTCGCGCCTGAATCCGACCGGACATTCAAAAGACTCCGCATAACGCAAAAAGCGGGGGCCGATGACGGCCTCCGCTTTTTGCGTTGCATGAAACGTGCGTCTGGTTGGCAGACTCCCGGTCTAGGCAACGTCCGCAACGGTCTGCAGGTAGCGGGGCCGCTCGGCAATGAAGCTCTTGATTTCATCGACCTCGGGGACACGCCCGGCCACCCGGACGACATCATCGACCAGCAGAGCCGGCGCCACATAGACGCGGTGATCGACCATCTTGCGCCGGTCGCGGAACAGATGAACCTCGGCCTGCACACCCATCTCGCGCAGCGCCTGCTGCACATTCGTCAACGACTGCTCCGCCCGCGCGCCCGTTTCCGGTTTACATATGATATCGAAGCGCATGTCGCACCTCCCTATAGATGACTTTTTTTGTAAATTATACGGTGCTCAGCCGGGAAGGCAAGCAAAATCGTCATCTTTTAACCGGAAGCAACTTACATGGCAAAGCCGCCTGAAGAAAGCAGAGACAGGTCAATTGCTCGTTGAAGGTTTTTGCGGGATTGTCGGCGATTCTCCCAGCGAAAAGCGGGCCGCGCAAATCAGAGCTAAGCGATTGACAACGGCCGGCCCCTTGAGTAGCCTGACAGCAAAGACGTCAGGCCTCTTTGAGGCGCGGCCCCCGGTTTCTGCCCACTCCTGGGAACCTGGGGCCGTTTCTTTTTTAGGTCCCGCTCAGTTGCGCAGACGCACACTGCGGCGGATCAGACTGGCCGCCCAGAGAAACAGTGCCAGAGCGAGGCCGGCAACGGCGCCGAACGAGACAGCAAAAGGCAGATCACCGACGCCGAGCAGGGCATGGCGAAAACCGTCGATCATGAAGAACAGCGGGTTGAGGTGTGACAGTCCGGCCCAGAACGGCGAGAGGATTGAGATCGGGTAGAAGACCCCGCCCAGATAGATCAACGGCAGAATGATGAAATTGGTGTACATCGACAGCGAGTCAAAATTGTCGGCGTGAATAGCGGCGATGATGCCGAACTGGGCGAACAGGAAGCTCGCCAGGGCCGCCATCGCCAGGGCGGCCAGTGGGTGGGCCCAGGGGAGCGGGGCGAACAGGGTCGAAATCAGACAGACCACCAGGCCGACGGCCAGGCCGCGCAGCATGGCGGCCAGGGTGTAGGCCATGATGAATTGCGCTGGCGACACCGGTGTGACCAGCAGATCGACGATGTTGCCGAGATAGCGTGACATGAACAGCGACGACGCCACGTTGGCGAAGGAGTTGTTGACGACCCCCATCAGAATCAGGCCGGGGATGACGAACTGGGCATAGCTGAACCCTTCGAGGACACTGATACGCTCGCCGAGGGTGGCGCCGAAGATGAACAGGTAGAGGGAGGCGGTGACCACCGGCGTGACCAGGGTCTGCGAGGCGACCCGCAAAAAACGCCGCACCTCCTTCTGCAGCAGGGTATAGAACGGCAGCCAGAAGATCCAGGTCTGCTCCGGCTTCATCGACGCCCCTCCCGTGGCCGTTTGCCGGTCAGCTGCAGAAACACCTCCTCCAGGCCGGCGCTCTCGGTTTCCAGGTCATCGATCGCCAGGCCGAGGTGAGTCAGCAGTTCGAGCAGATCGCCAACCGGCCGGTTGGCCGGCAGGGTCAGTCGCAGGCCTAGACCGTCGTCATCCAGCTCGGCGCCGAGGTGTGCCAGCTCGGCGGGCAGCTCGGCCAGGCGCCGGCGCAGACGGACGGAGAGGCGACGGGTGCCAAGGCGCTGCAGCAGGGTCGCGGTCTTTTCGAGAGCGAGCAGTTCACCGTGATGCATGATACCGACCCGGCCGCACATCTGCTGGGCCTCCTCCAGGTAGTGAGTGGTCAGCAGCACGGTCGTCCCCTCGCGGTTGATCTCACGGACAAACTCCCAGAGGGTATGCCGCAGCTCGACATCGACGCCGGCAGTCGGCTCGTCGAGGATCAGCAGCCGCGGCTTGTGAATCAGCGCCTTGGCGACCATAAAGCGGCGTTTCATCCCGCCGGAGAGCTTGATCATCACCTTGTGCAGGTGCGGCTCCAGACCGAGCCGTTCGATCAGGGTGGTGCGCCAGACCGGATCGTCGGCGACTCCGTAGTAGCCGGCATGAAACTTCAGCGCCTGGTCGATGGTGAAGAAATTGTCGATGACGATCTCCTGGTGCATGACGCCGACCAGGCGCCGGGTGAGACGGTAGTCGCGCTGGTTGTCATGGCCGAAGACGTTAATCTCGCCCCGGCCGATGCGGGTGACGCCAGCGATCATGTTGATTGTGGTGCTCTTGCCGGCGCCGTTCGGCCCGAGCAGGGCGAAGATCTCCCCTTCGGCGATGCTGAAGGAGAGATCGCGCACTGCGGCCAGACCGTCATAGTTCTTGTGCAGCCGGCGAATGTCGAGGGCGGGGACGATCATCGTGCTAGGATATGCTGGATGCGTGCGATTGACAAGTCGAGGATTGACAAGCCGGTTGACAGGCCGAGGTGACGGCGGGCATCATGCCCGGACGATGACCAGACCACGAGGCATGAAGCGACAAGGAGAGAGACGCATGACATCGATCAGACACGGGCTACTGACTTTGCTGTTGCTGTGCGGCCTGACCGGCACGGCCACAGCGACTCTGGAGTGGACCCTGGCCGCCGAGCAGCCACTGCCGGCCGCTCCTGTCGACCTGCTGCTGCACCCGGGCGACGGCCGGACCTTTGTCCTGCTCGATGGCGGGCAGATCCAGGTCTACGCCGGCGACGGCCGCCTGGAAGCGGAGCTCCCGATCGGCAGTGGCGCCAACCGCATCGCCCTGTCCGCCGACGGCCAGCGGCTGTATGTCACCAACACCAGAACCAAATCCCTGCAGACCCTCGACATCGCCTATATCTACGATCTGTCGGTCGGCAAATCGCCGGTCAAGGGGGCCATGGATGCGCCGGTCACCCTGACCGTCTTCGACGATTTCCAGTGCCCCTACTGCGCCCGATTGGTGCCGCTGCTCAACCAGCTGATTGAGGACTATCCGGGCCAGGTCCGTCTGGTCTTCAAGCATTTCCCGCTGCGGATGCACAAACACGCCGAATTCGCTGCTCTCGCCAGTCTGGCGGCGCGCGAGCAGGGTAAGTTCTGGGGGCTGCACGACCTGTTGTTCGCCAATTACAACAAGCTCGACGAGCCGCTGATCCGTGCCCTGGCCGAACAGGCCGGCCTCGACATGGCGCGCTTCGAGAAGGATCTCGCCAATACCACCCTGCGCATGGAAGTCGACGCCGATCTGCGTCTGGGTCAACAGGTCGGCGTGCGTGGTACCCCGACTCTGTTCCTCAACGGCAAACCGGTGCAGGATCGGACTCTGGCAGTGCTGCGGCAGCTGATCGACCGCGAGCTGGCCAGACTCGACCGCCAGCAATAGCCGGGCCCGGGCGTCGTCAGTCGCTGCCCGCTTCGTCGGTGTCGGCCGCTTCTTGCTTTTTACCGAAAAACCGCGCGATCCAGATGCTGATTTCGTAGAGAATAATGAACGGCAGCGCCAGGGCGCTCTGGGAGAAAACGTCGGGCGGGGTGAGCATGGCGCCGATGAGAAAGGCCGCCAGCAGAGCGAATTTGCGGTTGCGGCGCAGCATCAGGTGATCGACCAGGCCCATACGCGCCAGGAAGAAGATCACAATCGGCAGTTCGAAGACCAGACCGAAGGCAAGTAGCAGCTTGCTGGAGAGGGAGAGATAAGAGCCCATGGAGAGCATTGCCTGGATCTCACCGCTGGCCAGGCCGAATTCGAGCAGCACCTTGAAGCCCATGGGAAACACAAAGCGGTAGCCGAACAGGGCGCCGAGAGCGAAACAGAGGCTGCTGGCGACAACGAAGGGGACGGCATAGCGCTTCTCGTGGGCGTACAGCCCGGGCGCGACAAATCCCCAAAGCTGCCAGAAAATGATCGGCAGCGCGATCAGCAGGCCGGCCAGGGCACTGATTTTCAGGTAGGTAAAAAAAGGTTCGGTAGCGTGGACGAAGACCAGGCTGCTCCCCGCCGGCAGCGCCTGACGGATCGGCTCGGCGATCAGGTCGAACAGTTTTTCGGCAAAGGCGTAGCAGGCGAGAAAAGCGACCAGCCAGGAGGCGCCGGCGACAATCAACCGGCGACGCAGCTCCTCGAGGTGGCTGCCGAGCGGCATGCGGCTGTCATCCATGCCGGGATCCCTCGGAGGACGACTCATCGCCCTCACCCGCTGGCGCAGCCACATCGTCTTCGGCAGCAGCGGGCGGTTCGTCAGGCGCTGACGGGTAGGGGTTAGGCGGGCTGCCCGGCGGCTGCAGCGTCCCTTGCTGCAGCAGGCGGTCGCGCTGTTCGCTGGTTCGGGTCTCTTCCTGAATGGTCTGCTTCAGCTCATCGGTCGCCTTCTTGAATTCGGCGATACCGCGCCCCAACGCCTTGGCCAGATCGGGCAGGCGCTTCGGCCCGAGGACGATCAGAGCCAGGGCCATTATCAGCAGCAGTTCCGGGAAACCGATCCCAAACATGACAGACCGTTCATGATGACGCAGGAGATAAAGTGCCCTGAAGAATACCGGCAAGACCGGCGGCTGTCAAGCGTCATCCTGAGCGGTAACCATTTGACTTGCCTTGACTTTTCCTTTAGACTTGCAAACTCATCATTCCACCTGAGGACGACAGGCAGATGGATCAGCAGACAATCATTGAAGAAATCCGGCAACTGGCCCGGCAGCGCGATGCCCTGATCCTGGCGCATAACTATCAGCGCGACGAAATCCAGGAACTGGCCGATATCACCGGCGACTCCCTCGGTCTCTCCATGGAAGCGGCCCGTACCGACCGACAGGTGATCGTCTTCTGCGGCGTGCACTTCATGGCGGAGAGCGCGGCGATCCTCGCTCCCGACAAGCAGGTCCTGCTGCCGCGTCCGGATGCCGGCTGTCCGATGGCCGACATGGTGACTGCTGAGGGGCTGCGCGACCTGAAGGCCCACCTCCCCGGTGTCCCGGTCGTCACCTACGTCAATTCGAGCGCCGCGGTCAAGGCGGAGAGCGATATCTGCTGCACCAGCGCCAACGCCATCAAGGTGGTCAACTCCCTCGCCGAACCGGAAGTGCTGCTGGTTCCGGATCGCAATCTCGGGCGCTACATCGCCAGCCATACCGACAAAACCTGTCATTTCTGGGACGGCTACTGCCCGACCCACGACCGCTTCACGATCGAGGATGTCGAGCGGGCGCGCGCCGAGCATCCGGACGCCCTGTTCATGGCGCACCCGGAATGCCCGCCAGAGATCCTGGCCCTGGCCGATCACATCTGCTCGACCAGCGGCATGTACAGCTTCGCCGAGCAGAATCCGGCGCGCAAATTCATCGTCGGCACCGAGGCCGGTATTCTCTACCGTCTGCGCCGCGACAATCCGGACAAGCAGTTCATCCTGCCGACCACGCGCCTGATCTGCCCTAACATGAAGCTGACCGCCCTGGACGACGTCCTGCACTCCCTGCAGACCCTGCAGCCGCGGATCACTGTCGAGGAACCGGTCCGCAGCCGCGCCCGGTGCGCTCTCGACCGCATGCTGACGATCCCCCGCGACTGAGCGACCGACTCCGTCCGCGGTCGCACGCCGTACCGCTCCCTCTGCATCGGTCAACCACAGACATGTCACAACCAACCGAATCGTCCATCCTCGCCAGCTCCCTGCGCGGTCTGATCGAAACCGCTGCATCGCCGGGCCTCGCTCATGCCGAAGCCCTCGGTCTGATCGGCAGCAGCCCGGCATGGCTCGCCGCCGGCCTGCTGCAGCGCGATCTGACCCCTTTGACGATTCTCGCCGCGGATCAGGAAACGGCGCTGAGTTTTCACCGGGCGCTGAGCTTTTATCACGGCCGGGCCGAAGATATCCTCCTCTTCCCGCACTGGGAGACTGATCCGTACACGCCGTTGAGCCCGCACCCGGAAGTCGAGGCGCAGCGTCTGGCGACCCTGGCGAACCTGGCGGCCGGGCGGGGGCGGGCGCTGGTGACCACCGCACGGGCGGTTCTGCAGAAAGTCATTCCGCGCCAGATGCTCGACAAACTGCGGCTCAGGCTCGAAGTCGGCAACGACTATCGCCGCGACGAGCTTCTCACCGGCCTGCAGGCCCTCGGCTACCAGCGCACCCTGCTGGTCGAGGATCGCGGCAGCTTCGCTGTACGCGGCGATCTGCTCGATCTCTACCCGCCGATGCACGAACAGCCGGTGCGCCTCTCCTTTTTCGGCGACGAACTGGAAGAGATCCGCTGCTTCGAGACGGGCAGCCAGCGTTCCACGGGGACGACCATGGCGGTCCTGGAACTGGTGCCGGCCCGCGAGATGATCCTGGCCGGCGAACCCCTCGAAACCCTGCTGACCAACCTCCGCGACCGCTGTGCCGCACTGGAGATGCCGCGACCGCAGCGCGACGCCCTGCTCGAAGAGTTCCGCGAAGGACTGCTCGGCCCCGGCCGGGAACAGCTGCTGCCGCTCAACTATGCGCAGCTCGACAGCCTGCTCGATTACCTCGCGCCGAGCCGCTGGCTGCTCCTCGATCCGCCGGCCGTAACCGGCGCCCTCGATGAATTCTGCGAGCTGGTGCGCAGCGGCGCCAGCCGGGCCGCCGCGCACCAGGAGATCCACGCCGCCGCCGACAGTTTTTACTTGTCCGCCGCGGAACTGGAAGAGCGTCTCCGCCCGGTCCGGCGCCTGGAACTCTCCCGCCTGCAGATCATCGACCTGGAGAGTAATCATCCGGTCTTCCGGGTCAGCCTGCAGGCGAACAGCGATCTGCGCCCCACAGCGACCGGCCATGACGGCCGGCTCGGCGATCTCACCGATCGGCTCCGCCAGTGGCTCGACGAGGACTGGCGGCTGCTGGTCGTCTGCCACCAGCGCGGCCAGGCGGAACGACTGCGCGACCTGCTCGCCGCGGCCGACCTGGCCGGCAACTGGCAGCCCGACCTGGTCCCCGGTTGCCAGCCGCCAGCCGGGCTGACCGTGACCCTCGGCAGCCTCGGCAGCGGCTTCCGTGATGAAGACGGCCGACTTGCCGTCCTGACTGATGACGAGATCTTCGGTCCGCGCAGCCACCGCCGGGTCCGCCGCGACCGGCGGGTCTTCGAATCGTCTTTGGCCGACCTGAAGGCCGGCGACCTGGTGGTGCACACCGACTACGGCATCGCTCGCTATCTCGGTCTGGAACATTTGGCAGCCGGCGGGATCGCCGGTGACTTCCTGCATCTCGAATACGCCGGCCATGATCGTCTCTATCTTCCGATCGAGCGCATCGAACGGGTGCAGAAATATGTCGCCGACGGTCCGGCGCCGCGCCTCGACCGGATGGGGAGCGGCGCCTGGGAAAAGGCGAAACTCAAGGCGCGGGCCGCCATCGAGGAGTTAGCCCGCGACCTGCTGCAGATCCAGGCCCGCCGGCAGATGGCCCAGGGTTTTCGCTATTCGCCCCCCGATCGCCTGTTCACCGAGTTCGAAGCGGCGTTCCCTTACGAGGAGACGCCGGATCAGCTCGATGCCATCGCCGCTGTCCTCGACGACATGATGTCGGAGCAGCCGGTCGACCGGTTGATCTGCGGCGATGTCGGCTACGGCAAGACCGAGGTCGCCATCCGCGCCGCCTTCAAGGCGGTCCTCGACAGCCGCCAGGTCGCCTTTTTAGTCCCGACCACCGTCCTCGCCTGCCAGCATCTGGAAACCCTCAAGAAGCGGCTGGCCGGATATCCGGTCAACATCGACATGCTGTCGCGCTTTCGCACCCCGGCCGAACAGAAAAAGATTCTCACCAGAACCGCGGCCGGCCAGGTCGATATCCTCATCGGCACCCATCGTCTGCTGCAGCGCGATGTCCGTTTCAAGGAGCTCGGGCTGATTATCGTCGACGAGGAGCAGCGCTTCGGTGTCGCCCACAAGGAGCGCCTGAAAAAAATGCGTGCCGAAGTTGATGTCCTGACCCTGAGCGCCACGCCGATCCCGCGCACCCTGCACCTGAGTCTGGCCGGACTGCGCCAGCTGTCGATTATCGACACACCGCCGGTCGATCGCCAGGCGATCCGCACCTACGTGACCCGCTTCGACGACGATCTGATCCGCGACGCCATCCTGCGCGAGTTCCGGCGCGGCGGCCAGGTCTATTTCGTCCACAACCGGGTCGAGTCGATCCAGGCGATGGCCGACTTTCTCGGCAAACTGGTTCCCCAGGCGAACATCGGTATCGGTCACGGGCAGATGAGCGAAAAGGATCTGGAGAAGGTGATGCTCGACTTTATCGAGGGGCGCACCAACCTGCTGGTCTGCACCACGATCATCGAGAACGGTCTCGACATCGCCAATGCCAACACCATTCTGATCAACCGCGCCGACTGTTTCGGCCTCTCTCAGCTCTACCAGCTGCGCGGCCGGGTCGGTCGCTCCCATCAGCGCGCCTACGCCTACCTGATGATCCCGGGCGAAACCCTGCTGACTCACGACGCCCGCGAGCGCCTGCGCATTCTCCAGGAGCAGACCGAACTCGGCGCCGGCTTCCGCATCGCCCGCCACGACCTGGAACTGCGCGGCGCCGGTGACCTGCTCGGTTCGCGCCAGGCCGGCCAGATCGAGGCGGTCGGTTTCGAAATGTACACCGAACTCCTCGAGGAGACGATCGCCGAACTGCAGGGGCGCCAGCACGAGCAGCGGGTCGACCCGGAGATCCGTCTCGGCCTCTCCGCCTACCTGCCGGAGAGCTATGTTGCCGATCCCAACCAGCGGCTGGTCCTCTACCGGAAATTGGCCGGCGCCGACGATGACAGTGCGCTTTACCAGGTGATCGACGAACTGCGCGACCGCTACGGCGAGCTGCCGTCGCCGGCCGAACTGCTGCTGGAGGTGATGAAGCTGCGCATCCTGATGAAACAGTTGCAGATCGACGCCGCCGAATACGACGGTCACAACCTGGTGGTCAGCTTCCCGCCCCAGACCCGGGTCACACCGGAACAGATCCTTGCTCTGATCGAGAAGGACAACCGGACCTATCGATTCAGTCCGGACTACCGACTCAGCATCCGCCTTGGCCGCCTGCCGCAAACCGAGCTGCTACCCGCTATTAAAAAGGAATTGCAAGGGCTTTGTCGGCTGTGATAGCTTCAAATTCTTTATTTTTCCAAACACAGAAAACGACATGGCGACCTTCCGTTTCCCGACAATTCAATGGTTCGGTGGCCTGTTTCTGGCACTGATTTTCACTGCCTGCCAGCCGGAAACCGCGCCGGTCAAACCACCGCTGCTGACCGTTAATGACCGCAGCTATAGTCTGGCCGAGTTTGAACTGGCCTTCGACCAGACCCTTCACCCCGGCCAGAAGCTGAGCGGGATCGAACGTCAGGAACTGCAGCGCGCCTTTCTGCTGCAACTGATCGACCGGGAACTGATCCAGCAGGAAGCCAGAGTCCGCGACATCCAGGTGCCGGCCGCTGAGATTGACGCTGCCCTCGACAGCTATCGCCAGGACTACCCGGACGACAGCTTCGCCACCATGCTCAAAGAGCGTGGCCTCTCTCTGGAGAACTGGAAAGACGAGCTCAGGGCGACTCTGTTCATGGAAAAGCTCCTCGAAGAGGCGGTCTACCCTGACCTTGACATTTCAAATGAGGAGATCGACACCTACTATCAGAGCCACAAGGAAGAATTCAGCCGCCCGGAACAGGTTCGGGTGCGACAGATCCTGGTCACGGACGAGGCCGAAGGACGCCGACTGCTCGGCCTGCTGCGCCAGGGAGAAGACTTCGCCGGGATTGCGCGTCGCCATTCTCTTTCGCCAGATGCCGAACAAGGGGGAGATCTCGGCTTCTTCAGCCGGGGAGAGATGCCGGCCGCCTTTGATGCCGTAGTGTTCGATCTGCCGGTCGGACGCCTGAGCGATCTGGTCGAGAGTGAATACGGCTATCATCTCTTTCTGGTCGAAGAGAAAAAAGTGGCGACTCAACTCCGCAAGGCCGAGGCCACCCCAGAGATCCGTACACTGCTCGAAGCCCGCAAGCGGGAAGACCTCTACCTCGACTGGCTGCAGACCTTGCGATCCCAGGCAACAATCAAGGTCGACTGGAGCCAGCTCGAGACCGAATCACTGCCTTGAACTTTTTCCGCGAGAAAGATCCTTTCATGAAACAGATCAGCCTTCTGACACTGCTTTTTGCCGCTCTTTGGACCACTGCCCTCGCCGCCGAACCGGTCAGCCGGATTGCCGCGGTGGTCAACACTGACATCATCACCACTTACCAACTGGAACAGACCCTCGCCGAACACCTCGCCAAGCAGGCCAACAGCCCCACGGCCGAGCAGTTGGTGACGTTACGCCGACAGCTGTTGCAGCGACTGATCGAGGAGAGTCTGGTCAAGCAGCGCATCAAGGAGTTGAAGCTGACAGTCAGTGAAGAGGAGATCGAGACGGCGATTCTCGATGTGCAGAAGCAGAATCGGCTAACCCGCGAACAGCTGCAACAGGCGGTGCTCAATCAGGGGATCACCTTCGAGAGCTACCGGGACAACCTGCGCCAGCAGATTCTTCGTTATAAACTGATCGGCGCCGACGTGCGCAGCAAGGTCGAGGTGACCGAACAGGAGATTGTCGAGTACTACCGCGCCCATCTAGACGAGTACCGCTCTCCGGAGCGGGTCGCTTTGAGTGTGCTCAGCTTCCCCCTGCCAGTAAAGGGCGATAGCTTTCAAAAGGAAGCGATTGAGGTCGCTGCCCGGGAAGCAACGGACCGTCTCCGCCAGGGGGAGCCGCTCGACAACGTCGCCGACGCTTACCGCAACGACTATGCCGTCGACAGCACCAGCATCCGGGCGATGTCCACGGTTGAAATGTCCCCTGAATTTGCCAAAGCCCTCGAAGGGGTTGAGATTGGTGGCTACAGCGATCCTGTGCTGAGCGGACCGGCGCTCCATGTACTGCGCCTCGACGAACGCACGTCCGGAGGTTTGCGGCCATTCGATTCGGCCAAGGGGGAAATTCACCAGTTGATCAGCGACCAGAAGACCGATGCCCAGATCAAGGAGTGGACCCGCACCCTCGAGCGTAAAGCGTTCATCGATATCCGCCTGTGATCCGCAGCGGCAGGTGAAGACGAAACCGCGCCCGGGATGTTCTGTCTCCGGGCGTCGACCGTTCAGGAGGAGATTAATCGGCGAGAGCTTTTTTCATCTCTTCGAAATGCCTGGAATAAAGGCTGCGCTCCTTCTCGGCAAACTCCAGGAACATGACGCCGGCGCTGCTCAAGTCATCATCAACCGGCTCTGCATGCATGACCTGGCCGATCGCCTGTACCAGGTCGCTCTCCAGCCCAAGAGTAATCCGCAAGCGGGTGCCGGGGTCGAAAAATTCCCCCGCCTCCAGTCGCAGACCATTTTCACTGACATTGAGTGTTCTCGCCAGGCCGCGCCCGCAGACCCTGCCATCACGATCGAGCACCTCGTAATCGAGAAATTTCAGGGCATAGCGGCGGTCGTCGCGACGCCTCTCGAAACTGTTGTCTTGCATAAACCCGTCTCCTGGCAGATTCCCTGTCATTTTCTGCAAGCATACCCTGTTCGCCGAGGTTTTGGAACAGGGCGCGCTGAATTTTGTTGCTTGCACAGCCCCCTGTCGCACAGATGGCGTTCGCCGTAACAAAACGGGGCGACATTGCTGTCGCCCCAAGGCTGCGTCGGCCTGCGCAGGACTGATCAACTGCTGTAGTTCTCAGGGTTGAAGTCGATAGTGAGGCCATTGGCCATCAACTCGCCGAGACTGCCGTATCCTCATCGTCAAGGACCGCCCGCATTGGTCGGTTGCCCCTTCTTTACAAGACAGAGTCAATGGATGCAGCTGAACCGCTCGATCGTCGCCGCAATCCCCGACTGCTGTCCAAGGCTGTCCACGCGCACAACCCGTCCGCGACACTTAACCCTGACATGTTTGTCAGGCAGAGCGTGCGCCAGCTCCAGCCAGAACATGACCTGACTGCCCACCTGAAGCATTTCGTCGCTGGTGAAATAGACCCCGTGACCGCTGATGTCCCGCGTCTGCCCGGTTGTCCCGTTGAGAGAAACGGGAATCTGCATCTGGATACGCTCGGCGGATCTGCGATTCTGTCTGCTCTCCATGGGCCATTCTCCTCTCTTTTGCTTACATTCTAGGTCGTTCTTCGACTATTTCAATCTAACCAAAGGTTGACATTTGTATAACTTAAGTTATAGATTGCTTCGTAAGAGTTGCGGATACCAGACCTGTTTGCGAGGGGAAAACCGTGCCGACCACCCTGATTGCCGCCGACGGACACCCGATCTTTCTGCTCGGGCTCAAACATCTTCTCGACAGCCAGTCCGACCTGCGCCTGCTCACCTGCTGCAGCAGGGCCGCCAAAGTGCTCGACGCACTGGGAGAGCACCAACCGGACGTACTGCTTTTCGCCC
Organism: Desulfuromonadales bacterium; assembly: GCA_032251295.1. GTDB lineage: Bacteria > Desulfobacterota > Desulfuromonadia > Desulfuromonadales > BM103 > BM103. The sequence continues at coordinate 23,086 of JAVVDS010000008.1, read as the reverse complement.
TCAACCTACCAGACAGAGATGGCCTGCAACTGATTCGTGACATCAGGGCCGCCGGCTTGAGTACTGCCCGGCCGATCCTGCTGACCGAAAGACTGGATGATGAGCAGACCATCGAGGCGTTGCGTCTTGACATCCAGGGCGTCGTCCTGAAGAGCATGCCAATCCACCTGCTGATCCAGTGTATCCACAAGGTCGCCAGCGGCGGCCAGTGGCTGGAGAAGGACTCCATCGGCCACGCTTTCGAAAAAATGCTACACCGAGAGGCTGGCGCCCGGCGGCTGGCAACGATACTCACGGACCGGGAGACCGAGGTGATGGGCCTGGTCGCCCGGGGCTTGAGTAATCGGCAGATCGCAGAGAAACTGATTCTCTCCGAGGGGACGGTCAAGATCCACATTCACAATATCTACAGCAAACTGGGCATCAACAACCGGGTCGACCTGACTCTTTATGCCCAGAAAAAAGGCATAATATAAAACCGGCCGCCCACAATCGGACGGCCGGTCTGGGCAAACGTCTCACGGCATCTCTACTCGACCAGTCGGGTCATGTAGATGTCTTCCCCAATATTCAGGCTCTGATTGAGAGAACCGGACAGGGCCAGCAGACGTTGTACGGCGACGACTTCGTTGACCATGGCGGTCACCAGCAGACCCGAGTTCTGGAACTGTTCGTTGCGGGCATCGAGCACATCGAGCAGAGTCCGCTGGCCAACATTGAACTGCTTGAGATAAGAGTCAAGGGTTCTCTGGCTGAAATTGACCGCATCACCGTAAGCGACCACCTGGGCCCGGGCTGATTCGAGCTCAGCCCAGGTTGCCCTGGTCTCTTCAATGGCCAGATCTTCCTGGTCGTTGCGTGTGGCAGCGGCCTGCAGCTTCCGCGAAATCGCCGCCTTGCGATCGGCGACCGTGGAGCCACCGTTCAGGATGTTCCAGCGCAGCCGAACCATCGCCTGGTTGTTGTGCTCGTACGTCTCCAGGCTCTCCACCTGATCCTCGTAGCTGGAACTCAGCTCCAGATGAACCTTGGGGAGAAAGTTCGAGTTGCTCAGAGCGATCCGCTGTTCCGCTTCGGCGACATTGGCATTGTAGGCCCTGACCTTTGGATTGTTGGCCACAGTCCCTTTGAGTGCTGCATCGAGACTTGCCGGAAGCAGCTCCTTCGGCATGTCGTAGGAGACCAGCTGACCGGGGAGCTTGCCAATCACCCTCATGTAGTTGGCTTCCGCGGTTTGCAGATCGCGGCGAACTTCCGCCAGGGAGGCAAGAGCACGGGAGAGTCGGGACTGGGTCTGGTCGACATCAGCGATGCTGCCGGCGCCAGCCTCCCTGCGTTCCTCGAGCTTGCCGAGAATGTCCCGGTGGTCGGCGACATTCTTTTCCGCCAGGCCGAGCAGCTCCCGCTGGCGATAGACTTCCATGTGGGCAATGACCGCATCGAGAGCAATCGCTTCCGCATTGTCAACTGTCCTGAACCTGGCCGAATCGAGCTTGGCGTCCTCCACCGCGACCAGGCTGCCGGTCTCTCTGCCATCATAGAGGAGCTGAGACAGGCGGGCCGACGCCTCCAGGCGATCATAGTAGTTATGCGCGATATCTCTGCCGCGTGTCGACTCGTCGCTGTGCGCCTCGGCGCCGTAGCCGAAGGTCACATCGAGACGTGGCAGGTAACCTCCCCAAGCCCGGTCGCGCTCATGGGCGATCGCCTGCTCGTTGTTCTGCAGAATCTGCAGTCGCGGGCTGTATTCCAGCGCTGTCACCACCGAATCGGTCAAAGAGACCTGCTGGTCAGCCGCCAGAGCCGGCAAGCTGCCGACCAGGATCGCCAGGGCGGACAACATGACAACCCAAGAATGTCCCTGCCTGCCTGATACTCGCCATGTCCGTCCGAATCTGTTCATTGCCGTACTCCTCCTCAAAAAGCGTTTCAACCTCTCAGGGGGCTCCCTGATTCCCTAGTCTAACAGGCCAACGAAACTCTGCGGCTAACACTTCTAAACTACCAGAGATTTCTCCCTTGCCAAGTCGATGAACCCGAAATTCTGTCGATTTGCCGGTCCGTCATGCGGTATTCTTTATCCAGACATCCGGATATTCTGTATAATGTTTCAGATTTGGCTTTTTGCTACGCATGGTTTCGTCTTATTAACCCTGTCTGGTGCTCAACGGTCTTTTTAAGCAATGCAACCTGATCAACCTCCAGTCGGCGCTCCTGAACCGCCCAAAAACCCGCCAGCGCAACCATCGCCGGCGAACGGGACGCCGGACAGCCACCGTTCATTCGTCTCCCCGCGCCTGATCGACTTTGAAGCGCCAATTCTGCGTTGCCTGTCGGTGATCGCCGGCTTGCTGGGGCGACCGGTCTCTACCGTTGCTCTCAAGGCGGGCATTCCTCAAGGCAAGGAACGACCGACGTTAGCCGCCTGCCTTCGAGCCGCCGAGCAGGCCGGACTGACAGTCGGGGCGTTCCACCGGCCAGGCCTGAACAACATTTCGCCACTGACTCTCCCCTGCATCCTCCTTCTGAAGAACGACCAGGCCTGTATCCTGACCGGTTTGCACAATGGCGAGGCGGAAGTCATCTACCCGGAGATGGGCGAGAGCACCCGAACGGTGCCAGTCAAACGACTGGAAGATCACTATGCCGGCTATGTGCTGCTGGTCCACCCGGAAGAAAAGCTCGACCGCCGGGCGAGCGAACTGAAGTTGGTCGACACCAGGGAGTGGTTCTGGGGGACAATTTTCGGCTTCTACCCGATCTATAAGCATGTTCTGCTGGCGACCGTAATCGTCAACCTGCTGGCACTGGCCAGCCCCCTGTTTGTCATGAATGTCTATGATCGGGTCGTCCCCAACAACGCCCTGGAGACATTGTGGGCGCTAGCTGCCGGCGTCCTGCTCGCCTACATTTTCGACTTCATCCTGCGTAACCTGCGTGGCTACTTCACCGACGTCGCCGGCAGAAACGCCGACGTGATCATCGCCAGCAAACTGATGCAGCAGATGACGGCGATGCGCATGGACCACAAGCCGGATTCCGCGGGAACCCTTGCCAATAACCTGCGTGAATTCGAAACCCTGCGCGAGTTTTTCAGTTCGACCACCCTGATGGCCCTGGTCGATATGCCGTTCATCTTCATTTTTATCGCCTTAATCGGTTACATCGCCGGCCCCCTGGCGTTCGCTCCGCTGCTGGCAGTCCCTGTCGTCGTTCTCGTCGGGGTCTTTATGCAGATCCCCTTCCAGCGAGTCATCGAACGCAGCTTCCGCGAAGGTGCCCAGAAGAATGCCCTGCTGGTCGAAGCGATCAACGGCATCGAAACCATCAAGACCAGCATGGCCGAAGGCCAGATCCAGAAGCGCTGGGAGGACGTCGTCGGCCTGAATTCGCAATCGATGAGCCGGGCCCGCGCACTGGCCAATTTCTCGGTCAGCTTCTCCCAGTGGTCGGCACAACTGGTGAGTGTGATCATCATTATCGGCGGCGTCTACCTGATTGCCGAAAACGAATTGACTCTCGGCGGCCTGATCGCCTGCAACATCCTGGTTGGGCGAGCCATGGCCCCCCTGGGGGCGGTGGCCGCAATGCTGACTCGCCTGCAGCAATCGCGCATGGCCCTGAAATCCCTCGACCTCCTGATGCGCCAACCCAACGAACGTCCGGTCGGACAGGAATTTTTGCGCGCCCAGGATCTGCCGCCCTCCTTCGAGTTCGAAAACGCCAGCTTCAGCTACCCGAACAGCCAGACCACGGCGTTGACAGGAATCAACCTGCTCATCAGCCCCGGCGAAAAAGTCGGCTTTATCGGTCGGACCGGCTCAGGCAAGAGCTCCCTGGGACGGCTTTGTCTCGGGCTCTACCAGACCCAGGAGGGATCGATCCGCCTCGGCGGCATCGATCTGCGGCAGTTGCATGTGGCCGATCTGCGCCACCAGATCGGTTATGTCAGCCAGGACAATTACCTGTTCTACGGCAGTGTGCGTGACAACATCGCCTTTGGCGCCCCCTACGTCGACGGCCAGGCGATCCTGCGCGCCGCGAACATTGCCGGCGTCACCGACTTCGTCCGCAACCATCCCGCCGGATTCGACCTGCAGGTCGGCGAGCGCGGCATGAACCTGTCCGGGGGCCAGCGCCAGGCCGTCACGATTGCCCGCGCCCTGCTGCTCGACCCCCGGATCCTGATCCTTGACGAACCGACCAGTGCCATGGACAACAGTTCCGAAATCCTGCTGCGCCAGCGCCTGGCCGCGGTACTGCAGGACAAAACGCTGCTGCTGCTCACCCACCGAACCAGCATGCTGCAACTGGTTGACCGCCTCGTCGTGCTCGACAACGGCAGAATCGTTGCGGATGGCCCCAAACAGGAGATACTCAAGGCTTTGCGGACCAGCGGCATCAAGGCCGCACACTGAAGGTCAGATCATGTCCGACGTGAAACCCAACCGACCACCAGCCCCGCCTGAGCCCAGGCACGGGTTGCTGCATCAGGACGGCAGACCAGAAGACCTGTTCTTCATGAACAAGGTCGATGCGGCGATCCGGCGCAAAGGGCACGCCTTTGCCTACTGGCTAAGCTTGACGATATCCCTGCTGCTGATCCTCTTTGTCTCCTGGGCACACTTTACCGTTCTCGACGAAGTGACTCGGGGCATGGGGCAAGTGATCCCCTCACAGCGCGTCCAGGTCATCCAGAACCTTGAAGGCGGGATTCTCCAGGAGATCCTGGTACACGAAAATCAGATCGTCGAAAAAGGTGCGATTCTGGTACGCATCGACAATACCGTCGCCGCCAGCCATTTCCGTGAAGCCGCCGCCAAGGCGGCGGAGCATCAGGCCGCCATCGTGCGTCTGACTGCTGAAATCGACGGGGCGAAAAGTCTCGTGTTCCCCGAAGAGGTGGCAGCACTCGATCGGCAGTTGCTCAAAGACCAACAGGCGATTTTCGCGGCCCGACAAAACCAGCTACTGACCGAGCTGCGGGTTCTCGAATCGCAGCTGATGCAGCGCCGCCAGGAAATCAGTGAAATGCAGAGCCGCCGGGAGCAGATCGAACGCAGCCTGTCCCTGGCACAGGAGCAGCGCGATGCCGTCCGTCCCCTGGTCGACCAGGGGGTCTACCCGCGCACCGACTACCTGGCCATCGAGCGCGACATTTCGACCCTGCAAGGGGATATGGACGCCCTGCGACTCGGGATTCCTCGGGTGCGCCAGGCGGCCGAGGAAGCGAACCGGCGGATTGCCCAACGCCGTGCCGAATTCCAGGCCATGGCGCTCGATGAACTGAACCGGCGACGGGTCGAACTGAATGCTCTGCGCGAAATCATGGCGGCGGGTGAAGATCGCGTCACCCGGACCGATGTCCGCTCGCCCGTGCGGGGGACGGTCAAACAGCTGCTGGTGACAACCGTCGGCGGCGTGCTGCGCCCCGGCGAGTCGATTCTGGAGATCGTGCCCCTCGACGACACCCTGCTGATCGAGGCGAGTATTCGCCCGGCCGATATCGCCTTTCTCCATCCCGGACAGAAGGCCATGATCAAGATCACCGCTTACGATTTCTCAATCTTCGGTGGACTGGAAGGATATGTCGAAGCGATCAGCGCCGACACCATTGTCGATGAGCGTGGCGAAAGCTTTTACAGAGTCAAACTGCGCACCCAAACCAACACCCTGATCCACCGGGGGGAATCGTTGCCGATCATCCCCGGCATGACGGCAAGCGTCGACATTCTGACCGGCAAGAAGTCTGTCCTCTCTTATCTGATGAAGCCCATTCTGCGAGCCAAGCAGAATGCGTTGCGCGAGCGCTAAAAGGGTTGTCCGGCATGCGGAGAAGGGTCTGCCACGTTGCCGTCGTCACCATCTGTCTGCTGAGCTGCTGTCTGTCCGGCTGCAGTTCCAAAGCATCGGCACAGCCAGTTTCCGGCCCCGAAGCGCCCCTGATCACCGAAGGCAAAGGCCTGTTTCGCAGTCATGAGTTTCGCAGTACCCTCAAGGCGTTGCCCGGCTGGCTCAGGGTCATGGAGTCGGCCAGCCGGACATCCGAACGGTACATGCACTGCGATCCGGCCGTCGACACCTGTTCTGCCGCCGCCCTGAGCTGGCAGAAGATCGTCCGGCAGGCACAGAACCAAACGGCCATGGAACAGTTGCGACAAGTCAACCGCTACTTTAATCGCTGGCCGTACCGCCTGGATCAGGACGTTTACGGTGTCAGCGATTACTGGGCGACACCAGAGGAGTTTCTCCATCTGTCGGGCGACTGCGAGGACTACAGCATTGCCAAATATTACGCCTTGCGAGAGCTCGGGTTTCCCGATCAATCACTCAGAATTGTTCTGCTCAAGGATACGATCCGAAACATTGCCCATGCCGTACTGGCCGTCGAACTCGACAATGAAAGATACATCCTCGACAACATGTCGGACCTGGTTCTGTCACACCTGCAATATGAACATTATGTGCCGCAGTATTCGGTCAACGAGTCCTACCGCTGGGCGCATATTGCCCCGGGTACGATATATTGAAGCAGGCAGCGTTCAGTCCTCTCGCAGACGTTAAGGAGACCAGGGATGCAGGCTGATGATCACAATCTGACAATCTCCGGCGAACCGATCGATCCGAACTTTCTCCCCGGCAAACGCAAACGAGCCTTCTGGCTCGGGCTCGCCATCATCGGGGTCGTCGCTTTGGCCACGATTTTCTGGGTCGCCTGGGGTCTCGAACAGCGTGAGAAGCAGTTCGAGACGGACCTGAGCCGAAGGCTCGACCTGATTGCCGGCTCCCAGGTCCAGCTAACCGAAGCGCTGCTGCAAACCGTGGTCGATCAGGCCAACCGGGTGATCAATGCGGAGGTGTTCAAGCTCTACGCCGCCGAGGTCCACCTTCTGGAGAACGATATTTCCCTGCTGGTTTCCGGGCCGCTGCCCGGAAGCGAGAAGAGCGAAGAGCTGGTCCTGCTTGCCGAGCAGTTGCCGATGATGCAAAATCTTCTTCTCGAATTTACCCGCATATCGGGATATCTGGGCGGACGCGTGGTCAACCGCAACGGCACGGTGTTTATTGCCACAGATGCCAGGACCACTCCGCTGCGAATCGACCAGCAGGAACTGATCCGGCAAGCCCTCCAGCAGCAGACCCCCCGATTCGGTCCTTTGCGCCACACCGAAAACGGCCTGACCCTCGACGCCTACCTGCCGATTATGCCGCCGCAAACCAGCGATCTCGCCCAGGCACCCGTTGCCGTCCTGGTTCTCTCGAAAGCGGTCGGCAAACGCCTGGATGAACTGCGCACCAGCAGCCTGATGGAGCCGGGGGAAAGAATCCGCTGGCTGCAGCAGACCGCCGACGGTTTCCAGGAACTGGTCCCCTGGCTGCCGAGCCAGCTGCAGAAGATCACAACACCACCGGAACTGAACGACAAACAGCAGCTGCCGTTTGCCATTCGTCCGGCCCTGGGGGGGGAGCAGAAAGTCTACTCCGTCGGCAAGCCGGTCACCGGACCGGACTGGTGGGTCATCGTCGAAGCTGACTACCGAACCGTCCGGCAAGGACTCAGCAGTCTGCAGAAATCACAAGTCGGCATCGCCGCACTTTTAATCCTGTTCTTCAGTGTGACCTTCGGCGCCGTCTGGGCCATCTTTGTCAGCAGCCACGAGCACAAGGTCGCCCGGCATTTTGAGCAGCTCGCCCAGCAGATCGATAAGCAACGCCAGTTACTCGACCAGATCAACGACAACATCGCCGACTATATTACTCTCACCGACCTGCAGGGACGCTATCAATATGTCAACCCGGCATTTGCCACGGCGGTCGATCGCACTCCCAGGGAACTGATCGGTCTCGACACCGAAGCCGTTTTCGGTTACGACACGGCCCGTCGTCTGGAGAATGCCGATCAACAGGTTCTGACACAGCAGACCGCAAGCACCTTCAGTGAAACGATCTACCTGCAGTCGGTTCCACATCACCTGCAGATATCCAAAGTGCCCTTGCGAGACAGCACGGGCAAGGTCAGCGGTATCGTCTCGGTGATCCGCGACGTCACCGAACTTTTCGAAGTCCAGCAGCGTCAGCAACAGGCAACACACAAATCGATCGAAGCCCTGGTGCGCGCGATTGAACTGACCGACCCCTACCTGGCCGGCCATTCCCGCCTGATGGGCGCATTTGCGGTCGAGGTCGCCAAGGCGCTGAACGCAGCCGATGCCGAAGTTGCCAGTGTTGAAACCGCCGCCAACCTCTGCCAGATCGGCAAGCTGTTTATCGACCGGGAGCTTCTGTTCAAGGCGACCCCGCTTACCGAAGAGGAAAAACGCCGGATGGAACAGCACATCGAACATGCCGGAAAAATCCTGCGCGATATCGATTTCGGCCTGCCGATATATGAAACAGTAACGCAAATGAACGAATGCCCGGACGGCAGCGGCTACCCCAGAGGACTCACTGGAAACGAAATCATCATGCCGGCTCGTATCCTTGCGGTGGTCAACAGTTTTTGCGCCATGGTCCAGCCGCGAGCTTACCGGAGTGCACGTCCGATCAACGAAGCGCTGCAGATCATGACTTCGGCGGGCGAGCATTATGATCAGCGCGTGGTTGCCGCCCTCGAGGAGGTCGTCCACTCAGCCCTCGGCGAGAAGCTGCTGGCCGGCCTCAAAAGCTGAATGCCAGCTCCTCATGCCCTATCGACCAGACCGTGACCATGAGAACTCCTGATCTTTTCTGCCATGAGCTCTTCCAGGGGCGCCTGCTGCTCCTGGTTTTCGCCCTGAGCGTCCTGCTCCTGCTCGGCAACAGCTGCGCACACCCCAAACAGCAGTCGATCTCCCCAGCACCCGACGCGCCGGCGCCGACGCAAACTGAGGCGGCGACCGGGCCACCGCCACAGGTCATTCTCGATCAGCCGTCAGTGCCGACTGACAGGGCCGAGGGGGCACCGACCGGGGCGTCGCCCGACCCCTGGCGGCAGACGACAACCATTCCTGAGCTGATCGCCCAGCCGGACCTGCCGCAAGCCTTGCGACCACCGGGCATTCCGGTGCCGAGACCACGGCAGACTGAGCAGCCTCACCAGCAGGACGAAGCTCTCACCCGGGTCATCCCCGAATCTCTGGTTGCCAAAAGTCCGTACCAGCCCAAGGCGCTACTCCCCGAACCGGCGGCCGATCCGGGGATTGTGTACGTGGTCCCGTTTACGACCATCATGGTGCCACGGCAGGTTGAAAATCGCCTGTTCGATCAGTTCATCGAGCAGCTCAACACCGGCGGCCCCAAACTCGAACTCTTTTTTGTGATCCTCAAGGAAGGACTCGAAAGCGTCGACCCGCAGTGGCTGAGCAAACGAAAGTACATCACCGGCGAGATCTACGCCTATGTCGAGGAGCAGGGGAGCACGACCACCAGTCTACGTGCCAGGGCCCGTATCGCCTATTACCGCGCTCATCAGCAGGACCCGGCGTTTCTCTTTGAGTACCCGGCCAAAACCTTCTTCGACCGTGACCGCTCCACCCTGGAACAGGAGCGCACCAAACTCGCCGACCAGGTTGCCAGGGCTCTTGCCGAAGAGATCCTCACGGCGCTGATCCCTTGATTTACACTCAATCCGTCCCGATCGATTTTTTTCACATCCCCCCTTGACAATCTTTTTGTGCTGATTATATTTAGCCCTGCTCGTTAGCACTCTATATCCTTGAGTGCTAACCTCTCATTCAGTGCCGTCACCAGGCGTCCTGCTGCTGACGTAACATCACACCATGTCGTGCGGCAGACAGGGTGGCCGAAAGCCACCTGCCGATCGACTCATAATTCACCATGACCTCAGGAAAGGAGAACCAAAGATGAACATCAGACCACTGCATGACCGGATCATCGTCGAGCGTCTCGAAGAGGAGACCAAGACCGCGGGCGGCATCATCATCCCCGACACCGCCAAGGAAAAACCGCAACAAGGGAAAATTGTCGCTGTCGGCAAAGGCAAATCGACCGAGGACGGCAAGCTGCTCCCCCTCGATGTCAAGGTCGGTGACAAGGTGCTGTTCGGCAAGTATGCCGGCACCGAGATCAAGATCGAAGGCCGTGAATATCTGATGATGCGTGAGGATGACATCCTCGGCGTCGTCGAGTAAACGGAACTCATCACGTCTTACAGATAAAGGAGGACAATCAATATGTCTGCCAAGGAAATCAAGTTCGGCGGGGAAGCCCGTGCCCAGATTCTCAAAGGTGTCAACAGCCTGGCCAACGCGGTCAAGGTGACCCTCGGCCCCAAGGGGCGCAACGTGGTGATCGAGAAGAGCTTCGGTGCCCCCCTGATCACCAAGGACGGTGTCACCGTCGCCAAAGAGATCGAACTGGAGGCCAAGTTCGAGAACATGGGCGCCCAGCTGGTCAAGGAAGTCGCCTCCAAGACCTCCGATATTGCCGGTGACGGCACCACCACAGCCACTGTCCTCGCCCAGGCGATCTACCGCGAAGGGGTCAAGCTGGTCACCGCCGGCCACAACCCGATGGAGATCAAGCGCGGCATCGACAAGGCCGTGAGCGTCGCCGTCGCCTCGCTGCAGGAACTGTCCAAGCCGATCAAGGATCACACCGAGATCGCCCAGGTCGGCACTATTTCCGCCAACTCCGATGAGACCATCGGCAACATCCTCGCCGAAGCGATGGAGAAGGTCGGCAAGGAGGGCGTGATCACCGTCGAGGAAGCCAAGTCGATGGAAACCTCCCTCGAGACCGTCGAGGGGATGCAGTTCGATCGTGGCTATCTCTCCCCCTATTTCGTGACCGACCCGGAGCGCATGGAAACGGTCATGGAAGACTGCCTGATCCTGATCCACGACAAGAAGATCAGCAACATGCGCGACCTGCTGCCGGTCCTCGAGCCGGTTGCCAAGCAGGGACGGCCACTGTTCATCATCGCCGAGGATGTCGATGGCGAAGCGCTCGCCACCCTGGTGGTCAACAAGCTGCGCGGCACCCTGAACGTCGCCGCCGTCAAAGCCCCCGGCTTCGGTGACCGCCGCAAGGCGATGCTCGAAGATATCGCCATCCTCACCGGCGGCCGTGTCATCTCCGAAGAAGTCGGCTTCAAGCTGGAGAATGCCACCGTCGACATGCTCGGCACCGCCAAGCGGATCGTGGTCGACAAGGACAACACCACCATCATCGACGGCGCCGGGACCGAGGCCGACATCCAGGGTCGAGTCAAGCAGATCCGTGCCCAGGTCGAGGAGACCTCCAGCGACTACGACCGCGAGAAACTGCAAGAGCGCCTTGCCAAGCTGGTCGGCGGCGTGGCCGTGGTCAAGGTCGGTGCCGCGACCGAGACCGAGATGAAAGAGAAGAAGGCTCGTGTCGAAGACGCTCTGCATGCGACCCGCGCCGCGGTCGAGGAAGGGATCGTCCCCGGGGGCGGCGTCGCTCTGATCCGGGCGATCGAAGCCGTCGCCAAGACCGATGCCAAGGGTGAGCAGCAGTTCGGCGTCAATATCGTCAAGCGCGCCCTCGAGGAACCGCTGCGCCAGATTGCCGCCAACGCCGGCCAGGAAGGCTCGATCGTTGTCAACGAAGTCAGGAACAGCAAAGGCTCTTACGGCTTCAACGCGGCGACCGATGAATACACCGACCTGGTCAAAGCCGGCATCATCGACCCGACCAAAGTGGTGCGCTCGGCTCTGCAGAACGCCGCTTCGGTTGCCGGCCTGATGCTGACCACCGAAGTCTGCATCGCCGAAGCGCCGAAGAAGGACGAAGGCGCGGGCGGTATGCCGGACATGGGCGGCATGGGCGGTATGGGTGGTATGGGTGGAATGGGCGGTATGATGTAATCCAGCCGACCGGTTGTGCCCAGACCGATTGTGCCCAAACGAAAAAAGCCCTCCGGGAGACCGGGGGGCTTTTTTACGGCGGGTTGCGCGAGACGGTCAGTTCGGCTGGGCGTAGCTCGCCGGGGCAGCGTCCTGACCGGCCGCGGCAAACACTGCCGGATGCAGATGGCCGCGCATATAGGGATCGAGGGCCCGGCCGAGGTCGGTCTGGGTCAGCACACCGGTCATCTGACCGGCCGGATCGAGAACCACCAGACGGCGCACAGCATGATTCTGCATCAGACTGATCGCCGCCATCGGCGGCGTATCGACCGAAGCGGTCACCAGGGAAGAACTCATCACCAGACCGACCGGCACGGTGGTCAGGTCGACCCCTTCGGCCACCAGGCGCACCACATCGCGCTCGGTGAAAACGCCGCGCGGGGAGCCGCCCTCGACCACGACCACGCAACTGACCGCCCGGCGCGCCATCAGCGACAGGGCGTAGCGCGCCGACACGTCAGGCGCGACCTGCAGAACCTGGCTCGACATCAGAGTTGAAATGTCCTGATAATTGACGAAAGCCTCCTGGCGCAGGGCACGCACCAGATCAGTCTGGGTAAAGATACCGTCCATATCGAGACGGTCATCGAGAACCACCAGGTGGCGGATGCGATGTTCGCGGAACAGGTCGCGCGCCTTGTCGATCGACATCTGCCGCGAGGTGGTCAAGACCGGCTTGTTCATGACCTCACGAATCATCAGCTCTTTCTGGCCGAGCACCCAGTTCGAGGCAAAAATCACATCGCGTTCGGTGAGAATACCGATCGGCTCAGCGTGATCGAGGACGACCACGCAGCTGATCTGTTTGCTGCTCATCAGTTCGAGCGCCTGCATCACCGTCGCCCGGACATCAACCGTGTAGACCGGTTGCGAAGCGAATTGTCCAACTGTATAGCTCATAGCTCCCACCAGCAGTCCTGTGGATCCCGACCTGTCTGTCAGCAAAAGGACTGTGCCCTGCCGTCAAGAGACCGGAAAATTGCAGAAAAAGGCTCCGAACCGGTTCAGATTTTGTTTTCTGCAAATATGGTTCCAGTTTGCCCGCAAGCCGCCATCAGTGCTATGCTCCACCGCAGTCACAAGAGAATTCCTTTTCGATCGAGTAAAAATAAGAGGTTATCATGAAAAAATTCGGTATTATGGTGCTTTGCTGGCTGCTATTCATTCTCATCGTTATTGTCGGCTCGGCCCTGTACGACCGTTTCAAAACCTCGCCGTACGACGCACAGGCGATCCCCTATCTGGAGAGGATCCTGCCAACCCTTTCGACCTGGGAGCCGGAACCGATCAGGGCATTGATGGCGCCCGACGCTCTGGAAAACGTTTCAGATGAGCAGTTCCAGCAGACGATTGCCATCTTCTCCCGGCTAGGGCGTCTGCGCAGCCACGCCAAGCCGCGCTTTCGGACCCTGCACGCCGAAGCCGGCGTCGATGACGCGACCCGGACCATCGTCGAATACCTGGTGAAGGCCGAGTACGAGAGCGGACCGGCGGAAATGGTCATCAGCCTGGTGCAGACGGATGACCGCTTCATGGTCTATCGTTTCAATCTCGGCGCGCAAGCTCTGCTGAATAAATAATCAATTCTTCCAAACAGTTAGCTTCAACAGCACTTGAAATTGCCGGTCGGTGTGCTAAGGTGGGAACGTGTCCCTATCGTCGCAAGAACAGACCGGCATGACCGCACTTGCTCCCGACGCCCCGTTCTGGCAGAGCCTCTCCCGGGCCGACCGGCCGGTCCTGCTGCTCGATTACGACGGCACCCTCGCACCGTTTCGTGTCGAGCGTGACCAGGCTGTCCCCTACCCCGGCATCCGGCGCCTGCTCGACGCCATTCGCCGGACGACCCGGACCCGCCTGGTGATCATCAGCGGCCGGGCGATCGACGACCTGCTGCCGCTGCTCGGTCTGCAGCCACCGCCGGAGATCTGGGGTTGCCACGGCTGGGAGCGTCTGCGCGCCGACGGGCGGCGGACGGCGGTCGAACTTCCCGCGACGGCCCGTACCGGGCTGGTCGCCGCCGGCCACTGGTTGAGCGAACAGGGGCTCGCCGGCCACGCTGAGCACAAACCGGCGTCGGTCGCCCTGCACTGGCGGGGCCTCGATGCTGCCGGACAGAATCGACTGCGTCGCCTCGCCGAGGCCGGCTGGCAACCGCTGGCCGAGCGCTACCTCCTGCAGCTGCACCGCTTCGACGGCGGTCTGGAGCTGCGCTGCCCGGGGCGCGACAAGGGGAGCGCCATCGCCACCATCCTCAGCGAATCACCGGCCGACGCTCTAGCCGTTTTTCTCGGCGACGACCTGACCGACGAGGACGGATTCCGCGCCCTTGAGGAACACGGTGCCGGCATCCTGGTACGTCGCGAGCCACGGCCGACAGCGGCGCGCTACCGCCTGTGCCCCCCCGAGGAGCTGGTCGCGTTTCTGCAAATCTGGCGGGAGCGGGCCCGTCCCCGCAACGGAGAGGAATGCGGCCCATGAAAAAACGCATGGTGATCGTCTCCAACCGGCTGCCGATTGTGGTCAGCGAGGAACAGGGCGACTGGCGGATCAAACCCGGCGCCGGCGGTCTGGTAACGGCCCTGGCGCCGCTGATGAGCGCCAACCACGGTGTCTGGGTCGGCTGGCCCGGCTGTGACGAGCAGGCCCCCCTCGACCGGCTGGCCGAGGAGTTTACCGTCGCTCACGGCTATGCCCTCGCCCCCCTGCCGCTCAGCGAGGCAGAGATCGAGCAGTATTACCGCGGCTTCTCCAACGAAACCCTCTGGCCGCTGTTTCACGACCTGCTCGGCAACTGCCACTTCAATCTCGAGCACTTTGAAAGCTACCGGCGGGTCAACCGCAAGTTTGCCGAAAAGGTCGCCGAAGTCAGCCTGGCCGACGACTTCATCTGGGTGCACGACTATCAGCTGCTTATGACCGGGCAGCAGCTCCGCCAGCTCGGCCTGCGCCAGCCCCTCGCCTTCTTCCTGCATATCCCGTTTCCGGCAGCCGACCTGCTGCGCCGTCTCCCCTGGAAGGACGAGTTGCTGGAAAGCCTGCTGGCTTTTGATCTGCTCGGTTTCCAGACCTTGCGTGATCAGCGCAATTTCGTCCACGGCGTCACCAGCTTCATCCCCGAAGTGCGGGTGGTCAGTCGGCACCGCACCCACACGGTGTTGCAGCATGGCGAGCGGACGGTCAAGGCCGGCCACTTTCCGATCAGCATCGACTACGACGATTTCGCCGGCCGGGCCGCCAGCGAGCCGGTCGCCGATGCCGCCTGGTACCTGCACGAAAACTATCAGCGCCGGCAGATCATGCTCGGCGTCGATCGTCTCGATTACACCAAAGGGATCCCGGAGCGTTTTCTCGCCTTCGAGCGCGCTCTGGAGAAGTACCCGGAGATGCGCGAGAAGGTCACCCTGCTGCAAATCGTCGTGCCGAGCCGGACCCTGGTTCCCGACTATCTCGACCTGAAATCGCACCTCGAACAGCTCGCCGGACGGATCAACGGCCGCTTCGCCATGCACGGCTGGGTGCCGCTCCACTATCACTATCGCAGCCTCGACCCGGTCCAGCTGTTGGCCCACTACCGCAGCGCCGAAATCGCTTTGGTCACCCCGCTACGCGACGGCATGAACCTGGTCGCCAAAGAGTACTGCGCCTGTTCGGTGGAGAACCGCGGCGTGCTGATCCTCAGTGAATTCGCCGGAGCCGCCGACCAGCTCGGCCGCCAGGCGCTGCTGGTCAATCCGTACGATTGTGAGTCGACCGCCGACGCCATCCATCGCGCCTTCCGCATGCCGGCCACGGAGCAGCAACGTCGCATGACCTGGCTGCGCGGCCAGATCAAGCGCCATGACGTTCACCGCTGGCTGCGCTCCTTCGTCGCAGCAGCGCCCGGCGGAGCAGGGCGATGACCGGCCGCCTGCACGAGTTTGCTGCCGTGCTGTTCGACCTGGACGGCGTCCTGACCATGACCATGCCGATCCATGCCCGCTGCTGGAAGACGATGTTCGACGCCTATCTCCAGGAGCGCGCGGCCCGTCTCGGCGGAGACTGGCGCCCTTTCAGTATCGACAACGACTACCTGGTCCACGTCGACGGCAAACTCCGTCAGGATGGCGTACGCGCCTTTCTCGCTTCGCGCGGCATCGAGATCGCCGAGGGCCGGCCGGAGGACGGACCGGAGAGGGAGACCGTTTACGGTCTCGGCAATCGCAAGGACCGGCTGTTCGGGGAACTGCTCGCACGTGATGGCGTTGAAATCCTCGCAGGCTCACTGCAGCTGCTGCACCGGGTGCGCGACTGGGGCTTGAAGACCGCCGTGGTCTCGGCCAGCAAGAACTGCCGCAGGATTTTGCAGTCGGCCGGCATCGAGCCGCTGTTCGACACGGTGGTCGACGGTCTGGTAGCGGCCCGCCTCGGCCTGCCCGGCAAGCCAGATCCGGCGACCTACCTCGAGGCGGCCCGCCAGCTTGGCGTCACCGCCGCCGCGGCAGTCGTCATCGAGGACGCCGTCGCCGGGGTCGAGGCCGGCCGCGCCGGCCAGTTCGGCCTGATCATCGGTATCGATCACCACGGTGACCCGCAGACCCTGCGGCAGCACGGTGCCGACATCGTTGTCACCGACCTGGCGGAACTCTTCTGATGAGCAGGACTCATCCACTTTTCCGGAGATCGACTGTATGATCCGGCACGAAACACTGAATCCGCCGATTCACATCTACCCGATCAACGAATGGAAGATCATCGAAACGGCCTTCTACCCGCGCTTTCTCGCCCATGCCGAGACAATCTTCTCCCTCGGCAACGGCTATCTCGGCATGCGCGGCAATCACGACGAGGGGAGTCCCGCCAGCCAGTCGGGTACCTACATCAACGGCTTCCATGAGACCTGGCCGATCGTCTACGGGGAGGAGGCTTTCGGTTTTGCCCGCACCGGCCAGACCATGCTGAATGTCACCGACGCCAAGGTCTTTCGCCTGTACGTCGATGACGAACCGTTCTACCTGCCGACCGCCAGCCTGCAGCTGTTCGAACGCACCCTCGACATGCGCGACGGCCTGCTGGAGCGGCGGATTCTCTGGGAGACCGCCGCCGGCAAGCAGGTGCTGATCGAGTCGAAACGGCTGGTCTCTCTGCGCCATCGTCACGTCGCCGCCATCTCCTGTCAGGTGACCATCCTCAACGCCGACGCCCCGGTGGTGATCTCGTCGGAACTGCGCAGCAACGAGCAGAGCCCGAGCGCCGCCGGCGATCCGCGGCGCAGTCGCGGCTTTGTCAGCCGGGTGCTCGAAGCCCGGGAACACGAGGCGCAGGGGCTGCGCCTGATGACGACACACCGGGCGGTCAACAGCGGCATGACCATGGCCTGCGGCGCCGACCACCGCATCGAGACCGACTGCAGCTATCGCGTGGAAAGCTCCTGTGACGGCGATCTCGGCGCGGTCGTCTTCGCCATCGACGCGAAGCGGGCGCAGCCGGTGCAGATTGTCAAGTTCATCAGCTACCATTCGTCCCGACGCGCAACCACCGCCGAACTGGCGGCCCGGGCGGCGCGCAGCCTCGACCGCAGCGTCGACCAGGGCTTCGCGGCGCTGCTCGCCGAACAGCAGGCGTGCATGGCCGAGTTCTGGCGACAGAGCGACATCGAAATCCGCAGCTCGGCGGCAACCAGCCGGCCGGAACTCGAACTGCAGCAGGCAATGCGCTGGAACCTGTTCCAGATCCTGCAGGCCTCGGGACGTGCCGAGGGGACCGGCATCCCGGCCAAGGGGCTGACCGGCCAGACCTACGAAGGCCACTACTTCTGGGACACCGAGATCTATCTGTTTCCATTTCTCAGCTATACCGCGCCGCGTATCGCCCGCAACCTGCTGCTGTTCCGCTACAGCATGCTCGACAAGGCCCGCCAGCGCGCCGGTGAGCTCAACCAGCGCGGCGCACTGTTCCCCTGGCGGACTATTAACGGCGAGGAGGCTTCCGCCTACTATGCCGCCGGCACCGCGCAGTACCATATTAACGCCGACATCATGTACGCCCTGAAGAAGTACGTCGAGATCACCGGCGACCTGTCGCTGCTCTACAACGAAGGGGCGGAGATGCTGGTGGAGACCGCCCGCCTCTGGGAGGATCTCGGCTTCTATTCGGAACGCAAGGGGGGGAGCTTCTGCATTCACGGCGTCACCGGCCCCGACGAATATACCGCCGTGGTCAACAACAACACCTACACCAACCTGATGGCCCAGGAGAACCTGCGCTTCGCCGTGCAGACTGTCAACGACATGCGCGAGCGCTACCCCGACCAGTACGCCACCCTGGTCCACCGCACCGGCCTGGCCGATGAGGAGGTCGCCGCCTGGCAGCAGGCCGCCGAGTCGATGCACATCCCCTTCGACCGCACTCTGAAAATTCACCCGCAGGACGAGGATTTTCTCGACCTTGAGGTTTGGGACATCAAGAACACGCCGCGCGAACGCTTCCCCCTGCTGCTGCACTACCATCCGCTGGTCATCTACCGCCACCAGGTGATCAAGCAGGCCGATGTGGTGCTGGCGATGCTGCTCCTCGGCGACAAGTTCACTCCCCGGCAGAAGAAGCGCAATTTCGACTACTACGACCCGCTGACCACCGGCGACTCCTCTCTGTCGGCCTGTATCCAGAGCATCATTGCCAACGAAACCGGTGCCTCGGAGAAGGCGATGGGCTACGCCCGTTTCGCGATCCTCATGGACCTGGCCGATGTCGGTGGCAACATGGCCGACGGCTGCCACATCGCCTCCATGGGCGGCACCTGGATGGTCGCCACCTACGGCTTCGCCGGCATGCGCGACCACGGAGGCACGCTCCGTTTCGACCCGCATCTGCCGAAATACGTCGCCTCCCTCGGCTTCCCACTCACGGTGCGCGGCCAGCGCCTGCGGGTCGATCTGACCGGCAGCGAGGCCCGCTACCTCCTCGAAGAGGGCGACCGGCTGGAGATCGTCCACCAGGGGCAGCCGCAGGTTCTGCGTGCGGGGGAACCGGTTGTCCGCAAGATCAAACCGTCCCGAACCGCCTGACGATGACGCCACCGAACACCGCCGAGAGCGATCTTCACTTCATGCGCGTGGCGCTCCAGGAAGCCGAAGCCGCCCGCCTCAAGGGGGAAGTGCCGATCGGCGCAGTGGTGGTTCTCGACGGCGCCGTCATCGGCCGTGGCCACAACCTGCGCGAGACCGGCAACGATCCGACCGACCATGCCGAGATGCGGGCGATCCGCGAAGCCGCCGCCCGGATCGGCCACTGGCGGCTGCTCGACACCACTCTGTATGTCACTCTCGAGCCGTGCGTCATGTGCATGGGCGCCATTATCCTCGCCCGCATCCCGCGGCTGGTCTTCGCCTGCCGCGACCCGCGCGCCGGCGCCTGCGGTTCGATCTACGACTTTGCCAATGACGCGCGTTTCAATCACCGGGTCGAAGTCAGCGAAGGGGTGCTCGGCGCCGAGTGCAGTGAGCTGCTGAGTGGTTTCTTCAAGGAATTAAGGACTGGAAAAAAAACGCAAAAGACCGTATAAAGAGAACCCGCGTCGCAGGAGACCCACGGAGGGGTGTCCGAGAGGTCGAAGGTGACAGACTCGAAATCTGTTGTACCGCAAGGTACCGTGGGTTCGAATCCCACCCCCTCCGCCAGTAAAAACAAGGGCTTAGCCGATTATGGCTAGGCCCTTGATGCTTATCAAAAGGCTCTATGTCACACTCCTGTCACATTTCGCCACAACAACTAGCCATTGTTGACAATCAATTTCAGATGACTGCGCTCCCAGCTGCCATCGAACAAGCGGGAGTTCATTCGCTCGACCACCTTCTTGGTGTGGGCATCGGAAAGGTGCGAGTAGCGCTTGACCATCTGAAATGTCTTGTGGCCGAGGATCTCGGCGATTTCCGCGACGGTGGCATTGCTCATGGCCAGGTAGGAGGCTGCTGTGTGTCGCAAATCATGGAACCTGAAATCGTCAAGCCCGGCCATTTTCACCACTCTCCGCCAGTGGCTTTGGATATTCACAGGCGTATTGGTGCCAGGCCGTCTAAAGACGAAGTCGCTGACTTTTTCCTCTCCCGTTCTAGCCTTGATGAGCACCTCAAGGGCAAGACCAGTAATTGCAACGGTGCGCCGCTCCTTGTTCTTGGTCTTGTGAAGGACCACTTGTCCTCTGTCAAAGTCGATGTCACCCCAGCGAATGCCGAGAATCTCGCCACGCCGCATTCCCGTTGAGATCGCGAGCACCACAATCACGTACAGTTGGTCTTCGGAAATCGACTTGCAGGCTTCAAGAAGAGTCCTTATCTCCTCCGGGCTCAAGTAACGAACTCTGCCTGGTGGCTCCTTAGGCTTGCGAACCTTGGAGACCGGATTGTCGGCGGCCCATTCCCATTCCCGAACAGCAACCGAGAAGGCATGTGACAGAGCGGCGAGATATCGAGCAACAGTTGCCGGAGACCGGACTGTTTTACGCGTGGTTCTCTCCGTCAGGAGGAGGTCGCGACACTCCGCAATCATGGCGGGGGTAACATCGCAGATCATGTACGGGCCAAGTTGTTTCTTCCACCACTTGAGTTGCATCCTCTGATCGCCAGCCATGCGGCCCTTCGTTGGCAGAACCGATTTCATATACAGGTCGAGCATCTCTGCCAAGGTGTGCTTTCGGCCGGCTGCTTCCCTGAAGTAGCGACCTTTGCGGATTTCAGATTCCGTTTGCTCAGCCCACCGCTTTGCATCGGTTTTTCTAGGGAAGGTCGCTGTCTGTTCTGGAAAACCCTTAATCCGTACCATGACTTGGTAAGATTTTGTCCCATCTGCGGCGGTGCGTTCTCGTATTGTAGCCATGCTCAAACCTCCCGGCCCAGCCGGCACCCAATCAGGATGCCGGCCAGTCCTCTCTCCGTTAGTGACTGTTCCCCCGGTTACGTGCCCACTCGAAGAACTTCTCTTCGTCAATTAGTACCCGGCGGCCGGCGCGGATGACGCAGCTATCAAAACCGTTGGTCTTCTCGTGGAAGATCAGATGTCGCAACCCGCCGGTCGGTGGCCACATATGATGTTTTTCCCATTCCGTTACTGGGATGAGCCTTGTTGGTGCCACGGAAGGCGCCATTTCAATCTTTTTCTCTTTTTCCATTTCCTTGTTCTCCTCTTGTACGGGGGACGGCTCCAAGCTGATTCACCTTGAAAAAGCAAAGACCCAATCCTTATAGAAAAGATTGGGTCGGTCGTGTTTGGCTTTGAAGTAATTTGTTGTAGATTTTTATGCGGCATTCTGACTTTTTGTCGCCAACACCTCCCCCATCACCTCAAACATTGCCTGAGGCAGCTCCTGCAGCCTGGTAATCACCCGATGCCTCGGCCAGAACTGCTTCACCGCATCGGTCATTATCCCGATAGCTGCGATCTCGATGCCGTCCCTCACACAACGGCGGGTCGCGTGATAGGTGTCTTCTGCGCTATTCGGAAACCCATCCGTCAGCAACAGGATGATCTTACGTGGCTCAGGCCTTGGTAGGAGCGCCGCCCTGGCATACCAGAGGGCCTTGTCGATAGGGGTCCCGCCATCGGGTTCGACATTGAATCGCTCGCTTTGCGGTTTCTCCCCGAAATCTGCCATGAGTCGAAGGTGAGGCTGATCCTGACTCCGGTCCGAGAACTCAATGCTTGTTACCTTGATACCAGGCACCCCGAACAGGGTGTGGTGCAAGGCATAGGCGGCATCGATGGCCACTCTATGGAGTTTGACACCACCGATCTCTGACGCCATGCTCCCCGAGCTGTCCAGGAGAATGGCGACAGCCGTGTTGACAGCCACCGTCTCACATTTCTTGCGAAACACCTTCGGATCGCCACCGGCTAAGCGCACCAGCCGGTTCGGAGCGAGCCTTCGCCCGGAACTGCCATGCCGGACCGGCTGGTTGCGCACGGACTGCAGTAATGCTGGCAGCCTTGAGCGAAGCCTCGCCGAGACCACCAAGGCCTCTGCGACATCAAGGGAATGGCCGGTCTGTCTCTGTTTGCCGATGGCCGGATAGTCCGGAATCGCCTGCTGTATTGCCGCAGGGATCTGGTCAGCAAGATCGTTGAGTTCCTTGGTGATGAAACTGGCAAGATCTCCAACCTGGCCGGAACCGGCTGAAAGGAGGGCTTCAAGCTCCTCCGGGTCGAGGGGTGGGGCTTCGTCTTCACCTGCATGTCCTGCGCTCTGGTGTTCTGGTCCGGAGTCCGTATCGCCTTCCAAGCCGTGATTGCCCTGTCCACCAGCTTGGCCTTGATCCGGACCGCCCTGCTGATCGTCTTGCGCCGGGCTCTCATTTTCATCGATGCCACTCTGTTCCTGGGGCTCAGCCTGTTGCGATTCGGTCTTTTTCACATGAGCCTGGTTCCTCACCAACTCAAGAACCTGCTCTGCCAACCGGAGACTGTCTGTGGTTGAGCTGAGCGTCCTGAACTCGGTTGACAGAAGCTGCTCCAGTCTCTTCACAAACCTGTTGCCGAATTGCTGGCCCAGAAACGCTTGGCACGTTGTCCGGTGCTGATCGAGCCCCTTCTGCCCCAGCTGCTGCAGCCGGCCAACAGCCATGACCACCGTCAGCAACTGGGCTGGGAGGTTGTCGCTAGGAACTTCGCTTCGTTCTGAGTAGTAGGTGGTGACGGCATCCAGATCGAACCGGGCGCCTGGGCGTCTCTGAATGGTGAGCTGTTCCACCCGGACATCCTCGATGACGTTGGTCAGCTCACCAACCAGGCCCGTAGGCTTTGCCCCCTTGGTGTAGTGTTTGTGCCCAACCTCGTGAAAGACCAGCCCGCACATCAGCCGCCGGCCAAGATCCGTAGCCGGCATGCGGGCGATGTTGATGGCGTTGCCTTTGGCCGAACAGTAGGACTGATCCCCACCGACGGTGATGGCAAGGCCTGTGTCATGACTCAAGGTGCGGGCCAGGCCCGCCAGTTCGTTATCACGCATGGTGTGCCTCCCTTAGAAGTCCCAGCTGAGGCTTGCCGTCACATCGTGACCAGCCGCAATGGGCAACGCCTGACAGAGTTCCTCGCTTTCCTCAG
Organism: Desulfuromonadales bacterium; assembly: GCA_032251295.1. GTDB lineage: Bacteria > Desulfobacterota > Desulfuromonadia > Desulfuromonadales > BM103 > BM103. Next base: position 140 of record JAVVDS010000008.1, on the reverse strand, counting down.
GCTCATCGTCGTCCATCTCCATTGCGGCATCGATCGGCCTGCCAAGCTGGGCCAGCTGCCGGCCGAGCAGTCCGGCCAGCAGGTTGATCGTAATGACAACCGAAAATTGACCACCTGTGATTACCGAAAATTGACCACCC
>JAVVDS010000007.1:0-66929 GCA_032251295.1 Desulfuromonadales bacterium | reverse complement strand
CTTCGGTCTGGTACTCTTTTCAGCAAGAGTTACCGAACCAACCAGACGAGGAGGGAACGGATGTTTGAACATGTTGATGTCAATGAGGCGGTGCGCCGGTCGATGCAGACAGAAAAGAACGCCATGGATTTCTACCGGCGCGGCGCACAAATGTTGCAGAACGCCGAGGCGAAGCGGATCTTTGAACTGCTCGCCCGGGAAGAGCGGGAACATGCCGAATGGTTTTACAATGTCTACAAAGGGGGCGACGTCCCCGATTTCGACGCCTTCATCAACGCGCCGCCGGCCGCCGATGCCGACTGGATTGCCGACCTGAATGCCATCAAGGCGGGCGATTTCAATGAGCGCAAGGCGATGGAAATGGCCTTGGCCAAGGAGCGGCAGCTGGCCGACAGTCTGCGCGCCCTGGCCGAACGTATCGAGGATCCTGATGTGCGTGCCGTTTTCGAACAGAACGCCAAATCGACCGACCAGCACTTCCAGCTGATCGAGTCGGAGTTCGCGCGCCTGATGGGAATGGTCCACGAGACCGATATCGACACCTTCGTCCGCGAATAGCCCACCCTGAACCCTGCCATCGACGCCCGGCGGAGCTTGACGGAGTTCGCCGGGCGTCCTTTTCTCCACGCGGCTCGCCCACTGCCTGAGTCTTCGGCACTCTCCGCTTTTCTCCGACATTGCGGCCCGCCCCGATCATGGTAGCCTTTGAGAAACGACGCTCTGCGAGGGGTAGATGACGATTCGTCGAAAAAAACTGTGGGGGACCGGCCTGCTCTGCCTGCTGCTGCTCGGCGGAGCACTGCTGGTGCTGCCCGGACTGCTGGTGACAAAAGCGCAGCGCTGGGTGCTGGCGGAAACCGGCCGGCAGCTGAGCGTCGCTGACGTATCGTTCAACCCCTTCACCTTGACCCTGACCGTCGATGATCTGTCCTTGAGCGACGCCGACCCGGCGCAGACCTTTTTGAGCTGGCAACGGCTGCAGGTTTCCCTCAGCGTCGCGTCGCTCTACCACCGGGCGCCGGTCATTGACCGACTGCAGATTGATCAGCCACGCATCCACCTGGTTCGCCGGGCCGACAACCGGTTCAACTTCAGCGACCTGATCCCCACCGGGGACGAAGAGCCCAGGGACAGTGAACCAAACTCGCCGACACTCTTTTCCCTCAACAACCTGACGATCTCATCCGGGCAGATCGACTTCACCGATCTGGTCCCTGAGCAGCCGGTCGAGCATCGCATCCGCGAACTGCAGCTCGCCCTGCCGGCGATCGGTAACCTGCCATACCTGGTCGACCGTCCGGTGGTGCCACGGTTTGCCGCCGTCATCAACGGCGCCGCCCTGGAGATCGCCGGAGACGCCAGGCCTTTTGCCGGCACCCTGGAAATGAGCCTGGCGATCGACCTCGACAACATAGACCTGCCGGACTACCTCGCCTATCTGCCGGCGAGACTGCCGGCGCGGCTCGACAGTGGTCGCCTCGACATGAATCTCGACCTGCGCTACCGGGCCGGCAAGGATATGGCACCGACGCTGGAAATTGAAGGGCAGGTCGCTCTCGCTGTCGTCGAAATCCGTGAGCACTCCGGCGCGCCGCTCTTCTTTCTGCCGCTGCTGCAGGCGGATATCGCACCATCGCAGCCGCTGACGAACGACCTGCAGCTCCGGGCCTTGCGCCTCTACAACCTGGCCGTCTATCTCGACCGCAACCGCCAGGGCGAATGGAATCATGCCCGGCTCGGCCAGAAACGATCCGCGACGGCGGAACCGGCAGCGACCGGCCCGCAGGACGACTCGCCGCCACTGCGTCTGCAGATTGATCGGTTTCAGCTGCACAACGGCGAACTCTATCTGGCTGACGATCTCATCCCCGACGGTTTCCGTACCGTGGCCAGAAACGTCACCATCGATGTCGACGATTTCAGTCTCGAGACCGGACAGACCATGCCTCTCGAACTCGCCTTCAATACCGATCATGAAGAATCGGTGCGAGTCGCCGGGCGCTTCGGCTTAAGTCCGCTCTCCCTCGACCTGCAGACCGAGGCAAAAGATCTGCGGCTGGCGGCCTACGCCCCCTACTACCGGGAGTCCTGTACAGTTCCTCTCGACGGCACCCTGAGCGCCCGGGCGCGGCTGCGTTTCGCTGCCGATCAGGCGTTACTGGTGAGCAATGGCACCCTGGCGTTGCGGGACTTCGCCCTGCCGTTCAACGACCGGGAGGCGCTGCGTATCGCGGCAGTCGACGTTGCCGGACTCTCCTACGATCTCGGCCGAAACCGGCTGCTCATCGAAGCGTTGAGCCACGACCGGCTAAGTGTCGACCTCTCCCGGAACAGCCAGGGCCAGTGGTCGCCCCTGGCGGGCAACCTGCCGGTGCTGCAACCGGACTCGCCAACCACGGAAGCGAGCCGGCAATCGCCGCCGGACGAGCCGTCCTCGCCACCGCTGGAGTTCCATATCGGCGAACTGACAGTCCGCGACGCCGCGGTGACCGTCACCGATCATCTACCGGCGGCGACCGCTCGTTTCCGGATCGAGGAGGTCAACATGCGGCTGACCGACCTGGCGGCGCCGGAACCGGTCGAGACCGCGTTGACGTTCAGCGCCACGTGGCAACCACGAGGCAGGATCGCCATCGACGGACGAGGTTCACTGGCTGCGCAGAACGCCGCTTTCCGGCTGAACATCGCCAGCCTGCCGCTGACCGACCTGGCACCCTATCTGGCCGAACAGACCGACCTGCTTCTCAAAAGTGGACGACTCAACACCGCCCTGAACGTCCGACTGACCGCTGAACCCAAGCCAACGGTAAAAGTCGCCGGAGCGATCGGCGTCAACCGTCTTCACCTGCTCGACGCCCTGCTACGTGAAGACCTGCTCAAATGGGACAGTCTGCAGATTGCCGGTATCGAGGCAGCGGCCATGCCGTTGACCCTCGACATCGAATCGATCACCTTGAACGACTACGCGGTCAAACTGCTGATCGACGAACAGCAGCGTCTGAATTTGCGTGAAGCGCTGAGTAAGGGGAGTGCACCTGCGGAGGATACGAAGGCGCCGGAGAGAGCCGACAAGGAGTCGGAAAGTGCAGAAGAGAGCGACCAGACGCACATCCGCATCGGCACCCTGGTGCTACAGGGCGGAGCGGTCGATTTTACCGACCGCAGCCTGCCGCAACCGTTCCATGCCGACATGCAGAACCTCGGCGGCCGAATCTCCGGTCTCGATTCCGACCCGCAAGCGGTCGCCGAAGTCGACTTGCGTGGCAGTCTGCGCAATCAGTCGCCCCTGGTCATCACCGGCTGGATCAATCCCCTGGCTGCCCCGCCGTCCCTCGATCTGCAGCTGAACTTCCGCGATATCGAGCTCAGCCCGCTGTCGCCCTATTCGGAAACCTTTGTCGGCTACCTGATCGACAAGGGGAAGCTCAATCTCGATCTGAACTATCGGCTCGAACAGAACCGTTTGCAGGCGAGCAACCGGATCTTCCTCGACCAGTTCACCTTCGGCGCGCCAGTTGACAGCGACCGGGCGATCAATCTTCCGGTAAAGCTGGCGGTGGCCCTGCTCAAGGATCGCAAGGGCGAAATTTACCTGGACATCCCCGTCTCCGGCAGCCTGGATGACCCACGCTTCAGCATTGCCGGGGTCATCTGGCAGGTGGTGCGCAACCTGCTGGTCAAGGCGGCGACCTCTCCGATGGCGCTGCTCGGCGCCCTGTTCGGTGGCGACACCGGCGATTTCAGCAGTGTGCAGTTCGCCCATGGCTCGAGCCGGCTGACGACCGCAGAACAGGAAAAGATTGGCAAGATCGCCCTGGCTCTCCAGGACCGGCCGGCCCTCAACCTGGAAATTCGTGGCTATATCGATCCGGAGCTTGATCCGGAAGGCTACCGCCGGGAATGGCTGCGCCGGCAGGTGCAACGGGTCAGGTATTTTGCCCTGCTCAAGGAGGGTGTTGTTGATGAAGGAGTCGATGTGGAGAGCGTAAGCGTCGTCCCGGAAGACTATCCCGACGACATCTGGCAGGTCTACAAGGAGACGGACTTCCCCAAGCCGCGCAACTTCATCGGACTGTTGAAAAAGCTGCCGCCTGAAGAGCAGGAGAAGCTGATCTACGCCAACATCAAGGTCGACGAGGCGGAACTGGCGAAACTGGCGCTGCAGCGTGCCCAGACTGTCCAGTCTTTTCTGATCAATCAGATGGGGCTTGAGGCGGGACGCCTATTTCTGTTGCGGCCGGACAACATCGCCACACCGCCGGCAGACGGCGACTCAGACGGCAGCCGGGTCGAGTTCGGCATCAGCATGAAATAGGCTTGCACACGTGAAGATTCAGGGGACCGCCTGGCAAGGCAGAGACCAACGATGACGCCAACGCGACAAGGAGACACAATGGCACAGGCACTTCTGATCATCGACATGCTCAACGATTTCGTCCGACCGGGGGCGCCGCTGGAAGTGCCGAACAATCGCACCATCCTGCCGGCCCTGCAGCAGCGCCTCGCGGAGGCCCGCGCCAGCGGGACGCCGGTCATCTACATCTGCGATGCCCACGTCGAGGATGATCCGGAATTCAGTCGCATGAGCTGGCCCACACACGCCATCCGTGACAGTCCGGGAGCGCAGGTGGTCTCCGAACTGACGCCGCTGGAGACCGACCCGGTCATCGCCAAGGGGTCCTATTCGGCCTTCCTGCATACCGGCCTGGAGGGTCTGCTGCAGAGTCTCGATGTCGATGAACTGGTGCTGACCGGCTGCGTCACCAACATCTGTATCCTGTTCACCGCCTACGAAGCCGTGGTGCGCGGCTACCGGGTGGTGGTGCCGACCGACTGCGTCGCCGACCTCGATCCGCAGGATGGCGCCTTTGCCCTGAAACAGATGCGTGATGTGCTCGGCGTACTCATTGTGCCGGGAAAGGGGTGAGCGGCCAGCTGACCTCAGACCTCTGCCGCCCGTTGCAGGCGATCGCGCAGCTCACCGAGGCGGCGGCTGATACCGACCTTGTAGCGGTGCGGGTTAACCATGCGCAGCCCCCCTTCCGGCAGTCGCTGCAACTGCTCCCGGCTGTAATCGGCCAGTTGCTCGAGGGGCTGTGGCGGCTGCAGGCGACGGCCTCTGTCCATCACCAGACGACGGCAATCATCGAGCCGGCAGTCGGCGGCGACAGTCTTCTGCCGCTGCGGATTGGTCGGATCGCAGGCCGTCTGCCCGGCCCGAAACGGTTCGCCCGGCGCGTCGAGCAGGTCGAGGACATCCATCACCATGCGCCCGCGGCTGTCCGTGACCCGCAGCCAGCGCTTGCGGCTTGGGAGTGTCCCCTTGGCCGGGTCGCTGGTGGTCTTCAGACGCGGCTGGCCATCGAATTCAACCAGCTTGTAGACCCCGCCGAGGGCACCGCCATCGGGACCGGCACAGGTCGCCAGTCGGGTACCGACGCCGTAGATATCGACCCGCCCCCCGTCGGCACGAATCGAGTGGATGACCTCCTCATCGAGTTCATTGGAGGCGACGATTTTCAGCTCCGGGAAGCCGGCCGCGTCGAACATCCGCCTGGCCTCGCGACTCAGATAGGCCAGATCGCCGGAATCGAGACGCACGCCGAGCATCTTCTCGCCGCGCCCGCGCAGTTCGGCGGCGACGGTGAGGGCATGCGGCAAGCCGCTGGTCAGAGTGTCGTAGGTGTCGACCAGCAGCAGGCAGCTGCGCGGGAAACAGTCGGCGTAGGCGCGAAAGGCGCTCAGTTCATCGGGGAAGGCCATGACCCAGCTGTGGGCGTGGGTGCCGCGCACCGGCAGGCCGAAGATTTGGCCGGCCTGCACGTTGCTGGTGCTGCGCACGCCGCCGATAGCGGCGGCGCGGGCGACGCTCAGTCCGCCGTTCGGCCCCTGGGCCCGGCGCAGACCAAATTCGATCACCTCGGCATCGCCGGCTGCCACGCAGACGCGGGCGGCCTTGGTTGCCACCAGAGTCTGGAAGTTGATGATGTTGAGGAGGGCCGTCTCGACAAACTGCGCTTCGGCCAGTGGCCCCTCCACCGTCAGCAGCGGCTCACCGGGAAAGACCAGTTCGCCTTCGCGCGGCGCGGTCACCCGGCCGGTAAAGCGGAAATTTTTGAGATAGTCGAGAAAGGCGGCATCGAACAGTCCGAGGCTCTCCAGATAGACGAGATCGTCATTGGCAAAGCGCAGCTGTTCCAGGTAGTCGAGAGCCGGGTCGAGGCCGGCAAAAACCGCGTAGGCGCCGCGGAAGGGGAGAGTGCGGAAGAACAGGTCGAAGGCGGCCGGCCTGGTGTGCATCCCTTCGCGGACATAGCCGGCCAGCATGGTCAACTGGTAGAGGTCGGTCATCAGGGCGGAACAGCTCACGACACGCCTCCTTGCCACGCAGCAGCAACCCTTTTCCACAGAGAGAAAGCCGATGCTTTCCTTGAGCGCACCAGATTTGCCGCAGATCGCTGACCGGCTCGCCCGGCACCAGCCGGTCGAGCTCCCTGTAGATCGCCGGCATGCCGCCGTCGCCATGCTGCTGCATCAGACAATTAAATCGACGGACGTCCTGTTCATCCGCCGCGCCAGGCATGATGGCGATCCCTGGTCCGGCGACATCGGCTTCCCCGGTGGCCGGCTCGAGCCGGGCGAAGCGCATCCGCGCCAGGCGGCGGAACGCGAGACCGGCGAAGAGCTCGGTCTCGATCTTGGCCAGGCGGATTGCCTCGGCCGTATTGACGACCTGTACGGCGCGACGCTGCCGATTCTGGTCTCCTGCCTGGTCTACAGTCTGCCGGCCAGGTTACCGCTGCGTCCCAATCACGAAGTTGATTCTGCGTTCTGGTTCCCGCTCGCCAACCTGCTCGACCGGCAGCGGCATTTCCAGGCGCGTCTGCACTACCGTGGGCGCACCATTGTCCATCCGGCCGTCGATCTCATCGGACGCGACCAGGCGCTCCTCTGGGGGATCACCTACCGACTGACCCGCAATTTTTTCGCCCTGTTCGACATTCCGTTCGGTACCGAACCGGTGCTTGTCGACGCCCGGTCCTGAGTCGCTCAGCTTGCCAGCCAGAACGTTTCCGGTAAACTTTTCGCAACAGTTGAAGAAACCCGATCCGGGAGTGAGTCATGACAGACGTGCGCCGTTTTCGCCGAGTCCCTTTTCTGACCACGGTCACCGTCGCCAGCGGCGCCACCAGCTGGCCGGCAAACCTGGTCGATATTGCCCTGAAAGGGGCTCTGGTCGAGATGAACGACGCGCCCGACCTGCCACTCGGTCGCGATTGCCACCTCAGCCTCTCCCTGCCGGAGACTTCGGTAACCCTCGATTTCGAAGCGAAACTGGTGCACCGCGAGGGCAACCGCTACGGCTTCCGGTTCTGCCGCGAGGATCTGCAGACCCTGACTCACTTGCGCAAGCTGATCGAGCTGAATACCGGCGACGCCGAAACAACCCGGCTGGAGCTGGTCGACTGGCTCAGAGATCAGGATTGCGACCGTACCACAACCAGCGGGCCAGATTGATGGCCAGCTGCCGATTGTCCTGATCGAGGTAGCGGTTCTGAAACAGCGCGTCGTCGCCGAACACGGCGAAACGACCGTCACCGAGTGATCCGCCGACCAGAACGGCAAAGGGCTGTTGGCCATCGCCGTTGTCCAGCCGGTCGTTGCGGTTCAGATCGACCCAGCTGCGGGCACTGGTGCGCGCCAGCTCGGCGACCCGCGGCACCGTGCCGCGCAGAGCCCAACTGCCATAGACGGCAAAGCCGTCAAGGCCGACGAACAGCGGCTGTTCAGCGAGGTCGGTGACCCGGAAGTCGAGAGGGTTACCGCCCAGAACGTGGTTCTCTTCGCGCAGGGTGCCGTTGGTAAAATCGACTTCCAGCCGGTGCAGAAGGCCGGCCAGCGGCGGCGCGATATGCAGCATGACCGCCAGACCGCCGCCGCTGGCGACAAAGGCCTGCACCGCGTCGATTTCGTGCGGCTGCAGCGGAGTGAACGCTCCCGAGATCACCAGAAGATCGACGTTCCGCAACAGGGTGTGGCTCAACGGCGCCGGCGTGCTCTGCACCCGGAAGCCGGCCTCGCGCAACACATCGGCCAGGCCGGACAGATGGAGTGGCCCGCTCTGTCCCGGCAGAAAGCGCTGACCGTGTCCCTCATCAAACAGCACTACCGGCTGCGCCTGCGCCAGGGTGCAGATCAGCATCAATATCATCACAAACAGCCCGCAACGTCGCATGTTCACCGTCAATACCTCCCAGCTGGTGACGTTCAGAAGATGAGGCGTATGGCGGAGGAGAACGACCCCGACCACCGGGGTCGCTGGTTTTTCCCCTGACTCCTCACGCCTTACTCTTCACGAGTTAAATGAGTCATTGCCGGATACGCGCCGTCCCGTAGGCGTCACGCACCAGCCGGACCCGGTCGCCGACATTGTAGACGGCATCCTGCTCCTGAACAACCAACAGCAGTTCGCCGTTATCCAGCTCGACTTCGAGCTCGACACCCGGCACCGTCTTGATCCCCTTTTCCATGGCGGAACCGACCAGGGCACCGACGATGGCCCCGCCGACCACCGCCATGGTCTTGCCCGACCCCGAGCCGGCCCCGCTGCCGAGAGCGGCGCCCATGGCACCGCCGGCCAGGGTGCCGGCGCCGCTTTCCGTCCCTTCGATGGTCACCTCACTGACTCGCAGCACGGTGCCGTAGTAGACCGAATGGGTCGTTCGTGCCTGCTCTTGGGTATAGACCCGTCCGGAGCGGCTCTGGCTCATGCATGCCGTCAGCAGCATCGCGACCAGCGCACCGAGACTGAACAGCGCCAGCAGCGACATTGTCCTGTTGTTCATCATGATGTCCTCCCCTGACGACGGTCAGAAATCCGGTTGATTCAGCTGCATCCTTGCCCCTTGAACCTTGTCCCTTCGATCCTGCTTCTTTATTCTAGCAAGTCGCTGCCGGCCGGCAAGCTCACACCTTCGGTGACGCCTGCTACTCAGACCGACCGAGCAGTCCCCTGGTGCGTAATTCGTCGAGCAGCTCCTCCCCTTGGGCGATGCTGTCGAAGATGATCGCCGAGCTGATGGTGGCGCTGGTCACGGCATCATGACGCGGATCGAACGGCCGGGGCGCGGCGATGAACTGCCCGACCAGGCGGCGGTGCATGCTGGCCGCCTCGGCGTCGTTCCAGTGGACATTGCCGTACTTGGTCACCTGCAGCGGCTCGAAATCGACAATCCGCCCTGCCGCATCGAACAGATAGATAAAGTGCACATCGTGACAGATATCGCAGACCGACTGCCGGCTGACGACTTCGGCGAACAGCAGCTCCGTGCCCCGTTCCGTCTGTACCCGCGCCCGGTAGACCCGGCGCCCGGAACGCAGATCGACGGCGGCCAACTGTTCGAGCCAGGCTGCCTGGCGCAGTACGACCTGGCGCACCCGCTGCTGCAGCTCGTTTTCGTCGAGAAGCGGCAGGATCAGGGCACGCCGCTGTTCCGCCTGGCGCGCCTGGCGACGCAACTGGGCCGGATCGCTCTGCAGCAGCGTCTTGACGTCGGCGAACTGCCGGCGATAGTCCGTGTTCAGCCCGCCATGGGTGGCGACGACCAGCCCGGCGGCGCTCTCGTTCTGCAGCACGCTGATCATGAACGGGGTGCCACTGACGCCCCATTGCCGGTAGCTGGCAAAGCGCGGGTCGGCCACCACCGGGAACGGAATCTGTTGCTGCTGGCGGAACCGCTCGACCTCTTCGGCGGTGTTACCGAGGGCGATGGCGAGCAGCCGCACCCGCTGTCGGGTCAGCGGATCGGCCTGCAGCAGGCGGTAGAGTTCGTTGGTCGCCGGCGCCTGCATCTGACAGTGCATGCAGTGGACATTGAGCACTTCCAGCAGCAGCAGCTCGGCACGCACCTGGTCGGGGCGAAACGTCTCGGCATCGCCGAGGCCGAGGTAGGCACGGTCGGCGGCCGCAGTCGGCGCAGGCAGCCAGACCTCGGGCAACTGGTCGCCAAAAGCGACCGTTGCCAGCGCCGGCGTGGCACCGGCAACGATCCCGGCCAAGAGCACGGCGATCACCACTCCCGTCTGAATCCGCTTGTTCATCCGCCTGGACCTCCCTGTATCGGTTTGCTCTCCTCGTCAACGGCAGGCCCTTGTGCCGAGCCTGTCGGAACAACTATAGCAGCCTCCGGCCCTGGGCCGTAAAAATTCTCTGCACAATATTTATGCAGAGAAAAATTCGAGGCAGTCTCGTTTCTGCTAAAAAAATAAACAAATCTTTTTTTTGCTTGCGCGCGGAATATTTTTATCCTATAAGAAACCTGATGCACAATTAATAGACAAAAAACTGCACAAAAAGGAGGCATAACATGGCAAAACTTCTCGACGAAAAACTGGAACCGGTCTATCAGGATCTTCTCGGCCGCAACCCCGGCGAGACCGAGTTTCACCAGGCGGCCCGTGAGGTCCTCGAATCTCTTGGTCCGGTCCTGGTCAAGCACCCGGAGTTCTCTCACCACAAAATTATCGAGCGGATCTGCGAACCGGAGCGGCAGATCATCTTCCGGGTCCCCTGGCAGGACGACAAAGGGGTGGTGCAAATCAACCGCGGCTTCCGCGTCGAATTCAACAGCGCCCTCGGCCCCTATAAAGGCGGCCTGCGCTTCCACCCGTCGGTCTACCTCGGCATTGTCAAGTTCCTCGGCTTCGAGCAGATCTTCAAGAACGCCCTGACCGGCCTGCCGATCGGCGGCGGCAAGGGCGGTTCCGACTTCGACCCCAAAGGGAAGTCGGATGACGAAATCATGCGCTTCTGCCAGAGCTTCATGACCGAACTCTACCGGCACATCGGCGAGCATACCGACGTGCCGGCCGGCGACATCGGCGTCGGCGGCCGCGAGATCGGCTATATGTTCGGCCAGTACAAACGGATCACCAACCGCTGGGAAGCCGGCGTCCTCACCGGCAAAAGCCTCGACTGGGGCGGCTCACTGGTACGCACCGAGGCGACCGGCTACGGCTCGGTCTTCTTCGTCGACGAAATGCTCAAGGCGCGCAAGGACAGCTTCGACGGCAAGATCTGCTCGGTTTCCGGTTCCGGCAACGTCGCCATCTATACCATCGAGAAGATCCATGAACTGGGCGGCAAGGTCATAACCTGCTCCGACTCCAATGGCTATATCTACGACGACAAAGGGATCGACCTGGCCCTGGTGCAACAGCTCAAGGAAGTCGAGCGGCGCCGGATCAAAGACTACATCGAATATCGCAAGCACGCCAAGTACGTCGCCAAGGGGAACATCTGGGACATCCCCTGCCAGGTGGCGATGCCCTCGGCGACCCAGAACGAGATCAACGGCTCGGACGCGAAGAAGCTGGTCACCAACGGCTGTATCGCCGTCGGCGAAGGGGCGAACATGCCGACCACGCCGGAGGGGATCAAGGTCTTCCTCGACGCCCAGATCGCTTTTGGCCCCGGCAAGGCGGCCAACGCCGGCGGCGTGGCCACGTCCGCCCTGGAGATGCAGCAGAATGCCCAGCGCGACTCCTGGACCTTCGAGTACACGGAAAAGCGCTTGCAGGAGATCATGCGCAAAATCCACGAACTCTGCTATGAAACCGCCGTCGAATTCGGCACCCCCGGCAACTACGTGAACGGCGCCAATATCGCCGGCTTCATCCGCGTCGCCCGGGCCATGGTCGCCCTCGGCGTGGTTTGATGTTCCACTGAACCTGTAGTATACAAAGGGCCGGGGAGAACTCTCTCCCCGGCCCTTTCTGATTGCCGGAGCGGGCAATACCCCTCTCCGATCCATCCGTGGAGGCTTGCCATGACGACAGACGATGACAGACGGGTTTCGACCGGCTTCAGCGGCCTCGACGAGATTGTCGACGACCTGCGCATCGGCGACAACGTCGTCTGGAAGGTCGATGCGGTCGACGACTACCGCTACTTTGTCCACCCTTTCGTCGACCGGGCCCTCGCCGCCGGCCGGACAGTCGTCTACTTCCGCTTCGGCCAGCACCCGCCGCTGCTGACCGCCCGTCCAGGCGTCGACATCATCGAACTCGACGCCCGCGACGGCTTCGAACCGTTCGCCTGCACCGTTCACCAGGTGGCGACAACCAGAGGAGTCGGCGTCTTCTACGTCTTCGATTGCCTGTCGGAACTGCTGTCGGCCTGGGCCACCGATCACATGATCGCCAACTTCTTTCATGTCACCTGCCCTTACCTGTTTCGCCTCGACACCGTCGCCTATTTCGCCCTGCTGCGCAACCGGCACGCACTGAAGACCATCGTGCGCATTCGTGAAACCACCCAGGTTCTGCTCGACCTGCACAATCGCGACAACCGGCGCATCGTCCACCCGCACAAGGTCTGGGAGCGGCATTCGCCGACCATGTTCCTGCCGCATCGCGAAGAGGGCGAGCGTTTCATCCCCATGGCCAACAGCCTCGACGCCACTGCGCTGCTCGCCAACCTGCACCGCCAGGAGCAGGCCGCCGGCCGCCGGCGTCTCGACCATTGGCACCTGCTGTTTCTGCAGGCCGAGCAGCTCAACACGCCGGCAACGCCTGACGAAGAGAAGTCCCAGATGGTGCGCCACCTCTGCCGGCACATGATCGGCTGCGAGGAGACGATCCTCGACCTGGCGCGCCGCTATTTCAGCCTCGACGACCTGCTCGCCTTCAAGGCGCGCATGCTCGGCACCGGCTTCATCGGCGGCAAGGCGGTCGGCATGCTGCTGGCCCGCAAGATTCTCGTCACGCAACCGGACGGCAACTGGGACCAACTGCTCGAACCGCACGACTCCTTTTTCGTCGGTTCCAACGTCTACTACTCCTATATCGTCCACAACGGCTGGTGGGAACTGTACGCTGCGCAGAAGACCGCCGACGGCTACTTCAGCGCCGGCGCCGAACTGCACGACAAGATGCTGACCGGCAGTTTCCCGGACCCGCTGCGCGACGATTTCCAGAGCATGCTCGACTACTACGGCCAGTATCCGATCATTGTCCGCTCCAGCTCCCTGCTGGAAGACAGTTTCGGCAATGCGTTCGCCGGCAAGTACGACAGCTTCTTCTGTGCGAATCAGGGGACACCGGCCGACCGCCTGCACGCCTTCGAGGACGCGGTCCGCCGGATCTTTGCCAGCACCATGAGCGAGGAGGCACTGACCTACCGCAAGCAGCGCGGCCTCGATCGGCAGGTCGAGCAGATGGGGCTGCTGGTGCAACGGGTCTCCGGCTCCTACCATCGCCACTACTACTTCCCGGAACTGGCCGGTGTCGGCATCTCCTACAACACCTTCGTCTGGGACAAGCAGATGGATCCGAAGGCCGGCATGCTCCGCCTGGTCCTCGGTCTCGGCACCCGGGCCGTCGACCGGGTCGAGGGGGACTATCCGCGGATCGTCGCCCTCGACGATCCCCTGAAACACCCCTTCAAGGGGGATGAGGATCTGCGTCGCTTCTCCCAGAAGGATCTCGATCTGATCAACATCAACGACAACGAACTGCAGTCGCAGTCGCTGTTCCGTCTGATCGGCGAGGGCCTCGACCTGAACATGGAGCGCTACGGTGTACGCGATCGCGAGACCATGGAGCGCCTGCGTCAGCGGGGGCAGAGCCGACAGGACGTCTGGCTGCTCACCTTCGAGCCGCTGCTGACCCAAACCGACTTCCCGCGCACCATGCAGCGGCTGCTGAAGACCCTGGAGGATGTATACCACTATCCGGTCGACATCGAGTTCACCCTTAACACCAGCAGCGCCGGCGAACCGAAGATCAACCTGCTGCAGTGCCGCCCGTTGCAGACCAAGGGGCTGAAAAAACGGATCAGCCTGCCGGAGAAGGTCGCTCCGGAGAAGATCTTTTTCAGTGCCGAGGGGGGCTTCATGGGGGGGAACACCGCCCTGCAGATCCAGCGGCTGATCTGGATCGACGCCCGCCACTACCTGCAGCTCTCCCTGAGTGACAAGCACGAGGTCGCCCGCCTGATCGGCCGCCTGAACCGGCGCATCCCGGACCGCGAACAGCAGCCGACCCTGCTGCTCGGCCCGGGGCGTTGGGGGACATCGACACCGGCCCTCGGTGTGCCGGTGAAGTTCTCCGAGATCAACAACATGGCCGCCATCGGCGAAATCGCCTTTCCAGAGGGGGATCTGATGCCGGAGCTCTCCTTCGGCTCGCACTTCTTCCAGGATCTGGTCGAGGCCGACATCTTCTACCTGGCGCTCTTTCCGGAGACCTTCCCGTGCAGCCTGCACAGCGACTGGATCTACCGGCGCAGCAACCTGCTGGAGGGGCTGATGCCGAGCAGCAGCCGCTTTAAACCGGTGGTCAAGGTGCTCGATGTGACCGACGACAAGCTGCTGATGCTGGCCGACGTGGTCGCGCAGCGCCTGGTCTGCTTCCGCGACGAATAGCGCCGCAGGAGTACCGAGCCCTCCCCGGCCGGCAAAACTTTAGGCAACTCAAAAAGCTGATTGAGCGCGGCGCAGTGCCGCGGAGAAAAATCCCGCTTCACTCCAGGGCGTTACCTTCGTATCCGCGTTGCTCCACATTCCCTTGCCCCCTGCGGCTTTACGCAAATTTCAGCCTCGCTAAAACTGCATACTGTATACATCTCCAGGAATGTAAACCGGTTGACATTACAGGAGACTCGCAGATAAACTTCATACCGAAGCGTGCTTCTGAAACTCCCTGGCAGCAACCCAAAACCGGCCCGTTCGTGCTGTGCGAAAAGGGCCGTTTTCGTCCCGGCCGGCGCGGCAGTTCGAGCGCGGGCGGGAGCCTGTGACTGATGACTGAACCCTCTGACAACGATGCCACACTGGTCGAAATCTTTTCCGACGGGGCCTGCTCGGGCAACCCCGGTCCGGGCGGCTGGGGGACTCTGCTCCGCTGTGGCGGGCAGGAGCGGGAGCTGTCCGGCTTCGCCCGGGAGACGACCAACAACCGCATGGAGCTGACCGGCGCCATCGCCGGCCTGCGGGCGTTGAAGCGTCCCTGCCGGGTGCGCCTGACCACCGATTCCGAGTATCTGAAAAAAGGGATGACCGAGTGGATCGACGGCTGGGTCCGCCGCGGCTGGCTCAACAGCCAGAAGAAGCCGGTCGCCAACCGTGATCTCTGGGAACAGCTGCTGGAGTTGACCCGGAGCCACCATATTGAATGGAACTGGGTGCGCGGCCATGCCGGCCACATCGAGAATGAGCGCTGCGATGCCCTGGCCCGGGCCGCCATCAAAACCGGACGGCAACAGTCCAGTGGACAGCCTGACAGCATGTGCTAATATTGGCAGCTGATACGGGTCGACCCGACCGGACCATGAAAAGCTCTGATGATGCCGACAGCACATGACATGGGGGCCGCAGCCCCGCCCGCTTTCGAAGCGTACCTGGCGTTCGGCATCTACGTGGCCGTCGCCCTGTTGCTGATTGCCGTCCTGCTGCTGCTCTCCTGGGGGCTGGGCCACCGCACCCGCAGCCGGACCAAGAACGAACCCTACGAATCGGGGGTCTATCCGACCGACAACGCCCGTCTGAGCCGACCGGTCCCCTTCTACCTGGTGGCGATTTTCTTCCTGCTCTTCGATGTCGAGGTGATCTTCGTCGCCTCCTGGGCGGTCGCCTACGACCGCCTCGGCTGGGCCGGTTTCGCCCAGGTCACTTTTTTCATCCTGATCCTGTTCTCCGGCCTGGTCCACCTCTGGAAGACCGGCGCCCTCGACTGGGGTCCGCGCGCCGCGCACGCGCGAACACGGAAACCACGAAGCTGATGAGCGAGCAGCTACCCGACAACGTCATCCTGACGACTCTCGACGACGCCATCAACTGGGGGCGCCAGAACAGCCTGTGGCCGATGTTCTTCGGCCTCTCCTGCTGCTTTGTCGAGATGATGACCAGCATGACGCCGCGCTACGACCTCGCCCGCTTCGGCGCCGAGGTGCTGCGCAGCACGCCGCGCGAAGCCGACCTGATGATCGTCTCCGGCACACCGTTCAAGAAGATGGGCGCCGGCATCCTGCGCGTCTACGAACAGATGGCCAACCCGCGTTGGGTGATCTCTATGGGGAGCTGCGCCAACTCCGGCGGCATGTACGATGTCTACAGCGTCATGCAGGGGGTCAACCAGATTCTGCCGGTCGATGTCTACATCCCCGGCTGCCCGCCCCGGCCGGAAGCGGTGCTGCAGGGGCTGATGCTGCTGCAGGAGAAGATCGCCCGTGAGGAGCGGCCGGCCCGCAAGGTTCTCGGCCTGCAGGGGGGGAGCGAGGGGACCACGGTGCCGATCCTGGTCGATGGTGTCAGCAAGAGTCGCGACACCCGCGGCCCCGGTTATGGCAACAGCCCGATCCGCGGCACCAGCCAGCAGCACCCGGAATTTCACGGCAGCCGGGCCGACCTGATCTGGCGACCGCAACAGCCGCGAATCGAGTTCGTCGCCTCGACCTCCGATCTGCGCAAGAGCCTGTCCGAGCGGTTCGGTGACCGGGTCCGCGAGGACGCCAGCGCCGCCGATATGCCGACGTTCTGGAGCGAGGCTGGCGACAGCAACGCACTGCTCGCCTTCCTGAAGAATCAGGCCCCGGTGCGCTACCGCCGTCTCGAAGATCTCACCGCCATCGACGAACGGCAACGCAGCAGCCGCCCGGACCACGACTTCACCCTGGTCTACCACCTGCTCTCCTACGAGGATCCCGGCTATCTGCGGGTCAAGGTGCCGTTGCGCGGCGACTACCCGACGGCGCCGAGCCTCACCGGCGTCTGGGAGACCGCCAACTGGTACGAGCGCGAAGTGTTCGACATGTTCGGCATCCGCTTCGCCGGCCACCCCGATCTGCGCCGCATCCTGATGGCTCACGACTGGGACGGCCACCCGCTGCGCAAGGAGCACGTCAGCCGCGCCACCGACATGCCGCCGTTCACCCCGGAACAGGCGCTGCGCATGATACCGCGCGACGCCGGCGCGTTTTTCCGCGAGGAGATCGAGCGGCGCGACGACGGCGCCATGATCCTCAACATCGGCCCGCACCACCCCGGCACTCACGGCGTACTGCGCCTGGTGGCCCGTCTCGACGGCGAAGAGGTGGTCGATGTCGATGTCGATCTCGGCTACCATCATCGCGGCGCCGAGAAGATCGGCGAACGCCAGCACTGGGGGCAGTTCATCCCCTACACCGACCGCATCGATTATCTCTCCGGCGTGCAGAACAACCTCGCCTACCTGCTCCCTTTGGAGACCATGCTCGGCATCGAAGTGCCGGAGCGGGCCGAGGTGGTGCGGGTGATGCTCTGCGAACTGTTCCGCATCGCCAACCATCTGGTCTGGCTCGGCACCTTCGCCCACGATGTCGGCGCCATGACCCCGGTCTTCTACGCCTTCGAGTCGCGGGAGAAGATCTTCGACATCATCGAGGAGATCACCGGCGGCCGCATGCATCCGGCCTGGTTCCGCATCGGCGGCATCCCGATGGATCTGCCCGCAGGCTGGAAAGAGACCGTCGATCGGTTCACCAAAGATTTCAGCAAGCGGATCGACGAGTTCGACCGCATGCTGACCGACGGCCCGATCTTCCGCGCCCGCACCGAGGGGATCGGCGCCAACAGCCTCGACGAAGCGATTGACTGGGGGATGACCGGGGCCAACCTGCGCGCCTGTGGCCTGCAGTGGGATCTGCGTAAGGCGATGCCCTACTCCGGCTACGAGCGTTTCGACTTCGACATCCCGACGGCCAGCAGCGGCTGCAGCTACGCCCGCTACCTGGTCCGCCTCGAAGAGCTGCGCCAGAGTCTGCGCATCGTCAAGCAGGCTGCCGCCGACATGCCGGGCGGCCGCTACCTGAGTGCCGACTACCGTTACGCCTATCCGCAGCGGGACGACGGCCTCAACGACATCGACAGCCTGATCCCCCATTTTCTCGGCGTGGCGCGCGGCATCGTCCCGCCGCGCGGCGAATGCTACCGGGGGATCGAATCGAGCAAGGGCGAATGCGGCTACTACCTGGTGAGTGACGGCGGGCCGAGCGCCTACCGGCTGCGGATCCGTACCCCGAGCTTCGCCCACATGCAGGTCTTCCCGAAACTGACCAAAGGCTGGCAGATCGCCGACCTGATCATGGTCTTGGGCGCCATCGATTTCATCCTGGCTGATCTGGACAGGTAATTTTTAACGCAATGACGCAAAGGAAAGAATAAAGACGCTGAGCAAGCCGACAGTCTTTAGTCTCCCCGCGTTGACAGCAAGATTTTATGACTGACCTTCTGCCAGACAATCAGATCGAAGCGTTCCGCGCCAAGGCGGCGGCGATTGCGCACCCGCACGAACTGATTGTCGACGTGCTGCGGGCGATTCAGGCGCACCATGGCTGGGTGCCGGATGCCGGCATCGATCTGACTGCGGATATCCTCGGGGTGCTGCCGGTGGAGGTCGAAGAGATCGCCACCTTCTACGACAAGATTTTCCGCCAGCCGGTCGGCCGCTGGACAATCCATCTCTGTGACTCGATCTGCTGCTGGTCGACCGGCAGCGACGCGATCGCCGCCCATCTCAAGCAGTCCCTCGGCATCGACTTCGGCGAAACCACCGGCGACGGACTGTTCACCCTGCTGCCGACCTGCTGCCTCGGCGCCTGCGGTGACACGCCGGCAATGATGGTCGGCCTGACCACCCACGGGCCACTCACCCCGGAGCGGGTCGATGCGATCCTCGCCGACCTGCGCGCGGAGGCGAGCCGATGAGAGACTATCCGCAGGTCCTGTTCCGCAACCGCCGGCCGGGGGAGACCATCCTGCTCGGCGACTACGAACGCGGCGGCGGCTACCAGGGGCTGCGCAAGGCGCTGAAGATGACGCCCGGCGAGATCTGTTCTCTGGTGAAGGACGCTGGCCTGCGCGGCCGCGGCGGCGCCGGCTTCCCGACCGGCATCAAGTGGTCGTTTTTCCCGGCCGACGCCCCGGGGGAGAAATTCCTGGTCTGCAACGGCGACGAGATGGAACCCGGCACCTACAAGGATCGCCAGCTGCTCCTCGCCGACCCGCACCAGCTGGTGGAGGGGATGGTCATCGCTGCCTTCGCCCTGCAGACCCCGGTCGGCTACATTTTTCTGCGCTACGCCTACGAGGAGTGCGCACAGATCGTCGAGCGCTGCATCGCCGAAGCCGAGGCCAAAGGCTATCTCGGCAGAAACATCCTCGGCTCGGGGTTCGATTTTGAACTGCACGTCCATCGCAGCGCCGGGCGCTACATTCTCGGCGAGGAGACCGCTCTGCTCAACGGCCTGGAAGGCAAACGCCCCAATCCCCGCGCCAAGCCGCCGTTCCCGGCCCAGCGCGGCCTGTTCGACCGGCCGACCAATGTCAACAATATCGAAACTCTGGCCAATATCCCGCACATCGTCAATCACGGTGCGGCCTGGTTTCTCGATCTGGCCTTAACCGTCGATGGCGCCGGCACCAAGCTGTTCGGCCTCTCCGGTCACCTCAACCGGACCGCCTGTTTCGAACTCCCTCTCGGCATCCCGCTGCGCGAAGTCGTGGAGAACTACGGCGGCGGCATGCGCGGCGGCCGCACGTTCAAGGCCTGTCTGCCGGGGGGCGCCTCGACGCCGTATCTGACAGCCGAGCACCTCGATCTGCCGCTGGACTTCGGTCCGCTGGAGGCGGTAAAAAGCCGCATCGGCACCGCCGGGGTGACTGCCTTCGACGACCGGACCTGCATGGTCGCCGTGACCCGCAACCTCAACCGGTTCTTCGCCCGCGAGAGCTGCGGCTTCTGCACCCCCTGCCGGGACGGCCTGGCAACCATCGCCTGGCTGCTCGATACGATCGAAGCCGGGCAGGGGACCATGGACGATCTGGCGATGCTCAAAGACCAGGTCCGCAACATCAGCGGCCGCTCCTTCTGTGCCCTGGCCGAAGGCGCCATGGGTCCGGTCGAAGCGCTGCTGCGCCTGTTCGAAGAAGAGATCATCGATCACATCAAACAGGGGAGATGCCCTTTTGCTTGAAGATCGATGCGCGACGACAACCAGCAAAGGCAGACGCGCCCGCAGGTCTTTGCACAGCAAGCGGCAAGCCTCTGATCACGGGGCGTTAACCGCATCAACGCATCAACGAATCAACAGCCAGCAGTCTCTGTGGCAAATGGGTTTATGCCGACTCTGAAGATTGACAATCGCGAAGTGACCGTGCCCGAGGGGAGCAACGTCCTCGACGCCGCCGAGCAGCTCGGTATCGTCATTCCGCATTTCTGCTACCACGAGGCCTTGGGAGCCATCGGTTCCTGTCGCCTCTGCGCCATGCAGTTCATTGACGGTCCGGTCAAGGGGCTTAAAATGGCCTGCATGATTCCCGCCCAGGACGGCATGGTCGTCTCGACCAGCGACCCGGACGCCATGGAACTGCGCGCTCACGTCATCGAATGGCTGATGACCAACCACCCCCACGACTGCCCGGTCTGCGACGAGGGGGGCGAGTGCCAGCTGCAGGAGATGACTGTCGCCGGCGGCCACCACCTGCGCCGCTACCGGGGGAAGAAGCGGACCTACCACAACCAGGATCTCGGCCCTTTCATCGCCCACGAAATGAACCGCTGCATCACCTGTTACCGCTGTGTGCGGACCTATCGCGACTATTGCGGCGGCACCGATTTCGGCGTATTCGGCTCGCGCAACCGGGTCTACTTCGGCCGTTACCGGGAAGGGCGCCTGGAAAGTCCGTTCGCCGGCAACCTGGTCGATGTCTGTCCGACCGGGGTCTTCACCGACAAGACCTTCCGCTTCAAAAGCCGCGTTTGGGATCTGCAGGAGGCGCCGTCGCTCTGCCCACACTGCAGCCTCGGCTGTCGCACCATCCCGGGCGGCCGCTACCGCGAGCTGCAGCGGGTCCGTGCCGGCGTCAACCCGGCGACCAACGGCTTTTTCATCTGCGATCGCGGCCGCTTCGGTTACGGCCACGCCAATCATGAAGAGCGCCCGCGCGCAGCGCAGGTCGACGGCCGAGTCACCGCCATGGCCGAAGGGATCGATGCGGCCCGTGAGCGGATCGCCGCCACGGTTGCCGCCCACGGCCCGGAGAGCGTCGCCTTCCTCGGCTCGCCGCGCGCCAGTCTGGAGGCCAACGCCCTGCTGGCCGCCTGGGCACGACAGTGCGGCGCCCGGCATCTGCTGTTCGAGGCGAACCAGCGACGCGACACTGCCGCCCGCCTGGCGGCGGCCTGGCCGGAGGAGCGGCGCCGCAGTCTCGCTGAGGTGCGCGAGAGCGACTGCCTGCTGCTGATCGGTGCCGATCCGCTGGCCGAAGGCCCGATGCTCGCCGTGGCGATCCGCCAGGCGGTGCGTGCCGGCGCCTGCGTCTTTGTCATCGACCCGCGCCCGGTCGAGCTCCCCTGCCGGTTCCGGCACCTCCCCCTGACTCCGGAGAACCTTGGCACCGTCCTCAAGGCGCTGACCGGTACGGCTGACGCAAGTCTCGACGACGCCACCCGCACGGGGCTCGCCGAACTGGTCGCCGCCCTGCACCAGGCCGAACGACCGCTCTTTATCGGCGGTGCCGACCTGCTCGACGGTAACGGCTTTGACGCCCTGTACGCCTGTGCCGGCCACTTCGACAACGCCGGGCGCCAGGTCGGAATCGTCCCTCTGCTCGCCGGACCGAACAGCTTCGGCGCCGCGCTGTTCGGCCGCGACGACACCGATTTCGAGCGCCTGAGTGACGACCTGCTGGAAGGGAAGGTCAAGGCGCTGATCTGCCTGGCCAACGATCCGTTCCGCGAGGCGTGCGACCCGGCCCGGGCACAGGTCGCTCTCGGCCGCCTCGAACTGCTGGTCTGCATCGAGGCGACGCCGAGCCTGGCGGCACAGCGGGCCGACATTCTGCTGCCGACCCGGGTCACCGCCGAAGCGGCAGGAAGCTACGTCAACAACGAGGGGCGCCTGCAGGCATTCCTGCCGGTCATCGAACCGGGGCTGCCGATCCGGGTGACCGGCCAGGGGGGGCACCCGCCCCGGGAATTCGCGACGACCACGCCCGGCGCCGCGGCCGCAGCCGACTGGGGGATCCTCGCCGACATCCTGCAGATCGATGTCAACCTCGACACCGTGCGCCGGCGGATCGCCGCCGATGAGCCGCGCCTGCGCGCCCTGCCGGAGGTGAGCGCCTCTGGCGAGGGGATCCGTCTGCCCGGCGGTGTCGCGGCGGCGACCGTTTTGCCGACTGAGGGCGACACTGCCGCCGGGCCGCTGCGCCTGCTGCCGATCACCACCTTGGTCGGTTCCGACTGGCTGGCACACCTGTCGGCGCCGCTGGCCGCACTGCGTCCGCAGCCGACCGTCTGGCTGCACCCGCGCCTGGCGACCGACCTCGGCCTGACGCATGAGGATCGCGCCATCCTGACCACCCATCTCGGCCACTGCCATGTCCATGTACAGCTCAGCGAGCGGATGGTCGACAGCCTGGTGCTGGTCAATCAGCTCTGGGGGAGCGCCCTCGAGGGGTTGAGTCCCGGTCTGCCTCTCGCCTGCCGGCTGGAGAAGGAGGCGGGGCAATGAACGAGCTGCTTATCGACCTGATCCTGATCCTCTTCAAGCTGGTGCTGGTCTTCGGCGTGGTCCTCTCCATGGCCGCCTACCTGGTGCTGGCCGAGCGCAAGATCCTCGGCCGTATGCAGCTGCGCTACGGCCCGAACCGGATCGGCCCGGGGGGGATGATCCAGCCGCTGTGCGATGTCATCAAGCTGATCACCAAGGAGGATTTCATCCCCGACCGGGCCGACAAATGGGTCTTCCTGTTTGCGCCGGGGCTGACCGCCCTGACCGCCCTGCTCAGCTTCGCCGTCGTCCCCTTCGCCGCGCCGATCAGCCTGTTCGGTCGCGAGGTACCGATGGTCATCTGCGACCTGAATATCGGCCTGCTCTACCTCCTCGGCCTCTCCTCTGCGGGGGTCTACGGCGTCATCCTCGGCGGCTGGGCGTCAAACTCGAAATACTCGCTGCTCGGCGCCATGCGCAGCCTCGGTCAGCTCCTCTCCTACGAACTCGCCATGGGGCTGGCCTTGATCCCGGTGGTTCTCTCGGCCAAATCCTTCTCCCTGACGGCCATCGTCATGTCTCAGGAGGCTCTTCCCAACCTGATCCGCCACCCCTTGGCGTTCTTTATCTTCATGGTTGCGGTCGCCGCCGAGTCGAAACGGACCCCCTTCGACATGCCCGAAGCGGAGAACGAGATCGTCGGCGGTTTTCACACCGAATATTCGGGGATGCGCTTCGGCCTGTTCTTCGTCGGCGAGTACATCAACCTGATTGTGATTGGCGCCATGGTCACCGTGCTCTTCCTCGGCGGCTGGCACGGTCCGCTGCTGCCGCCGGTGGTCTGGTTCATGCTCAAGGTGTTGCTGGTCGCTTTCTGCTTTATCTGGGCGCGCGGCAGCATGCCGCGGCCACGCTTCGACCAGCTGATGCACTTCGGCTGGAAGGTGCTGATCCCCCTGGGTCTGCTCAATATCCTGATAACCGGCGCCGTGCTGCTGGCCCTGCAGGGCTAAAAGGAGGTCTGCCTGACGTGAGGAATCTCTGGCGCGACATCAAGGGGACGCTGCAGCCGTTCTGGATCACCCTCGGCTACATGTTCAAAAAGCCGGTGACCATCCAGTACCCTGAGCAGAAACGGCTCCCGCCGCCACGCTATCGGGCCCGCATCGTTCTGACCCGCGACCCGGACGGCGGCGAGCGCTGTGTCGCCTGCCATCTGTGCAGCGGCGCCTGCCCGGTCGACTGCATCTCCATGCAGGCGGCCGAAGACGCCAACGGCCGCCGCTATGCCGCCTGGTTCCGCATCAATTTCAGCCGTTGCATCTTCTGTGGTCTGTGCGCCGAGGCCTGCCCAACCCTGGCGATCCAGATGACGCCGGACTACGAGATCTGCAACCGCGATCTGCTCAAGCTGGTTCACGAAAAGGACGACCTGCTGATCGCCGGTTGCGGCAAAGACGACCGCTACAACTTCTACCGGCATGCCGGCATCGGCGTGATCAATCCGCGCGGCGGCAACGATGACGAATACGGCCCGGTCGACCCGAAGAGCCTGCTGCCGTAGCAGCCGCTCCTGACGAGACGAGTATGGCAACCGCACTCTTCTATATTCTCGGCTTCACCCTGCTGGCTGCGACGCTGCTCTGCATCACACGGCGCAATCCGGTGCACGCCGTCATCTATCTGGTGGCCGGCTTCTTTGCCCTGGCGCTGATGTTCTATCTGCTCGGCGCACCGCTGGTGGCTGCCTGGCAGGTGATCGTCTACGCCGGTGCGATTATGGTGCTGTTTCTGTTCATCATCATGATGTTCGGCCTGACACCCCAGGAGAGCCTGGCCGGCACGGGCGTACAGCGCTGGCTCCCCCTGGCGTTGCTGAGCGCCAGCATCCTCTTCTGTACCCTGCTGCTGATCGCCCAGGATCCAGCGGCCACGACAACCGGGGACGCGACCTTCTATCTTGCGCCACGGGACTTCGGCACGGCGCTGTTCGGCCGCTACGCCCTGGCGGTCCAGGTCGTCTCCTTCCAGCTGCTGTTCGCCGCAGTCGGCGCCTTCTATCTCGGCCGCCGCCCCGACCGGGAGGAGTCGTCATGATCGTCCCCTTCGGCCATCTCCTGATGTTCGCCGCGTCGCTGTTTGTCCTCGGCCTCTGCTGCACCCTGCTGCGGCGCGAGATCATCATGATCCTGATCGGCGTCGAGATCATGCTGAATGCCGCTGCGTTGACCCTGGTCGGCGGCGCCGCCTACTGGCAGCAGAGCGACGGCCAGGTCTTCGTCATCCTGCTGATGGCGATCACCGCCGCGGAAGTCGCCGTCGCCCTCGCCCTGGTCGTCTACCTCAAGCAGCGCAAGGGGACTCTGGTCGCCGATGCCTTCGACAGGATGAGCGGATGAACGAGACGCTGCTGTTTCTGATCCCCCTGCTGCCGCTCTGTTGCGCCCTGCTCAACATGCTGGTCGGCATGCGCCTGCCGCGCCTGTTCGCCGAGACCGTCGCCGTGAGCGGGGTGGCTACGGCCTTTGTCCTGACCTTGCTGTTCTGGGACTACGCGAGCGGCGCCGGCACCCGGGCGACACTGTTCACCTGGCTCGCCAGCGGCGATCTGGAGATCGCCTTCGCTCTTCATTTCGACCGGCTGGCAGCGCCGATGACCCTGATGGTCACTGGTGTGGCGACCCTGATCCATCTGTACGCCGTCGGCTACATGCACGGTGAACAGGATTACGCCCGCTTCTTCGGCCTGCTGAACCTGTTCGTGTTCGCCATGCTGACGATCATTCTCGCCGACAACCTGCTGGTGCTGTTCCTCGGCTGGGAGGGAGTCGGCCTCTGCTCCTACGGCCTGATCGGCTTCTGGTACCGCAAGCTCGACAACGCCCGCGCCGGCACCAAGGCGTTTCTGGTCACCCGGGTCGGCGACGTCTTCCTCGGCATCGCCCTGCTCTGGCTGTTCGCCCTGACCGGCAGCCTGTCGATCGGCGTCATCAACGCCGCAGCCGCCGATCTGGCACCGGCGGTGCTGCTCGGCCTGACCCTGCTGCTCCTCCTCGGCGCCTGCGGCAAGTCGGCGCAGCTGCCGCTGATGACCTGGCTGGCCGACGCCATGGCCGGACCGACACCGGTCTCGGCCCTGATCCACGCAGCGACCATGGTCACCGCCGGCGTCTATCTGCTCTGCCGGCTGTTCCCCCTGGTCTCCCTGTCGGCGGCCGGCATGGCGGTGATCACCGCCGTCGGCGCTCTGACCGCCCTGTATGCGGCGACCTGCGCCCTGGCTCAACGCGAGATCAAGCGGGTGCTCGCCTATTCGACCATGAGCCAGGTCGGCTTCATGTTCATGGCGGTCGGCGCCGGCAGTGTTGCCGGGGCGATGTTCCACCTGCTGACCCATGCGTTCTTCAAGGCGCTGCTGTTCATGGCCGCCGGCTGCGTGATTCATCTCGCCGGCGAGGAGAACGATCTGTTCAGGATGGGGGGGCTCTACAGGCGCGGCCCGGTCGAACTCTTCTGGATCTTTTTGATCGGCGCGGTCTGCCTGGCCGGCGTCCCCCTGACCAGCGGCTTCTTCTCCAAAGATGCCATCCTCCTGGCCGTATTCACCCATCCGGACCCGGTTTACCGACTCTTCTGGGGTATCGGCGTGCTGACCGCCCTGCTCACGGCCCTCTACACCTTCCGCCTGGTCTACCTGATCTTCGCCGGCGAACCCCGCGGACAGGGAGCGCCCCATCCGGTCTCCCTGGCGATGCGCTGGCCGCTCTGGCCCCTGGCCGGACTCGCCCTGCTCGGTGGCGGCCTCAATCTGCCGGCCCTGGTCGGCGGTGGCGAACGTCTGCACCACTGGCTGGGCGATCTGGGGGGGCGGACGATCGCCGCCGCCCACAGTACGGAGTTGCGCTTGATTGCCCTGGCGACCGCTCTGGTGCTGGCCGGCTGGGCGATCGCCCACTGGCGCTACCGCCGCTTCGCGCCGCCGACCGAAGCGGCGCTGGTTCAATTCCTGTTGCACGGCTGGCAGGCCGATCGACTGGTCGACCGCCTGTTGGTCCGTCCCTTCACCGCGACGGCGCACTTCTGTAGCACCGGCTGCGACCGTGGCCTGTTCGACGGCACCCTCGCCGGGCTCGCCAGCCTGGCACAGCGTACGGGTGCACTGCTCCGTCGTCTGGCGACCGGCCGGGTCTCGACCAGCCTCAGCGCCTTCGCCTGGGGGCTGCTGGTGATTGCCGGCTGGCTGCTGCTGCAGCTGGCCAGCCGGGGAGGACACGGATGACATTGACCACCGCGCTCCCCTCGTTCCCCTGGCTGTCCCTGCTGATTTTTCTGCCGCTGGCCGGGGCGCTCCTCTGCCTGCTGCACCACCGACAGGCGACCGAGTGCCGCTGGCTCGCCCTCGGCACCACCCTGGCGACTTTCACCGTCACCGTCTGGCTGTTCTGTATCCACGGCGAGGGCGCGGCGGGCTGGCTGCGTTATGAGGAGGCCACCTGGGTCGGTGCCTACGGTATCCGCTACAGTCTGGCCCTCGACGGCATCGCCCTGCTGATGGTGCTGCTGACCGCCCTGCTGCAAGTCGTCGGCGTGCTGCTCGCCTGGTCGGTGCAGCGTCAGACCGGCCTGTTCCTCGCCCTCCTGCTGACCATGGAGAGCGGTCTGCTCGGTATTTTCCTCGCCCACGATCTGGTGCTGTTCTACCTGTTCTGGGAGATCGCCCTGATTCCGATGTTCTTTTTAATCGGCGTCTGGGGGCATGAGCGGCGTCGACAGGCGGCTCTCAAGTTCTTCCTCTACACCCTGGCCGGCAGTCTCTGCATGCTGGTGGCGATCATCGCTCTCTACCTGATCCACGGCGAGCAGACCGGCCACTACAGTTTCCTGCTCAGCGACCTGCTGCAGACCCGGCTGACCACCGCCCAGGAGTTCTGGCTGTTCGCCGGCTTCCTCGCGGCCTTTGCTATCAAGAGCCCGATCGTGCCGTTGCACACCTGGCTGCCGGACGCCCTGACCGAAGCGCCGGCGGTCGGCTCCGTCGACCTGACCGGCCTGCTGATCAAGACCGGCATCTACGGTCTGCTCCGCTTCGCCTTCCCGCTCTTCCCGGTCGCCACCGCAACCTTTCTGCCGATCCTCGGCGTCCTCGCCCTGATCGGCCTGTTCCATGCCGCCTGGAGCGCCTTCCGCCAGGACGACATCAAACGTCTGCTCGCCTATTCGTCGATCTCGCACCTCGGCCTGGTGCTGCTCGGTCTGGCCGCCTGGACGTTGACTGCCTGGCAGGGGAGTCTGCTGCTGATGGTCACTCACGGCATCACCACCGGCGCCCTGTTCGCCCTGGTCTCGATGATCCGCCAACGCACCGGCAGCCGCGACCTCCGGCAGCTCGGCGGCCTCTGGAGCCAGGCGCCGTGCCTGTCGGCGTTCTTCCTGCTGTTTGCCCTCGCCTCCCTCGGTCTGCCGGGACTGGCCAACTTCGCCGGTGAGATCCTGGTGCTCCTCGGCACCTTCGCCACGCACCCGTTCTGGGCGGCGTTCGGCATGCTCGGCGTGGTCTTCGCCGCCGCCTACATGCTCCGTCTGGTGCAGGGGGTCCTCTGGGGCGAGCCGGGTCCGGCGACCGCCGGCGCCGCTGCCATTGCCGATCTCGACGCGCGCGAGTGGCTGATCCTCGTCCCCCTGGCCCTGATCACTCTCTGGCTCGGCCTCTACCCGGCGCCGCTGCTGCGGCCGCTGGAACAGCCGGTGCTGGCGCTGCTGGGAGGCCTGCCATGACCTGGCTCGACCTGCTCGGACTGATCCCGCAGCTGCTTCTGCTGGTCGGGGCGACGACTCTGCTGCTCGCCGGCGCCTGGTATCGGGAACCGCAGCCGCTGTTCGCCGGCGGCGTTCTGGTCGCCCTGCTGGCCGCCCTGGCCGCCGGCACCTGCCCGCCGCCGACCACCGAGATCGCCGGCCTGTTTCACAGCACACCTTACGCGCGCTTCTTCACCATCTTCTGGGCGCTGCTCGCCGCCTGCAGTCTGCTGCTGTCGCTCCGCTTTGTCACCGAACAGGGGCTGCCGGCTGGTGAATATATCGCTCTGGTGCTGTTCGCCGCCACCGGCATGACCCTGCTCTCGGCGGCCAGCAGCCTGGTCGGGCTGTTTCTCGGACTGGAGGCGCTCACCCTCGCTTTTTACATCCTGATCGCCTGCAACCGGCGCTGTCCATTTTCTGCCGAAGCCGGTCTCAAGTACCTGCTCCCCGGCGCGGTGGCGACCGGTTTTCTCGCCTTCGGTATCGCCCTGATCTACGCCACCACCGGCACTTTCGCCCTGCCGGATGCCCTGCATGGTCTGCAGGGGGAGTCCGGCCTCCGCCCCTGGGGGCTTTTAGGCTGGGGTCTGTTCTTCTGTGCCGTTGGTTTCAAGATTTCGCTGGTGCCGTTCCACCTCTGGACCCCCGATGTCTACCAGGGGGCGCCGGCGCCTGTGGCCGGCCTGCTCGCCACCGGCTCCAAGGGGTCGGTGGTCGCCGCCCTGATCGGCATGCTGCTGGTCGCCGGTCCGCTCTGGCATGATCTGACCGGCCTGCTGGCGACTCTAGCGGCCGTGACCATGCTCACCGGCGCGTTTACCGCCCTGGTGCAGACCAACCTGAAACGGCTGCTCGCCTACTCCTCGGTGGTGCACATGGGCACCCTGATGGTCGGCCTGCTGACCCAGACCCCGGCCGGCCTCGCCGCGAGCATCTTCTACATCGTCGTCTATGTGATCGCCAGCCTCGGCTGTTTCTCCGTTATCGTCTCTTTTGCCGGCCCGAACGGAGAGCTGCAGGAGCTTGAGAACTGGCGCGGCCTCGGCCGACGCTACCCGGTACGCGGCACGGTGCTCGCCCTGTTGCTTCTCTCCCTCGCCGGCCTGCCGGCGACTGCCGGCTTCATGGCGAAATTCGCCGTTTTCCATGCCGCTCTGCAGGCGGGCCTCCTCGGCCTGACTCTCATCGGCCTCTGTGCCGCCCTGGTGTCATTCGCCTTCTACCTGCGGGTAATTATGCTGCTGTTCATGGCCGATGAATCGTCTGCAAGCCAACCTGCCGGCTCGGTTCATGAACACGCCGTCCTCGCCGTCTGCGCCAGCGCCGTCGTGTTATTCGGCCTGTTTCCCGGCATCCTGTTCGACCTGATCCAGCGCCTGCTCCCCTGAGTTCATCTGTTACCGCAGAACCGTCAGGAGTCTCTCATGGACATTGAAATGAAGATTCGCACCTTCCTCGCCGCCGCAGCGTTCGGCGTCGTCGGCGCCTCGTCCCGCCCGGAGAAGTACGGCAACAAGGTCTTGCGCTGCTATCTGCAGAGCGGTCGGCGGGCCATCCCGGTCAACCCGGTGGAACGCGCCATCGAGGGTCTTGATTGCGTCCCCTCGGTGACCGAACTGCCGCCCGAAGTGAGCAGCATCTCGATCATCACCCCGCCCGCCGTGACGGAAAAAGTCGTCGCCCAGGCGATCGACAAGGGGATTGCCAACATCTGGATGCAGCCGGGGGCGGAAAGTCCCGCCGCCATCGCTGCCTGCGAAGCGGCCGGTGTCAACCTGATCGCCGATGGCAGCTGCGTCCTGGTGGTCCTCGGCTACCGGGAGCATTGAGGCCAGCCAACTCGATCTGCAGGAGAAGGAGAGCCCCGCGCCCGGAGACGTGGAGTGCAGGACACAGGGCGGTTCAGACGTTTTTGACAAAAAAAAGCCCCACAGCCAGGAGGGGGACTGTGGGGCAAGGGGGTTAGGAGGTTGAACATGAAGAGGTCTGTTCTGTTGATTTATATCTTACTTAAATAGTCAGATATGTCAAGCACAAAATTCCCCGCACGTATCTTTTCCCGCGCTGTCCTCTATTTTTTCTGCAAGCCTGCCTTCACCAGGACCAGCACTGACCGGTCGCGCAGCCGGTAGTACTGCTGCTGATCGACCAGCTCGCACTCGTTCCCCGGTTCGACGATCGGCGTATCTTCAAGTCCCGTATCGACTGCCAGGAGCCAGGGACGACGGCGGTCGCCGGCCGGCAGCTCGATCTCGAGAGACTGCTGGCCGGCGTGGGCGAACAGGAAGATCTCCTCGTCACCCTGCAGCCCGCTCAGGAGCATGCCGAGACTGTGCGATTGCTCGGACCAGTCGGGCTTGCCCGCCCGGCGGCCGTGCCAGGAGAGCGTCCGTTCACCGCGCTCGGCCCCTTCGAAATGGCGTGGTCGTAACAGTGCGTAGCGTTTGCGCAGGGCGATCAGCTTGCGGACGAACTGATGCAGCCCGGTGTGGCGCTGCAGATCGCTCCAATCGATCCAGCCGAGTTCGTTGTCCTGGCACCAGGCGTTGTTGTTCCCCTGCTGGCTGCGCCCCATCTCGTCGCCGGCGAGCAGCATTGGCACACCGTGGGCCAACAACAGCAGAGTCAGCAGATTACGCATCTGGCGCTGGCGCAAAGCGTTTATCCGCGGATCGTCGGTCGCCCCTTCGACGCCGTGATTGGCACTGTAGTTATCGGCGGCGCCATCGGCATTGAATTCGCCGTTGGCCAGATTGTGCTTGTCACGGTAGCTGACCAGGTCGGCCAGAGTGAAGCCGTCGTGGCAGGTGATGAAGTTGATGCTGTGGTACGGCGCACGGCCGCCGTGCTGGTAAAGGTCGGCACTGCCCGCCAGGCGGGTCGCCAGGCGCGGCACCATGCCGGCGTCGCCTCGGACGAAGCGGCGGATGTCGTCGCGGAACTGGCCGTTCCATTCGGCCCAGCGGCCGAAGTTCGGGAATGTGCCGACCTGATAGAGGCCGGCGGCATCCCA
This sequence comes from Desulfuromonadales bacterium, assembly GCA_032251295.1. Classification (GTDB taxonomy): domain Bacteria; phylum Desulfobacterota; class Desulfuromonadia; order Desulfuromonadales; family BM103; genus BM103. The sequence goes on along the minus strand of JAVVDS010000007.1, from coordinate 35,586 downwards.
TGCCTCGGCAATCAGCTTGGTGTCGGCCAGCACTGGATGGGCGGCGATCCGCTCGATCAGCGGCGGGTTGGCGAGGGGCTCGCCGTCGGCGCCGCGGCCGAGGATCGCCGCCAGGTCGAAGCGGAAGCCGTCGACATGCATCTCGGTCACCCAGTAGCAGAGCGCATCGACGATCAGGTCGCGCACCACCGGATGGTTGCAGTTAACCGTGTTGCCGCATCCCGAGTAGTTGAGATAACGGCCGTCCGAGTCGAGGAGGTAGTAGACGCTGTTGTCCAGACCGCGAAACGACAGGGTGCAACCGCGCTCATCACCTTCGCCGGTATGGTTGAAGACGACATCGAGGATCACCTCGATGCCGGCGGTGTGCAGCGCCTTGACCATTTGCCGGAATTCGTCGCGTTCGCTGCCGGGGTCACGGTTCTCGGCGTAGGCGGCTTGTATTGCAAAGAAATTCAGTGGGTGGTAGCCCCAGAAATTGTGCAACGCCTCCCCCGTCTCAGGGTTCTTCCGGTAGTTGTCGGCTTCGTTGAACGCGGTCACCGGCAGCAGTTCGACCGCCGTCACTCCGAGCTGTTGCAGGTAGGGAATTTTTTCAATCAGGGCGCGGCAGGTCCCTGGAGCGGCGACCCCGGCAGTCGGGTGCCGGGTAAACCCGCGCAGATGCAGTTCATAGATCACGCTGTCGGCGAGGTGATGCCGCGGCGGCTGATCGTTCTCCCAGTCGAACCGGTCGGCAACGACCAGCCCGCGCCAGCCCCCGGCCACCGCATCCTCCCTTGCAGCCCCACGCCAGAGGGAGGGGCCGCGCAATAAACGCGCATAGGGATCGACCAGCAGGCAGTCCGGGTCGAAGCGGTGCAAGGGGCTCTGTTCGTCTTGAATAATCCGGTCGAGCCGGTAAGCATACTCGAACCCGCCCGGCAGATTGTCGAGACGGACATGCCAGACATCGCCGGTGCGGTTCTCGTGCGGGTCGAAATCTATCGTGAACAGCGGCTGTTTCTGGCCGACCGCATAAATCAGCAGCTCAACCCGGCTGGCATGGCGAGAAAACAGAGCGAAGTTATGCCCCTGCCCGTCCCGCGTCACCCCGAACGGCAGCGGCCGACCTCGCCCGCAACGGATCGATCCATTTTTTGCCGGTTTTGACACTTTGACCTCGCTCACTCCTGCAGCCCGTACTCGCTCCAACGTTTAAGAACTTTCTTTCGGACGTCCCGGTCAGGCACAACCGCCAGCCAGTTGCCCGGCCGGCGGGCGTCAAGCAACAAGCGACCCGAGCTGACGCGGCAGCGGGCGCGCCAGTCCGGCGTGTTGATTATGCGCCAGTAGAGTTCGGCAGGATCGTCGAGCCGGCTGTCAGCATCGAACAGTACCAGCAGACGGGCGTTACGCAGCAGCCGACTCTGCGCAAGATGTCGGCCGATCTCGGTGAGTGGCAGGTCGCAAGCTCGATCCACCGCCAGCAGGGTGCCCCGGTGCTGGATCCCCGGCGACGGCATGCTGAGGGCGCGCACCCAGGGGAGATCGTGCTGCAGTAGCGGCAGCAACAGCTGACAGGCAGCTTCGGCCATGTTGGCATTTTCCATCGGCGGCGGACCGACCAGGGTCGTCGGATAGATGGCATTGGCACGGGCATAAATGCCGCTGACCCGGATGACCGGCTGGGGTGTGGCGGCGCCATAACCGCCGGTATGGTTGCCAAAAGGGCCTTCCAAGGCGACCTCGCCGGGACGGATCTCCCCTGCGATGAGGATTTCAGCCGTGGCCGGCACTTTGAGATCGTTGTGCCGACAGGCCGCCATAGTGAGTGGTCGTCCGGTCAGATAGCCGACAAAATGTGCCTCATCGATCATCGCTGGCAACGGCAGACTTGCGGCCCAGGTCAGTGCCGGCGGCCCGCCCAGGGTGATGGCGACCGGCAGAGGTTTGCCTCCGGCATGCCAGGCACGCAGATGGCGTGCGGCACCGGCACCCGGCCGCAGTTGGACGGCCAGCCGGTGTGCATCGAGCTGCTGCAGGCGGTAGATGCCACAGTTCTGCCGGCCGGCACGGTCGGCTGTCAGCACCTGACCGAGCGTGATGTAACGCCCGCCATCCTGCGGCCAGAACTGCAGGAGCGGTAACCGCGACAGGCCGCCGGCCGTCAGATCGACAGTGCACTCATGGCGGCCGTCAACCGACTGCCAGTTTTCTACCCCGCAGAGCCGGATCAGGGCCTGATCGCCATTCATATTTTTCAAGGGAGAGAGGTCGTTTGTGATCTTCTCCGCCAGGCTGTGCAGATCGGTCGTGCCGAGAGCCCAGGCGACCCGCTGACGGCTACCGAGCAGATTGGCTGCGACCGGTAGTTCCGCCCCCCTGATCGCACTGAACAGCAGGGCGCGACCTTCCGCAGCCCCCTTGCTGACCCGGTCGATGATCGCCGCCGCTTCCAGGTACGGGTCGACCTCAGCAGTCACCCGTGCCAGTTGGTCGGCCTGATCGAGCAGTGTGATAAAACTGTGCAGATCGTCCGGCCGCACCGTCATGTCTCCATTCATCCAATCTCTCTGCCCTTATTGTAGCAGACCCTTGCCGGCAGGCGCGGGCGCACACAAAAAAACCCCCCGGCGGACCGGGGGGCTGTGGGCACAAATGTCAGCTTGTTCAGAAAATGGCGAGCTTGGCCAGCTCCATGACAAAACCGGGGACGATGCCGAGATAGAGGCAACCGGCGATAGCGATAACGATACTGACCACCACGCTGACCGGCATACCGACCCAAGCGTAGTCTTCGACCGGATCGCGGAAGTACATGTAGACCATGACTCGCAGATAGTAGTAGAGGGAGATCGCCGAGTTGAGTACGCCGATGATCGCCAGCCAGATGTAGCCGGCTTCGATCGCCCCGGCAAAGATGTAGAATTTACCGGCAAACCCTGCTGTCGGTGGCAGCCCCATCAGGGCGAACAGGAAGATCGCCATGGCGACTCCGAGGAAGGGTCGCTTATAACCGAAGCCGGAAAAGCCTTCCAGGGTGAGGTTGTCTTCGCCTTTTTTGCCGGCCAGCACCAGCACCGCGAAGGCGCCGATGTTCATGAAGGCATACGCCAGCAGGTAGAAGAGCACACCGGAGTAGCCGATTTCATTGGCCGCCACCATCCCAACCAGGGCGTAGCCGGCATGGGCGATGGAGGAGTAGGCGAGCATGCGCTTGATGTTGGTCTGGCTGATGGCGATAACGTTGCCGATCACCATGGTCAGCACCGCCAGCCCCCAGAGCATCGCCGTCCATTCCGGTTTGAGGCTGAAGAAGCCGTACTCGAGAATGCGGATGAACGCAGCAAAAGCCGCCGCTTTCGGCCCGGCACTCATGAATGCGGTAATCGTTGTCGGCGCACCTTCATAGACGTCGGGAGTCCACATGTGGAACGGCGCAATGGCGATCTTGAAGAGGAAGCCGATTGACAGCAGACCCAGGCCGCCCAGGGTCATCGGGTTGCCGAGCAGTGAGCCGTGGGCGTTGAGGAAGATGCCAATTTCGGCAAGTTTAATCGACCCGGTCGCGCCGTAGATCAGGGCGATGCCGTAGAGTAGAAAACCGGTCGAAAAACAGCCGAGGAGGAAATACTTGAGACCCGCTTCGTTGGAGCGGACCTGCCCCCGGAAGAAACCGGCCAGGACATACAGGCAGACCGAAAGCACTTCGAGGCCGAGAAAGATCGTCAAAAGGTCGGTGCCGGACGCCATCCACATCGCCCCGGCCGTGGTGAACAGGATCAGCGGATAGTACTCATTGACCGGATACCCTTCGCGGTGCAGATACTCATCCGACATGAGGATGGTCAGCCCGGCCGCAACCAGGAAGGTGATACTGAAGAACGCAGCGAAGTTGTCCATCGCCACTGCATCGTTGAACCCGTACTGCGGGTTGCCCCAGCCCTTGGCGACGAACAGGGCGGTGACCACCAGACCAATCATGCTGATCCAGACGGAATGCCGGGTCGTGCCGCGCGGCAGAAAGACGTTGATCATCAGCAGACCCATGCCGAAGCAGCAGAGGATCAGTGACGGCATCACTGCCCACAGGTTGACGTTCTGTATGGCGATTTGCACCAGGTTTTCCATGGAATGCTCCTCAGACGCTTGGAAATTCTTCGCGTTACTCGTTGACTGTCAGCAGAGTGACCGCATCAGCCTGCTGTTCGGCCATCAGGGCGATCTGCTGCTTCCCCTTGACCTGTTCGATCAGATTTTCCAGGCTCGGATTCATCTTGTCGAAGAGGACGTTCGGATAGAAACCGATCCAGAAAATAAACACCAGCAACGGCAGCATGACCACCACTTCCCGTGCCGAAAGATCCTTGAGATTTTCATTCGCCGGGTTGGTCACCTTGCCCATCATCACCCGCTGGAACATCCAGAGCATGTAGACCGCAGCCAGAATAACACCGGTGGTGGCAAACACCGTGTACCAGCGCAGACCACTCTCGAAGGCACCGATCAGGACCAGGAATTCACCGACAAAGCCGTTGGTTCCCGGCAGGCCGATAGACGAGAAGGTCACAATCAGGAAAATCGTCGCGAAGACCGGCATAACCTTCGACAGACCACCGAAATCGGCGATCAGCCGGGTGTGGCGCCGTTCATAGATGAAGCCGACGATGAGGAACAGTGCGCCGGTCGAAATGCCGTGGTTGATCATCTGCAGCATGCCGCCGGCCATTCCCTGGAGGTTCATGGCGAAGATACCGAGCATAACGAAGCCGAGATGTGATACCGAGGAGTAGGCGACCAGCTTCTTGACGTCGTCCTGCACCATGGCGACCAGGGCGCCGTAAATAATACCGATTACCGCCAGGGTCGCCAGCAGCGGCGTAAACTTCATGGTCGCCACCGGGAAGAGCGGAATGGCAAAACGAACGTAACCGTAGGTCCCCATCTTCAGCAGAATGGCGGCCAGGATCACCGAGCCGGCCGTCGGCGCCTCGGTATGGGCATCCGGCAACCAGGTATGTACCGGGAACATCGGCACCTTGATGGCAAAGCTGAAGGCGAAGGCGGCAAACAGCCACATCTGTGCCTGGACCGGAATATCCATCTGATAGAAGTGGGCAATGCCGAAGCCACTTTCAAACGGCATGCCGGACTGCAGGGCGTGGTAGTAGACGTAGATGATGGCGACCAGCATCAGCAGGGAACCGACCGCCGTGTAAATGAAGAACTTGACCGCCGCGTAGATGCGGTTCTTGCCGCCCCAGATGCCGATCAGGAAGTACATCGGGATCAGCATCAGTTCCCAGAAGATATAGAACAGGAACAGGTCGAGGGAGATGAAGGCGCCGAGCATCCCGGTCTGCAGCAGCAGCAGCAGCGCCATGAAACCCTTGGTGTTCTTTTCGACGGCGTGCCAGGTCGAGAGCACCGTGATCGGCATGATGAAGGTGGTCAGCATAACCAGCCACAGACTGATACCATCGACGCCGACATGGTAGTTCATCTTGAAGTATTTGCCGACGCTGATCCATTCGGCAAACTCGGTGAAGTGCATCGCCGACGAGTTCAGAAACGCATTACTGAACGCCAGCGGCAGGCTGATCAGGAAGACGAGCAGGGTCACGATCAGCGTCACCGATTTGATCAGGCGATCGGCCTCCCGCGGCAGGAAGAGGACGATCAACATCCCGACCAGCGGCAGGAAGGTCATCATACTGAGAAGATGGTCAGTCATGGGTCTTTAGCTCCTTATTTGCAACTTTTGCCAAAGGGTCGGATCGCTAGTTGAAGATAAAGATGGCCACGATGACCACCGTGCCGAAGACCATGGCCAGGGCGTAATTCTGGAACAGGCCGGTCTGGGTGTGCCGCAGGCCGGCGGAAATCGCCGACACCACTTTACCGGTGCCATTGACGATGCCGTCGACAATCTTCACATCGAAAAATCTCCAGCAAAGCAGGCTGAACTGCTTGATGGTGTTGACAAACATGGCATCGTACAGCTCATCGATGTACCACTTGTTGAACACCGCCCGGTGCAGTCGCGCAAAACGCCGGGTGAACAGTGCCGGCAGCTCCGGCCGCTTCAGGTAGAGCATGGTCGCCAGGCCGATACCGATCAGGGCGATGGCAATGGAGACCGCCATCAGGCCGTATTCGATGGCATGATTGTGCTCAAGCGCTTCCTTGATACCAATTCTGTAGACTTCCTGCGCGTGCCCGAAGACCGGCTCAAGGAAGTGGTGAATGTGGTTGGAGCCACCGAGGACAGCCGGCACACCGACGTAGCCGCCGACCACGGCTAAAAAGGCGAGCACCACCAACGGCAGGGTGATCACCCAGGGGGATTCGTGCACATGGTCCTTCGCCTTGACATGGGTGCGCTGCTCGCCGTGGAAGGTCATGAAGAGACAGCGGAACATGTAGAAGGCGGTCATGCCGGCGGCGATAGCGCCAATCACCCAGACGAAGATACTGCCGTGGCTCGAACCGAAGGTCCACCAGAGGATTTCGTCCTTGGAGAAGAAGCCGGCCAGACCGGGGATCCCGGCAATCGCCAGACAGGAAATACCGAAGGTCGCCCAGGTCACCGGCATGCGTTTGCGCAGACCACCCATGTTGCGCATGTCCTGCGGGTCGTCATCCAGATGGGCATGGTGCATGGCGTGGTGCATGGCGTGGATGACCGAACCGGAGCCGAGGAAGAGACAGGCCTTGAAGAAGGCGTGGGTCATCAGGTGGAAGATCCCGGCGGTGAAGGCACCGACTCCCATGGCCATGAACATGTAGCCGAGCTGGGAGACAGTCGAGTAGGCCAGCACCCGCTTGATGTCGTTCTGGGCGAAGCCGATGCTGGCGGCAAAGATCGCAGTGAAGGCGCCGATCAGGGCAACCACGCCCATGGTCACCGGGCTCATGGCGAACAGGACGTTCATCCGGCCGATCATGTAGACGCCAGCGGTCACCATGGTCGCGGCATGGATCAGGGCAGAGACCGGCGTCGGGCCCTCCATGGCGTCCGGCAGCCAGGTGTAGAGAGGAATCTGCGCCGATTTACCGGTGGCGCCGAGGAAGAAACAGAGGGTCGCCGTGGTGACCACCGCACCGCCGAAGCCGAGAAGATGGCCGTTTTCAGCGATCTCGACAAAGTTCAGGGTCCAGACGCCGTTGCTGCCAAGGGCCCAGAAAATGGTGAACAGGCCGAGCAGGAAACCGAAGTCGCCGACGCGGTTGACGATAAACGCCTTCTTGGCGGCGTCTCCGGCGCTCTTCTTCTCGAAGTAGTAGCCGATCAGCAGGTAGGAGCAGAGACCGACACCCTCCCAGCCGATGAACATGACCAGGGCGTTGTTGCCGAGCACCAGCATCAGCATGGCGAAGACGAACAGGTTCAGGTAGGAGAAGTAGCGGTAAAAGCCCTCTTCGCCGTGCATGTAGCCGATCGAGTAGAGATGGATCAGCGAGCCGACGCCGCAGACAACCATGATCATCAGCGCCGACAGCGGATCGAGGAGGAAGCCCCAGTCGACCTGCAGCTTGCCCACTGACATCCACGAGGCGATCACATTCTGATGCGTCTTCACCGGGTCGCCGAGCAGCTGGAAGAAGTACTTGCAGGAGACCAGGAACGAGAGGAATACGGCACCGGTACCGATAGCGCCGATCACCTTTTCATTCCTGATGAACCGCTTGCCGAGCAACCCGTTGATGATCGAGCCGATCAGCGGGAACAGGGGGATGAGCCACAGTTTATCGTACATCTACTTTTCCTCCGGACGAAGTGAGCATCGCTGCGTCAAGCGTTGAGTGTGCCTACAGTTTCAGCATGTTGATCTGGTCGACGTCGATCGTCTCCCGGTTCCTGAAGAAGGTGATCATCAGGGCCAGTCCAACCGCGGCCTCGGCGGCGGCCACCGACATCACGAAGAAGACGAAGATCTGACCGTCCATGCTCTGCAGATGGCGCGACAGGGAAATGAAGGTCAGGTTGACCGAATTGAGCATCAGCTCAACGCACATGAAAATGACGATCGCGTTGCGGCGGGTCAGCACCCCGTAGGTGCCCATGGCGAACAGGATCGCGGCAACCGTCATGTAATGATAAACACCAATCATTGTTTCTCTCCGTTATCCGCTGAGAATCAGACGTCTCGTTTAGCCAGCACCAGCGCACCGACGACCGCCACCAGCAACAGGATGCCGGCGATTTCGAAAGGCAGCAGGAACTCGGTGAACATGGTCATGCCGATCAGTTCGGTATGACCGAAATTCTGAATGGTATATTCAGTGATGTCGCCGGTGGCCCCGGTGACCCGGCCGCGCTTGATGATGAAAAGAGCGACCAGAAACATCAGCAGGCTGCCGAGGCTCGACCAGACGATGCCGCGCATGTAACGCTGGCGCGCTTCGATACCGAGGTTGAGGAGCATGATGACGAACAGGATCAGCACCATGATCGCCCCGGCGTAGACCATGATCTGGACAGCCGCCATGAACGGCGCATTCAGCATCACATAGAAGACGGCCAGGCAGAAGAAGGTATTGACCAGAGCCAAGGCGCTGTTGACCGGGCTTTGGCAGCGGATCACCAGAAACCCCGACGCCAGGGCGACCAGTGCGACCAGATAGAAAAACAGGATCTCCATGAGTTGTACGCTCCTCCTGGCTTACTTCAGCAGCCGTTCCTTGGTAAATTCGAAATCTTCGCGCCGGTAGTTGGCCAGCTCGTACTCACCGGTCATCTCCAGGGCTTCCACCGGGCAGGCCTCGACACAGTAGCCACAGAAAATGCAGCGCAACAGATCGATCTTGTACACTTTCGGGTACTTTTCGCCCTTGGCGTTCTCCGCCGACTCGACGGTGATGCACTTGGCCGGGCAGACCGTCGGGCAGAGATAGCAGGCGACGCACTTTTCCCGATCCTGGGTCGGCACCAGCCGGTGCAGGCCACGGAAACGCTCGGCGACCTTCAGCTTGACCGCCGGATACTGCACGGTGGTCGAGTGGCCGGGCAGCATGTGCTTGAAGGTGATGCTGAGTCCTTTGGCGATTGCTTTGAACATCGATCTATCCTCTTCTATCCTCGAAGTTACCGATTATTGCAGGATGACGACCACCAGGCCGGTCACGACCACGTTCGCCAGGGCCAGCGGGAGCAGGATCTTCCAACCGAGCTGCATCAGCTGATCGTAACGTACGCGGGGGAGCGTGGCGCGCAGCCAGATGAAGAAGAACATGAAGGCAAAGATCTTGCCGAGCAGGTTGATGGCGCCAAGGGAGCTCGGCAGCGGACCGTACCAGCCGCCGAGGAACAGGGTCGCCGCGATCGCCGCGACGACGATCATGTTGGCGTACTCCGCCATAAAGAACAGGGCGTACTTCATTGAGGAGTATTCGGTGCAGAAACCGGAGACCAGTTCGCTCTCCGCTTCCGGCATGTCAAAAGGCGTCCGGTTGATTTCGGCCAGACCGGTGATGACGAACAGGAAGAACGCGAGAGGCTGGCTGAAGACATACCAGTTCGGCAGGAACGGGATGACCCCCCAGAGGGGCTCAGACTGCAACGCGACAATCTCGCGCAGGCTCAAGGTTTCGCTCAGCATGAACACGGCGACGATGGAGAGACCGGCGGCCAGCTCGTAGGAGATCATCTGCGCTGAGGCGCGGATCCCGCCGAGCAGGGAATATTTACTGTTGGAGCTCCAGCCGGCCAGCACGATGCCGTAGACGCCGAGCCCGGCAAACGCCAGGATGTAGAGGACCCCGATGTTCAGGTCGGTAATCTGCAGCGGCACAGAGTAGCCGGCCACAGTCACATCCGGGCCGAACGGGATAACGGCGACGGTGATCAGTGACGGGATCAGGATCATCATCGGCGCCAGCAGGAACGGCACGATGCTGGCCTGAGCCGGGATGATATCCTCCTTGAAAAACAGCTTGATGCCGTCGGCAATCGGCTGCAGCAGGCCGTGCCAGCCGGTCCGCATCGGGCCGAGGCGGGTCTGCATGTGCCCGATGATCTTGCGCTCGCACCAGGTCGCGTAGGCGACGATCAGCAGCACCACCACAAAGACCACCAGGATCTTGAGCAACATCGTGCCGACAAACAATCCGGGGCTGTTGGAAAGGCTCAGCATTTCAGGTGTCATGATCTTCCTCTTCCTTGAACACGTCGTTCTGTGGGCAACTTGTCAGTTTCAGGCGGTTCCGGGTTTGTGCGGCGTCTGCATTTCGCCGAGGTGCTTGCGCAGATACTCTGCTTCCTGATTGTCCGGCTGGTAGGCCAGAGCTTTGTCGATCGCCCTGGCCGCCGCATCATACAGATCTTCCTGAATGTGGCACTCGGCGATGCGCACCCAGGTCTCCGCATCACGCGGATTGAGCTTCAGCATCCGCTCGTAGGCAGCGACCGCCTCGCCGAACTGGCCGAGCTTGCGGTAACAGTCGCCGAGCATGTAGGGAGCCGGCGCAAAGCGCGGGCTGTCCGCCTCGACCCGGGCAAACTGTGCGCAGGCGGCTTTGATGTCCCCCTTGTGGAACAGGGCCATGCCGAGTTCGAAACGGGCGGCGGTGTAGCTGGGGCTGATCTGTTCGACCTGACGGAACATGTCGATAGCGCGATCGTGGTCACCCTTCTGCGACAAGACCATCCCCAGAATGTAAAGCGCCCGGGTGTACTTGGCGTTGATGGCAATCGCCCGGGCGAGCACCTCTTCCGCCTTGTCGAGTTCCGACAGACGCATGTAGGAGAGGCCAAGACGATAAAGGGTCTCTGCACTCTCCGGATTGATTTGATGCGCCGCCAGGTAGCTCTCGACGCTGCCGTACAGATCGCCAAGACCGTACCGGGCCATACCGAGTTTGTAATGAATGCGAAACGGCTCTTCGGCGTTTTCAAGGGCAGCACGGAACGATTCTACGGCATCGGCCAGATCGCCGCGATCATACAGCGCCAAGCCGCGGTAATAGTGCCCCTTGCTGAAGTGCGGGTCGAGCTTGAGCGCCTCGTGCCAGGTGTCAACCGCCGCGCCGATCTGGCCGCGGTGATACTGTTCAACCGCCTTGGCGTGCAGATAGTCGACACTTTCCACCAGGCAGTTGCCGCACTGATCGCAAAATCTGGCTTTCAGAGTCACGGTCGCTTGACAGCTCGGGCACTTCATCGCTCGGTTCCTAGGCCTTGCTCACGGAGACGGCAATGGCCGCCTCGCCGCGATGGAGACGATTCAGACCGGCATCGGCAAAGTGGTACGGCACAAAGATCACGCCTTGCGGCAGCCGAATATCGACCTTGGCCGGCAGTTTCAGTTCGACGCCGTTGGCGGCGACCTTGACCAGGTCCCCCTCGGCAATCCCGAGACGGCCGGCATCCTGGCGCGCCAGCTCCACATAGGCCTTGTCGACCACGGCCAGCGGCCCTTTGGCCCTGGTCGAAGTCGTGCCGCTGTGGTAGAGGGCACTGCCGGTCACCAGCTGGAACTCGGCAGCGAGTGGCGCACTGGCAGCGACCGGCACCAGAGTGCGACGGGTCGGTTGCAGAGTCTCGCCGCCCCAGACGGCACCCTGCGGGCCGATGGCGTTGAAGTCGAACTCCGCATAAGCACTGTTCTGCCGCCCGATCTCGGCGAACACTGCGGCTGGGCCCGCAAAACTGACCCGCCCGCCGAGCAGACTGGTCAGCGCACTGAAGATATCACCGTCGGCCTTCGCCTGGCCGGGGCTCTTGATGCCGGGACGGACGCGCTGGATGCGTCGCTCGGCGTTGGTGAAAGTGCCGTCCTTCTCGGCGAAGCTGGCAGCCGGCAGAACGACATCGGCCTTGGCGGCCGTCGGCGACAGGAAGAGATCCTGCACCACCTTGAAACTGGTGCGCTCAAGCGCCTTCTCGACCAGGTCGCGGTTCGGATAGGCGGAGAGGGGGTCCTCGGCGACGACATAGAGGGCATCCAGGCGGCCGTCGGCGGCGGCCTCAAGCATCGCCTGCGCCCCGAGTCCGCCGTTTTCCGGCAGAATACCGAGGTCGATGGCGCCCTGGCTGTTCGCTTTCTCACCGCACAGATAGAGACCGCTGCCAGCCCGACCGGGGATGCCGGCGAGCAGTGCCAGGTTGGCGGCAGCGGTTGCCAGTTCACGACTCCGGGCGGTGTAGGGGAGGCCGTAGGCGAGCAGGATCGCACTCTTTTCGGCTGCGGCCAGACGCCGCGCGGCAGCCGTGATCAGTTCGGCATCGGCGCCGGTACGTTCGGCCACGCGAGCCGGCGTAAACTCGGCGAGGGCGGCTTTGTAAGCATCGAGTCCATCCAGTCCGTCAGTCTGTGCCAGCCCCTCATCGAGCAGCACCTTCGCCATGGCGTTGAGCAGGTCGATCTCGCAACCCGGCTTGCAGAGCAAAGCCTTGGCCCGCGGCAGCTTGGTCAGCTTGCCGCGCTTGTCGCTGATCACGGTCAGTTGCGCCTGATTGCGGCGAATCGCCTGGTTGACAACCATGCCGACGACCGGATGAGTCTCCCAGAAATCGGCGCGGATCGCCAGGATCTCATCACACTTTTCAATCTGGGGGAAGGTTGCGGTCGAGGCGGCGACACCGAGAGTTGCGGTCAGCCCTGCGGTCACCCCCTGGTAACATGCGCCGCCGTTGTGGTCGAGATTGACGGTGCCGAGGGTTTTGCCGAGACTCTTCAGCAGGAAGAATTCCTCGTTGGTCAGGCGGCCGCCACTCAGAATGCCCGCCCCCTGACCGGCCTGAGCCTTGCGCAGACCTTCGGCGACCTGCTGGAGCGCCTCCTCCCAGCTCGCCTCGACCAGTTCACCGTTTTTGCGCACCAGCGGGCTGGTCAGGCGCTCGTCGTGGTTGACGTAAGAGTAGCCGAAGCGGCCGCGAATGCAGAGGTTGCCGTCGTTGACACCGATCTCGTCATTAAAGCGGATCGTTTCAACCTTATTGTTGAGGACACCGAGGGTCACGGTGCAGCCGTTGCCGCAGTAGCCGCAGACCGTATCGACCTCCTCGAGTTGCCAGGGACGTGCCTTGAACTTAAACGGCCGCGGGAGTATGGCGCCGACCGGACACATGGAGACGCACTGCCCGCAAAACTCGCAGTTTAGTCCACGGTCGTAGGCGGTGGCGATCTTGGTTTCAAAACCGCGATTAATGAACGAATAGGAGCCGTAGCCGACCACTTCGTCGCAGACGCGTACGCAGCGACCGCACAGGACACAGCGGTTCATGTTGCGCTCGATCAGCGGATTGATCTCGTCGGTCGGCAGATCGAACTTCTCGCCTGCAAAACGGTTACTGATCGATTCGAACTTGTAGGCAAGGTCCTGCAGGTCGCATTCGCCACCCTTGTCACAGACCGGGCAGTCGAGCACATGGTTGACCAGCAGAAACTCCATGACGGTCTTGCGAACCTTTTCGATATCCGTGGAGGTGGTCGTCACCACCATGCCTTCACTGACCGGCGTGGTACAGGCCGGGATCAGGCGCCCCTTCATCTGCTCCACTTCCACCAGGCAGAAGCGGCAGGCGCCGTACGGCATCAGCTTCTTCGCGTAGCAGAGTACCGGGATATCGATGCCGATCTCCCTGGCAGCTTCGTAGATGGTGGCCGTTCTGCTGACTGTGACCTGTTTGCCGTCGATTGTCAGGTTTACCATCGTGTCCTCTTATCGTCAGTAGATAACGTCAGTCTCGGGCTCTACTCGATCGCCATAAACCGGCAGGCGTCGTAGCAGGAGGTGCATTCCGTGCACTTGTCGCGATCGATGGCAGCAACCTGCCCCTTCTCCCAGGCGATGCAGTCGACCGGACAGACCTTCGGGCAGAGACCGCACTTTTTGCACTTCTCCTCGACCACCCGGAAGTGCAGCAGCTTCTTGCAGCTGTGCGACGGGCACTCCTTCTCTTTGATGTGTGCCTCGTATTCGTGCCGGAAGTAACGGATGGTCGACAAAACCGGGTTCGGTGCGGTCTGACCGAGGCCGCACAGGGAGCTTTTCTTGATGTCGTAAGCCATGTCCTGCAGGAGTTCGATGTCGCCTTCGCGCCCCTCGCCGCTGGTGATCCGTTCGAGGATCTCGAGCATGATCTTCAGACCGATCCGGCAGGGGATACACTTACCGCACGATTCAACGCGGGTGAAATTGAGGAAGAAGCGGGCGATATCGACCATGCAGGTCGTTTCGTCCATGACGACCAGGCCGCCGGAACCCATCATGGCGCCGGCCTTGATCAGTGAGTCGTAGTCGACCTCGGCGTCGAGGGCTTCAGCCGGCAGGCAGCCGCCGGACGGACCACCGGCCTGCACCGCCTTGAACTTGCGGTTATTGAGGATGCCGCCGCAGACGTCGTAGATGACCTCTTTCATGGTGGTGCCGGCCGGCACCTCAACCAGACCGGTATGCTTGACCTTGCCGGTCAGAGCGAAAATCTTGGTCCCCTTGGTCCCCTCGGTGCCGATGCTGGCGAACCAATCGGCGCCGTTGTAGAAAATATAGGAGACGTTGGCGAAGGTCTCGACATTGTTGATGTTGGTCGGTTTGGCCCAGAGACCGCGCACCGCCGGGAACGGCGGGCGGGGACGGGACATGCCGCGCTCGCCCTCGATGGAGGCCATCAACGCCGTCTCTTCGCCGCAGACGAAGGCGCCGGCACCGGCCTTGATGCGCATATCGAAGTCAAAACCGAGCCCCATGCAGTTCTTGCCGAGGATCCCCTTCTCGTAGCAGGTATCGATCGCTTTCTGCAGACGCTTGATGGCGAGGGGATATTCGGCGCGGCAGTAGACATAGCCGAACTTGCAACCGATCGCATAGGCACCGATCATCATCCCCTCGATAAGACCGTAGGGGTCGCCTTCGAGGATCGAGCGGTCCATGAATGCACCGGGGTCGCCTTCGTCGGCGTTGCAGATCAGATACTTGTGGTCGCCGGGTGATGCCTTGCAGAACGACCATTTAACGCCGGTCGGGAAGCCGCCGCCGCCACGGCCGCGCAGCCCGGACTTCTTGACCTCCTCGATGACCTCTTCCGGCTTCATAGTGACCGCTTTTTTGATCCCGGTGAAACCGTTATGGGCGATGAAGTCGTCGAGACTTTCGGCGTCGATGGTCCCGCAGCGTGAGAAAATGATCCGCTGCTGTTTCTCAAGGAACTTGCTGTAGTAAGGGCCGGCCACCTTTTTCTCGATCGGCGCGTTGTTGAGCATGTGCTCTTCGACGATCTGCGGCACCAGTTCCTCGGTGACAAAATCGTAGGTCACCGCTTCCTGGCCGGGCACAACGATGTCGACCAGCACGTCGTTGGCACACAGGCCCCGACAGCCGGTCTTTTTCACTTCGCAGCGCTTGCCGACTTTGGCCTCGATGCCGTGACGGGCGAATTCCGCCTCGAACGCATCGGCGACCCTCAGGGAGCCGGATGCGATCCCGCCGGTTCCGGTGCAGATCAGTACCTGGATATTTTCAGCTGTTGCGGCCATAAAACCCTCGGTCGGTTATCAGTCCATGCCCTGGTATTTCACCAGAACCTCGTCCATCTTCTGCACAGTCATCGAGCCGTATGTGGCGTCGTTGACCATGATGACCGGCGCCATACCACAGGCACCGATGCAGGCAACGTATTCGGCGGTGAACTTCAGGTCTTCCGTCGTCTCGGCGTGTCCGACACCGAGACGGTCCTTGATGGTGTCACCGATGCGGGTCGCCCCCTTGACGTGGCAGGCGGTCCCCATGCAGACGCGGATAATGTACTTGCCGCGCGGCTCCAGGTGGAACTGAGCGTAGAAGGTCAGCACGCCGTAGATCTGGCTGGCGTAGACATTCAGCCGCTCGGCGGTCAGATGGACGGTCGGCTCGGGGATGTAGCCGTAATACTCTTGAATTTCCTGCAGAACCGGCATCAGTGCCCCGGGAAAATCGACATACCTGTCGAGGATCTGATTGGCACCGGTCAGATCAATCTCTTCCTGCTGGACGGTCGTTTCGACGGCCTCGCTCATGACTGCTCCTCGTTGCGCCGGTTAGCGGTCGATTTCGCCGAGCACGATATCGAGAGTACCGATGACCGCGACCACGTCGGCGATCAGGGACCCTTCACACATCTTCGGCAATGCCTGCAGATTGATGAAAGACGCCGGCCGAATCTTCATCCGGTAGGGGCGCGGCGAACCGTCGGAGACCAGATAGAAGCCGACCTCCCCCTTGGGATTCTCGACACCGACGTAGACCTCGCCCTCCTCCGGCTTGAACCCCTCGCTGATGATCTTGAAGTGATGGATCAGCCCTTCGATGGTGTTGACCACATCTTTCTTCGGCGGCAGCACCACTTTCGGCGCATCGGCCAGGATCGGGCCCGGCTGCAGCTTGTCGAGGGCCTGCAGGACGATCTTGCAGGCTTCACGCATCTCCTTGAGACGCACCTGGTAGCGGGCCCAGGTATCGCAACCGTCATCGACGACGACTTCGAAATCGTAATTCTCATAGCCCGAATAGGGCTGATCACGGCGCAGATCCCAGTCAACCCCGGAGCCGCGCAGCGACGGGCCGGTCACACCGAGGTCGATAGCATCCTCGGCGCTGATGTAGCCGACGTCCATGATACGCTTCTGCCAGATCTTGTTGCCGGTCAACAGCCCTTCGTAGGTGTCGATATGCTTCGGCATCTCCTCGGCAAACTTGCGGATCTTCTGCTCGATGCCGACCGGCAGATCGGCCGACAGACCACCGACGCGGAAATAGTTGGAGGTCATGCGGGCGCCGGAGATCTCCTCGTAGAAGTTCATGATCTCTTCACGCTCGCGGAAGCAGTAGATGAAGACGGTCATGGCACCGATATCGAGGGCATGGCAGGCGAGCCAGACCAGGTGACTCTTGATACGGGTCAGCTCGGCGAGCAGCACCCGGACCACCTGAGCCCGCTCCGGAATCTGGTCGGTGATGCCGAGCAGCTTCTCGACGGCCAGCACATAGCCGAGGTTATTGTGCATCGGCGCCAGATAGTCGAGCCGGTCAGTCAGTGGCAGCACCTGGTGATACGTCCGGTGCTCGGAGAGCTTCTCGATTCCGCGGTGCAGAAAACCGATATGCGGGGTCGCCTTCTTGACCACCTCGCCATCCAGTTCGAGAACCAGCCGCAGCACGCCGTGGGTCGACGGATGCTGTGGCCCCATGTTGATGGTCATGGTTTCTGTAGTCGCCATAAATTCTTGCCTCGTTGTTTAGCGCGGAAATGTCGCGGCTCGACAATAACGTTACTGCACGCGGCCCTGGTAAGGCGCGCGATCTGGACCCTGCACCGGATAGTCCTTGCGCAGCGGGTGCCCCTGCCAGTCGTCCGGCATGAGGATGCGGCGCGGATCGGGGTGGCCGTTGAAGACGATCCCCAGCAGGTCGTAGCACTCGCGTTCCAGCCAGTTGGCCGTGGCCCAGACGCCACTGACGGTGTCGATGCGCGCGTCGCTCTCCTCCACCGGCGCCTTGATCCGCAGACGCAGATGCTCGCCGATGCTGTAGAGCTGGTACACCACCATGAAACGCGGCTTCTGCCCCAGATAGTCGACGCCGCACAGATCGGTGAGGAAATTGAAGCCGAGCTCGTCCTTCAGGAATCTGCAGACGGCCACAATCTCTTCGCCCTTGACGGTCACTGTCATCTCGCCACGAAACTCGCGCTGATCGAGAACTGTATCGCCAAACCGGGCCTTCAGCTTGTCCACCACAGCCAGTAAACTCATGATCGCTCGCACCTTAAGGTTACGTCAGGGCCGGCACCGGGCCGACCGGGTTGAATAATGTCCCTAGATTTCGCTGGTCCGCTCGCCGACGCCGATCACCGCACCGAAGCTGTTGCGCTCCTGCATGATCTTTTCCTGCAGCTTCATGATGCCGTACAGCAAGCCTTCCGGACGTGGCGGGCAGCCCGGCACGTAGACATCGACCGGCAGTACCTCGTCGACCCCCTGTACTGTGCTGTAGGTATCGAAGATCCCGCCGGAGCAGGCGCAGGCCCCCATGGCGATCACATAACGCGGCTCGGGCATCTGTTCATAGACGGTCTGGATCACCGGCAGCATCTTCTTGGTCACGGTGCCGGCGACCACGATGAGGTCGGCCTGACGCGGCGAGGCGCGGAACAGAACCCCGAATCGGTCAAGGTCGAAACGGGCGGCACCAGTCGCCATCATCTCAATGGCGCAACAGGCCAGACCGAACGTCATCGGCCAGAGAGAACGCGACCGCGACCAGTTGACCAGCTTGTCAAGCGACGTCGTGATGACATTGTTGCCGAGCATCTCGGCCCTGGCGGTTGCGTCTACTCCCATTCCAAAGCTCCTTTTTTCCAGTCATAGATGAAACCGACAATCAGCACGAACACAAAAACGCCCATCGTCACGGCCCCGTAAAGACCGAGCCGCTTGAACACCACCGCCCACGGATAGAGGAAAACCACCTCGATATCGAAGACGATGAACGCCACGGCGACCAGGTAGAATTTAACCGAGAAGCGTTCGCGGGCCGAGCCGACCGGCGGCATTCCGCACTCGTAGGGGGCCAGTTTGACGGCGCTCGGCTTTTTCTGCCCGATCAGCCGCGAGAAAACGACCGACCCAATGCCAAACGCCAGGGCAATGACAAGCAGGGTGAGAATCGGCAGATAGGTATCCAGCATCGACATGGTCCTCCTGAACCGGAAAAGGGACGACGAGAGAATTGACGCAAATCGAGTAGTTGCGGCCCGTTGGCCGACTGCAAGTTAGGATAAATACATACTGTTGTCAAGCAAAAAATACAGTATACAGTATGCAAGCGCTGTCACGCTAAACCCCGTTTTTCCGAGGAGTTAGACGAATTCTCAAGGAGGGGAGATCAGGGAGGGACACCCCGACAAGCCATTCCCTTAAGGCCTGTTAATCCCTGGCGCGCCGGGCGTCGTACAGATTCATGGCCGCCAGCAGAAGCCCCATGGCGATGAAGGCACCGGGCGGGAGGATCATGAGCAGCAACGGCTGGTAGTCGGCGCCGAACAGCGACCAGCCGAACAGGGTGCCGGCGCCGAGGATTTCACGCACCGCCCCGAGGGTGAAAAGGGCGAGGGCAAAACCGAGCCCCATCCCCAGGCCGTCGATGATCGCCGGCAGGAGCGTTCTCTTCGAGGCGAACGCTTCGGCGCGACCGAGAATCAGGCAGTTGACGACAATCAGCGGGATAAAAATGCCGAGGGCCTTGTAGAGGTCATAAAAGTAGGCCTCCATGCAGAGCTGCACCACGGTAACGAAGGAGGCGATGACGACGATGAAACAGGGGATGCGCACACGGGAGGGGATGACCTTGCGCAGCAGCGACACCACCGTGTTGGAACAGACGAGCACGAAGGTGGTCGCCAGACCCATGCCGAGGCCGTTCTCGGCGCTGGTGGTCACCGCCAGGGCCGGACAGAGGCCGAGCAGCAGGCGAAAGACCGGATTGTCGCGCCAGAAGCCTTTACGGAATTCACGTGCCAGACTCATGGTTCAGCCCTCCCCGACATCGACGAGAATCGCCGCCCGATTATCGCGGAAAAAGACCAGCCCCCTACGGACAGCTTCGACAACGGCCCGTGGCGAAATGGTCGCTCCGGTAATCTGATCGAAACCGCCGCCGTCCTTTTTCACCCGCCAGTCGGCATTGTCGAGGGTCTTGCCGGCGAACTGCTCCCTGAACCAGGCGTCTTCAATCTTGTCCCCCAGGCCGGGGGTTTCAGCATGGCGCAGAATTGCGATGCCGACCACACTCCCCTGGGGATCGACACCGACCATGACGGCGATTTCGCCGCTGTAGCCGTCCGGCGCGATCACCTCGAAGGCGACCCCGGTCAGTTCCCCGGCGAGCCGGCCACGATAGAAGCGGCGCAGCAGATCGCGGCCACGCTTGTCCTGACCGATCACCAGAGCCACCGTGTCCTGGTCAACGGCGTTGTCAGCCGGCGGCAGCACCGCCTGCAGGGCGCGCAGGGTCTCCTGGCGGCGCTGCTCGGCAATCGGCGCCCTCGTCAACGATTCGACCAGCGACAGCACCAGGCCGGCGCCGGCGGCGACCAGGGTCAGCACCAGAACCAGACGGACCATCCCGTTCATTGACCGGCCTCCAGACTTTTGGTACCGAACACCCGCGGCCGCAGGTAGCGATCGAGCAGCGGCGTCGCCGCGTTCATCAACAGAATGGCGAAGGAGACCCCTTCCGGGTAGCCGCCGAACAGGCGGATCAGCACCGTCAGAACCCCGCAGCCGACGCCGAACAGCAGCATGCCGCGTGTCGTCACCGGCGTGGTGACCATGTCGGTCGCCATGTAGAAGGCACCGAGAATCAGGCCGCCGGTGAGCAGATGGAACAGCGGATCCGGGTACCGGGTCGGATCGACGAGCCAGAACAGACCACCGAGCAGCATCACCGAACCGATATAGGCGACCGGGATCTGCCAGGTCAGAATCTTCTTCCAGAAGAGCCAGGCAGCGCCGAGGAGCAGCGCCAGCGCCGAGACTTCACCGATGCAGCCGGCCATATTGCCGAGGAACAGGTCGAGGGTCGAGACCTGCATCGCTGCCGGCATCTGCCCGGTGAGCAGCACGGCATTCTGCCATTCGCCGAGGGGCGTCGCCGTCGTCACCAGATCGAGCCCCGAGCCGAGGGGCGCCGGTGCCGACCAGGTCGTCATCTGAACCGGGAAAGAGATCAGCAGCACCACCCGGGCGACCAGGGCCGGATTGAAGGGGTTGGCGCCCAGTCCACCGAACAGCTGCTTGCCGATGGCGATGGCGATGAAGGCGCCGAGCAGGGTCAGCCACCACGGGCTGGTCGGCGGCAGATTCAGGGCGAGAAGGATACCGGTGACCAGAGCGCTGCCGTCGGTCAGGGAGAGCGGCTGCCCCATCAGTTTCTGGCAGAGCGCTTCGGTCGCCAGGCAGCCGCAGACGGCCAAGAGCAGCACCCCGAGGGCCGGCAGGCCGAAAAAATAGACCGCCACCGCACAGGCCGGCAGCAGGCTGTAGCAGACCGCCCGCATGATCTGCGCGGTCGTTTCACCCTTGTGGATATGTGGCGAGGAGGAGAGATAGAGCACGTTTTCAGACCTTGTTGCGCTGTTGCGCCAGGATCGCCGCCTTGGTCTGCCGGATCGTCTGCACCAGCGGCAGCCCGGCCGGGCAGGTGTAGCTGCAGCAGCCGCATTCAATACAGTCGAGGGCCCGATACTCCGCGGCCTCGGCGAGCAGGTTGCGCCGGCCGCAGGCGGCCAGGGCGGTCGGCTGCAGCGCGATCGGACAGGCGCCGACACAGCGCGCGCAGCGGATACAGGGGCCTTCTGGACGACGGTTGACATCGCGCTCGCGCAACAGCAGCAGGCCCGAGGTGCCGCGCATCGCCGGCAGATCGAAATCGAGCAGCGCCAGACCCATCATCGGCCCGCCGAGAACGATCTTGCCCGGCTCTTCTTGCAGACCGCCGCAGAACTCGACCAGGTGGCGCAAGGGGGTGCCGACACGGATCAGCAGGTTGCGCGGCTCGTGGAGTGCCGGCCCGGTCACGGTACAGATCCGTTCGATCAGCGGCCGGCCGAGACAGACCGCATCGGTCACGGCGGCGGCGGTCGCTACATTCTGCACCACGCAGCCGACATCCATCGGCAGGCCGCCGGACGGCACCTGCCGGCCGGTAATCGCGAAAATCAGCTGCTTTTCCGCCCCCTGTGGGTATTTCACCGTCAGCGGCTGGACCTCGATCGGCAGGTCACGGCAGGCGGCACTCAGCAGAGCGATGGCATCAGGCTTGTTGGCTTCGATGCCGAGCACGGCGCGGTCGACGCCGAGGGCCCGCCGTAAAATATCGATCCCCCGCAACAGCCGGTCCGGCTGCTCCAGCATCAGCCGGTGGTCAGAGGTCAGGTACGGCTCGCACTCGACGCCGTTGATGATCAGGGTGTCGATCGTCTTCCCTTCGGGGGGGCTCAGTTTGACATGGGTCGGGAAGGTCGCGCCGCCCATGCCGACCACGCCGGCGTTGCGGATACGGGCGACAATCTCCGCCGGCGAAAGCTGCACCGGATCGGCCGGTTCCAGGCCATCGTGCCAGCGGTCGGCGCCGTCGGCACGGATCACCACCGCCGACAGCCGGCTCCCCAGGGGGTGCGGGCGCGCCTCGACGGCGATCACCTCGCCGGAGGTCGGCGCGTGGACCGGTACGGAGACAAAGCCCTTGGCCTCACCGATCACTTCGCCGCGGCGGACAGTCTGGCCGACGGCGACGCACGGGGCCGCCGGCGCGCCGATATGCTGAGCCATCGGCACCACCAGCTCCTCCGGCAGCGGGCAGACCTCGATCGGCTTGTGCGCCGTCCAGCCTTTGTTGTCCGGCGGGTGCAGACCACCGGGAAACGTCTTGGTCTTCATGGTTCGCGTTTCAGCGCCTGCTCAGGCGGCGGGTCGTTCGCTGCGGCGGCGGAAAGAACTGCCGTCCGGGTAGCCTTCGGTAAAATCGCGCAGACAGTGGGTCGGACACTTGGCGACAGCCTCGTCGGCCCGCTCGGCCGCATTGTAGTCGAGCACCGCCAGGAAGTTCTCAACACCATAAGCCTCCGGCACGGTCTTCTGACAGATATGACAGGCGATACAGCCGACCTTGCAGTACTTGCGCACCAGCGCCCCCTTGTCGTGGCTGCTGCAGAGCACATGCACCGTCACCCGCGCCGGCGTCATGCGGATCAACTGGCGCGGGCAGACCGCCACACATTTGCGGCAGCCGGTGCAGAGTTCACGACTGATTACCGCCAGCCCCTGGGCCGTCACTTCGATGGCGCCGAACGGGCAGGCACGCACACAGGAGCCGAGACCGAGGCAACCGGCCGGGCAGAGTTTCGGCCCGCCGGCGATCTTCTGCGCGGCGCTGCAGTCGTCCAGACCGATATAGCGGTATCTGTCGCCGGCCTGATCGCGGCCGCCCTGGCAGCCGACCACGGCGATCTCCGCTTCGCGCACCGTCGCCTCGACGCCGAGAATCCGCGCCAGCACCGCTACGGTCTCGGCACCACCGGGCGGGCACTGGTTCAGTTCGACCGTCCCGGCGACCAGCGCCTTGGCATAGCCGGCACAGCCGGGAAACCCGCAGGCCCCGCAGTTGGCGCCGGGCAGAGCCTCGACAATCGCCAGTTCGCGGGGATCGACCTCGACGGCAAACTTTTTTGCCGCCAGGCCGAGAGCGACGGCAGCACCGAGACCGATTCCGGCCAGACTCAAAACAGAGGCAAGCATCCGTTAACCCAGCACCTTTAATTCGTTGATAGCTCCAAAGCCCCGCAGCCCTACAGCGTTAAGACCCTATCGCTGTTGACATTCACCCTTTGACCAGACCGGCGAAGCCCATGAAAGCCAGCGACAACAGGCCGGCGGTCACCAGGGCAATCGGCGCGCCACGCAGGGCGGCCGGTACCGGGCAGAGGTCGAGGCGTTCGCGC
Organism: Desulfuromonadales bacterium; assembly: GCA_032251295.1. Classification (GTDB taxonomy): domain Bacteria; phylum Desulfobacterota; class Desulfuromonadia; order Desulfuromonadales; family BM103; genus BM103. The sequence goes on along the minus strand of JAVVDS010000007.1, from coordinate 12,125 downwards.
AGGCCGGCGAACAGCACCATGGCCAGGGTAAACCCGGCGGCGGCACCGATGGCGAAGACCACTCCTTCAAGGAAGGTGTAATCTTTCTGGATGCTCAGCACCGCCAAGCCGAGCACCGCGCAGTTGGTGGTGATCAACGGCAGGAAGATACCGAGGGACTGATAGAGGACCGGACTGACCTTCTGGATGACCATCTCCACCAGCTGCACCAGAGAGGCGATCACCAGAATGAAGGCGATGGTCTGCAGGTACTCGATGCCGAAGGGGATTAACACGAAATATTGCAGGAACCAGGTCACCACCGTCGCCACGGTCATGACAAAGGCTACGGCCATCCCCATCCCGAGAGCGGTCTCGACTTTTTTCGAGACACCGAGGAACGGACAGATGCCGAGGAAGCGCGCCAGCACGAAGTTGTTGACAAAAATGGCGCCTACCAGGATGAGGAACAGATCGGCCATGGATCACCTTAAGTCAATAGTCAGAGCAAGCTATAAATCAGGCCGAAGGTCAAAGTCAAACCCTATCCGATGAGAATTTTCATATCACTTTAATCATCAGCAGACCACTGTCTCGGTCTTCTGCGGATCGAAGCAGCAGAGCCGGGGCTTTCTTCGAACTGCCCTCTGCTGTGGCCGGCCGGCTTTTTTAGCAAAAGTAAAATTCTACGGTCCAACGGCGGCCGCTACGTCGCTTGACAGCCTCAAACGGACATGTTAACAGACGCTCTAAAACGCTCCGCGAACACTGCCGGCAGACGGCGACCTGCCGTGGAGATCGGTTCCATCACAGCTTCCAGCGAGGAAATCATGAACAACCAGACGTCCAGCGCACTCTTTCACAAAGCCCAGCAGGTGATCCCCGGGGGCGTCAATAGCCCGGTCCGGGCGTTCAAATCGGTCGGCTGCGAGCCGCTGTTCATCAGCCGGGCCGCCGGTTCGCAGATCTTCGACGCCGACGGCAACGCCTACATCGATTACGTCGGCTCGTGGGGACCGATGATCCTCGGCCACTGCCACCCGAAGGTCGTCGAGGCGATCCAGCAGGCCGCCGCCACGGGCTGCTCCTTCGGCGCGCCGACCGAGCGGGAAATTACCCTGGCCGAAATGGTCTGCGAAGCCTACCCGAACATCGAAATGGTGCGCATGGTCTCGTCCGGCACCGAGGCGACCATGAGCGCCATCCGCCTCGCCCGCGGCTACACCGGCCGCGACAAGATCCTCAAGTTCGACGGCTGCTACCACGGCCACGCCGACTCCCTGCTGGTCAAGGCCGGCAGCGGCCTGGCGACCTTCGGCGTGCCGACCTCCCCCGGAGTCCCCGCCGACTTCGCCAAACACACTCTGACCGCCACCTACAACGATCTCGACGAGGTCAAGGCGCTGGTCGCCGCCAATGCCGGCCAGGTCGCCGGCATCATCCTCGAACCGATCGCCGGCAACATGGGCTGCGTCGCCCCGAAGCCCGGCTTTCTCGAAGGGTTGCGCGCCCTGTGCGACCAGGAAGGGATCGTGCTGATCGTCGATGAGGTGATGACCGGCTTCCGGGTCGCCTACGGCGGCGCCCAGCAGCGCTTCAACGTCCACGGCGATCTGGTCTGTCTCGGCAAAATCATCGGTGGCGGCCTGCCGGTCGGCGCCTTCGGCGGCAAACGGGAGATCATGCAGTGTCTCTCCCCGGTCGGCGGTGTCTATCAGGCGGGAACCCTCTCCGGCAACCCCCTGGCCATGGCCGCCGGCATCGCCACCCTCAACCTCCTCAAGGAGGAAGGGTTCTACGACCGGATCGAGGAGAAGAGCGCCTACCTCTGCAAAGGGTTGACCGAAGCGGCCGACGCGGCCGGGGTGCCGACCTCCCTGCAGCGGGTCGGCGGCATGTTCTGCACCTACTTCCAGGCCGAGGAGGTGTTCAACTTCGCCGATGTCAAGCCGGAGACCCCGCAGATCTTCGCCCGCTTCTTCCGCGCCATGCTCGAAGAAGGGATCAACCTCGCCCCGTCCCAGTACGAAGCCGGTTTCATGAGCATCGCCCACAGCCGCGACGACCTCGACCGCACCATCGACGCCGCCGGCAAGGCGTTCAAGACACTCTGAACCGGGCCCCTCGCCTGTCAGCAGCAACAAAACAGCCCGCCGGACTTTTCCGGTGGGCTGTTTTGTTTGCTCGACCTGCGATGCGTCAATGCCGCCGATGCAGGCGCAGCAGCCAGCTGGCCAGAGCCGGCAGCAGCAGCAGGGCGCCGAGCATGTTGACCAGAAACATGAAGGTCAGCAGCAGGCCCATGTCGGCCTGGAACTGCAGGGGGGAGAAGACCCAGGTCGCGGTGCCGATCGCCAGGGTGATGCCGGTGATCAGCACGCCACTGCCGGTCACTTTCAGGGTCTCGTGGTAGGACTGATAAATAGTCAGCCCCTGGGCGAGGTGGCTCTGGAAGCGGCTGTAGATGTAGATGCCGTAGTCGACACCGATGCCGACACCTAAGGCGACCACCGGCAGGGTCGAGACTTTGAGGCCGATCTCCAGCCAGGCCATCAGGGCGTAGGTGAGCACCGAGACCAGCCCGAGGGGGAGAGTGATCGCCAGGGTGGCCCGCAGGGAACGGAAAGTCAGCAGACAGAGTGCAATGATCGCACTGAACACATAGAGCAGGATCGGAAACTGGGCGGCGGCGACCTCTTCGTTGGTCGCCGCCATCACACCGACATTGCCGGTCGCCAACCGCAAGCGGACCCGCTCCGAACCGTACTCGGCCCGGAACGCCTTGACGCTGTCGGTCACCTCGCGAATCGTCTCCGCCTTGTGGTCGGTGGTGAAGATCATCACCGGGATCACCGAGCAGTCGGCATTGAGCAGGCCGCTGCTGGTCGGAATGTACTGCACCGCCTCGACCAGCACCTGGCGGTTGCGCGGCAGCACCCGCCACTTGAGGGCCCCTTCGCTCCAGCCGGCGTTGATCGTCTTGGCGATCTCCGGCAGAGTGACCACCGACTGTACGCCGGGGGTGTTGCGCAGATGCCAGGCGAAGCGGTCAATGGTCTCCATCACATCGTAGTCGAGGCAGCCGTCGGCCACGGTTTCGACAATCACGTTGAGGATATCGACGCCGATGGCGAAGTGTTCGGTGATCGCCCGGCTGTCACGATTGTAGCGCGACTCGGGACGCAGCTCCGGCACCCCCTGATGCAGGTCGCCGATCTTGATGCGGCTCCCCTGCAGACTGGCAAAACCGAACAGAACCACACAGAGCAGAATCAGCGCCACGGCCGGGCCGGGCTTGGCGATAAGAGCCACCTGCCGCCAGCAGCAGTCCATACGCTCGATGCGATCGTGCAGGCGCTGTCGATAGTCGGCCGGGAAGCCGACATAGGAGAGGAGCACCGGCAGGAGCATCAGGTTGGTGAAGATGATGGTCGCCACGCCGAGGCTGGCGGCCACCGCCATCTGCTGGATCACCTCGATCTCGATCAGCAGGATGGTCAGAAAGCCGATGGTGTCGGAGAGCAGGGCGACGATCCCCGGAAGAGCCAGAGCCCGGAAGCTGCGGCGCGCGGCGGTGAGGCTGTCGCAGCCGTCGAACATCTCGGCGCGGTTGGCGGTGATCATCTGCACGCCGTGACTGACGGCGATGGCAAAGACCAGAAACGGCACCAGGATCCCCAGCGGATCGATGCCGTAACCGAGGAGGTTCAGCAGGCCGAGCTGCCAGATCACGGCGACCAGGGCGCAGACCAGGGCCAGGGTGGTCACCCGGTGGGAGCGGGTGAACAGATAGACCAGCAGGCCGCTGACCAGAAAGGCGATGACGAAGAAGAGGATGATCCGTTTGGCGCCGTTGGCGATCTCGGCGACCACCTTGGCATAGCCGATGATGTGCAGGTCGAGTTGCTCGGTCTCGAATTTCTGCCGCAACTGTTCCAGGCGGTTGCCGACCTCGATCAGGTCGATCTTCTCGCCGGTCTGCGGATCGATTTCGATCAGCTCGGCGCTGATCAGGGCGGCGGAAAAGTCGCTGGCGACCAGCCTCCCGACAATCCCCGCCTTGAGAATATTGTCGCGCACCTCGGCCAGCCCGGCGGTGGTCGGCCGGAAGTCGGCCGGTACCACGTTGCCGCCGGCAATGCCGTCCTCGACCACTTCCGTGAAACGGACATTCGGCGTGAACAGCGAACGGACCCGGCTGCGATCGACACCAGGGAGGAAAAAGACTTCGTCGGTCGCCTGGCGCAGCGCCTCGAAGAAGGTCGGCGTGAACATGTCGCCGTCTTTGGCGCGCAGCGCGACCAGCACCCGGTTGGCGCCGCCGAATTCGCTGCTGTAGTCGACGAAGGTGCGCATGTATTCGTGCTGCAGGGGGAGGTGCTTGGCGAAGCCGGCGTCGACATGCAGCTGACTGACCCCGTAACCGAACAGCAGGGTCAGGGCGACGAACAGGGCGATGATCAGCGGGCGGACGGCGAAGATCAGCGCCTCGAGGCGATCGAGGAGGGCGGCCATCATCGCTTCGCCCCCCCTGCGGCGTCGGGCAGCGCCAGGCGACGCGCCCCCTGCTCGCCGATCAGCAGCAGGGCGCCGTCCGGCAGCTCCAGCACCCGGGCGATCCCGCGTCGGCCCGGCTGGGCCAGCAGGGTCAGGCGGTCGCGCGAATCGGCACCGAACAGGACGGTGCCCTCCTGGCCGACCAGCACGATCCGGCCGTCGCGCAGGCGGGCGGCATCGTACAGAGTCGAGCGCACACCGGTCGACAGCTCCTGCCAGGTCATGCCGGCATCGTCGGAACGGAACAGATGGCCGCGCAGACCGTACAGCAGCAGGGATTGCTCGTTAATGGGGAGCACGCCGTAGAGGGAGCCGACATAAGGGGACGGCAGCGCCAGCCAGCTGCGCGCGCCGTCGTCGCTGCGGTAGAGATTGCCGGCTTCGGCGGCGATGAACAGCCGCCCGCCCGGCGTGGCGGCAATCTGGTTGAGATGGAAATCGATCGGCAGAGGCTCATCTTCTCCCTCGTCCCAACCCCAGTCAACCTCGTGAGTGAGACTGGCCGGGGAGAACTCGACGGCATGCCAGCTCCGCCCGGAATCGCCGGTGGTCAACAGCAGGCCGTAGGCGCCGACGGCGAAGCCACGCCGGCGGTCGTGAAACCAGAGATCGAGGATCGGCCGCTCATCGTCGGGGTCGGCATACACCAGCTGCCAGCTCTGGCCGCCGTCCTCGCTGCGCAGGATGACGCCGTCGTGGCCGGCGGCAAAACCGAGATCGCTATCGACAAAGAACAGGCTGGTCAACGTGGCCCGGGTCGGCACCGGCTGCTGCTGCCAGGAACGCCCCTGATCGGCAGAGATCAAAATGTGGCCGCGTTCGCCAACCGTCACCACCCGGTCGCCCGCAAACTGCCCATCGAGCAGCAGGCTCTGTGCGGCCAGCGGCATCAGCTCGCTCGGCGCGGCGCACGCCGGGGCGGAGAGCAACCCCAGGCCGGTGAGTACGGCAGGTAGTATCAGCAGCAGGCAAACTATGGAACGGGGCAAAGACACGGGAAACAACCGTCCTGACGGCAGATGAACCGACGACGGCCGGGACAGGCCCGGCCGTCGCAGCGTTAACCATGAAATCAGCGGATACCGGAGCGCCGCAGGGCCGCCGGCGTGAACTCGCTGTCACTGAAGCTGACATCGAAGTTATACATGGAGTGCTCGTTGTTCAGATTGATGGCGATATAGCGCCCGGTCTGCAGGTCGTAGTGCGTCTCCACCGTGCTCCAGAAGGTCGGCACCTCGTAGTAGTTGATGCAGTGCCCCTCCGAGACCCGCCAGAGCTGATCACGGCTGTCGTACTGATCCATCGCCACGATCTGCCAGGAGTCTTCGTCGATATAGAAGGTCCGCTTCTTATAGATGTGACGCATTCCTTCCTTGAGGGTCGCCTCGACCACCCAGACCCGATGCAGTTCATAGCGCAGATAGTCGGGGTTGAGGTGCAGCGGGGTCAGGATCTCCTTGTACTTCAGCTTGTCGCTGTGCAGCAGGTAGCTGTTGTACGGCACATACAGTTCCTGCTTGCCGACCAGTTTCCAGTCGTAGCGCTCCGGGCTGCCGTTGAACATATCGACCGTGTCGCTGGTGGTCAGACCGTCGCCCCCTTCCTTCGGATTGTCGAAGGCGACGTTCGGCGCCCGCCGCACCCGGCGCTGACCGGGGTTGTACAGCCAGGCGCGCCGGTTCTCCAGATTCTGGTCGAGGGTTTCGTGCACCAGCAGGATCCGCCCGGCCAGCCGCGCCGGGGCGAAGATCTCCTGCTTGAACATGGCGATCACGTTCTCCAGGTTCTTCTCGGTCAGCCCTTCCTTGTTGTAGCGGAAGTCCCCTTTTTCGTTGAATTCGACCATGGTGTAGTCGCCGCCGCGGGTCAGCGGCGCCACGCCGAAGTTGCGATCGAAGGCGTTGCCGCGCCAGCGCAGGATGTGATTCCAGATCACCTCGATGCCGCTCTGCGGAATCGGGAACGGGATGCCGGCAGTCACGCCGGTCACGCCGTTGCCCCCTTCGACCAGCTGCGCCTTGACGGCGGCATCCCTGGTGGCGTCGTAAAGCCGTTGCGGCGCCGATGCGCTGCGCCGGGTCGGGTAGACGTTGAGCCGGTAGGACTCGTAGGCTTCGAGCATCGCCTTCTGGCCGGCGGTCAAGCGGTCGGCGTACTGCGCCATGTTCTCGCGGGTGATGGTAAACAGTACCTTGTCGTCGGCGTAGGGATCGGGGTGATGCATCCCCTTGCGGTAGCCGGCCGGCGGCGCGGTGATGCCGCCGGTCCAGGGGGGAATGGTGCCGGCGGCGTTGCCGGTCTGTTCGGCGCCGAGCGGCGTCAGCTCCTTGCCGAGGCGGGCCGCCTCGTCGGCGGAGATAGCGGCATGGGCCGAGCCGGTCAGCAAAAGACCGGCCAGCAGCAGTGTCATGGTTTTCCGTGTCAGTCTCTGCATCATCATTCTCCTGCCGGTCAGAAGGAATATTTGACGTTGAAGGCGAGGAAGTCGCGGTCGTTGAGCAGATTATAGCGACCGGCGCCGAAGAAATCGGTGTAGCTTAAATCGGCCGACCAGCTGTTCAGATAGTTGGCCTCCAGGCCGACGGTGACCGCCTTGCGGTGCTCGATGAAATTGCCCCCCGGGCCCGGGGAGTTACCGTCGACGTCATGGGCCCAGGCAAGCCGCGGCGACAGGGTGACGGCGCCGATGGCGTTGTTGAAATCGAGCTTGCCGACGATGCGATAGCCCCAGGAGGTGGCGTCGGCAAAGGCCGACGACGATTCCGCTCCCTTGCCGGCATGGGAGCCGCCAGGCGCCGCCTGACGCGGGTTGCCGGTCACGTAGGTGCCGGGAGCTTCCAGGCGCATGGCGCTCTTGCTCGGCATGCCGTGGACGTGGGTCAGGCCGGCCTCGCCGACCAGGGTGAACTGGTCGGCACCGATTGTCGGCCCGAAAAGTTTGGTCATGGTCATCTGCACCTGGGAGATGTCCTTTTCGAGATAGCCGCGGATATAGCTGTCGAGACCGTAGGCCCCGAGCTGGTTGTCGAGGAAGGCCGGATTGAGACCGGCCAGCGGGGAGAGAGCGGCCAGCAGCAGTTCGACATCATCGACCTGCACCGGGGCATCCTTGCGATAGGAATACTCCCCCTGCAGAGACGCGCCGAGACTCTCCAGGGTGGTGTTGAAGCTGACACCGAACAGCTGGATGTCTTCCGGATACTCGATCTTGTACTGGGCCGTTTGCGCGTATTCGTTGACCACGTAGGAACCGGCCAGGGCCGCATTGCCGGTGGTCGCGACGTTGACGGCGCCGGTGGCGATGCTCTGCGCAGTGGCCGGATCAAGGCCGGAAAGAACTCCGGTGGTGGTACCGGCAGCAATGGCCGGTGCAATGTTAGCCGGGGTCGGGTTGGCGCCGAAGGTCTGCAGCGCGACACCGGCGGTCGTCGCCCGGGCCGCGCCGACCTGGCTGCCGGTCACGCCGCTGATCAGCGGCAGCCGGCTGTGATAGTTGATGTAGTAGAAACCGAATTCGGTGTTGTTCAGTCCCGGCGCGTACGCACGCAGAGCCAGGCCGAACTGACCACTGTCGGACGGCGTCTCGTCCCGGCCACGCGGCACCATCATGAAGCGGTCGTCGGTGATCTCGAAAGGGATCACCAGGCCCTGCCAGCTGGTGCCGAGATCCGACCAGTCGCCGAAGCCGAGCAACACCCGGTCGCCGCCTTTACCGGCGAAATCGTTGTTGCTCCAGTAGGAACCGGTCGGGTCGATCTCGGTCTTCTCCCAGTCGTACTGATAGAAACCTTCGAAAGTCAGATACTCGTTGGGGGAGAGCGAGGCGGAGAGCATGCCGACCGGCTTGAGCGCCTCCTTCAGTTCGGCGCCCGGTACGCGCAGCTTGCTGACGTCGACCGGATTGATGGTATTGATACTGTTCTGGATGAAGGTGCTCTCCCCCCAGCTCAGCACCTGGTCGCCGAGGCGGATCTGGCCGAAGGTATCGCCGACCCCGAACGTCCACCAGAGGTAGGCATCGAGGAGTTCGGCATCGCTGCCGACGAGGTCTTTGGCGTCGTCGCTCAGGGCAGTGCGGGCCCGGCTCCGTTTTTCGTTTTCATGATCGTAGAAGGCTGTGCCGCGCAGGAACAGGCCGAAATCCTGGTAGCGCAGCTCCAGGTCGGAGGTGATCTTGGCGGTGCGGCTGAAGGTCTCCCAGTCGTCGTGGTTGAGGTCGCCGTCGTCACCGTTGAGCGAGTAGGCGCGGCCGCCGTTGGCCAGGCCGATGATCGCCTTGTCACGCTCGGCGGTCCGCCAGCTCAGACCGTAGGAGAGAGTAGTGTCGAGACTGCCGTCGATCTCGCCCAGAGAGAACTGGAAGGCGCCGGCAGGTGAAGCCAGACAGAGCGTCAGCAGCAGGGCCAGCCAGCCCCGACGCCGACAACGGTGTAACCGGTGAGTGTTTGTCATCACACGACCTCCTGCATGAAATATTGCGACGAAAAAAGACTAACGAACCTCCGCCAATAACACGATTTCCCCTTATACACGAAAAACGGCAGCCTCATCAAACGCTATTTGTTTTGCAAAGGCTTTGCGCCATGACCCGGTTTGCGCTACAACTGGCGACAGACCCTGGCAAGAGAGCCTCTCATGAAACAGATCGCGAATTTCCTGTTCGAACTCGGCATGCTCAAGCGCACGCCGCGCACCGGCTTCCAGTTCCTCGGCTCCGGGACCGAGTCGGTCGCCGAGCATATCTTCCGTACCAGCCTGATCGGCTACTCCCTGGCGCAGCTCGCCGGCGATGTCGATACCGGACGGGTGGTGCTGCTCTGCCTGTTTCACGACCTGCCGGAAGCGCGCACCGGCGACCTCAACTATGTCAACAAGAAGTACTGCCGGGTCGACGAGCGCCGCGCCATCGAGGATCTGGCCCGCACCCTCCCCTTCGGCGACGACTACCGGCGGCTGCAAGACGAGTTTCTCGCCCGGGAGAGCGCCGAAGCCCGGATCGCCCACGACGCCGATCAGCTGGAGATGATCCTTGCCCTCAAGGAGTACAAGGATCTCGGCAACCGCTACGCCGACGAATGGTACCCGGTCACCGTCAAACGGCTGCGCACCGAGCTGGCGCGGCAACTGGCCGAAACCATCTGGATGACCGACTCGACCCGCTGGTGGTTCGACGACGACGCCGACTGGTGGGTGCGCGGCGAACGCGACGACGCGACTGATTCTTGACGCAGCGCCGCAGAAGTGCTAGTAAAACCAACTTTCTGCAACTGGACGGATTTCTCCCCGACACCTCACCGGGGAACGGAGCGAACCGATGCTCGATCTGAAATTTCTGCGCGACAATCTCGATGACGTCGAGGGCCGCCTGACCAGCCGCGGCGGCGCGGTCGATCTCGGCGACTTCCGCCGCCTCGATGCCGGCCGGCGCTCCCTGCTCGGCGAGGCGGAAACCCTGAAAGCCGAGCGCAATCAGGTTTCGGCCCTGATCGGCCGGACCAAAGACAAGAGCGCGGTCCAGGGCGAGATCGAACGGATGAAAAACGTGTCGGCGCGCATCAAGGAGCTCGACGAGGAGCTGCGGCGCACCGAGGAGGAACTCGACGGCCTGCTGCTGACCCTCCCCAACCTCCCCGACCCGGCCTGTCCCGTCGGAGCCTCTGAAGAAGACAACCCGGAAGTTCGCCGGGTCGGCACACCGCCGGAGTTCGCCTTCAAACCGCGGCCCCATTGGGAACTCGGCGAGCAGCTCGGCATCATCGACTTCGAACGTGCCAGCAAGATTGCCGGCGCCCGTTTCGCCGTCATGCAGGGGGCCGGCGCCCGTCTGGAGCGCGCCCTGATCAACTTCATGCTCGACACCCACACTGCGCGCGGACGCTACACCGAAATGCTGCCACCGCTGCTGGTGAACCGCGATACCATGACCGGCACCGGCCAGCTCCCCAAGTTCGAGACCGACCTGTTCCACCTTGACGATCCCGACTTCTTCCTGATCCCGACGGCCGAGGTGCCGGTGACCAACTATCACCGCGAAGAGATCCTCGATGGCAGCCGGCTGCCGCTCTGCTACACGGCCTACACCCCCTGCTTCCGTAAGGAGGCCGGCGCCCATGGCCGCGACACCCGCGGCCTGATCCGCCAGCACCAGTTCAACAAGGTCGAGCTGGTCAAGTTCGTCCGTCCGGACGAGTCGGATGTCGAACTCGACAAGCTGCTGGGCGACGCCGAGTCGATCCTCAAAGCTCTGGGACTCCCTTACCGGGTGGTCGATCTCTGCACTGCCGACCTCGGTTTCTCGGCGGCGCGCACCTTCGACATCGAAGTCTGGCTGCCGGGGCAGCAGACCTATCGGGAAATCTCGTCCTGCTCGAACTTCCGCGATTTCCAGGCGCGTCGCGCCAGCATCCGCTTCCGCCGCGAGGCCGGTGCCAAACCGGAGTTCGTGCACACCCTCAACGGCTCGGGACTGGCGGTCGGCCGCACCCTGGTCGCGGTGCTCGAAAACTACCAGCAGGAAGACGGTTCGATCCGTGTTCCCGAGGCGTTGCGCCCGTATTTGGGGGGACTCGAAAAAATCGGTTGATGCCGAGGGGCACTCCGATATAAATAGACTGAGTTCCGGAGGAGTGGCCGAGTGGTTTAAGGCGGCGGTCTTGAAAACCGTTGATGTGAGAGCATCCGTGGGTTCGAATCCTACCTCCTCCGCCAGACTTGATTGCAACTTGAGACTTGAAAATCGTCGCCGACAGCGTTAAGCTGTCGGTTCGCTGCACGAGAACAAAACGGAGAGGTGGCCGAGCGGCTGAAGGCGGCACCCTGCTAAGGTGTTGTACGGGCAACTGTACCGAGGGTTCGAATCCCTCCCTCTCCGCCAGTTTTTCTGTTAAGCTTGAAAAAGCTTGACATTAAGCTGGCATTAAGCGATAAACCTCGTTCCTTTGCGCCACTAGCTCAGCTGGATAGAGCGTCTGACTACGGATCAGAAGGCCGGGAGTTCGAATCTCTCGTGGCGCGCCACTTAAAACTAAGGCCTCAGCACTTCATCGGTGCTGGGGCCTTTGTCGTTTCTGTCTCTTCGTGCGCATCGTTTACCCTGGGGGTGTCCCGCCTCCCCTTTACCCCCCGGTCGCCAGCCTGGATCCGAGGTCAAAGGCTTTGCGAAGATTTTCGGGAAATAACTTCTCGTGCCGGACCTGCCGTTCGACCGGGTCGAAATAGTCGAAGACGACCTTGCTGTAATCGGCAAACTGAAGGGTCTCGTAAGCACAAAGGGTCTCAGACTGCCCGAAAATTCTCGCGGTATAGATCTCGTTGACTTTGAAGTGAATCGGAGACTGGTACCGGTCGGCGATCTCTGCCGAAACGTTCATGGTGTAGATGAACGCCGTCGGTATTTTTCTGCCAAACAGGGATTGCGGCGGTTGTGCATAGACAAAATAAGGGAAGAGCAACCGCTCCATGAAGGAGCGCAGTTCGCCGGTCACCGTCCCGAAATAGATCGGGGAACCGAGCACGAAGGCATCGGCCTGCGCCAGCTCTTCCAGCACAGGAGTCAGCTCGTCCCGCATCGCACACCTGCCGTAGCTTTT
>JAVVDS010000006.1:66664-70247 GCA_032251295.1 Desulfuromonadales bacterium | reverse complement strand
TCCGACCTTCGGGTTATGAGCCCGACGAGCTACCTGACTGCTCCACCCCGCAACATGAAAAACGAAATTTACTCGGATGACCCTGGCGTGTCAAGAAAAAATTCAGCGGCTCAGCGCCTTCTGACCAGAGCGGAAAGCCGCTCCTCATTTCTCAGTCGGACACTGACCTGCTCGGCCTCGGTGCGCTCGGTATAAGGGCCGGCGACGACCCGGTACCAGACCCCTTTGCCCCCCAGATCTGCCCGTTCTATAACGGCAACGATCCCTCGTTTCTGCAGACGGTTAACCAGCCGATCAGCGTCCGGTTCGGCCTGAAAAGAGGCAACTTGCACCAGAAAGGCACCAGCGGGATCGGGCCGGGCAGCGTGCGCCGTCTCGACCGGTGACGGTGCTGTTGCGACCGGCGCCGTCGCCACCGATTCGGTCTTTTCAACCACCGGCAGTTTGTCGGTCACAGGCTCGAGCGGCTGATTGATGCCGCTGCCGAGGGGTGCCTGTTCCCCCTTGGGGAGATTGTCGTAGAAAGAGAGATTCTCGGGCGCAGTGGTCTCCTCCAGCGCCGGGCGCGGCGGGACGTTCACCTGAACCGCCGACGGCACAGGAGGTGCAACAACGATTTCGGTCGTTATCCCCTGCTGGCGACCAAACCAGAAACCGGCAGCAAAGGCGAACAGAACGGCAACCAGTGCGAGCGCGACGAATCTGGCAGCTCCGCCACTCTCTCGGCGTTTCAGTTTGCGTGTCTGTACCGGCTGGGCCACGGCGCTGTCCCCAAATGGATCGATGCAACGGGCAGAAGGAGTCTAGTCCCGCTGGCCTTCTGTCGAATCGGCCGGCTTTTTGTCCCGGCGCAAAGTGACATCCTCGGTAAAGTCCGGACAGTGCAGAGTCGTATCGCCCGCCATACTGAACCGCTTTGCGCAGTCAGCACGCCACGCGCACACAACACAGAGTTTTCTTCGATCCTGGCTCATCAGCACCTCTGTAACTGCCTGTATGCTAGTCCTCTGTCCTGATTCTTGTCAAGCAGGCGAGACACGCTCGCCTCCCTCCGACATGCGGCAGAACAATCGGCCCTTTTTCATCATGAAAAAGGGCCGGTCAGTTCGAGAAAGCAGACGACATAACCTTCAGCGGGGGGATCCCCCCTGTGCGGTATCGGTGAACTGAAAAACCAGTTCATCATCGCGCACCATGCCGAGCTCAGTGCGGGCCAGTCGTTCGATATATGTCCGGTCGCCACGCAAACGGATAATCTGCTCACGCAACGCCTCATTCCGCGCTTCGACCTCTGCAAGTTCATTCATGAGGGCGGTTTTCTGTACGGTCATCTTGTGCAGATGGAGCAGGCCGCGCTCGCCAAATATGGCAAACCCGAGAATCAGAAACACAATGCCGAGCGGCCAAAGGCTCAAGCCTTTGCCGAGCAATGTGCCAGTTGAGTCCGAGCCCTGTGTCATTTGTTATTCCCGGGAAATCGTACCGACAGCTACCAAAGGTCAAAGCTCGCTGATGATTTCATAGTTATATACGGAAAATCAAGGACTTTCAGCAAACAGTGTTCCGCAGCAACGTCAAGGCCCGCCATGCGGCGGGCCTTGAGAGTCAGGCAAGCTTATTCCAGAACAATTTTATCTTTGAACTTCTCCATTTTCTTCTGACCTATGCCTTTGACTTCAGCGAGTTGCTCGGCACTTTTGAATGCGCCGTTGGTCTCCCGATAGGCAACGATACGCTCGGCCAGCGCCGGACCGACACCGGGCAGTTCCTGAAGTTCAAGAACAGTCGCCTGGTTGATATTGACCGGTACGGCACCGTCGGCCGCGAAGCTAAACGGAACACCGAGAGTGACCAGGGAAAACAGGGCGAACAACAAGCAGCTTACAATCTTCTTTTTCATAACAACTCCCTCCGAAATATAGGATAAGAAATCCCGATGATGGCATTGTATCCGATCAACCCTCCTGGTTTGCACCTCCTCCCCGGCACGAACTTGCCGTCCAACCAGGTCCACCCGGACCCGCATCGGTCTGTTGGCAAATGAATTGCGCTCCTTATACGTTAAACAGAATTCCTTAGTCAAGACTAATGTCGACTGAACGTCGACTTATAGCTGAATTTAGATGCCGGTACCGATCTGACCGAGACCGGACAACGAAAACCCGATCATGATCAGATCGTCTTCGAGCCGGTCGCGGATTTCCAGGAACAGGCTCCAGCAGTGTGAGCGATACTCCAGGTTGACGACTGTCTCCAGCGTCTGGTGATCTTTGAGATCATAGCGTTCCTGAAACCGCAGATGGACCGGCTTGAGCAGCGAAGTCTCCAGCGTCGCACCGAGATATTCCGTCGCACTGCCGATAAAGTCCTGGTCACGATAGACGTAATTCAGGCTGGCAGTGTTGCCGGCCGTAACCTGCAGACTGGCGCCGGCACGCAGGCTCGACAGGCCGGAATCGCCATACATGCCGACCAGTCCGTCCAGATAGAGACGGCTCGCTGGCGTCGGGCGCAGATCGAGTTCGACACGCAGGTCGGAAAACGGTTCTTCCTTCTCTAATCGATCTTGTCTATCCCTGTCGAAATCGACGCTTTCCCCGTCGAAATCGTAGCTCTGTGACAGGCGCAGAAAGAGAAGTTCACGATAGCTGGCCACCCCGAGACCATTCTCCTGGCGCAGCACCAGCCGATTGATCAGAGCGTATTCGAGGCGGCTGATATCGGCACGCCGGTCATTAGGATCGAACAGCGGCAGATCCGATTCGTCCCGATCAGGACGGAACAGGTAGCGCACTGTCGGTTCGATGCTGTGTTTGACGCGGACTCCGGCATTCTCCGGCCAGGAGTAGACCCGTTCCAGGCGACTGCCGAGAGTGGCCGACAGCTCCGGCAGAAACCGGTCGTCCTCACCGAGATCGGTATCGTAAAAGCGTTGCGAAAAGGCCAGTTCGGGAACGAAATCGAGCCAGTTACCGAGCCTGAACGCAGCCGACAGAGCCGGTCGCAGGAACAGTCGGTCACCTTCAACTCCGTCATCCCGCTCGAAACGGGTCAGCGAACTGTCAAACCCGAAGTACAGGGGAGACTCCCCAAAACGCCAGGGAGCGAGGGTGACCGCCAGTTCGGGGAGGCGCTGCAACGGGTTGGCACGGGGGTTCTCGATGTCCCGGACATAGCGGCCGCGCAGCACAGTATTCAGCGTCTGCCAGTTGCGCTGCAACCAGACCTGGGTCACCGTCTTGTCCTGATTGTATTCGTCGGCGACCTTGCCGAAGTTTTCAAAAAAAAGCTGTTCCTCGACATATTCGGCATCGACCGACAACCAGATCCGCCCCGGCAGAGTGCCGGCGTGCTGCCAGTTGAAGGCGTGCAGATCCGGCTCATCGCCGTGACCACTGACATGATAGAAACGGGCTTCCCCCAGGTTATCCCGGCCGAGCAGATAGCGATACTCGATCCCCTTGCCGAGCCCGAGTTTCGACATGGAGTCGATCTGCAGGGTGGCATCCATGTTGCGGTCGATGACCTGATACCAGGCGGCGGAGAGAGTGGTCCCCTTCTTTTTCGACTGACCGAAACTCGG